>SAAO01000006.1 GCA_009929375.1 Bacteroidia bacterium
CAGAGCCAGGAGGAATAACTCCCCCTTGTCCTGATGGAAAAAATGAACTATATTGGCAGTCCTCACGGATATGTCCTTTAAATGAGCAAATGATGGCGTACGTTCGACGGGATTTCCGAATCCCGTCGGAATGTAATATCAGGATTTTTTAATCCGCTAAGCTACAATTGTAAATTAAGAATATATTCATAATTTTGTCGCAGTAAAAATTAATCGGTATCATATCGGAACACAGTTCCTTATAATATATTCCGACGGGATTCGGAAATCCCGTCGGACGTGTGCGAAGATAGTACTTTATGATAGCATATACGTTTGGTCGGGGAACTTAGTGCTTTGGATAGCATATCCGTTTGGCCGAGTAAATAAATAACGATGAAAATAGAAAAACAAACAAAAGATAAAAAGTTCTTACAAATATACTTACCTATAATATTGTGCATATGCGGCATAGTTTATATAGTAAGTGATAAGGATATTACGGTTAATTCAATTGCAAAAAATCGGGAATATGCAATAGCAACAATAATTAAATATTCCGGGCCAGGTATAAAACACAGCAGCTCGAGTTTACGCATTGCATTTTATGATAGTAATAGGAGTGCAGATATTGAGACTGTAGCATACTTAGGTACAACACCGCGTGATGTTAAAAACAAAATTGGGGATAGATATGTGGTAATTTATAATAGAAATAATCCTGAACAATGTATATTGCTTGCTGAATATCCGATAATTGATAGTTTGGATTTTATGCAGTACAAAGAAAGCTTTAAATCTTCCCCGCCAGATTTAAATAAATATTATAAGCTTTGGTGGAACAAGAAATAATCCCCTTGTCCTCACGGATATGCCCTTTTAATGAGCAAATGATGGCGTGCGTTCGAGACTATGCCGAACATAGGAATTAAAAACAGAAAAAGCTTCACCTTACTTCCCTATCGGCTGAATATTACGGCGCACATCTTTCGATATTTCCAGAAACATAAAGTTTTGCTTGCCCGAATGTACACCTGATTTATTCTGTTCGTATTTTTTTCGGGCATATTCTTTGGATTTATCGAAAGTGATTCGCGACATTTGGTTTTGCGATTTGCCAACCATAGTGGAATCGAGTTGCTCATCGGGGAAGAAATCGTCGAGATCGACATCGCCGATCATTGTGGTTTCCAGAAAATTAATGTCTTTTTGATTCGAGTCGGTATAATAACCCACAAACATATGTCCGGGAGTGCGCACCAGCACGGGCAAGATATTAATGGCCCGGAGCAGTGACGCAAAAAGCACACTTCCGTCCACGCAATTGATTTGCGAGGAATTGAGGGCATCTTCGAAAGTGCGCACACGCTGCGAAAAAACCACATTGCTCGACAAGCTGGTATTGGCCACCGAGCTATAGCGGAATTGTCGTTTTTGCAACACATTCCACAAAGCATACACCTGACGATCGACTGCATCGGCCTTACCTGCCTGATAACCCAAAAAGCGGTTTACAATACGTGTGTTCAGTGCTTCGCGCAGCACCTGATCGATCATGGGATGATCTTCGTTGACATAAGCTGCAAAGAAAATTCCGGTATCGTGGTATTTTTTTCCATTGCTCACATAGCCCAGCAAACACTCGTTAATGCTTCGTACCGAAAAGGTTCTGACTTTTTGACCAAGGTCTTTGCCATTCATTTCGGCAGTTATCAATACACTTATCGGCTCGGCCTGCAGGTTGTTTTTCAATGCTTCGTAATTCCAGACTATATCAGGATAAATCACGTAATTGGTATGCGCTCTGTCGAGTACAAATTCGGACACCGAGCGTGCATAGAAACGCGATTCAGCCACTTCCACCCGCACCCGGCTCAAAGCCTTAGCAGAACGAACACGCACCGCAATGGTCGATTTGGGATTGCCCACATACATTGTGTCCGAAGGCTGAATGACCTGCGCATCGGTAGTAGCTACCGAAAGAATGGCCGAAGGGAAGATATTTCCACCAAGATCGTCGGTTATTTCAAATCCCAACCGGAAAGGTGAGGGAACAAACCAAAAGAGAATTCCTCCTGCAATTACCAACATCAATACGATAAGCAACCACCATTTCCTTGCGCCATTTCGGGCTTCCTGTATTTTATTCATTGTAAGCGGGAATTATTTAATTTGAATTGACATTAGATAATATATAAGTTATATGTATCTGATAAATTGAATTTTATATATAAGAAATAAAATAGGAACGCGGATTCACGCAGAATAAGCGGATTTTAAAACGGATTTATATTATCTCCCTTTGGTCGATGACCGTTGGTTCCGACAAGTCGGAATTGAGGATCAACGAAGTTAATGATTAAGATATCACTCTTAAATCTTCCCCGATTTATCGGGGATTAAATCCGTTTTTAGACCCACTTTTTAAATATCTATTTAATGAACATCAGCTTTATCTGTGTGAATCCGCGTTCCTATATCTCCGTAATATTTTCACATTAACAAATACTATTATTCGATTAAATAAAACTTACTTCACATTCAAAATATAGCACTTTTCGGGTTGCGAAGCCGCCACACCTTCGCCATCCACCTGTGTCACTTTTTGCACAAACAAATGCAGCTTGCCTCTGTTGCGCCAGAGTTCAGTGTCGTACGAAGGTTCCCACGCATTGACGCTAAAGGTGGTCAGGTCTGTGATTTTCCAAACGTTATTCTGTAAATTACAACAAGTGGCTTTCGAAACTACCGAACCACGTTCACTGTCGCGGAAAATCAGCGTTACTTTTGCTTTCTCTCCTTTTCCCTTTATCAGGATTTGTGGACGGGAAACAGGAATGCTTTTCGTGCCACCTCCACTTAGCGAAAAGGCTGTGGTTCTGAAACCTGTATTATTGGTTTTCCATTCGCCATTTATGTTGTAGATAATTCTGTATTGAGGAATTTCCGAGTCTGCATCGCGCCAGTAAGTGGCAATAAAGGGATTTCCTTCACGATCGGTAGTCATTGAGGTCTGATTCATCAGTTCGCTCCGTTGTGGAATACGAAGTGCATATTCGGCATTTGCAGCGTTTATGGGCATTGGATACTTTTCACCATTTGATTTTTCCCAGCTCCGACCGCCATCGGTCGATCGCGCATAACACATGGAATGATTGGTAGATACGTCCCAGGTGGCTCGCCACACCCACGACACATGAATAACACCCTTATGATCGACACAGGCCTGCCAGTATGCATTTTGTTTGTTTTCACCATCAATCAGATTAGCATGCAGTTGCGACCATTTTTGCGATTGCGTATTGTAACTGTTCAGCACCAGATTTCCGCGTCCCGATTGTCCGTCGCGATACATAAAAATCAGATTACCGTCGGGCATTCTGAAAAATTCGGGATAAGTAACATTGGTTTCGTGACTTCCGGTCATGGGCATTTTATCGGAGAGTTGCAGCGAAAGCGGTTCTACCGAACGTGCGTAATTCAGTCTGTGACCGTGATGATCCCACGACACATGCAGAAATCCATTGCCGTCGGCCATTATGCTGATGGTATTGTGTGCATCACGAATATTCCCGCTGTATTGCGTTTCGCTGATTTCCCATTCTTCTGAATTAAGTATTCTTTTGACCAAAACCAGTTTGCCCTGCTGATTGTAGAAGGCAGCAAACTGTGTTTTTGCGTGTGTGACAATTGAATTTTTCCGAAATACCACTGCATTTACCGAGTTTCCGGCCCAGGCATCGGCTATTGGAGTCAGTTTTTGAGAAAAAACAGACACGGAGAAAAACAGCGTAATAAACAAGAAATATTTCATACCAAAATAAACATCAGAACATTTCATACACATTTTTCAAAAAGACAGGATATAGATTGTCGCGTTTAAACATGTTCATGTAAAAAAGCACAATCATATCATTTTCAGGATCAATAATATATTCGGTGCCGAGCATTCCACCCCAGGCATAAGCCGTATTCGAAACTGCCGGAACGGGTTTCTTCAGTTTATTGTAAAGTTCAAAGCCAAGCCCGAACTGAAAACCTTTGCCTCCCGAATTTCTCTCAGGCAAACGATTGATAGTGGTCATAAGTGTCACAGTTTCGGGTTTCAAAATCCGGCGACCGTTGAACTCTCCTTTGTTCAGAAGCATTTGGCAGAATTTGGCATAATCTTCAATAGGACCGTTCAATCCAATCGCACCTTCGCAATAAGTTTGCTCGCCACTCACAGCTCCTTCGGCATACATGGTGGTTCCGGGAGTGAGGACACCATCGGCAGCCACATAAGGTTTTACAAAACGGGTCAGCGCCTCCGGACCGTAATACCAGTCGGTATTGTTCATGCCAAGTGGTTGAAGAATTGTTTCCTTCACATATTCGCGCAAAAGTTTTCCTGAAATAATTTCGACCATATAACCCAGCATATTGGTGCTGATATGATAATTCCATTCAGTTCCGGGGTCGAAGCCAAGCGGATATTTTGCAAGAGCCAGCATTTCATCTTTGAGATATGGAGTTTTACCTGCAACGCCAAAAGTTCGTTGTCCTGAAGGCTTTTGATTTGGAATATCGGCTCCGAAACCTGCAGGAGCTCCGGCTTTCATGCCTTCGGCACGTCGGATTTTGCCCACTAGTCCGGCATTTAAGCCTGAAGAATGCGACATCAGATGTGCAAAAGTCATGGGCGTGGTTACAGGACGTGTTTCGTAAGTACCATCTTCGTTTACTTTTGTCACTACTTTGTCCGGAATTTCAGGAAAATACTTCGACACCGGATCGTCCACCGAAACCAGACCTTTTTCAACCAAAGTCATAAATGCCACAGTAGTTATTGCTTTGGTTTGTGAAAACAGCACATAATAATCGTCGGGAGTAGCCGGAACGCCCTTTTCCACATCTTTCAGACCAAAGGATTTTTTGTAAATCACATTGCCACCTTTAGCTACGAAGGCCGTTACACAATTCAGCTTTTTATTGTCCACAAAAGATTGCAGCAGTGAATCGACGCCTTTTATTTCGTCAGCCTGCACGCCGGACTTTGCGGGATTCTGTTTGTAGTTGAACTTCTGAGGAATGGCTTTTTTTTGCGAAAACAAATTTGCTGATACGCAAATTAGTGCTAAAAGAATGATTTGAAATGTGATTTTTTTCATCTGTGTGATTTTTAAATATCGTGAACACTCAGGGTTGAATAGTAATTTTCCGATGAAGTAAAACATGCTCTTCTAAGGCATATTCTTTTTCTGAACCGTCCATACTTTATCAAGAGAAAGCTTACAGGGGTTTCCAGTGAACATTTTGCCTGCTTTGCGATCGTTTTTCAGTTGCCACCGGAACCATGCAGTTGCCACACGGGCAAATTCACCACCATGAGGCTGACCGTAAGTGCCACCATGTCCCACATCCATATTTCCCACAAAAACAGGTACATGATTTATACGTGAATAATCGTCCATTCCATTGTTGTAGGCAATATCTTTTGGTCCACCCAGCAAATAAAGCGTTGGCGTATGGATTTTATTCAACTGTTCTTTCCCGATTTGTGGCATTCCGGAGCGACTGCCTGCGGGATTAGTGAATAAACCGCTGTTGCAAACCACAAGCGTGGAAATTCGTGGATCACCACACACTTCGAGTGCCTGTAAACCGCCACACGACATGCCACTTACAGCAATTTTTGAGCAGTCAATTTTCCCGAAGTACACACTGTTTTTGTTTTTATTCTGCGCCAGAGCCCAGTCTATTGCATCTGTCAGCTGCGAAGCCTGCGATCTGTCCTTCATCTTTTCGCCATTTTCTTCAGGCATAATACCAATGGCAATGACCATAAAGCCATGCGACGCAATTTCATTCAGAAAGTTGACATGCTCCCATGGCGAATTGAAACAGGCGCCATTTCCCCACACAATAAGTGGAAGTTTGTGTTTTTTTGTAAAAGTTGAAATATCGGCCGGACGAAAAATTGTATGAGTGGGCAATGATGCATCGCTCAGCATAATGGCACTGTACTTTCCGGTGCCTCCGTTTTCAATGATGCGGGATTTTGTTTGTTGTGAAAATAAAGCAGAAATGCTGAACATAACAGCCAGCAGCAAAAGCACAATCCGGTTAGTTTTCATTTTGCTGAATAATTTATGAGTGACGAAACTATCTTTTTCGTTTAAAAAAATCCTTCATCAAAGCGCTGCAATCCTCTTCGAGCACTCCTGAAACTACTTCGGTTTTAGGATGCAATGCCAATGGAGCAAAACGGGCGAAACCACGCTTTTCATCGGCAGCGCCATACACAATGCGACTTATCTGCGACCAGCCAAGTGCTCCGGCGCACATCACACAGGGTTCCACAGTCACGTAAAGCGTACAATCCACCAGATACTTTCCGCCCAGAAAACCTGCTGCTGCAGTTATTGCCTGCATTTCGGCATGAGCAGTCACGTCGGTAAGCGTTTCGGTGAGGTTGTGTCCGCGCGCAATAATCCGTCCCTGACAAACCACCACAGCACCCACAGGCACTTCGTCGCGCTGTGCAGCCTTTTGAGCCTCCAGCAAAGCCTGACGCATAAAGTAAATATCAGGATTTGAGTCCTTTGTTTCGTTTTCGGAATAGTAATTCAGAGGCATAATATTATCAAAGCATTAGACAAACAGAACTTAATGTACAGGAATCCAACTGTCAACTATCAATTGTCAACGGTACATTGATCACACATCCTCTTCCACCACCAGATTGTCGATAATAAAAGTCTGACGTTCGGAAGTATTTTTACCCATATAGAACGAAAGTAAATCCTGCACAGCATCTTCCTTACGCAGACTTACCTGATCGAGGCGAATGTCTTTTCCGATAAAGTGCTTGAACTCATCAGGCGAAATTTCACCCAAACCTTTAAACCTGGTAATTTCAGGGTTCGCACCCAGTTTGGCTAATGCTGCAATACGTTCTTCTTCGGAATAACAATAAATAGTTTCCTTCTTGTTACGAACACGGAAAAGCGGCGTTTGCAGAATATACACATGTCCTTTCTTGATCAAATCGGGGAAAAACTGCAAAAAGAAAGTGATAAGCAACAAACGAATGTGCATTCCGTCCACGTCGGCATCGGTAGCCACAATGACCTTGTTGTAACGCAAACCTTCGATACCATCCTCGATATTGAGTGCAGCCTGCAGCAGGTTGAACTCTTCGTTTTCGTACACAATTTTCTTTGTAAGTCCGTAACTATTGAGCGGTTTTCCACGCAAGCTGAATACTGCCTGAGTATTTACATCGCGGCTTTTGGTAATGGAACCACTGGCCGAGTCACCCTCGGTGATGAACAGACTTGAATTTTCGATCAGCTCATTTTTTTTCTCGTCTTTGGTAAGCGTATCGTTGAAATGATAACGGCAATCGCGGAGTTTTTTGTTGTGAAGATTCACTTTTTTAGCACGTTCGCGGGCCAATTTTGTTACTCCGGCAATGGCTTTGCGCTCTTTTTCAGAATCCTGAATTTTCTGAAGCATTATTTCAGAAGTCTCACTGTTGCGGTGCAGATAGTTGTCGAGCTCTTTTTTCAGAAAATCGGAAATAAACTTATTCACCGACAGGCCACCCGTAGGCGACATATCGCGCGATCCGAGTTTAGTTTTTGTCTGACTTTCGAACACAGGCTCTTCCACGCTGATAGCTATGGCCGCAATAATCCCGTTACGAATGTCGGTAAACTCCTGATTTTTATTATAGAATTCCTTGATAGTTCGCGCCACGGCTTCGCGGAAAGCACTTTGATGTGTTCCGCCCTGCGTGGTATGTTGTCCGTTCACAAACGAATAATACTCTTCGCCATACTGATCGCTGTGGGTAAATGCAATTTCGATGTCCTCGCCTTTGAGATGAATAATCGGATAAAGCGGGTCGGAAGTCATATTTTCGTTCAACAGGTCGAGCAAACCGTTGCGCGACAGAATACGTTTTCCGTTGAAATTGATCGAAAGTCCGGTATTGAGATACGCATAATTGCGCAACATGGTTTCGATATAGTCTTCCTTGTACACATAGTTTCCGAACATTTCCTTATCGGGCACGAAATACACATAAGTACCACGCTCAGAACTTGCATCGGCAAAAATTTCGCTGTCGGCCTGCAGTTTTCCCTGCATAAATTCAGCCCTGCGGGTTTGTCCGTCGCGATAACTCTGCACTACAAACTGCGACGAAAGTGCATTCACAGCTTTTGTACCCACACCGTTCAGACCAACCGACTTCTTAAACGCTTTCGAGTCGTATTTTCCACCTGTATTCATAATAGACACAGCGTCAATCATTTTCCCCAAAGGAATACCACGCCCGTAGTCGCGCACTTCCACATGTCCGTCTTTCACGCGCACTTCCACATTTTTACCCATTCCCATTCGGTACTCGTCGATACAGTTGTCGAGCACTTCCTTGAGCAACACATAAATACCATCGTCGGCATGGCTTCCATCTCCAAGCTTTCCAATGTACATTCCGGGACGGCGACGCACATGTTCGAGTCCTTCGAGGGTTATAATATTGCTGTCGCCATAATCAACCTGTTGAACAATTTCTAATTCTTCCATAAAAATAACAGTAAGCGGTAAACGGTTAGCAGTAAGCGTATTCCTTTTACCTTCTATTTTATTTCAAATAAATTTATAAATAAAACTACGAACTAACGGGCCACCCAGCTTTCAGGATTCTGGAGGGCTTTTCCTTTCCACACCTGAAAATAAAGTTCCGTTTTGTTGTCGTTTTCGCCATCGGTATAAATTTTTCCAATGGATTGTTTGGCACTCACTTTGTCGCCCACATTTACATAAATGCTGGTGAGATTAGCATATACAGTACGGAATTCTCCATGCTTAATAATCACTGCATTGTTGCTGCCGGGAATCGAAAAGCGCTGAGTCACTTCCCCTTCGAATACCGCACGGGCATTTGTTCCGGCCGGTGTTTGAATGTAAATACCTTTGTTGTTGGTGGTCACATGTTTCAACACGGGATGCGGATGCACGCCATAACGTCCGCTGATAAAACCCTTGTCGGTTGGCCACGGAAGTCGTCCCTGATTGGCCGCAAAGTTACCTGAAATCAGTTTTTCTTCTTTGGTCAAAGTACTCACCGAACCCGATGGTTTTGCCACAGCTGTTTCGGTTTTATCCTTTGTTCCGGCATCTTTATCTTTCGGTGTTCCCTGTTTTTTCTGCTCCGCAATACGGCGTTTACGTTCTTCTTCGGCCCTTTTGGCCTCAGCCTTACGTATTTCCTCTGCAATGATACGGGCAATTTTATTATTCAGATCGTTGGCAATTTTTTGTTGCTTTTTAATGTCATCGCGCAGTTTACGCTCTTTTTTCTGAAGGTCGGTCAGCAAAACCTTTTCCTTTTTCTGATCGTTGGTCAATTTTTGGGCTTCCACTTCCTTCTGTTTTACCACTTCCTCTTTGGTCACCTTGTGTTTATTCAGACTGTCGGCTTTTTCGACAATCTGCGTTTTTACCTTTTCAATTTTTTTGACCTGATCCTTTCTGTAATCAGTATATTCCTGCAGATAACGAAGCCTGCGATACGACTGGTCGAAATTGTCGGCCGAAAGCACAAACATTATTTTGGAATAAATGCTTCTGTTGATATGCGCTTCCTGTACAAGACGTGCATAGTCGCGCTTGAGTATTGTCAGGCGGTTTTCGAGCATGCGTTTTTCCTGATTCAGACGCTGCATTTCGCTGTCGAGTTCATTAATTTCCTTGCTTATGTTGGAAATCAGTGTTTTTCGCTCATTGATATTTTTATTGATAATGGTCAGTTTGTTGAGCGAACTGCGTTGCGATTTTTTAGTCTCATTCAGCATTTTGTTGGTCGACTCAAGCAATTGCAGTGTTTTTTTACGCTGTGCTTCGAGTTGCTTCACAGACTGTGCGGTTACCGGACTTATTGTACCAAGCAACAAAATGATGATAAGGACTTTAGATAATAATGTTCGAAACATGGCTAAATGTTTATTTTTTCAACAACTGGTCAATACTTGCTTTTGTAAAACGACTGCGATCAATGGGTTGTAACTGTACATTTTCATTGAAAGTAACACGGTTTATCGTAAAATCGGCGTTAAATGTACGTCGGTTTCCAGATACACTGATATTTATTTTTCGTGGAAATACAATTTCGCCTGCCGGCTCAAAAGTATCGTACAAAGCATTTAAAACATAATTACTTTTCTTTGCCACAATATTCTGTTTGGTAATACGGCTGAGTTCATTACTGTATGTGAGCTGCTGCATTACATTTCCCTTGTAATTAATAACCGACCCTAAACCTTCGCTTGCAGCAGTCATTAACTCCGGATCGGGATTCTGCTCACCTGCAATAAAAAAGCGGTTTGTGATAAGTGCTTCGACAGACTGATAGTTGAGTTCCACCGCAAATTTGTCGGCCAGATATTTATAATCAACCGAATAACTACGACGATTAAACTTATCGAACACATGCAAACTGTCGCGGTTGACTTCCACTTTAAAAAGCTCAATACCAAGCGCAGGCATAATTGAAATATGCATGACCGAATCCTTTATCAACCTGCAACTTGCCGAAACCGACATCGACCGACCATTGAGCTCGAAGTTCACATTCATTTTACTTACATTGGCCGAATTGAACTGTGGTTCGGCCTGTTTCAGTTTTTCAACAAGCAATTCCACCGGTTTTCGTTCGGATTTTTGCTTTGTGACAACCTGTTGCTTGGTTTTACAGGCAAAACTGACACATGCAACAGCCAGAATATAAATGAAATGTTTCGTTCGCATAGTGTTTTCAATTAAAATGTCTTTCTACAAAATTCCCTCTTCAATTTTAATTTTCAGCAAGGGAGTGTCCATACCCTTTTCCAGAGCTTTTTTCCACATTTCCTTTGCTTTTTCAGGGTTGTT
Organism: Bacteroidia bacterium; assembly: GCA_009929375.1. Lineage (GTDB taxonomy): Bacteria > Bacteroidota > Bacteroidia > Bacteroidales > Paludibacteraceae > Paludibacter. The sequence goes on from SAAO01000006.1 coordinate 10,903, forward strand.
TGATTTCCAAAGTATATCGCCGTAATGATCGTAGATAACCGAAGCATCGTAATCAGGTTTCAGATTGTCGATAGCCCTTTCGATATAAAATTTTGCCAGCGAATAATTTCCCTGTATATAAAAAATCCAGGCATAAGTATCGAGATAAGTACTGTTAGACGGTTCTTTCTCAACCGTTTTGGCACTCATCAGTTCGGCCTTTTTCAAATCGGTATTCAGTTCCGAAAGATAATATGCGTAATTGTTCATCACATAGACATTCGCAGGATTGGCTTTCAACGAGAGTTCATAAGCATCAAAAGCCTCTTTGTGATTGCCCATTTTATAATTCAAATCGCCAATCTGCGCATAAAAATCGCTCCGGAGCTGCGCCTGATTGTCGGGCACAAGAGTCACTCCTGTTTTATTCACTTCCAGTGCTTCGCTGAACTTTTCCTGCTGAAAAAGTACAATTCCCTTAAAAAAATACCATTGTGGCATGTTGGGTATTTGCGAAATAGCCCTGTCGGCCGTTGCAATTACCTCGTCGAATTTCTCCTGACTCATGTACAATTGCAGCATCTGCAACCAGGTCTGCTCATTTTTGGGATTGATATTGAGCATCGACTCAAGTTCGTTGATCGCTTCGGCATTCCGACCGCGATACTGCAAAAACAGACTGTAATATCCATGTACCTGCTCCTCGAGCGGATAGTGTTCCACAAGCAGTTTGAAAAGCGATTCGGTTTCGTCGAGACGGGTGGAATCGCGAAGAATTTTAGGTACAAACTGCCCCATAATTTCCATTTTCTCCTCCACTGCCAGTTGCGGATTTTTAAGCGCAGTCACAATGGAACCTGTAGCTTTATCGGGCTGCCCTACAGCCTCGTAATACTCCGAAAGCGACATGTAAATATAAGGATTTTCCGGATCGGTTTCGAGCACTTTCTGATAAATAGCAAAAGCTTCGGGATACATTTTTTGTTGCATGTAAATGTCGCCACGAATCACTTTGTAACGCGAATTAGCAGGATAACGCCCAATGAGTCTGTCGATTTCGAAAACAGCTTTTTTAATTTTATTCTGACTTGCATAAAGGTAAAATTTCTCAAAAGCCACCGATTCCTCAATTCCGGTAATTTTTTCGAGCGCATTGTATACTTCAATCGCTTTTGCGGTTTCCCCTTTTTGTTTGTAAAGCGTTCCTAAAAGCTGGTAAGCCTCTTCCTTTTCAGGGAAATTTCGCAGCAGATTTTGCGCAACCACTATGGCTTCGTCCACCTGCTTATTGTCGGCATACATAGCCACCAATCGCCTGTGATACCACCAGTTAAGCGGATCGGCATCGCTGGCTTTTTGCATAAACTGAACGGCCTGTTCCTTTTCGCCCAAAGCAAGATGCAAACCGCTAAGCTCCGCAAGTAGCCCCGCGTCGAGCGAATCGATGGCATAGCTCATGCGATAACTTTCGAACGCCTGATCGTAAAAGCCAGCATCCTTCAGCCGCAGACCTTCGTAAAAAAAGTAACTGAACCCGCGTTGTAAAGAGTCAGACAAAGCAGGCGACTCAGCAACAGTCACTTTTTTTGTTCCGGCACAGGCTCCGAATATCAGTAAAATAAATGAATATAATAAAAACCTTTTTGCAGTCATCAAATTTAATTTTTCATTAGCCAAACCAATAGCCATCAGTGCTTTCCGGTATGTCCGAAACCACCTGCACCACGTTCGGTATCTCCAAGCTCCTCCACTTCAATCCAGTTGGCCTGCTCATGTCGTGCAATAACCATTTGGCAAATACGCTCTCCATCCTGAACCTCGAAAGCTTCGGACGAGAGATTTACCAAAATCACACATATTTCGCCACGATAGTCGGCATCGATAGTACCCGGCGAATTCAGTAGTGTAATTCCCTTTTTTATAGCCAAACCGCTGCGCGGACGCATTTGAGCTTCGTACCCTTCAGGAAGTTCTATATATAAACCTGTGGGTATCAGCTTACGTTCGAGCGGTTGGAGTACTACCGGCGATTCGAGATTGGCTCTTATGTCCATACCGGCCGACAAGGGAGTTGCGTATTGAGGAAGTGTATGTTTCGATTTGTTTACAACTTTGATTTTCATCAGAATTACCTTGTGAATAATTTATATGTATTAAAAAATTTACCTAAGCCACAAAAATACAATTTTTTATTGTGATGACTCCGACATAAGTTGCTAAAAAATAATATTTTCTGTTTTGTAAAATAAGTTATCAAAGTCATTGTAGCTCTGTTTCCTGATTAAAAACCGAAATATACCCTGAAACAATTGTTGCGTAAATATTTTGATAAATTCATTCTCCTGACTAAATAACGCCAATAAAACCAATTAACATCCGATTTTATGAATTTTTACCACAGAATTAAAGAAAAATTTCTTTAATTCCTTTCTCCTGTAGAAAAAAATATAGTACTTTTGTAGCGCTGAAACAGCGTCTAAACTTGAAGAGATAGTAAAAGTTAAAATAAATCACTTAATTTAAAAACAAATGGCAAACTTGGATTTAAAAAAGTATGGAATTTCGGGTAATTTCGAAGTTCTGCACAACCCTACTTACGAAGAACTGTTCCAGGCAGAAATTGATCCTGCAAACGAAGGTTTTGAGAAAGGAGTACTCACCAACACAGGAGCAGTATCAGTAGATACAGGAAAATTCACCGGACGCTCACCTAAGGACAAATTTATTGTTCTTGACGATACTACACGTGATACAATGTGGTGGGATGGCAACATCAACAAACCAACAACTCCGGAAGTATTCGATCATTGTAAAGATCTTGTTACAAAACAACTTTCAACTGCCAAAAAACTATATGTAGTTGACACATTCTGCGGCACAAACGAAGACACACGCATGAAAGTGCGATTCATTATGGAAGTAGCATGGCAGGCACACTTTGTGACCAACATGTTTATCCGTCCTTCGCACTACGAACTGGCTAACTACGGCGAACCTGATTTTGTAAGTCTGAACGGATCAAAAACAGTGAATCCAAACTGGAAAGAACAAGGTTTACACTCTGAAGTATTTACACTGTTCGATCTTACACGTAAAATGCAGGTAATTGGTGGTACCTGGTATGGTGGCGAGATGAAAAAAGGTATTTTTGCTTTGATGAACTACTATCTGCCATTACGCGGAATCGCTTCAATGCACTGCTCGGCTAACGTAGGTGCTGAAGGCGATGTAGCCATCTTCTTCGGTCTTTCCGGAACCGGCAAAACGACTCTTTCGGCTGACCCGAAACGTTATCTGATTGGTGACGACGAACATGGCTGGGACAATCATGGTGTATTTAACTACGAAGGTGGTTGCTACGCAAAAGTAATTGACCTGGAAAAAGACAAAGAACCAGACATCTGGAGAGCTATCCGTCGTGATGCATTGCTCGAAAACGTAACCGTAAAAGAAGATGGTACTCCTGATTACACTGCTGCTGCGTCAAAAACCGAAAACACACGTGTTTCGTATCCGATTTACCACATCAACAAAATTGTTGCTCCTTCTCGCGCAGGACACGCTAAGAAAATTATTTACCTGTCGGCTGACGCATTCGGTGTATTGCCTCCGGTATCAATTCTTGACGAAAAATCAGCTCAGTACCACTTCCTTTCAGGCTTTACTTCAAAATTAGCCGGAACAGAACGCGGTATCACTGAACCGGTTCCTTCTTTCTCGCCTGCATTTGGTGAAGCGTTCTTAACCCTGCATCCAACAATGTATGCCAAAACACTGATAGGTAAAGCTCAGGAACACAATGCTAAAGTTTATTTGGTAAACACAGGCTGGAACGGAACAGGAAAACGTATTTCGTTGAAAAACACACGTGCTATCATCGACGCTATCATCGACGGTTCAATCGAAAATGCTCCAACAATTCACGTTCCAATTCTGAACCTGGTAGCTCCAACTGAATTGAACAATGTGGATACTGAAATTCTTGACCCACGTAACACTTATGCTGATGTAGCTGAATGGGAAACCAAAGCTAAATCGCTTGCTGCTAAATACATCAAGAACTTCGAACAGTATTGCGACAACGACGATGCAAAAGCATTGATTCCTTCGGGACCACAACTCTAAGAGTTGCACATACTCTCTGATAAAAATTTGGAAATGAGCTGTACGGTTTCTCGTACAGCTCTTTTTTTATATAGAAAATAGTCATTATATAAGTTATTGGATTTCCTTAGAATTCACAAATAAACGCAAAGTGCGCAAAGTGAAAAACTTAAAAGTTTTTCTTTGTGTCTTAAAAACTTTGCGTTCTTAGCGTTTAAGAAAATATTTTTCAAGAAGTGACTAACTTATATAAACTCTATTAAAGGAAGGTTCAAAAAAAGAGAGTGATCTCAGAGACTAAACTTTGAAATTCCGGCGCTTCTGATGCCCGGTTTAATCTCGCCATTGATATAAAATATGGTGTCACCATGTTTCACAATAGCTGCACCGGCACGTGCCAGCAGGGGATTTTTTGCAGCTACACGCCATTTTCCGGTATTTACATTAAACACAAAAGCAGTCTGATTAAAACGGTACCATTCAGCCGGTTGAGACAAGTATATTTTTGCGCGGCGGGCTGCCTCAGCTCCTTTATATTTCTGCTCACGTTTAAGGGCGTCCATAAAAATTCCGGCATTTACACCTCCGACACAAAGAATTTCATTCTCATTTAAAGCAATGGCAGCAGCTCCGGTAAAGGAACTGGATGGGCGAAATTTTTCACGGGGCGCAGGTAATTTTTTCCAAAGTCCGGTTTGAGGATTGAAACACCAGCCATTGTTCGACACTGAAGGTTTATTTTTGCCAATAGCAGGTGAAAAGCCTCCCCAGATATACAAACAACCATTTGCAGCAGACATAACAGGCTGTACGCGCGGGTTTCCGGGAAAAACAGTCAATCGTTTCCAGCCTTTGCTATAATCGGTAAGATTTAAAGAAAAAACTTCATTCGACGGAATTCCGTTTACTTTACCTCCGGCTATATACAATATTCCATCGAGCACAGCTCCGGCCATATTATCAATTGTGACAGGCAGCGAAGGCAAAGAATCGATCAAAAAGCCGGTTTCGTTGCCGTATGAAATTGTAAATACACTGCGAAGGGCTGAACTTTCGTTCTGCCCTCCGGCAATGATTATTTTATTATTGTAATTAACCGCAACACCATAAGCCGAATTTTGTGGCAAATCGCCAATCTTTTTCCATTCCGGAACATTATCCAACTTAATATCAGCCACATATACTCCTTTATAGAAACGCTTTTTACCACCTTCAGCAGCAGGCACATCCGGAAAATTGCAACCACCTGCAAGTATGAGTTTGTCATTCAATATCCCTGCATAAGCAGCCGACACTCCCTTTTCGTAGCCCTTTTCTCCATCAGGTGATTTTGCAACAAGCTCAATTTTCGGTTGATTTGTTTGAGAAAAAACATAAGAAAGATCTGATAAATCAGCTATCAATACAGTAAATAAAAAAATGACAAAGCGCATAATTCCGGTTATTTTTAAAGCAACTGTTTATTTTACAACATGCTTTGCGTAATTATAATTATGAATTTTATACACTTCTACAAGCATTGGCAATCGTTTCAGGAAACTCTCATAATCCTTTTTGTACGACGGCGACCATTGTACTTCGCAAAGCGCAGCCATACGTGGCAAAACCATATATTCGGCATGACGGAAATTCGGTACATATTCGGTCCACAAATTTGCCTGGACACCAATAATTCGGCTTCTTTGAGCAGCATTGAGTTCAGCAGGTATCGGATTGAAGCTATAGACTTTTTCTACCGGAGAATTTCCGCCAATAGCCAAAGGTTCTGTATTAGCCTCTTTAGTCTGATAATGATCGAAATATAAATGAGAATTCGGTGTCATAATCACATCGTGATCCATTTTAGCAGCTGCAATTCCACCACTCATTCCACGCCACGACATTACGGTTGCATCAGGAGCCAAACCTCCTTCGAGAATCTCATCCCAACCAATCATGCGACGACCTTTTTTATTGACAACTTTTTCGGCATAACTGATAAAATAGCTTTGCAAACGCTCTTCTGCTGAATGATGTTCGTCGGCTTTCAGACCCAGTGAGGCAATGCGTGCCTGACATTTTTCACATTTTTTCCAATTTGTTTTCGGACATTCGTCACCACCAATATGAATGTATTTAGATGGAAATATATCCATAATTTCGTTCAGTACATCGGTAATAAACTCAAAGGTTTTGTCGTTACCCATGCAAAGCACATCATCAGACACACCCCACTGACGCCAAACCTGATAAGGACCACCCGTACAACCCAACTCAGGATACGAGGCAAGAGCACCAAGCATGTGACCGGGCATATCAATTTCGGGAACTACATTGATATAACGTTGGGCAGCATAAGCTACAATTTCGCGTGCTTCTGCCTGAGTGTAAAAACCTCCGTGCGGTTTACCATCATATTTTCCAGTATTACGGCCAATTACAGTTTCAGTACGCTTCGAACCTATTTCGGTAAGACGCGGATATTTTTTTATTTCGATACGCCAGCCCTGATCTTCGGTAAGATGCCAGTGAAAAGTATTTACATTGTGCAGCGCAAGCATATCAATCCAGCGTTTAACCGAGTCCACAGTGCAGAAATGACGCGACACATCGAGCATCATACCACGATAAGCAAATGCCGGAGCATCAGAGATTTTCACTGCTGGCATCTTTACTTTTTGAACCTTAGCCACAGGAATTGATTTTCGCAGTGTTTGAATGCCGTAAAAAACACCCGCTTCGGAAGCTCCTATAATCACAATTCCTTTCGCTGAGACTTCGATTTCGTAGGCTTCACTATTTTTCGAAACTAAACCGGTTTTCAGCAAAATAGCTTTTCCACCCGACTTGGCCGCTTTCATTTTCAGTTGAAGTCCTGTATTTTCTTTCAGATACTCACTCAGGAAAGCAGCATTGCGCTTCATTTTTTCATTTCCGGCTGTGTACAGAATTTTTGTGCCTTTACTGATTACAAAGCCTTCTCCCCTTTGAATATCAATTCGTTCCGGAATGGGAATTACCTGATAATCCACATTAGATGCCTTTGGTTGAAATACAGCAATACAGAACATTGCTGCAAATAATAAAACTGTTTTTTTCATGATATTTATAATATTATTGAATTATTTGCCAATTATTGTTTTTTGAATATGCTGAATTTCGAAATTATATGTTCTATTTTTTAGTATCTGTGGCGAAGATATAATAATTTTTTTATTTTCTCCGGGCAACAGATCAAAAAAGTTGTCGCTAAACCGTGCTCCGTGCACTGGAAACTCTACAAAAAGATCTTTGACCAATTTATCGGACCGAAGAGTTAATTCACATAGACCATCCTTATATTTGACTGTATAATCTATTTTCGGTTCGGGCAGAAGCAGGTCTTTGGTTTTATTTACAAAATATATTTGTTGATTTATAAGCTTACCTTTATTGTTAGTTAAGCTTAGTTTTACAAAGGTGCTTTTACGTTCAGCATCCGATAATAGTTCGCTGACTTTCTCTTTCCAAATAACTTTAGATACATTGGCTTCGATATTGGTTTTCTTCTGAAAACGACGAATTATTTTACCTGAAAAATCAGTTACTTCAGCTTTTAAAGTCAGGTCAGGAGAATTTGTAATTAAATCGGAAACGAGATACACAACAAGAGAATCATTGCGTTGAACGGGACTTACGAGCAAAGGTTCGAATGCGCGTTTCGCCTGATAGTGCAGTGCTTTCCAGTTACCAAAATAATCGATTCCGGACCACGACACCACAGGCCAGCTATCGTTTAACTGCCAGTACAAAGTCCCCATACAATAAGGTTTGTTGCGTCGTTGTGCTTCGAATCCATACCTCATTCCCTGCCCCTGAAGCACAAGGCCTACATACACAAAGTCTTCAAACTTTTCGGGCACTACATAGTCACGCTCCATATAAGTTCGAATCAACGAATTACCAATACTGCTCTTTTGATGCGCATTCATCACTTCCGACTCAAGCTGGTAATCTGCAGGATTTGCAAAACGGGCAATTGTTTTCATTTCGGGGAAAGACTGGAATCCGAATTCGCTCATAAAACGACCCGTTTCGGTATCGAAACTTTCGAACTTCTTGCGACCATACCAAACTCCCCAGTTATGACTGTCGCCAAAAGCCCACGAGTCGGGTTTTCCCCAGGTGGACGAAAGTGGTGAGCCGTGAATATACGATCGGCCCAGATCGAACTTATCGACCTGTGAAGGCAACAATTCCCGGAAAAGAAGATCATATCCTCTGAACATTTCGCTGTACACCGAAGCCGGAAATCGTTTACTCCAGCCCCACTGATGCATGCCTTCGAGAATCTCGTTATTGCCGCACCAAAGCGCCAGACAAGCGTGATTGCGAAGCCGTTTGATATTATACTCAGTCTCTTCGCGAACTCTGTTCAGAAATGTATCATCGTGTGGATATGTGGTACAACCAAACATAAAATCCTGCCAAACCAGAATGCCATTTTCATCGGCGAGATTGTAAAAAAGGTCCGATTCATAAGTTCCGCCACCCCACACGCGCACCATATTCATATTGGCAGCCAATATATTGCTGAAAAGCTCACGATAACGAGCTTCAGTTACATTGGGCAACATGGCATCCTGCGGAATGTAATTGGCTCCCTTTGCATACATTGGCATACCGTTTACTTCGAAGTAAAACGATTCGCCATGCTCGTCTTTTTCGTTTACAAGACGTATCGTACGAAATCCGTATCGTTGCGACTTTTCCGACAAAACTGAATTCCCTTTGCTCAGAGTGGTTTTTACAGTATAAAGTACAGGTTTTCCCCAACCATGAGGCATCCAGAGTTCTGGCTTGTCAATTGTCAGATTTACAGCCAGAATATTCCTGCCAGGTGCAAGCAAAGTATCTTTTATTTTTGTCAATACTGTTTTTCCGTTCAGCAGATATTCTACAGTTAGCTTCACACTATCGGAAGTGAGAGCGGAAATTTCGGTCGTATGATTCACATCGGCCTTCATGCCCGAAAGTGACATTTGACGGATATGGACATCCTCAATTTTGGCTGTATTATAAAAGTGCAAAGCAACCGGCCGCCAAACGCCACTGGTTACCATGCGGATTCCCCAATCCCAACCATAACTGTAAGGAGCCTTACGGGAGAAAATACTTAGTTTCTTTTCGTGATGATCGTTATCGGCAGGATAGTTTATGCCTGAGGATTCCCATTGCGGAAGAAGCGATGTGATGGGTGAATGGAACAGAATGTACATTCTGTTTTCTCCTTTTCGCAAAAGCTTTTTTACATCAGCCTGATATCCTCTGAACATATTGTCCGCTTTCAAAATAAGCGAACCGTTGAGATACACGTCTGCATAAGTGTCCAACCCTTCGAAGATGATTTCAGCTCCATTATGCTTTAAATCATCTTCCGAAAGCTGAAATATAGTTCTGTATTCCCAATCACGGTTTTCGACCCATTGAATCTGTTTTTCGTTAGTACCAAAAAAAGGATTGGGAATAAGACTGTGCCTGATAAGATCGTTGTGGACAGTACCCGGAACCCGTGCATCGAGCCATTTTCCGGTTCCCGATTCGCAAAACTGCCAATTACTGTGTAAGGCCAGAGTAAAATCTGTCCGATTCTGAGCCTGTATTGAGAATATCAGTGTCAGTAATACAATGAATGTCAGTCTTGTTTTCTTCATGGAACCATATTTTTAATTTTTCAGTGAAGTAACTATTTTATTTCGGAATATGGATGAGTTATTTCAGAATATCTTTAATTTTCACCGCCTGAAAGGTCATATGAGCCACAGAACTTTCGTATAGAATACCAATTGTTTCACTATCGATCAGAGTCAGACAGGAATATCCCCAGTTATTATCTTCATCGAGCAAAAGCTGATTTGCTTCTGGCCAGGTTACACCGCCATCTGTACTTATTTTAATGGTGGTATTGTAACGACCTTTTGTTACATTCGGATTTGAAAAAATGAGTAAATCCTTTCCGGTAACATTGTCCGCAGCATTCACCATAAGCAAACTGGCCTGACAAACCGACTCAGGCAAGGCCGATCTGTTTGAACTGTGTTCAGACCATGTTTTACCAAAATCACGCGTTATGCTTACAGCACGGCTTCCTCCACGATTGTCGCGCATGTTGAGCATAAGCATTCCCGGTTCTGTTTCGGCAACCTGCGCTTCAGTGGTATTGGTACGGGCATAATTATGAATATGCCAGTTTTTTCCACGGTCATTACTGTACATAATGCCGGCATTGGGTACACGGGTTGAATCGATAAACTGAATAGGAAACACGAGTGTACCATCTTTCATGGTAATACCACGACCAGGTCCCTGAAGCAGGAAATACCACGAAGGATCTTTTACCTGTTGTGTGATATTTATTGGTTCCGACCATGTTTTTCCATCGTCATCGCTCTTCACCAGCATCAGCTGAGCTGTTTCGTGAAGTGTCATTCCTTTTTGTGAACTCCACCAGGCACGCTGATTGCCCATTCCGTGTGTCCATGCAGCAATTATCCATACTGTTCCGGTCACTTCATCAACCAGAATAGCCGGATCGCCCACTCCGTTCTGAGCGGTTGGCAATCCACCTTCATTGGCGAACGTCATTGGAATACGCATTTTCTCCCAGATTCTTCCTCCGTTTGTACTGCGGCTGAGACCTATGTCAACCCTTTCCTGCAAATCAACGCTACTGTTATAGCGCACATCGTAAACTCCAAGCAGAGAACCTTTTTTGGTAGTCACCAAACCCGGAATACGATAAGCTTTAGAACCGCTGCTTCCTGCATGACGAACACCCACACCCACACGATGTACAATATCAGACTGACTGACAGTTTGAAGCGGAAGTTGCGAATTGGCCGAACGGGCTGAAACCACTTTTGCAGTGATTTTTGTATTGAGCTTGCTGTTCTTTTTCAGTTGAAGACTCACCCAGAAAAAATTACGTCCGGGGAAAAGCTGCTGATTAGCTTTCAGCGTTACCGTGTTTTTAGGTTTCGGTACACGATCTTTCAGAACAGAATAAGATGGATTTGCTTTCAATGTATTACCCGGATCGTGCGATGAAACATATTCAACCGGTGCAAAGCGATTCTTTGCATAATCCTGACGAGCTTCGGTTCCGCTGTAATACAAGCTCAGAGCTGCCACTGATGACAAATCGGTTTCCGGCCCGAATTCGATCTGAATATCACCGAGCGAGTTGACTTTGTCGGCATCCAACCGCAGCAAGAACAGCACATTATCAACTCTTTCGATGAGCAAAGGTATACGCGTTTGTTTTATTTCGAGCGTATCGGCAGCTTTGATTGTTGTAAAAAAAGCAACAAGAGTCAGTGCCAGCGTTATTTTAATCTTCATCATATGTGTTTAAGTATCTGATTTTTTTAATTTTGATTTCTAAATTATTGAAAAGTTTTGAAAAAACAAGAAACTGTCTTTTCACAAAGACAGTTTCCCTGAAATAAACTGATCTATGAGAAACATCATTTCAGCTTTTTACCAAAAAAAATCTAATTACCATTCTTCTTCCACCTGATCGGCAACCTTATAACCCGGTGTTTGTTTCAGGGTTGGGTCACCATTCAGAGTATTTTTATCAACCGGCCAAAGCAGTTTATGAGTTTCGGTAGCTTTCAGAACCGAAGTAGTTCCGTAGGCCGAAGCTGCATCAAATGCCAGCGATTGTCCGTTTGCAGCATCTTTCATACGAACAACATCGTACCAGCGTTTGCCTTCGTAAACAAATTCTTTATCGCGTTCGGACAGAATAGCAAATTCGTTGTCTTTGAATCCGGCATTTGTATAAGCATCAGTTAGTGCATTATAGTCGGCACCGTAAGCTCTCTGACGAATTTGATTAATGTATGTTGCAGGATCGCCACCTTTCATATTTTCAACTTCGGCAAGCATAAGCAATACATCAGCATATCGATACATTGGCTCGTTGGTATCGTAAACTCTTGCACCTGTTGAGCTTATTGATCCGGTGAATTTTTTCAACACAGTTCCTTTAAGCACATTATCCTTGTCGTAATACGCCATGAAAGTTGCGTTTCTGCGTTTATCTTTTGCATTAAAAGAATTCCAGAAATTCAGAGTGTATTCGTAACGTTGAATAGCTGTACCTTTCAGGTTGAGCGGATCGGCAAGCTTTACACCGCTTGCATCGTAGAACGACACAATATTAGCATCGGCATAAAGAAAGTTCGAAACTTTGCTGGTAGCTTCGCCATCGGCATAATTGATTCCAAAAATAATTTCTTTGTTATTTTCGTTTGTAGTGGCAAACACCGATGCAAAGTCATCCAAAAGTCCGAATTTTGTATTGTTTTTCACTTCAGTCAGATATCCTTCAGCTGTTGCAAGATCGGTGGCAGCAGGAACCTGATCGCCCAGACTCACTTTTGCCGACCAGAGATAAACTTCGGCTGCAAGCATTTGAGTTGCAGCTTTCGACCATGTTACGTTGTTAGTCCACTCAGTACCTGAAGATGCAAAGTATTCGAACGCTTTAGTGATATCAGCTTTGATAAAGTCCATTACCTGTTTCGGAGTTGAACGCGGAGTGTACAATTGCGATTGTTCTACAGCTCCGTTCAGTACTTTTACTTCTTTTACAATAGGTACACCACCATAAGCTCTGTAAAGAGTAAAGTAGTAAAGCGCACGTATTGAATAGGTTTGTGCCAGAAGATAATCAACTGCTTTTTGATTCTCAGTATGTAAGGGTTTTCCTTCCACCTGCTGAATTAGTAAATTGCAATCAAAAATGTTTCCATAAAGACCTCCCCAGCCACTTAAACCTGTATTGTCTCCGGTAAGTGTATTACCTTTAATTACATCACTATAAGTTGAAACCCCCTGCGAACTTGTACCTGTAACCTGAAGTCCACCTCTGGCCTCGCCAAGAATGAATGTACGGTTGAAAGAGTTTGATCTCAGATCGAGATGCATACCGTTGACATAAGTCTGCACCTGAGGAAGTGTTTTCCAGTAGTTTGTACTACCATAATAATCGATAGGACCAAGTTCAAGACTGTCGCAGCTTGAGAAAACCACAGCCGAGAAAGCAAATATGCCTACCATGTATTTAATGATATTTGTTTTCATATACTTAATTGTTTTGTTTAACATAGATTATCAGAAGGTAATATTTAATCCAAACAACACAGTTCTTGGCAGACTATATCCGGCATCCTGAACACCACCAGCTTCGGGGTTGCTCAAAGTTTTAGCCTGAGTCAGATAGCCTAAGTTCTGACCTGTAACAGAAACATCCATTTTGGTCATTCTGAGAGCCTTTACAACTGCTGTAGGCATGTTATAAGTAAGAGTCAACTGACGTAAAGACACATAGTCTCCACGGTGAGTAAATAATGTAGAGTTACGATAGTTACCTTTACCAAGCTGGTCAGCCCACTGATATGTAGGATATTTAGCATTTGGGTTTTCAGGTGTCCAGGTGTTAGTTACATCCATTGTAGTACTGTAAGAACCCTGCATTACACCAAGTATCCATGGCAAACGATAATCCAGTACGTGGAAACCTAAAGCATAGTCAAGAGCTGTGTAAAGACTGAAGTTTTTGTAGCTCAGCGAAGTATTGAAACCACCAACCCAATGCGGAGTTGTATTACCAATTTTCACAAGATCGTAATCATCAATTACATTATCACCATTCACATCTTTCCATCTTACATCACCCGGCAAAATAGGTAAGCCTTTGCTTGCTACTTTTTCAGCTTCAGTCATTGCATTCCAGTTATTTACTCCATAAAGTGTACGTGTGGTAGCTCCCTGGAAAGAAATTGGTTTTACAACGCGATCAGTCGGAATTTCAGAAGCATCTTTGTATAATCCATCGGCCTGCCATGCATAAAGTACGCCCGGCTCCTGACCTTCCTGATATCCACCTACCCAAATAAGATCGGTAGCATCTTTGCCTGAATATACCTGATATGCACCCTGACGATTTCTCTCCAAACCATTTTCAGGTAATTTTACGATAGTATTTTTGTTGTACGAAATGTTTGCACCAATATTCCATTTGAAATCTTTAGTGTGAATAGGTTTTGCACTTAATTCAATTTCGACACCACGGTTACGGAACTGTCCGTTGTTGGTTCTGATTGATCTGATACCTGAAGAAACAGGAAGTGTCAGTGAAGCAAACTTATCATCAGTCAAACGATCGTAGAAAGTAAAATTAGCCGAATACTTATTGTCTACAAAACTCAGGTCCAAACCACCTTCCAAAGTGCGTGTTTTTTCCCAAAGCAGACCAGGATTAGGTACTGAACCCAATACAAATGTCGACAAACCATTGTATTTTGCTGCACCCACATAACTTCCCTGAAGTTCGTAAGCTCCAATTCCCGAAACGTTTCCGTTCAAACCGTAACTTGTGCGAACTTTACCATAAGAAAGTATATCTTCAAAATCGTTCATGAAGGATTCCTTGCTGAAAACCCAACCTGCAGAAACACCTGGGAAGTACCCCAACGATTATTAATAAGTCTTGAATAACCGTCGCGACGCATAACCATCGACAGCAGATATTTACCTTCATAATCGTAATTTACCCTTCCAAAGAACGACAAAATGCGTTGCTGGGTATGATATGAATCAATACTTCTTTTATCTTTATCAGATGAAGTCAGTGCTAAATCGCGGAAGTCGTCGGTAGCAGCACCTGATCCTGATGCGGAGAAACCATACATATAAGTATCGTAATACTCAATACCGCCAAGAGCAGTTACATAATGATCGCCAAATGCTTTCTGATAATTCAATACAGCATTGTAAGTCTGATCAAACAAACGATCGAATCCGGCATAAGAATTACGGGTAGTATTCATTGCGGTAGCCGATGTTTTGAAGTCTCTGTTGAAAGTTTCGTTGTATCCTTCGCTGTAGAACCAGTTTGCAGTTAATTTCAGGAACAATGATTTGCTGAAATCAACTTTAAATGCCTGCGAGAAGGTAAATTTATCAGTTTGATTGAATACAAAGAATTTGTCATCCTGGAAATTCTGGTTACCATCACCACTGTTGTTACCCAAAAGCGGAGTACCATCTTCAGTTTCGAAGCGTACGGTTGGAGGCAACGACAATACGCGGCTGAAATAATTGGCTTCACTCCCCTGCGAACCCGGCATCGATTGCCAGTTTGCTCTGTTGAAGTTGAAACTTGAGATTGAAGTCAACCATGGTTTAATTTTGTAATCACCATTAAAGATAAACGAGTAACGTTTGTAGAATGATGATACAGGCAAACCCTGTGAGTTATTGTAACCAATACCAGCATAGTAATGTCCGTTGTCATTACCGCCTGACATATTCAGGTTATAATCCTGAGTATATGAAGGATTAATAAAGTTGTAGT
Source organism: Bacteroidia bacterium (assembly GCA_009929375.1). GTDB lineage: Bacteria > Bacteroidota > Bacteroidia > Bacteroidales > Paludibacteraceae > Paludibacter. The sequence continues at coordinate 26,372 of SAAO01000006.1, forward strand.
CAGCAGGATTTGTGTTCTTAAAAATAAGATCTTCCTTGATGTTTGGATCATTAGGGTACTTATTTTTCAAAAAGTCATACACAGGATCCTTCATTGTTTGCCAGCCTTTATCCAAAAGAAATCTGTTCTGGTCATTCAGATACATTGTACTCCAGATAGAGTTGGTTGTGTTAGCAAGCGGAGTAACACCATCGGCAGCAAAGTATGCATTACCGGTTCCGAAAGGCTGAGTTCCCTGCAGGAAGCCAATGTTAGTTGCGTAACCAACACCAGTTCCATCGTTTTTAAACCATACGTTATTAGCTTTTACATAAGCAGGACGCATCCATGTCAGATAAGTCTGAGCATCAGCAAATTCGTAAGGATTATTCAGAAAGTTTGCACCCACTTTTACTTTCAGGTTAATTTCTGAAGTTCCGGCTTTTCCCGATTTTGTTTTAATCAGAATTACCCCGTTGTTTGCACGTGCACCATAAATTGCGGTAGCACCAGCATCCTTCATAACCTGCATATCTTCAATATCTTCAGGGTTAATGTCCGACATGCTGCCACGAATCTGACCATCCACAATTACGAGCGGCGATCCAGAACCATCGAGGTTTGTACCACCACGAAGTGTAATGGAAGGAGTTGCACCGGGATTACCGGAGTTCTGCACCACACGGAGTCCGCTGACAGCACCCGAAAGAGCCTGAGCCGGATTTGAGAAAACCCCCGAAGAAAGTTTTTGGTTATCTACCTTAGCAATCGAGTTAGTGCTTCGGGCGCGGGTTTGTGAGCTACCGTAACCTGTTACAACAACTTCGTCAAGTTTCTGAGCATCTTCTTCTAATACTACATTAAAAAAATTACCCGTTTTTACGTCAACAATCATTGATTTGTAACCAATATAGGAAACCTGAACATTGTTTCCTGCATTGATTTTCAATGAAAAATTACCATCAATATCTGTGATTGTACCATTACCAGCAGTACCAAGTTCAATCACACTAGCGCCAATTACCGGTTCGGAGGCTTTGTCAACCACACGCCCGGAAATAGTTTTGGTTTGTGCCGATAGATTAACGCACAAAGCCAAGCCTAATAAAAAAGAAAGTGCTTTTTTCATTTTTTTCGTGTTTGTTTATTATTTGTGAATTTTGAAAGGTGTTTACTTAATAATCTCTGATGAGAGCGAATAACTCATTATCAACATTCTTGGTATATGGAAGGGGCCTTTAAAAAGATTTCCCTTTGCATGTTGCGATACAGTTCCGTCGCGATGCAAATATCCGTACCATTCGCCATATTCGCTATCCGGAAAGTATTTATACATATAATCATTTATTTTACGATACATTTCAAGGTATTTTTCATCGCCTGTAGCACGGTAAGCATACAAAGTGGCAATTACAGCTTCCGTCTGTGGCCACCAGAACTTCATGTCGTGTGCGTAATCCTGACAGGGTTTATTTTTGCAATCTCTGAAATTTATTATTCCTCCGAATTCTTCATCCCAACCCCACTCCCACGACCAGTCAAGAATTGTGGTAGCCATTTTTACAAGTTCAGGATCCCAGTTGCGGGCACGCGCCTCTTCAAGAATAAACCATGAAGTTTCGATAGCATGACCGGGATTTATCAGACGACCCATTCCGGTGTCTAAAAATTCTCCATTCGCACCTACCGTTTCAAGCACTGCTTTAAATTCTGGTTTCATAAAGTAAGATGCTATTTCTTTGATCGATTCGTCAATCTGACGATCGAGCACATCACTTTTAATTGCCTTTCTGATCTGTGATGCTGTATTAATAAGTATCATGCACAACGAATGTCCTCTCACATCCAGGTTAGCGGTATATTTTGGCTGAAGCAAGCCCGGTGTATTCTTATAATGAAGTATCAGTTCGAAAATGTCGAGTGCTTTTTTGGCATACGACATATCGCCCGAAGCAATAGCATATTCTGACATTGCAATAGCAGCAAAACCTTCCGAGAACAAATATCTGCGTTTTCTTAAAGGTTTTCCATCGGCAGTTACTTCAAAAAACATTCGTCCATCAGTATCGAAACAATAGCTCTCAATGAATCTGATTGCTGAAGCCGAAGCTTCGAGCCACTCGGCCTTTTTTTCAATCTGGTTATAGGCAAATGCATATATAAAACCAGCTCTTCCCTGAAACCATACAGACTTGGTACTATCAATAAGACTTCCATCGCGATCGACACAGGTATAAAATCCCCCATTTACTTTATCCAAACCATTATTCAACCAAAAAGGAAGAATGTTATTAACAAGATCGTTCAGGTATTGTGTATTATATCTGTTCAAATAGTCGGTATAATCAGGTTCTGTATTCATACTTATATTTTGCTTAATGAAGAGCTGGGTTTTACTTTACAAAGATTGCTTTTGAAACGATATTATTTTATTAATGCAGCAAATGTACTATATTTTATTTTATTATCACACAAAAAAATATGTGTTTTTTTACAAACATGTTGTAAAACATATTTTTGGTCGATTTTTTTGCGGAGATGCTTAACAATAAACACGATTATCTACATTTTGTAAAACAAATTACAATCAAAACCAAAATAAACGTTATAATTCGCCGGATTTAATGCTTCTAAAAAACAAAAAAACTAAATTATACTTTTGAAACAAAAAATTCAAGTCTTGCATAAATATATACCACAGCTCATAAATCCGGATACTAAAAGAAAAAAAACCAACAGAATATCCAATTTTTTGTTTCAAAAGAGTATTTAATAAAATTATTTATTTATCTTTGTCGCATTAATATTCAATTAAAAAATTAGAAGTATGGAAAAGATCACCGGACTAATCAACGCACCGTTTACACCATTTTATCCAAACGGTGAAGTAAATCTGGAACCAATACCTGCTTATGCAGCCATGTTGGCAAAAAATGGTATAAAAGGCGTATTCATCAATGGCTCATCAGGCGAAGGCTATATGCTCACTGAGGAAGAAAGAATGCTGCTCACTGAAAAATGGATTGAATCAGCTCCCGAAAATTTTAAAGTCATTGTACACGTTGGAAGTACATGTGTAAAACAAAGCAACAAACTGGCTGCTCATGCACAGGAAGCCGGAGCATGGGGAATTGGCGCTATGGCAAGTCCGTTTCCAAAAGCAGGAAGAATTGAAGAACTGGTAAAATACTGCGAAGAAATTGCCTGTGGAGCACCAAAGCTTCCTTTTTACTTTTATCACATTCCGGCATTAAGCGGTGTTTTTTTGCCAATGTTGCCATTTCTGAAAGCTGTAGATGGACGAATTCCTAATTTTGCAGGAATTAAATATACTTTCGAAAGTATTTACGAATACAACCAATGCCGTCTTTACAAAAACAATAAGTTCGACATGCTTCACGGACAGGACGAAACAATTCTTCCTTCGCTGGCCATGGGTGGTGCTCAGGGGGGAATTGGTGGAACTACCAATTATAATGGTCGCGAACTGGTGGGCATTATCGATGCATGGAATGCCGGTGACATCGAAACAGCCCGCGAAAAACAGAATTTCTCGCAGGAAGTAATCAATGTTATTGTAAACTACCGCGGAAATATTGTGGGAGGAAAACGTATCATGAAACTTATTGGCCTCGACCTTGGAAAAAACAGAACTCCTTTCCAAAACATGTCGGACGAGGAAGAAGCTGCAATGAAGAAAGAACTCGAAGCCATTGGCTTTTTCGAACGTTGTAATAAATTCTGATACTATTAACTATATGTAATACATCTATGAGAAATTCAAAATTCTATAGCTGGGTAGTAGTAGCATTACTTTGGGTGGTCGCTCTGCTGAACTATATGGATCGCCAAATGCTTTCAACCATGAAATCGGCTATGATGATTGACATTGCCGAACTTCAGAAAGCAGAACATTTTGGAAATCTGATGGCCGTGTTCCTGATTATCTACGGATTTATGAGTCCGCTCTCAGGAATAATTGCCGACAGGGTAAACCGGAAATGGCTGATTGTGGGAAGCTTGTTTGTATGGTCAGGTGTGACTTACGGAATGGGCCTGGCACAAACTTTCGACCAGATTTACTGGCTACGTGCAGTTATGGGCTTTAGCGAAGCACTTTATATTCCTGCAGCACTTTCGCTGATTACAGATTATCATACTGGTAAAACACGTTCCCTCGCTATCGGAATTCACATGACCGGACTTTACATGGGTCAGGCAATTGGAGGTTTCGGAGCTACAGTTGCGGCTGCATTCAGCTGGAACACTACTTTCCACTGGTTTGGAATTATCGGAATTGCATACTCTGCAGTTCTGGTTTTTATGCTTTACGAAAAGAAAGCTGATAAAACAGCTGAGATTAAGGAAAATGTCAGTACAACGGAAAAAATTCCATTTTTCAAAGGTCTCAGCATGATTTTCTCAATGATGGCATTTTGGGTTATCTTATTTTATTTTGCAGCTCCAAGCTTGCCTGGTTGGGCTACCAAAAACTGGCTTCCTACCTTGTTTGCCGAAAGCCTCAACATACCCATGTCGCAGGCCGGACCTGTTTCGACTATAACCATTGCGTTTTCTTCATTTATTGGTGTAATCTTCGGGGGAATTATTTCCGACCGCTGGGTACAGACTAATATTCGTGGACGCATATATACAAGTGCAATAGGACTTTCGCTGACAATTCCATCACTGATTCTTCTTGGTTTTGGCCACTCGTTTGCTACCGTTGTGGGTGCTGCTCTGCTCTTTGGTATTGGCTACGGAGCTTTCGATGCCAACAACATGCCTATTCTTTGTCAGTTTGTTCCCGCCAAACTCCGTGCTACAGCATACGGATTTATGAATATGGTAGGCGTTTTTGCCGGTGCGGGAGTAACTTCAGTATTAGGAAAAATGACGGATAACGGAGATCTTGGACTTGGTTTTGCAGTATTAGCAGGCATAGTTGCATTGGCACTTCTGCTTCAGCTAACAACTCTCAAACCTAAAGTTCAGGACATGAAGTAAGAGCCTATAGCTGTAATCAAACATAAGAAGGGTTGATCTCACGATCAACCCTTCTGTTCTAATGTAAACAAACGCAAACTGTTAAGAGAAAATCATCATTATTCTAATTCCAATATGTGATAGTTCTGTTTTCTGTCGTAATGTCTGACCATTCTGATTCAGCACCATTTTTGTATTTATATTTTCTGCTCGTCCAGTTTCCCTTATCATCATACACGTAATCAGAATATACCTGTTCGTAACCTTCTTCTATATCAGTCAGAACATCTTTTTTATCATTGTAAGTAATAGCACGTGTTGTAACTGTCAGCTCTTCTCCGTTCAAATTTTCATATCTCACACTTTTCAGAAGCTGATATTCATCATCTTTTTCGAAAGAATAAATACGGGTACTCTGATAACCCTGACCCATAAAACCTTCAGTATATTTGGCAAACATACCGTTTGATGCAAACTCAATGTCTTTGATAAAACTCCAACTCGTAGTACAGCTTACCGGATATTTACCATCATACTTTACAATCATCGTATCCTTTTCTTCTTCGTAAGTACTGATGACAAGCAAATCATTACCCTTAAACACATAATCTGTCCGGCTACCATCACTTGATATCGACTTCAGATTAGGTGTAAGGCCGGATTCGGGTAAATGAAACGTAGTATTTACCACATACCTTCCATGTGTATCATAAGCATAAGTACTTGTAACAGCTCCATTTTTATTAGTGCTAGTGGTGCTTAACAGCTTTCCATCCGAGTCGTAATTATAAACAGTAGAAGTACTGTAATTTTCAGATGTATATGAGTCACTTGTCATGAATCCCTTTTCATTAAATTCGATTCGAAATTCGATTCGCCTGTCTTCGGTCTGTACCGATTTTACCTTGCCACGCAGTTTAAGTCGAACCAAACTGTTCGACGACCAGTAGTTCTTAAAATCTGTGTTTACATCTGTGGGTTCGCAACCGCTAAACACAATTGCAGTTACGATAAATAATACCCATAATAGTTTTGTTTTCATAATGTATTACATTTAAGAGTTGTTTATGTGTTGCATAAATAATTCAATCATAGCTTCGCTGCAAAATTACATTCAAACCAATATTCGGGGGTATGCAAAACGTAAATTTTATTACGCAAAACGTACAAATTTTCAAATTAAACTCTTTTTAGTAACACTTTTTTACATTATTTTTGTACAAAAATTTAAGAACACTATGCTAAAGACCATTCTTTTACTCACACCGGTTTATGTAACACTGTTTTGGTCTGTAGTGCTGCTAAGCGACAAATCTAACTATAGCATACCGCGATCTTTTCTTTCAAAATTCATGATAGCAGCTTTTGTGGTTTATCTCTCTCACTTTTTTTTCTATTCCGGCCTTGAAAACATTTACATTGCTATTGACCCGATTTATCAGCTCAGCTCATTACTGGTATACCCGCTATATCACATCTACTTCCGGTTACTTACAATTGACCAGACATTCAGCATAAGAAAACACTGGCACCTTCTGTTGGCTCCTTTTATGTGTTTTATACTTTATTCAATTGGAGTAATTGTGGCCGATAATAATGAATATAAAATGTGGCTATTCAACCGTAATCTTAATTTTACATCATCGGCGATGCTATATCTCAAAACAATAGATCAACTTATACGTGTATGCTTTATCATACAGGTTGTTTATGTAGTCGTTAGCAATTTTCGGCTTATTACGAAATACGGGCACAAAGCCAGTCACTTTTATTCAAACGCAACCGATAGCTCCACAATCCGCATTACCCTGCTGAATTATTCAATGATTTTCACTGCAATTTCATCTATCACACTCGCTACACTCGGGCGCGACTTCTTCAAAAATGAATACACCGGCATTATCATTGCAGCTGTAATTTTCTCATCCATGCTTTTTTTGATTGGATGGCTGGGCGACCGGCAAAAAGTCCTGAACCCGGCTTTTGAAAGTGAGAACAGTCACGAAGAAGAAACTCAAAACGACAATTCATCTGACAACCAGCACCTTTTGATCGACAAAATTGAAACCCTGTTTACAGAACAACAACTTTTCCTCAACAGCAAACTTAACATTCTCGACATAGCATCTGCATTAGGCAGCAACCGAACCTACATTTCATATCTTATCAACAAAAACTTTAATCAGAATTTCTGTAGCTATGTAAATCAATACCGCATTCAGTATCTCGAAGAAAAAATGCACGAACAGCCGGAACTACCTAATCAGCAACTTGCAGAACTGTGCGGATTCGGTTCTACAGATTCCATGAAACGTGCTGTGCTCAACAAAACAGGAATGTCGATACAGGAATGGAAGTCGAAACTCCACAACTCAATCATAAAAAAACAGTTAATAGACGATTCAAATCACTGAAAATCCTATAAAATATGTTATATAACATAATTATTCAACATGTTTTCGTTGATTTTCTTGGTTGATATTGAAAAAAGCAATACTTTTGTACTGTGATTTTTTCATAGTATTAGATTTAAGGTTAACAAAGATTGGTAGTAAAGCGTTACTACCTTTCGCGTTTTTATAGGGTAGGTATTTCCATTTAAACTCTATATATTTTCAGGGCTGTTCGGATTTTTCCGAATGGCTTTTTTATTTTGGTAAAAAACTAAAAAATAGCTACTTTTGTAACCCGAAACATAATCCACAACCACAATGAATATTCTTCTCCTCGGTTCGGGCGGTCGCGAACATGCACTCGCCTGGAAAATTGCTCAAAGCCCACGTCTTACAAAACTTTTTATCGCTCCAGGAAATCCCGGAACAGCAACAGTTGGAACAAATCTTCCTATTGCGGCCGACGATTTTACTGCGATTAAGCAGGCTGTCATACAACACAACATTGAACTTGTACTCGTTGGTCCGGAAGATCCGCTGGTGAAAGGTGTCGCCGATTTTTTTGCTGCAGATGCACAAATAGCACATATTCCTGTTGTTGGACCTGATAAACAGGGTGCACAACTCGAAGGAAGTAAGGATTTCTCGAAGCAATTCATGATGCGTCACAATATTCCGACTGCCGGCTATCTGAGCGTAAATGCACTAAACCTGGATGAAGGAATTGAGTTTCTGAAAAAGCTAAATGCTCCATATGTACTAAAAGCCGACGGCTTGGCTGCAGGGAAAGGAGTTCTGATAATCAATGACATAAACGAAGCTATAGCCGAACTTAAATCCATGCTCGATGGAAAATTCGGAGCTGCGAGTCAGACTGTGGTCATCGAAGAGTTTCTTTCAGGTATCGAATGCTCCGTATTCGTAATTACCGACGGTAAAAACTATAAAATACTGCCCGAAGCCAAAGATTACAAACGCATTGGCGAGGGAGATAAAGGCCTGAATACAGGTGGTATGGGGGCTGTATCACCCGTTCCGTTTGCTACGGCCGACTTTATGAAAAAGGTGGAAGACCGCATTATTCGTCCCACTGTCGAAGGCCTGTATAACGAAGGAATTATATATAAAGGATTCATTTTCTTTGGTTTAATAAAAGTAAATGGCGAACCTTACACCATAGAATACAACGCGCGAATGGGAGATCCTGAGACTGAAGTTGTTATGCTTCGGTTGAAGTCCGATTTCGTGGAATTACTTGAGGGAGTTGCTCATAGCAACCTGAACGAAAAAGAAGTGGAATTCGACGAACGGACCGCAGTCACAGTCATGCTGGTATCGGGTGGTTATCCCGAAGATTACGAAAAAGGAAAGATTATCAGCGGGTTAGACAAAACCAAAGACAGTATCATTTTCCACGCAGGAACAAAACAGAAGGGTGACCAGATTGTTACAAACGGCGGACGCGTCATTGCCGTCAGCTCTTACGGAAATAGCAAAGACGAAGCACTTGCCACATCGTTCAGAAATGCTCAGCAAATCGATTTTGATAAAAAATACTTCAGAAGCGATATCGGTTTCGATTTATAATCCGAATTGCGTGCTGCAAACAGGAATAATTCACAGAGAATAATCAGGCTTACTAACTAAATTTACCCTTCCGGGGATTAAAGAGTTCTTATGGCAAAAATACTTGTTATCGACGACGAACGAAGTATCCGCAATACTTTGAAAGATATTCTTGAGTTCGAAAAGCATCAGGTTGTATTGGCCGGAGATGGCAAACAAGGCCTTGAAGCTGCTCAAAGTGAAAACTTCGATATCATTTTTTCGGACATAAAAATGCCTGAAATGGATGGTATAGAACTCCTTACACTGCTGAAAGAAAAGGAAATAGAAGCTCCCGTGGTGATGATTTCAGGACATGGCAACATCGAAACGGCCGTGGAATGTATTAAAAAAGGAGCTTTCGATTTTATTGAAAAACCAATCGATCTGAACAGATTGCTCATCACTGTTCGCAATGCACTCGACAAAAACATACTTGTAACCGAGACAAAAAATCTGAAAAAGAAGATTGCCAAACGACATCAAATGATTGGCTCTTCGCAGGCCATTGAAAAAGTCAGAATGATGATCGATCGCGTGGCCCCCACCGATGCACGTGTTTTGATTACAGGCGAAAACGGAACAGGTAAAGAAGTGGTTGCACGCTTACTTTACGAGCAAAGTACAAGGGTAAACGCTCCTTTTGTAGAAGTAAACTGCGCTGCCATACCATCAGAACTAATTGAAAGTGAGCTATTCGGACACGAAAAAGGAGCCTTTACTTCGGCTATTAAACAACGAATCGGAAAGTTCGAACAAGCCGACAATGGCACTATCTTTCTCGACGAAATTGGCGATATGAGTCTTTCGGCTCAAACAAAAGTGCTTCGTGTACTTCAGGAAAACGAATTGACACGCGTAGGTAGCGATAAAAGTATAAAGGTCAATGTCAGGGTGCTGGCTGCTACTAATAAAAATCTGAAAAAGGAAATTGAAGCCGGAAATTTCAGAGAAGATCTTTTTCACCGGCTTAATGTAATTCCGATTCACGTACCTTCGCTCGACGACCGAAAAGAAGATATTCCACTATTAATCAACCATTTTTGCGAACTTATTTGCAACGAGCAGGGTATTCAGCTTAAAAAATTTGATGCTGCTGCAGTCGAATTTTTGCAGCAACGTTCATGGACAGGAAATATCCGTGAACTTCGTAATGTGGTAGAACGTTTGATAATTTTAGGCGGACGTACAATTTCGAAAAACGATGTCGAAATGTTTGCCTGATAATTACTATTTTTTCAAAAAACACATTGATTATGAAGGCTATTCACGAACTTAAGATTGCTATTTGCAGCGATCATGCAGGTTTTGAACTTAAACAGGTTGTAAATCAGTATCTGCTTGATAAAAACCCTGTTGCTTATCACGATTTTGGCACTTACACTGCCGAGAGTTGCGATTATGCTGATTTTGCACATCCAATGGCCTCAGCTGTAGAGCATGGTGAATTCGATTTTGGCATTTCAATCTGCGGAAGCGGAAACGGAATCAGTATGACTGTGAATAAACATCAGGGAATACGTGCCGCACTATGCTGGAACGAGGAAATTGCCCGTCTTGGACGACTTCACAACAATGCGAATATATTATCACTACCCGCACGTTTTGTATCGGTGGAAGAAGCTCTGAAAATGGTGGACGCGTTTTTTTCAACCGATTTTGAAGGTGGTCGCCATCAGGGACGAATTGATAAAATTCCACATTGCTGACTTTTGAAGATTTGAAGATTTGAGATTTGAAAATTTGAAAATTATTTTCAGAGGAACATCTAATTGATTTATAAAGAAATACATAAATATTTATACAAATAATGTCGAGAACAGAGATTTCAAAATATGGCGAGTTTGGCCTCATAAAACATCTTACCGAAAATTTTCCTATAAAAAACGAATCAACTCTGAAAGGAGTAGGTGACGATGCGGCTGTGCTCGATTATTCAAAAGCCAAAACACTTGTAACTACCGATTTGCTGCTCGAAGGAGTGCATTTCGACCTTATATACGTACCTATCCGACATCTGGGTTACAAAGCTGCCGTAGTGAATTTTTCCGATATTTACGCCATGAACGGACAACCAAAACAAATGACAGTGTCGCTTGGTGTCTCAAAACGTTTTTCGGTGGAAGATCTTGAAGAACTTTATGCCGGCTTTAAACTTGCCTGCGATAATTACGGTGTGGATTTGATTGGTGGCGATACTTCAGCTTCGCTTACAGGGCTGACTATCAGCATTACATGCATTGGCGAAGGCGAAGATGGCAAAATTGTATATCGTAACGGAGCAAAACCCAATGATCTCATTTGCGTATCGGGCGATTTGGGCTCTGCATACATGGGATTGCAATTGCTTGAAAGAGAGAAGATTGTATTTACAGCCAACAGCGAGGCGCAACCCGATTTCGAAGGCAAGGACTACATATTACAACGTCAGCTTAAACCTGAAGCACGCAAAGACATTGTAGCTGCACTGACTGAAAAAGGCATTGTACCCACAGCGATGATGGATATTTCAGACGGACTTTCGTCGGAACTTATGCATATTTGTTCGCAGAGCAATACCGGCTGTCGTGTGTACGAAGATAAAATTCCGATCAGTTATCAGGCAGCTGTAATGGCCGAAGAGCTGAATATGAACATAGTAACCTGCGCTTTGAATGGTGGAGAAGACTATGAGTTGCTGTTTACTGTATCGATGGAAGATTACGATAAAATTGTAACGATGGAAGGTGTTGGCATTGTGGGACATATGACAAAACCTGAACTTGGACTGAACCTTGTTGGTCGTGAAGGTGAGGAAATTACTTTACAGGCTCAGGGTTGGAATTCTTTAAAATAAAAGCCCTGAAATTCAGACAAATACAGATTTAAAAAACAAACCACATTAGATGACAGGAAATCTGTTCTTCTAATGTGGTTTCTGTTTTTAAGGTACAGGATCGTAACCGCTTCCTCCCCACGGGTGACAACTGAAAATCCGTTTTACAGCCAGCCAGCCACCTTTGAGTATTCCATGTTTCAGAACTGCCTCTACAGTGTATTGTGAACAGGTTGGCGTATACCGGCAACGCGGCGGAATAAGAGGCGAAATGCTGTAGCGATAGAAATATACAGGAAGCAGAACAATATGACGCAGTATTTTTTTCATTCTTCAACTTTGTTTTCGTTGTTCTGAGCTAACAAATAATGCTGTACATTTGTTTCGAGGCGTTTGAGAGCAGCCTTCATTTTCAACTCCACAAAATCCCATTCCGGAATTGAATCACCGACAAAACTAAACGCCACCTGTAACTGAAGATTATTGGCCTCACAAAATGCTTTTAATTCAAGCTTATTAAGCCTGTAGGCTTCGCGCATTAGTCGCTTGATATGGTTACGGGCAACAGCCCTTTTAAAGCGCTTCTTGGGCGCTGAAAAAAGCATTTTGGGAGTTTCTTCAGTATTACCGTTGCTGACTGAATACACAATTCTGAAAGGATAGGCAATAAAAGCCTCTCCTTCGCTAAAGAGTTTCCCTATACGAATTTCTCCGCACAGATGCTCTTTTTTAGGAAATGTGTATTTTCTATTCATTTGGAAAAAATTTATGCAGATATATCTAAAAAAACAATCCCAAAAGTACGGAAAAAGTCCGATACTTCAGGGATTGTTTATTTTGTAAGCCTTTCAGCAATTATTTTTTTGTCTTTTTTGCGTTCTCTTTCAGGAAGTTGTCTAAAGCCATGGTCATAGAGGGTGCTCCGGGAAGCGGAGCCTCAATATCGAGACGAAGACCAGCATCGCGTACAGCCTGACAAGTCGTAGCTCCGAATGCACCGATATTCATTTCACCCTGAACATAATCAGGGAAGTTTTTAAGCAACGATGCCACACCTACAGGGCTGAAGAAAATGATAAGATCATAATTAAATTCTTCATCAGGTCCGAAATCATTACTTACAGTTTTGTACATCACAGCTTTCTGGAAAGTAATTTTCGATTTTTCCAGAATCGACATAGTTTCTTCATTCTGAACATCCGAAGTGATAAGAAGGAATTTCTCATCAGCATGTTTATTCATAATCGTCACTAATTCGTTCATTTTACCGGTAGCACCATAGAATACTTTACGTTTGCGGTAATGTATGTAATGCTGTAAATATACAGCCACCGACTCGGAAACACAGAAATATTTCATTGTTTCGGGCACTGTAACACGCAATTCCTCGCAAAGACGGAAGAAATGGTCGATACCGTGACGGGCATTGAAAATAATAGCCGTATGATCGAGAATTGATATACGTTGTGTGCGAAATTCCTTTGCTAAAATAGGCTCAACTTTGATAAAAGGACGGAAATCGATTTTTACACCGTACTTTTCGCTGATATCAAAATAGGGCGATTTTTCGCTGGAAGGTTGTGGTTGAGAAACCAGTATCTTCTTAATTTTCAAAGCTATATACTTTAACAATTAAACATTTATATAATTGTCCGTATGATTGAATATAACAAAAACACGGGCAAAATTTCGAGGGTGCAAAGATACAACAATAAATAAAAACTTGTAACAGCTTTTTGGAAAAAAATCTGAAATAGTTTAAAAATCAACAGAAAAGCTACCAACACACACACTATCAAACTAATATAAACAGTGTAATCATTCAGCCAGAATGGAAAATAAATCTGGAATATCAATAAAGGAAAAAGAAGCATTCCAAGGTAAATCAAAAGATTAAAATAGCCTTCGATTGCAATTTTCAACGTTTGTTTTTCGAGAAAGACGTAGCCAAGAACTTCAATACTTGCAAATTTGAAAACATAGAACAATAAAAAAATTCCCAGGACAAAAACATATTGCAGTATTTCAACAGGTTTTCCGGCCGGAACCAGAAGAATATAACTATAAAGACTGAGCACTCCGATTGAAAAGAGAATAAGAATAAAACGCGATTGAAAATCGTTGATGGTGGTTTTACTGAAAATACTCGAACGATCCTTTATTTGAAAAAACGTACGTACCGATTCGTAGAACCAACCCGAAGAACGGAGAAACGAAACCACCATCATCAGGAAAAGAAAAAGAATTGTGCCAAACACCCAGCTTTCCGATTCCGGAAAAGATGGATGCGGAATGCCCTCGAAACCACGAGTCAATTTTACAATTCTCAAACTATCGGCAAGTGCAATACTATCAGCGCGCATAATACTATCAACCCTCTGCAGACTATCTGCTTTCAGCAAACTGTCGGCAAAAAGCGCACTGTCGGAAAGTATGTGTATGGAGTCGTTCAGAGGCATGTAAAAGTATTAAATAGCGGCAAATTTACGAATAGTACTATCCCAGTGTGGTGCATTCTTTATGGCATCGAGCACTTCTTCAGGTTCATTTACAACTGTCCATATTTCGCGGTGAATGTCGCGCATAAAATTTTCGTCCACAGCACGATGCAAAACACTTATCAAACCATCGTAATATCCGTTGGTATTGACAATTATGATCGGTTTGGTAAAAATACCGAGCTGTTTCCACGTAATTACCTCAAGAAGTTCTTCGAGTGTACCGCAACCTCCGGGAAGTGCAATAGCAGCATCCGATAGAAAAGCCATTTTTTGCTTACGGTCGTGCATGGTTTCGGTAATCAGAAGCTCGGTAAGTCCTTTGTGCTGCCAGTTTTCGTCGCACATAAACCTTGGAATAATACCTGTCACTTCGCCACCAGCAGCCAGCGCACTGTCTGATAGTTGGGCCATAAGTCCCAGCGAGCCTCCGCCACAAATAATTCTGATTCCCTCTTTAGCCAGAATCCGTCCAAGCCGGTCGGCTGCATCAAAGTATTTCTGATCGATTTGAGTGCTCGAAGCACAATAAACACAAATATTCTGCATGTAAAACGAAAGTATTTTATTATTCAAAACATTAAGTATGCAAAAATACAGTTTTCTTTCCGTATTTTTGATTTTCAATATTAAAAACAATCAAAAAATGATACTTGTCACAGGAGCTACGGGACTGGTTGGAGGCCATTTAATATGGCATTTATTGCAGAAAAACGAAAGAATTGCCGCTATAAAACGCAGCTCGTCGAATCTTGAACCATTGAAAACAATTTTCAGATTTTACAATGCAAATCCCGAAGAACTGCTGAGCCGGATTGATTGGCGGATTGCCGATGTGCTCAACGCCGAAAGTCTGACCGTAGCCATGCAAGATGTGGAAATAATGTATCATTGTGCAGCGGTGGTTTCGCTCGGAAGTGGCAGCGATGTACTGACCGATACCAACGTAAGAGGAACCCGCAATGTAGTTCAGGCATGCTTATCCACTAAAATCAAAAAACTGTGTTTTGTAAGTTCGATAGCAGCCTGCGGAAAATACAAAGACGGAAAACCGGCTGACGAAAATGCAGAATGGACCGACGATGTATCGCGTTCGGCTTATTCGCGAAGCAAGTATTTTTCGGAACAGGAAGTCTGGAAAGGAATTCGGTCGGGCCTGAATGCTGTAATCGTGAATCCGGGCGTGATTTTGGGTGTTTCGGGACAGAATGCGGGCAGTTCGCAACTTTTTTATCAAATGCAAAAAGGACTTATGTTTTACACCATGGGTGGTACTGGCTATGTGGATGTGCAGGATGTGGTGAGGGCAATGATAGTGTTGACTAAAAGCGGAATTTCAGGCGAGAGATTTGTGCTGGTGGGCGAGAACGCTTCAAACAGAGACATTTTGTGGTATATGGCCGATGGTTTTGGTCGTAAACGTCCGTTTATCAATGTACCAAAACCTGTGCTACTGTTTGCAGGCGGCATGATGGAATTACTCGGAAAAGTTTTCGGGTTTCAGCCGCTTATCGACAGAGGAACAGCTCGTTCGGCTACTCACAGGGAGTTTTACAGCAGTGCGAAAATTGAGAAAGCTATTGATTTTCAGTTCACAACAATGAATGAGACTATTTCGGGTATTTGTAGTTTTATGAGCAAAGAATAGCAGAAAAAAAAACTTTATTCAGCATAGAAGTCACTAACTGCTTTTTCGATATTTGCCAGAATTTCATCGTCGGTACCGCTTACCGAAACCTTTGCCTGTTTGTAAAATGCTTCGCGAACCGACAGGCCATCGGCTATAAACTGCCGCAATTCGCTGCCTTTCTTGTTGGCAATAAGTGGTCGTTTTCCGGCACGCGACATTTCAAGACGTTCGGACAGCTGGTCAGGACTAAGATTCAGATAAACAGTAAGTCCGTGCGCATTCATAAATGTCATATTGTCGAAAAAACAAGGTGCACCACCTCCGGTTGCAATCACACAATTTTCGAATTCGGCCACTTCGTGCAGACAGTCTTGTTCCATTTTTCGAAAAGCATCCTGACCCGACTCTTCGAAAATCTGCGAAACGGTTTTATGGTACTTTTCTTCGATATGATGATCCATATCCACAAAAGTAAGTCCCAGGTTTTCGGCAAGTTTTATGCCCATCGAGGTTTTGCCCGAACCCATGTATCCTATCAGAAAAATTCGTTTCATTAAAATGCTAAATTTGAGCTACAAAAATACAATATCTTTTATACTGCCTTACTACATATATTCGATTTATTGAAAAAAACTATTTTCAATAAATGATTTTTCAAAAAACACAGTCGGAAATTTCAATCTGACTTTTGATTTATAATGCCGGAAAATATTTTTGTAAATATCATAATGAAAGCATGGAGTACAAATAATTCAACTATATTTGCAAATAAATTCAACATTAGGTAGAGTGGAAAAAGAAAACGCTGTCTTATTGATATTCACGGGTGGAACCATCAGCATGTCGGAAGATCCAGCAAACGGCGCTTTGAAGCCGATTGATTTCGACAGACTTCAGGAATATATGCCTGAATTAAAAAGAACGGGAGTAAAAATTAAGAGCATTCCGTTTTTGCCACTGATTGATTCATCGGATGTGGACCCGGCCCTTTGGGAACGAATAGCCACTACAATTCAGGATAATTACGAGGAGTACGATGGTTTTGTGGTATTGCATGGTACCGACACGATGGCTTACACAGCTTCGGCACTGAGTTTTATGCTCGAAAATCTGGCCAAACCGGTGATTCTTACAGGCGCACAGTTGCCTGTAGGTATGCTTCGCTCCGATGCAAAGGAAAACCTGCTGACAGCCATTGAAATTGCCACTGCGAAGGAAAATGGAGTTGCTCTTGTGCCCGAAGTATGTATTTTCTTCGAAGACACACTGTTTCGTGGCAACCGCACAACCAAGAAAAACGCCGAACATTTCAATGCATTCAATTCATACAATTATCCGGCTTTGGCCAAAGCGGGTGTACACATAAAGTATTTCAGGACTTACATACACTATCCTACTCAAGGTTCGGCATTAAAAGTGCGCACCAAAGTCGATCGTAATGTAGCCATTCTGAAACTTTTTCCCGGAATAACCTCTCACACGGTAGATGCTATACTGAACATTCCCGGCTTGCAAGCTGTGGTGCTCGAAACTTTTGGAGCCGGCAATGCTCCACGGCAGCTCTGGTTTTACGATGCGCTGAAAAAAGCTACCGGCAAAGGAATTCTGATTGTAAACAAAAGTCAGTGTGGCACCGGAAGCGTGGAAATGGGACGATACGAAACCAGTCTGAACCTTATGAGCGCAGGTGTAATCAGTGGTTTCGACATTACTACTGAGGCTATTGTGACAAAACTAATGTACCTGCTCGGCGAATGCGCAAATATACAGGAAGTAAAACGAAAACTAAGTATTAGTTTGTGTGGAGAAATGACGGTTGGGTGATGTGATGATGTGGTGATGTGAGAATACGATGATATGATGATAAAAAAAAGATTTACCGACAAAATGTGGTAAATCTTTTTTTAATTTATTATCACCCTTAGGGGTTGGAAATATTACTCTACAATAAGCAGATAATAGTTTTTCTTGCCTTTTTGAGCCAGCAAATATTTTCCATTGAGCAGACTGTCGTAATTAATCAGAGCATCCTGATTTTCGAGCTTTTCCTTGTTGAGGCTCACACCACCCGACTGAACGAGTTTACGCATTTCTCCTTTCGAAGGGAAAACCGCAGCATGATCAACCAATAAATCAATTGCTTTTACTCCTTCATCAAAAACCGATTTAGCCACATTAAACTGTGGAACACCATCGAAAACTGCCAGCAAAGTATCTTCATCAAGCTTTTTCAATGCATCGGAAGTAGCATTTCCAAACAATATGTTCGAAGCTTCCACAGCAGCGTTGTAATCCTCTTCAGAATGCACCATACATGTCACTTCTTTGGCAAGGCGTTTCTGCAAACTGCGCAAATGAGGAGCAGCAGCATGTTCAGCGATCAGACTGTCGATTTCTTCTTTATCAATTGAAGTGAAAATTTTGATATATTTCTCAGCATCAGCATCACTTACATTCAACCAAAACTGGAAGAATTTATAAGGCGAAGTATAACGACGATCGAGCCACACATTTCCACTTTCTGTTTTTCCGAATTTTCCGCCATCGGCTTTGGTAATCAGCGGACAAACAAGCGCATATGCATCACCATCTGTCTTGCGGCGAATAAGTTCAGTTCCGGTGGTAATATTTCCCCACTGATCGGAACCACCCATTTGGAGTTTACAGTTTTTATTCTGATTGAGCCAGAGGAAGTCGTAGCCCTGAAGCAACTGGTAAGAAAATTCAGTAAACGACATACCCACACTCGATTCAGCGCTGAGACGTTTTTTTACTGAATCCTTGGCCATCATATAGTTTACAGTAATGTGTTTACCGATGTCGCGGATAAAATCGAGGAAAGAATATTCCTTCATCCAATCGTAATTGTTCACCAATTCGGCAGCATTAGCAGCATCACTTTCGAAATCGAGAAATTTTGCCAGCTGTTTTTTTATGGATTCCTGATTATGGCGCAGGGTTTCTTCGTTGAGCAGATTACGTTCAGCCGATTTGCCCGAAGGGTCACCAATCATGCCTGTGGCACCACCAATCAGAGCAATGGGTTTATGTCCGGCACGTTGAAAATGACGAAGCATCATCACGCTTACAAGGTGTCCGATGTGCAGCGAATCGGCTGTAGGGTCGATTCCCACATAGGCAGTTGTCATTTCTTTGGCAAGTTGTTCCTCGGTTCCCGGCATTACGGTATGTATCATACCACGCCATTGAAGTTCTTCAATAAAATTCATGCGTTTATATTTTTATGTCTTTATTATCAGCTTGTTTTTTCAGCCTGCAAAGATACAACTTTTTGGCATAGTGAGTGAAAGAAAATGACGGCTTTATTTGAAGGGCTACTTTTTTTTATTCAAAAAGTATTACTAATTTTGAAAATCGATTTGCAATACACATCCATATGAAAAATAAAATTCTCCTTCCATTTATTTTGGTATTAATGAGTACCTCATGTATACAAAAACAATGGATTGTTTCCGAATCCACTTCCGTAAAAATTCCCATCGACAGCACTGCCGATAAAATTGCTGACAAAGCATACACCGAATGGCTTCAACCTTACAAACAAAAGGTGGATGCTCAAATGAACGAAGTAATCGGCTACTCAGCTGTAACCATGCGGGCACACAAACCCGAAAGCCTGCTCTCGAACTTTAGTGCTGATGTGTACCTGAAAGTAGCCTCTGATTATATTAAAACTCCGGTGGACATTGCTATCGTAAACCTCGGCGGACTGAGAACACAAGTGCCCGAAGGAGATATTACCGTAAGGAAAGTGTTTGAGCTTATGCCTTTCGAAAACGAACTTGTGGTACTGTGGCTTCGTGGCGATAAACTGCTCGATTTGCTCAATGGATTTGCTGCAGTGGGCGGTCAGGGTGTGGCAGGTTTACGCATGACTATTCAGGACGGAAAAGCCACTGATATTACCATAGGCGGAAAAGCGCTGGACCCGCAAAAACTTTACAGCATTGCCACCAACGATTATCTGGCTGGCGGAAACGACAATATGCCACAACTTGCAATGCACGAAAAACGTCAGAATACAAGTCTGAAAGTTCGAAATGTGCTACTCGATTACATAAAAGGTGAAACTGCAGCCGGCCGGAAAATTGAAAGCCGGTTGGATGGAAGAATCCGGTAAAACCCCTGACCTGCCCCCAAACCCCCTAAAGGGGTGTTTTTGGAGCAATAATCAATATTTTTGCGCTTGAGTTTGGTTGTACTTTTGTATTAAAATCATTTTTTACGCTATATTTTTTCTGAAAACGTAATAGTATGCACTTCTTGAAGTGCGGAGTAGACAAAAACAATCCTATTCTCTATTCCCCTTTAGGGGTTAGGGCTAAATTAAATACATTATGAAACAGCTATATATACTAACATTCTTATTGTGTTTTCAGCTTGCAACATTTAGCGCTGATAAAGTAAAACTGGTAATTTTACACACAAACGACACTCACAGTCAGATAGAGCCGAGTGAGAAATCGTCGCTCGCCACTTCCGATATGGGTGGTTATGCACGTCGTATGGGCGTGATTGAAAAAATACGTTCAGAGGAGAAAAACGTACTTTTGTTCGATGCAGGCGATTATTCTCAGGGGTCACCATATTTTAATTTTTTCAATGGTCGCATTGAAATTGACGCACTCAACCGCATGAAATACGATGCTGTGACCATGGGAAATCACGAGTTCGACAATGGAATTGACACTCTGGCTGCCATTATTCAAAATCTCAGAGTACCACTAATCAGTTCAAATTACGATGTAACAAATTCTGTAATTCGGGATTTTGTGAAACCATGGATAGTAATCAAGAAAGCGGGACTAAAAATTGGTGTCATGGCTTTGAATGTAAACCCTGAAAGTCTTATTCTCGAAAGTAATATCAGGGACGTCAATTATATCGACCCGGTGGCAAAGGCTCAGGAAATATCTGAATATCTGAAAAACAAAGAAAAATGTGATCTGATTATCTGTCTCTCGCACCTTGGATCCGATAAGGACTCAAAATCCGTAAACGACTTCGAAATTGCACGTAAAACAAAATTTATCGATGTGATTATCGGTGGTCATTCGCACACTATGCTCGAAAATACTAAAACCCAAAATGCAGCGGGCCGCGACGTTATCATTGCACAAATGGCCAAAAGCGGTTTCTATCTTGGGCGCATCGACTTATTGCTCACTAAAAAATGAATAATTGAAATGCTCAGTTGTTAACTATCAATTATGCATTATCAATTATCAACTACCTCCGATTTTATCCCATTTCATAAATTATTTATCGATAAAGAATAAATTATTATTGCAAAAGCTTGCATTAATGAATTATTCCATATAATTTTGCAGCAGATTTCGTTTACAAATAATAAAATAGAAAAATGAAAAAACTGCTTTTGGCTTTATTAATATCCATTCCTGTTTTCGTAACAGGGCAAAATCAAAGCTCAAAATTTACGGTGACAGGTATTGCCACCGACTCGCTCACGCAGGAAACACTACCTTATGTAACCTGTTCGCTTGCTCCTGAGAAAAATCCTGCACAGATTTTCAGCCGCTTTGCCGGCGATTTGGATGGCAACTTCAGCGCCGAAATTAAAAATGCGGGCACTTATGTACTTGTTGTTTCGTGTGTGGGTCAGGAGCCTTATACCACCACCTTTACGGTATCGGAACAAATCAAAAAAGCTAATCTTGGCAAAATAAAACTTGCTCCTGCACGGAAAGCGCTTAAAGATCTGGATGTCGTAGCTGTAAAACCACTTATCAAAGCCGAGGCCGACAAAATTACCTACGATGCCGAACAGGATCCGGAATCGAAATCGTCGACAGTGCTCGATATGCTCCGTAAAGTACCAATGGTCACTGTGGATGGTCAGGATAATATTCAGCTGAAAGGCGCTTCGAATTTTAAATTTTTCCTCAACGGAAAGCCTACCAATATGTTTAATAATAATCCCGGAATGATTTTGAAAAGTATTCCGGCCAATATGGTGAAAACAGTAGAAGTAATTACTCAACCCGGTGCAAAATACGACGCCGAAGGTGTGGGCGGTATCATTAATATTGTCACTGTACAACAAAGCTCGGCAAAAGGCTATTCGGCCACAATCAACGGTCAGGGTTCGTCACGCGGTTCGTATGGTGGTGGTTTGAACCTGATTTTACAAACCGGAAAATTCAGCTTTTCAGGAAATTACAATTACAGCGTTCAGAATGGTTTCCCTGTAAAAACCACAACCGTACGCGAGACTTATGTACCGACTCTTTATCCTTATGGTAACCAGGTGGCTACTGTCGAAAACCGCTCACCAATGCAGTTTGGAAGTGGTCAGCTTACCTACGAAGCTGATTCGATGAACCTGATTACTTTATCATTCAACAGGCATTTCGGGCGTCCGGAAATCACCAACGACGCTAAAACCAAAAACTACGACAATGTGGATCCGCTTGTTCGTAATCAGGTTTTTGGCTATACACAAGAAAGCACCCAAAATCAAACCTGGGGTGGAACCGATTTCGGACTCGATTATCAGCATTCGTTCCGCAAAAAGGCTGAAATGCTTACGGTTTCGTATCGTCTGAGCAACTCGCCCAACAGCAGCAATTATGATGCGACAAATACACTCGATGCAAATTATGTATCTCAGCCTCAGCGCGGACTCGCTCAACACATCAAAAGCAACAATATAGCGAATACAAACGAGCACACCTTTCAGGCCGACTATACAAATCCTGTAGGCAAAGGGCAAACACTCGAAATGGGTGCAAAATATATTCGTCGTCTCAACAGCAGTCAAACCGACGAAACTTTTTATTATTTTGATTTCGACCAGACCTATCCGTTCCCAACATATAAAGGCGATAGCGTAAGCTCTTTCAGCAACAATCAGGACATTGCGGGTGCATATGGTACTTACACCGCTAACATTGGCAAATGGAGTCTGAAAGGTGGCTTACGTTACGAATATACATGGTTGAAAGCAAATTTCGATGATAATGCCCGCGACTTTGGCACTGAGTACGATTCGTGGGTTCCTTCTGCCATAGCTACTTATCGACTTACCGATATGCGCAACATGAAACTTGGTTACAATATGCGCATTCAGCGTCCCGGAATCGGCTATCTGAATCCTTATGTAAACCGCAGCGACCCTAATTATATAAATTATGGTAATCCGAACCTCGACCCGGAAAACAACCACAACATTACACTGGGCTACAGCGATTTTTCGGCAAAATACAATCTGAACGCCGAACTTTCATATTCGTTTGTAAATAATGCCATTGAACAATATTCGTTTATCAACCCCGGAAGTAGTGTGCAGGAAATCACTTACGACAATATCGGAAAGCGCAACCAGATAGGCATGAACCTGTTCGGAAGTTATCGCGGCGTAAAATGGCTGAATCTTTATGCCAACGGAAGCGTAAATTATGTGGATTTGCGCAGCAACAATTCCGACATGGCAAATTCAGGATTCACCGGACGTGTGTTTATGGGCGGAACTATCACGCTGCCAAAAGATTTTCGTATCAGCACCGGAGCAGGTGGAAATCTGGCACAAATCAACCTTCAGGGAAGTCAGTCGGGCTTTATGTTTAGCTATATGGCATTGTCGAAAGATTTCTTCAAAAAACGCCTGAATGTGTCGTTGAGCGGAGTTTATTTGCCTTTCCCGAAAATTGAGGTTATTACGAATGGAGTGGACAGCAACACCGGCAACCCTACATTCTACCAGCGTACCGATGTGGATATTACGAAAAATGCAGAATTGCGCATGAACATTTCGTATCGTTTGGGTAGCATGAATATGCAGGCTAAGAAAACCAGCAAAACCATTTCGAACGACGACCAAAAAGAAAAACAAAATACAAGTTTCGGCGAATCGCCAATGTAATTTTGATTATTTGATTTTGATTTAATTTACGCTAAAGGCCTGACAGATTAAAAATCTGTCAGGCCTTTATTTTACCTACTGAAAAATAAAAAGGCCATTCGGAAAAACCCGAACAGCCTGAAATTAAGTTTGTTGAAATATTTAATGATATATCTCTAACACAATAGAACACATAGAAATAATTGAGGAAGAAGACTTAGTTCACATAGTAAAAGTATCTGACGATACTTTTATAGCTCTGAAATTATCCCGATATTCGGGATAATCCTATGTGTTCTTTGTCTTTTCTGTTGTTTTCAAAACTACTGTGTACTATGTGGTGAAAACATATCAACAATAATTATCGATTACTTATATAGTGTTAAAACGGGAAGATCAAACCCCTATAAAATGCGAAAGGTAGCTTTGTCTCACGACAATCTACCAATCTTTTTTGTTAACCTTAAATCTAATACTATGAAAAAATCACAGAACAAAGGTAAGGCTGTTTGAGAAAATATGCAAGAGTTCGGCCTAAATATTTGCTCAAAATTATGTTTTATAACATATTTTTCAACTTGCAGATAAGAAAGCATTTGGTTTTCACATATTTTTCAAAGCTCCAGCGCTATTTTCTCCGTTCGAGTATCACACAACCAACGGTTTCAACCTTCGCTTTATTCAGTTTTGCAGTGCCAATAAGCTTTGCAGGCGTAGGAATATCCTGAAAAACAGATTGAGCGTGAGCTTTGGTTACAATTAACTGTAATTCATTTCGCAAAGAACTTTCAAATCTCAGCGGAGACACACGCCATTCGGTATTGCTGTTGAAATTATCGGCCACAAGCTCATGTCCCGAATATATCCGCGCCACATCGCCCGTGTAATTCATGGCAAAAATAATATCACTCAAACCATTATTTTCTATAAGCGGTAATGTAATGCTCCACTCTTTCCAGTCGGGACTGCTCAGTTTACTGAAAATTGCAGGTTCTGTAGTGATGACAGCCTCCGAAAAATCACCAATACTTTTCAACTCCGAAGGATATGTGTACGAATCCTTCAACAACCACGACCGGTCACTCAGGATTTCGGTTTTCTGCGTATTGTAATACTCCACGACAATGCGTGCTGCAAAACTTTTTATTCCTTCCGAAAAAGGAAAATCAAGATAAAGCGTGTTTTCGCCATTCTGAAGATAAGCAGTAAGATCGATAGTGTTGAGTGCCGAATCTCTGAATTCCTGCTGTACCCAGCGATTGTTCAGGTTGATACGGCAATTGCTTTCGCTTGCCATATAAAGTGTAGCTTTGCGGATTTGTGAAGGATTTTCGAGACTGAATTCCTTTATAAAAAAGCGATGCTGAAGCTGATTTTTTTCCGTAAGCTTAGTCTGGCTATTTGCCTGAAGCCATTTGGCATCGCTAAAGAGTGTTTTTTCAGTCAGCAACGGTTTTACAACCGGAAGATTTTGCTGAATATCATATCGCACATACAGCCCTTCTTTGGTAGTTGACATTTGCTTATCAGGCAGACTGAAACCGGCATCCGGGCCATATTTCAAAACTGAAAATTTCGGATTAGCACTGTAAATCTGAAGATTTCCGTTTTTCATCGCGAGTGACTGACCCGAAATGTAAAGTTCATTTTCGCCATTCTGCTCAAAAACCCATGCATTCAGGGCTTCTTTTTCGGAAAGTACTGTGATAAAATGCGATTTCCCAGAGCTGTTTGTTATTTTAATATGACTATGAATGCCCGGACGACGTACATTCACCACATATTGATTTCCCTCAGGTTTAATCCTGCGTCCATCGTATTCGACAGTTGAAATTCCTTTGGCTTCGAAGCAAAATTCGGCCGGAATGTCGCCGTTGGCATAAAACACAGTCCCACCCTTTACTTTGCAAAGTGCTTGTGCAGTGGCATATTTAAGCGTAAATGCATCGAGCGAAAGGTTTACAGGCCAGATAAAAACCGAGCTATCAGGAATCTGAATATCCTTTTTCGGAAAAATAAAACTCTCATTTTCATTCAGTTTCACTTCGAAACGAATATTTTTACGCATTTCGCGTGGCATATATCGGCAGTAATTTATTCCGAACAGAAAGGCTGAATTTACATTTTTGCGCAAAGCAATCTGAAGTTCGCCGGGTTTATTGTTGATAATGTGCGTTGCAGTCACAGCCAGTTCAGCGCCAAAATCTCGCAGAAAGTAATGCAGCTTTTTCACTTCACGATAAGCCTGCGAGACTTCGCCCGATTCGCCGATAGCAGCCTGAAAATCGTACGATTTATCGGGATTTTGGTTTTGATAGCCCGTTTCGTCGCGGTCTTCGGTTTGCGAATGCAGCAGGCCCTGTGGATTTTTGCCACCTGCAAACACATAATATCCGGGCAAGTTGCTTCCCGAACCAATTTTAGCCGTCACCATGGCCAAACCATCTTTGGGACTAATCACCAATCGGCGATGATATGTATTTTGAATGCCAATACCCATTTCGCAGGTAAAATACGGATATTCATCATAACTCATATATTGTTTCTGAGTTGCTGTTTCGTCGCCTATTTTTTCATTTCCCCTGAAATTATCGAACAGAAAATTCTCTTCGCTCACCTCAGGCCGCACATGACTTGCCCAGGGTGCATCAGGATAAGCACCAAAAAGCGGAATCACTTCGAATGGAGGCACAGAACCGTTTTTCCACCCTGTGACTGTGTAAAGCGGCACATCCATTCCGAGCGATTGAGCCAGTTGCTTCAGCCACAGAATATGCGCTTCACCCGATTTAGCACGCCAATACTCGTTTTCGAGCTGCACACCAATCACCGGACCTCCATCTTTATAATATAATCCCTGTAACTGTTTGGAAATTTCAGAGAAAAAACGCTTCACATATTCTTCATACACAGGATGATTTACGCGCGTTTTGATTTGTTTTTTTCTTAGCAGCCAATCGGGGAAACCTCCGTTACGGGCTTCGCCATGCGCCCATGGGCCGATACGCGGATAAGCATAAAGTCCGTTTGCCGCACAAAGTTTCACAAACTCGCGTACATCATACAATCCGCTCCAATTAAATTGCCCTTCCACTTCCTCGTGATGATTCCAGAACACATAAAAAGCGACAATATTCACGCCTCCGGCTTTCATTTTCAGCAGTGTTTCTTCCCATTTCTGACGGGGTACACGGGTAAAATGCATTTCGCCCATTACCGGCACCACAGGTTTGCCGGCAATGGTCAGATAGCGACTGTTTACAAGGATTTCCTTTCCGGCAGGTCCGGCATTTCCCATTTTAAAAACTGTTTGTGGAGCCACATCAGCAGGCTTCGACAAATCGAGCAAATAGGGATTGGCCGCAAACAGGGCAGCTGTAAGACACATTCCGGCTATAAGAGCACACACTTTTTTCATTGTAATAAAACGCTGATTAAATTTATTTTTACAAAGAAACAAATAACGTTCGAAAGAGATGAGCTTAATCATCTCAAATACATGTAACTATCTTCGTTTTAATGTATTATTATACAAGTACAGGGTTAAACAAAAAACATTATCCGTTGTTTTAATCCAGTGACAGTCAATATAAAAAAAAAAAGAATTATAAACAATGAAAACAATAACAACCTCCGAAGCAGCCGGACTATTGAATACTCTCGAAGACCGGTTCGAAAAAAACAAACAAAGACATACCGGCATAAAATGGGAAAATGTGAATGCTAAGCTTCTGAAAATGCCTGAAAAACTGATTTCGCTGAAAGCTATGGAAGATACAGGCGGAGAGCCCGATGTAATTGGTTACGATGCTGCGACAGGCGAATATATTTTCTGCGATTGTTCGGCTGAAACGCCTGAAGGTCGCAGAAACGTATGTTACGACCGTGAAGCTCTGGACGCCCGAAAAGAACATAAACCATGGCACAATGCCTTTGATCTTGCTAAAGAAATTGGCGTTGAAATACTGGACGAAAATCAATACCGCGAACTGCAAAAACTCGGAAAGTTCGATGCCAAAACTTCGAGCTGGATTGCCACTCCTGCCGATGTACGTAAACTCGGCGGAGCTATGTTTGCCGATTTTCGTTACGGGCGTGTATTTGTGTATCACAATGGCGCTCAATCGTATTACGGCGTGAGAGGCTTCAGAGGATTGCTCAGAGTTTAAATACATAGGATCGGGATTAATCAATACTCTCCCTATCCAGGCTCATTGCCCTCACATTTTTTTTAGTTTCAATTGGATATGATTAACCGGCTATTTCTTTTATAACCGACTGGGAGTTAATTTATTTTTTTCATTCATATACAGTCAAATAAGACATAGCCAATCACTACAGAAAGTATTTTCTTAACTCATTTGCATAGGGTTTATTACAGTGTATATTTTTACTGATTAAAAAAGTTTAGTTATGTGTGAACTTTTTTAAAAATTAATTTGTTTACTTATTTGTAATAATTACAAATAAGTAAACTCCTAATTTAAAACCACATGCAAAAAACAAAACTACTCTTTTTATTTCTATTGTTTTTAGGAACAATCCAAGCACAAACTCTTTCATACAGAGCCAGTAATGCGGGAGGTGGCTACACCAATGTAACTGCTGAAATCAATGGTTATCTGAGCACCGATCAACAAAGTGTAATGCTGCAAATGTACAGCGACATCTATAATGGTATAAATTGGACAGGTACAGGCAATTATGATTATTATGTAAACAATACCTTAATTGGCTCGAGTACATCGTCTACAACAAACATTGACATCTCAGCTTATATTCCGGTAAGTTCCGTAAAAATTGTATCGAAAGCACATACATGGTCTACAGTATTGGCCAATCTAACCATAACGCCGGGCACAGCACTTACAAGTGGACCGGTCGTTAGCAATGTCACTTATTGCAAAGATGCAACCGCCCAGCCTTTACTGGCATCTCTTTCGGGTAACGGTGTCGCGCTGAAATGGTATACATCGGCATTGGGCGATGGATATTCAGCATCAGCACCAACACCCTCGACCACAACAGTCGGAACCACCACTTATTTTGTATCGCAAACAGACAATGCTGGAGTAGAATCGCAACGCTCTGTCATTACAGTAACTGTGGAAGATCAGCTTGTGCTTACATGCCCCGAAGATAAAACTTTGACAAACCCTGCAAGTCAGGAACAGATTGAAACTGAATTTCTGTCGTTCCTGAACGGATTCAGCAATAATTCAGCGAATACATCATCAGGTACATTCAGCTCAAACAATGATGGTTTTAACGGTGCTTATGCAGTCAGCAACTGGTCGAATGCAGCCCAGTCGCCAAGTAGCTATGCAAACCATTCGGCATCCACACTAAATATCGGAGCAAATGAAGGTGGTGCAGGCACAACCCGACAGATAACTATTCCGGCTAATGGAGTTATCAGCTTTGACTGGTCAGCAACATACACAGGGTCGGGTGGCTACACATTCGAATATATTGTCAATGGTAATACAACTTCAATTTCAGGCGGAACTGGATCAGGGTCGAAAACCGATATTGCTGTAAATGCCGGAGATATATTTCAATTCAGGACCTGGGGTTTTACACAACACTCTACTTACAGCGTTACAGTTACAAACTTTAAAGTAAAATCGGCTCTTCCTTCGAAAAATGTGACAGAAAATGGATTTGTAAATTCTTTAGCTACAGCCAAATGGTCGAATGCTGCTCAATCTGCCAGCAGCTATATCAATCACTCAGCCTCCGCATTGAATATCGGCGCAAATGCAGGCGGTGGAGGATCAGCACGTCAGATTACAATTCCTGCAGATGGCGTCATTAGCTTCGATTGGTCAGGTACTTTTACCGGATCAGGAGGTTACGAATTTGCCTACTACATTAACAACACAGAAACCGTAATCACAAACGGAAATGGGTCAGGATCAAAAACAAATATTACTGTAAATGAAGGAGATGTATTTAAAATTAGCACATGGGGTTACACACAACACTCCACTTACTCTACAACAATTACAAATTTCAGTTTTGAGTATTCTCAACCCAATATTGGTGCAGTTGAAGGTTTCTTCACCAACAATGGCTCTATTGCAGTAACTTATACAGCGGAAAATAGCTGTGGCGGAACAGAAAGTTGTACAAAAACATTCAGTACGGTAAAAAACACCACAGCCAGCAGTCAACTGAGTAATAAAGAATCAGTGCGCTACTATCCTAATCCTACAAAAGGAGAAGTGAGTTTAGATATTGAGGAAAATGCTTCGCTATATATTTATAGTATAGAAGGCAAAGTAATGAAAACACAGCGCCTTACCGAAGGAACAAACAGTGTAGATATGTACGATTTCAAAGCAGGGATTTACAGTTTCAGAGTCATTACAAACAACGATGTAAAAACATTTAAAATAATAAAAGAATAAAAAATCCGATTGTTTACAGGCAGAAGCCTTAATGAAAAAACCGCCCGTGGGAATACATTCCCCGGGCGGTTTTATATTTAACTGAAACGGCGCTTCTATCTGTACAAATTATCAGAAGTTGCATTTGCAAAATCGCAAATAAACTCCGCCACTACATTGCTGACAGCTTCGGCAAAAAGTTTTCCGTTTTCGGCACTTGCATGTTGCGGGTTACCAATCCCTGTATCTTCGCTCACACGCTGCCAGTTGCGCGGAAGCCAAAATGAACGGTTATTCAAACCTGAAATTGCGAACTGACGCGTCGCACCCGTTCCGTAAGTTTCCTGAGGTTTCACATACTCAGGGTAATAATGCAGCATCATCGAAGTTTCAAGTTCGCCGGCATGATCGCCCGGCTCGGTAAAGAAACTGCGCGCATCCACCACTTTGTACCAATCGGTAGTAACGATCAGAAAATCGGGATAGATTTCGTTGTAGATAAGCGCAGCCAGGTTTTTGAGATCGGTGAGATTGTTTACACCGTTTTTCAGATAAGTTTCGTTACTCTCCATCAACACGGTATATCCGTATTTACGGGTGTATGGCGCATATCGTTCACTTTTGATACTGGTAATAAGCGCATTTTCGAGTTCGGCGGCATAGGCAGGAGTCATTTGATAATTTTCGTCAACTGTTTTGAGCAGTGAATCGACGAGACCTGTAGCTTCAAGCCCTCATAAAACAGACTAAATTTTGTATCCTGCGCAATCACTTCGGCAATTCCCGAGCGGATAGGATCGAGTACACGGTTTATTTTATGAATGACCCCGTTGTGTACATTGATATCCTTGCCAATGATTTGAGCTGTTTTATTTACATAGGATTTCCCATCGTCGCTGAATGAAATGGCCAGGTAACGATCGCTCATGGTAAGATTAAACAAACGTCCGGTGTTGAACTGCACGTAATTGATGACAGCTCCATTGATAATATGATCGTAGGCAATCATTTTAAGCGAATCGCCGGTAAATTCGTCGAGCGAATGTTTTGATTTTTGTGCATAAAATGCCCTCATGGCATTATTGTCGGGCGCAAAGCAGGTGTATTTACCATAGGAATTGAGCAAACCGGCCATTCCCGATCGTTCGATAAGGGCCGAAAATTCGGTGAGGCTTGTGTCGGCCGCAAGTTGCTGAGCAAGCATTTTGCCTGTAAAAGTATAAAGATTGTCGCCTACCTCGTCGGAGTTACAGGAGCTGAATGCGGTTAATAGCTCTATGATTAGAGCCATGAATACAAACAACCTGGCTTTGGCAGTCATAGTATTATCTTTAAAATGGTTATTGTGTTTTATTCATTGCAAAGATAAATGGTTTAGGACAACTGATTGATAAAAAATCAATCAATAATGTAGAAAAAAAGATAGAAGTTATCTGTCTTTCAGAACGATTACCTGTAAAAAAACGGTCCTCAAAAAGGGAATGTTGCTTCAGCTGCACCTTTCATAAGTGCATTATAAGCCTGACGATCGCCAATAGCACCGGAGCTACGCACAAAAATGCCCATATTGTTGTTGGCATGTATGCCGGTGTCCCACAGACAGGGAATCATGCCACTGTTACGACCTTCGCGGGCCACACATTCATAAAAATAAGCACGCGAGGCAAGATGCCTGGTCAGGTTATCGCCTGTAAGCTGATTGCGACTTAAAGCACCAAATTCACCCAGAATAATAGGTATACCTTTGTCGGTAAAGCGGGTTTTCATTAAGCCGAAAAGTCTTTTAAGCTCAGCCTCTTCGCCCCATGTGGCATTACGTGTGGCATCGGTGCTGGAATGGTTGTCTGCTCCCCAGTAATAAAACATTTTACCCCAGCTTTCATCCTTGTCCATGCCACAGAAATTCCATGGTGTATAATAATGCACTTCGGCCATCAGGCGGTTGGGCACTTCATCGTTCGGCATGCGGTTCATTAGCTGATTGGTTTTGGTCATATCGGTACCCGGTCCCTGCACCACAAGAGTGCGGTAAGCGTTACGACCGCCTGTTTGGCGCACAGCATCGATAAAGGTTTGCAGATAACTGTAAAGGACTGTCATTTGCGTTTCATTTTCCACATTGGGCTCATTCGTTCCTGCAAAGAGCAAATGATCGTCGTAGTCGCGAAACTGCATGGCTATTTGCTGCCAAATGGCTTTTTGTTTGGC
Source organism: Bacteroidia bacterium (assembly GCA_009929375.1). Taxonomy (GTDB): domain Bacteria; phylum Bacteroidota; class Bacteroidia; order Bacteroidales; family Paludibacteraceae; genus Paludibacter. Next base: position 58,760 of record SAAO01000006.1, read on the forward strand.
ATTATTTTCAGCCTGTTTAGCAATAGTTACATTGTTTTCAAGCCAGCCACCATCCCAGTGGATATTCAGAATGACATACATATTGTTTTTTACGCAATAATCCACTACTTCCTTCACACGCGACATCCACGAAGCGCTGACTTTGGCAGTATTACGATCTTCGAGATAGCTGTCCCATGCGCAGGGAAGGCGTATAGTATTGAATCCGGCAGCTTTCACAGAATCAATCAGAAGCTGTGTGGCTTTGGGATTTCCCCAGCCTGTTTCGTTGCCCGGTACTTCGAGCGTATTACCAAGATTCCAGCCCATATACATTTCTCTGGCAATTTGCGTAGCCGTACGACTCATGCCAGAAGCATCGGGAGCAATGGGTTGGCTGTAATCAGGATAAAGCGAAGCAGGCACGGCATCCTGCTTTATAAACACATATACTGTATCGGCATCAGGAGCCGAAATGGTGAGTTTTGCTGAACGCAAATGCGAAACGTCGTTGGCTGCCACAGTAACGATAATATCTTTTTCTCTGGCTACTCCGAAACCAACAGAAATGCTTACCCAGCTTTCGGAAGCTTCGATACGCCATTCACTGGCATCTGTACTGAGGTGAATGGTATCAATACCGCCATTGGCACTGAATAAAAGCGAATCGGGCGCCACAGTTAGCGTTTTACCGACAGGCTGAGGCTCCGGCCCTTTGCAGGAACATGAAAGATACAGAACGCTGAAAAGTACGGCTTGTAAGAATAAACCTGTTTTCATAAAAGTGTATTATTTATCTGATTTTCCCTATGACTTTACAAACTCACACTGGTTTTGCTTCCGTCGTATTGAATGGTTTGCACTTTCTGAGGAAAATTATCATTTCCAAAGGCCGATTTCTCATTTACAAATACAATCTTAAAGGTTCGTTTCGGAGTCATTCCTTCGAAATCACCCTTTCGTTGAGATATGTAAAGCATTTTGTCGGCTTCGGAATAGCGGAATGCAATTTCGGAATGTTTGCCGTTTTGGTAATTGTAATTCAGCCCTTCGTCTTCGTAAAGATTAAACGATCCATCCTTTCCGCCATACACAAAAATTGTAAGCTCGTCCTGCTTCATATGTGTGTGCTGAACGGTTTCGCCCATTGGCACAATACTTCCGGCAGGCACGTAAAGCGGCATACGGTTGTATGGAGCTTCCACAGTGAGTTTCTGTCCGCCTTTTATCATTTTTCCGCTGTAAAAGTCGTACCAGTTGGTTCCGGCAGGGAAATATACTTCGCGGCTACGCGCTTTGAATTCGTAAACCGGACAAACCATCAACGAACTACCAAACATATACTGATCACCAATGTTGCGCACATTTTTATCCTCTGGAAAATCCATTATCAGTCCGCGCATCATGCTGTAATCGTCGAAATACGAACGGGCAGCTTGTGTGTAAATATATGGCATAAGCTTGTAGCGCAACTGTGTGTAGTACAGCATGGTTTTGTAAGCAGGATGCGTTTCGGGTGCAATGTTCCATATTTCACGGAAAGGAAACTGTCCGTGTGTACGGAAAATGGGAACTAACGCACCAAACTGATGCCAGCGAGCGTTCAGTTCGCGCCATTCTTCGCGGTCGGCCGAACCTTCTGGAGCCTGTTCGTAGCGTTTTTCCACACAGAAACCTCCATTATCCATTGTCCAGTACGGAATTCCGCTCATCGAAAAGTTGATACCGGCAGGAATCTGCGCTTTCATATCTTCCCAGCGTGTGGCAATGTCGCCACTCCATGTGGCCGTACTGTAACGTTGCAAACCTGCAAATCCCGAACGTGTAAGCTGAAAAACGCGTTTATTTTTGTCCACGCTTCGCAAACCTTCGTAAATAGCTTTGGCATTCATCAACGCATAAGCATTGAAGTATTCGGTAGAAGGACCAAGTGCTGTGGGACCACACAAAGCTTTGCGGTAATCCATGTCGGTACAGTCGCGTACATTGGGTTCGCTGGCATCCATCCACCATGCATCCATACCCAGCGGATAAAGTTTTTCGTAAAGCTGACTCCAGAAAAGTTTTTGCGCTTTCTCATTATAAGCATCGTAAAACGAGCCCACATAACCCGGACCCACCCAGTCGCGGATACTGTCTTCCACAGCACGCATATACATGGCGTCCATGTCTTTGAAAGCTTTAAAATTAGCAGTAGTATGATAAAACTTGGGCCAAACCGAAATCATAATCTGAGCATTCATGCTGTGAATGGAATCCACCATGGCTTTGGGATTAGGAAAACGATTTTTGTCGAAATCGTGACTTCCCCACGCATTTTCAGGCCAGTAATTCCAGTCGAGCACAATGTTGTCGATAGGAATCTGACGCTGACGGAATTCAGCCAGAGCACCCAGAATTTCTTCCTGTGTTTTGTAGCGTTCGCGGCTTTGCCAAAAGCCCATCGCCCATTTTGGCATCAATTCGGCCTTTCCGGTAATGGTGCGATAGCCTGCAATCACTTCGTCGGAATTATTGCCACGTACAAAATAATAATCCATGTAAGGGCCCATTTCCGACCACAACGATAGTTTCTGCTGTTCTTCGTCGGGGACAGGCGAAAGCGCTTTCAGGCCAATGTATGAAGTGCCTCCATCGGGCTGCCATTCGATACGCAATTTGTGATGACGGGTGCTGTCGAGCGGAAGTTCGAACTTATAGCTATTCGGATTCCAGGCTGTACGCCAGCGTTCGGCCACCACCAGACTATCGTCGAGATACACGCTGGTATATCCTGCATAATACAAATTAAATCGGTAAATGCCTGTTTCGTGCGGTTGAATCTCGCCTTCCCAACGAATAGCGGCATTATTAAACGGGAAATCTTTCGGGAAATTTAAAATGGTTTGAATATTCTCGTAATCCACATTGCTTTCGCGACGACTGACAAAAACGTTCTTCGGATCTTTGTTCACCATATAAGTGGCTGTAAGTCCGCCTTTATCGCCATCTTTACCAAATACTTCGAACATTTCGCTCAGGTTGGCATAAGGTCGCGGATCGCCAAAGCGCGAAAGGGAATAATTATCCCAAAGAATACCGTAATTACGGCTCGACACCACAAAAGGAATGGAAACTTTAGTATTATACTGAAAAAGTTCCTCGTTGCGGCCTTTCCAGTTGAATTCGTCGGACTGATGTTGTCCGAGGCCATAGAAAGCCTCATCCGAAGGCGATTCGAAAACCTGACGGAATGAAAAGCCTTTTTTACCTTCCACTTCAATGGATTCGAAAGTTTTGCCACCTCCGTTTTGCTCGGCAAGAATAATGCGTCCGACACTGTCGGTAAAACATATTTCGCCGGTACTAAGCCTTACAATGGCTTGAGTGGTGGCTGTTTTAAGTATAATGCTATCGCCCGATTGTGTGGCAGTCCATTTGGTTTGGTGAGCAGGTTCAAGCGCAATAAGACTTTTACGTTCTGTAATGTTTTTTTCGGGAGAGGCAATCACGCGGATAATGTCGTCGTTAATCACCTGAAGGCGGATGGTTTTCACGTCATTTTTGTTTTTCTGAGCCAGCGAAATAAGGATTCCATCCTGTTTTTTCTGAAAGTTATCACTGCCGCAGCCATAGAGTGCGACAAACAAAAACACTACAATTGTTTTTAAGCTTTTCATTCGTATTATCTTTTATCAATGAAATTTGAATATGCCATTTCAATGTTTTAAGGCATTACAAAAATACATTTAAGTTGTGGGTTATGTTCAGAAAAATGTACTGCAAACCACCCGTAATTGATAACCTGAAGGGTTGAAATGTTACTTCGATGGGCGCCTAATGATAACCGGAATAAAATCAGAGTAGTTAAACGGTTTTATTTTCTATTTTTGTAATGCTAAAAAACAGCTTTGATCTTTGTTTCGGGCTGTTTTGAAAAAAATCATATCAGCAAAAGTATATGAAAAAAATCACCATCGGTTTTCTGTTGTTTTTATGTGTCGCTGTGCAGGCCCGAAATTATCAGTTTACCCGTCTCGACAACACAAACGGACTCACGAACAATCAGATAGAAAGTATCTTTCGTGATTCGAGAGGTTTTATGTGGTTTGGTACCAATTACGGAATCAACCGCTACGATGGCTATAGTGTAAAAACCTACAAAGCTGATAAAAACGACAGTACCACTCTGCTCTATAACGTCATTTCCGAAATGCAAGAAGATTATCAGGGAAATCTCTGGCTGAAAGGAAATCCTCATTATGTACTTTACGATGTTCGCAAAGAAACATTTATCCGCAACATTTCGGTATGGCTCAGTCAGCGCGGCATTCACTTTCAGCCCTTACTTGTAGATATCGACAACGAAAAAAACATGTATTTCTACAACCTTAACAAAGGCGTTTACAAATACGAGCCAGCTACAGGTAAAGTGTCGGCCTTTCTGCAAAACACGGGTGGAAATTCGCTCTCGAAAGGCACAATTACCGGGCTCCGGGCTTCGGAAAATTCATTCTGGGTACTTTTTCAGTCGGGATTAGTTGAACGATTCAACGAAAAAACACAATCGGTGGACTTTCGCAGTACCAAAGTGCTCGAAAATGCTGCTGGTGCCACCATTCCCAGAAATTTATATGTCGACCGCAACGGCTGCCCCTGGATTTACCCCGGAATAGGCGACAAAGGAGTGTTCACTTATGACTTCAAAAAAGCAAAATGGATTTATTTTGGGGCAAACCGCAGAGATTTTACTTCGTCTTCCGATAAATTACTGACAAATGACTTTGTTCGCGACATTGTGCAGGATCAGAACGGCCTTGTGTGGATTGGAACCGATCATGGCGGAGTAAATATCTATGATAAAAAAACAGGGCAAACAGAAGCACTGCTCAACGATCCGAACAATCCGAACTCCATTAGCCAGAATTCTGTTATCAGCCTTTTTTCGGACAACACAGGCATTATGTGGGTGGGAACCTACAAAAACGGTGTTTCTTACTATCACGAGGGAATGTTTAAGTTCGGAAAATCGCCTTTGTTTTATTTCAACCATCCACAACTCGAAAATAAGGATTGTAATACCCTTTACGAAGATTCGAAAGGCAACCTGTGGATAGGCACAAACGGCAGCGGCCTTTTACGTTATCAGAAATCCACTGGAGCGTTTAAAGTATATCGTCACGATAAAAACAATCCGGCTTCACTCTCGTCGGACATAGTGATTTCGGCACTCGAAGATCGCAGTGGAGCACTGTGGTTCGGTACTTTTCTGGGCGGGCTTAACAGATTGCATGGGGAAAATTTCGAACGCTTTTTGCCACAAGTCAATAATCCCGGCGCCATTTCGAATAAAAGCATTTACGGCATGGCCGAGGATGAGCAAAACCGGCTTTGGATAGCTACTCTGGGTGCCGGAGTGGAAATGCTCGATGCCGAACATAAGGTTTTTACTCACTACAATACTTCGAACACACGCGGACTTTCATCCGAATTTGTATTGTCGGTGTTTTCACACAACCACAATCCTGTGTATCTTTCAACATCAGCCGGAGTTGATATGCTGAATACGGCTACAGGAACAATTACACCGGTTTTCAGCGACGAAAAACTGAAAAACAAGTTGTCAGATATGGTTGTGAACTATTCAATGCAGGATTCGCGTAACCTGCTCTGGATAGCCACCGATAATGGCATTAATATTTACAATCCCCTGAAAGCCGAAATTCTCTATATCAACAAAACCAATGGATTACCGAGTGAGCAGGTAGTTTCGCTGGTTGAAGATAATGAGGGAAATGTGTGGGCCGGAACCCGCAACGGACTCGCCTGTGTGTACGTAAAAGTGGACACAAAAAATGCAGGATATAAATTCCACGTACTTTCGTTCGACGAAAACGACGGTCTGGTAAATACGATTTTCAATCAGAATGCAGTATTCAAAAATGCAGTGGGAGATATTTATTTCGGTGGCACAAAAGGCTACACAGTGTTCAATCCGCAAAATATCCGCTTCAACAAATCAGCACCTGTCCCACGCATTACCGGACTGATGATAGGAAATGAGGAGGTTTTGCCCGGACGAATGTTTCGTAAACGTGTGGTGCTCGACGAATCGGTTACACACATCAAAAAACTTGTGCTCAATTACAACGAAAAGAATTTTACGCTTTATTTTTCGGCTCTGAGCTACATTCACCCTGAGAAAAACAATTATCGTTACATGCTCAAAGGTCTTGATAACGAATGGATAGAAACCAAAAACGGACAGGCATCCTATTCAAACCTTGGCCAGGGTAGCTATCAGCTGATTGTGTATGCCAGCAACAACGACAATGTGTGGTGCAGCGAACCGCTTTTGCTTGACATTGTGATCAGGCCACCATTCTGGTTCAGTTGGTGGGCTATTCTCATTTACATAGCTGCTGCACTGTATTTTATCCGGCTTTTTGTACAATATAATCTTCGGAAACAACAGCGCAGGTTTGAGAACGAACAACGTATACACGAAGCCCGGCAATTGCACGAAATGGACGAAATGAAATTCCGCTTTTTCACCAACATAAGCCACGAATTCCGCACACCGCTCACGCTTATTCTCAACCCTGCAGAGAAACTGGCTGGCGAAATAAACAACCCCGGACATTTGCAGTTGCTCGAAATTATCCGCCGCAATGCCAATGGCTTGCTCGAACTTGTCAATCAGTTGCTTGACTTCCGCAAACTGGATGAAAACAGAGATACACTCAATGCTTCTGAAGGCGATGTGGTAGCATTTATCCGCGAAATTTGCTATTCGTTCAGTTCATTGGCAGGCAAAAAGTCGGTTGACTTTCTGTTTTCCACTTCGGTAAACGAACTCTGCATGGAATTCGATAGCGAAAAGTTGCGGAGAATACTGAATAATCTGCTTTCAAATGCCTTTAAGTTTACACCCGAAAGCGGAAAGATTGATTTACAACTCAGCCTTATTCAACAGCCCGGCGACGATGGTAAATCTCTGAAAATTGTCATATCCGATACCGGAGTTGGTATTCCGGAAAAAGATATACCTCATATTTTCGAACGTTTTTACCGTGTGGAGAATCAGGAAAACGGTCATCATACAGGCACAGGAGTAGGACTGCACATTGTAAGCGAATATGTAAAACTTCACGGAGGCGAAGTCAGTGTGGAAAGCACTATCGGCAAAGGTTCGGTGTTTACAGTGCTTATTCCGGCCCGTCAGCAACTTAATCAGGAAGTGATTGTGCAAAATGCAGCTACAGCTGAAACCGGCACGAAGGACGAAGTTTTGGAGCATTGCGATGCACAACAGCCGCCATTGTCCGACGAAAAAGCTCCTTTGATGTTGATTGTGGACGACAATGAGGATTTCCGCAATTTTATTTCTTCAATTTTTGAAAAAGATTATCGCATAATAACTGCTGCTGATGGCGAAAAAGGACTGAAACTGACACTTGCCAAACTGCCCGATCTTATTATTTCGGACGTAATGATGCCAGTGATGGATGGTTTTGAATTTTGCCGACAGCTGAAACAGGATATCCGCACTTCGCACATTCCGGTCATTTTGCTTACAGCCAAAACCGGCGACGAAAACAAGTATCAGGGCCTCGAAGCAGGTGCTGAGGATTATATTTCGAAGCCTTTCCACACCGAAATGCTTATGCTGAAAGTGTCGCGACTTATCGAAAGTCAAAAGCAGAAACACGAACAGTTTAAACGCAAAGTGGACATAAATCCTTCCGAGATTGAAATCACCTCGATGGACGAAAAGTTTGTAAAAAAAGCTGTAGCACTGGTAGAAACAAACATCGGAAATGCCGATTTTCTGGTGGAAGATCTTTGTCGCGAAATGGCCATGAGTCGTGTTTATTTTTACAAAAAAATTCTGTCGCTGACCGACAAAACGCCATCGGAATTTATACGTTTTATCAGGCTTAAACGTGCAGCCGATCTGCTTCAGAAAAGTCAGCTTTTTGTGAATGAAGTAGCTTATCAAGTCGGCTTCAACGATCCCAAATATTTTCGTAAATACTTTAAGGATGAGTTTGGTATGAGCCCTAACGAGTATAAAAAACAGTTCGAAAAGTAGGATATTCTGCCATTTTAGGGGTCAAAACTCTTATTTTGAAAGTTACATTCTTCTTCTGAAATAACATAAATATCAGGTTTACAAAATATTAACCAGTTCATTGCACATAAAACCTGTTATCCGATACTTTGAAAAGCATTGGAAAAGCCCCTGTGTTTGTGTAACTTTGCATGGTTATCACTTATTTAATACACTGATTATATGCGCTTTTTCAAATTTCTTTTTATATTCTCATTCCTGTATTTTTTCTCCACACAAAAAACTGTAGCCCAGATTCACTGGGAGTCGATGATTCTCGAATCGGACACATGGAAGTATCTGGCTGCCACTGCTGAGCCTGCATCAAACTGGTATCAGAATAGCTTCGACGATGCTTCCTGGAAATCGGGCATGGGCGGTATTGGCTATGCCGATGGCGACGACAAGACCGTAATTTCGAATTGCAATTCGCTTTACATGCGCCAAAGCATTGCACTTTCTGATGTGAGTATTGTAAAAGATCTGATTCTGGATATTGACTACGACGATGGTTTTGTACTTTACATCAATGGGGTAGAATGTGCCCGCTCGTCGAATGTAACCGGAAATTTTCCTGCATTTAATGCAGGTGTGACAGCGCATCGCGAAGCACTCATGTACAGTGGCGGTAGTCCCGAACGTTATCAGCTCAATCCTTCGATGCTGCAAAAGGGAATCAACACATTTGCAGTTCAAATTCTGAACGATAAACTCAGTTCGAGCGATATGTCGGCCAGAGTTTTTGTACATGCGAAAATCAACCACAGCACAACTTTGTACAACAATGTACCCACATGGTTTACTTCTCCGGTAAATAATAAAGTCAGTAACCTGCCACTTATTTTTATCGACACAAAATATCAGACCATTATTCAGAATACCAAGATTACGGCCAATATGAAGGTGCTGAACAATGCTTCGGGCGAGAATAATGTCGGTGATACTGATTTTGAATATAACGGAGATATTGGCATTGAAATTCGTGGAAATTCTTCGGCCGGATTTCCCAAAAAAAGCTACTCGGTTGAAACACGTTTTCCCGATGGCGCAAATCTCAACTTTCCGTTGCTGGGCATGCCTGCCGAAAACGACTGGGTTTTTCATGGTCCTTATGCCGACAAATCGCTTATGCGCAATGTGTTGGCTTACAATCTTGGAAATAAAACAGGCAAATGGTCGCCACGCACACGTTTCTTCGAGTTGTATCTAAACGGCGTGTATAGCGGTGTGTATGTGCTGGTTGAAAAAATCAAAATTGACAAGGATCGCCTTGATCTTGCCAACCTGAAACCTACCGACAACGATGGCGATCAGGTAACCGGCGGTTATATTATGAAAATCGACCGCCCCGAAGCAACCGATATCGATGGCGTGGATTACTGGGTTTCGCCGTACCGCGCCCCTACCCGACTTCAGCAAAAAGTGTATATGTTGCACCATCATCCCAAAGGCGATTCCCTTACCGTGCAACAGCGCACTTATATCAAAGACTATATTACCGATTTCGAAAATGCCATGTACAGCACCAGCTACAAGGATCGTTCGGCTGGTTATTATCCTTATGTGGACATCGCATCGTTTGTGGATTACTACATTATCACCGAACTTTCGCGCAACCTCGACGGATATCGTATCAGTACCTTTATTCACAAAGATAAAGACAGCAAAGGTGGAAAACTGACTATGGGGCCGTATTGGGATTATAATATCTGCTTCGGGAATGCAAACTTCTTCTCTGCCGGAAATACTGCCGGTTGGGTAATCGACGGAATGGGCGATGCCGACGCTTATGCCATGCCTTTCTGGTGGCAAAAGCTTCGCCTCGATCCTTACTTCAATTCGCTGCTGAAACGCCGCTGGAATGTGGTAAAAAATGATTTTATCAATACCAATTATATAAACAACCTGATTGACTCCTGCGCATACGAGCTGCGCGATGCACAGGTTAGGAATTTCCAAAAGTGGAATATTTTGAATACTTATGTGTGGCCCAACAACTATGTGGGAGGTACTTATGCCAACGAAATTACATATATGAAGAACTGGATCCGCGATCGAATCAACTGGATGGATGCTCAGATTCAACCCATCGAAGACGTTATTCAGGCTTTACCGCAAATGGACGAAATACCACTCGAAATGGTTGTTTATCCCAATCCGTTTATCGAAGATGTGCAGTTTAAATGCTGGCTGCCGACAGGTGGCGATTTTGAAATACAAATCCGCGATATTTCAGGTCGTCTAATCCTTCAGACAAATCAGGTATTACCTTCGGGACTGAATACTGTGCCAATAAAAATTGCACAGAAAGATTTTCCTGCACAATTCTTCAGTTATCAGATTTTTATTGATGGCAAATTAATGAAATCCGGAAAAATTATTCGTCAATAATCAGATAAGTAAAAAGTTACAAATCACTATAATAATTTTAAATGAAGCGTTTTACAATTCTCTCGTTTTTTTCGTTTTTAGGTTTAATTTTACTAGCACAAGCTACTGTCGAAGATTACAAACGGGCTTTTTCGCTTAACGAAAAATTCAGAGACAAGGTTTTTTATTCGGGTGTAAATCCGCAATGGATAGGTAAAGGCCATACATTCTGGTATGTTTCTAATACTCCCGAAGGCCGTATTTACACTCTGGTCGATGCCCTGAAGAAAACAAAAAAGCCTCTTTTCGATCATCAAAAGCTGGCCGAAGTGCTGACCAAAGCTACTGATAAAAAAACTGATGCTACTAAGCTTTATTTACAAAATATTAAAGCAGAAAATCGCGATACGCTTTATTTTGAATACGAACAAAAACAATGGTCGTTTGTATATAAAACTGCAGAACTGAAAAATGAAGGTCCTGTTCGCGACCGTAATCGCCGCCCGCAACGCTACTGGGGCACAGTGGACGAGGAAAAGGAAAGTCGCCCTGCACAATCGCCAGACAAAGCATTTACAGCCTATGTGAAAGACTATAATGTAGTCCTTAAAAACAACACAACAGCCGAAGAAATACAACTTACAACCGACGGAACTTCCGAAAATTACTATTCGGCATATCTGTCGTGGTCGCCCGATTCCAAAAAACTGGCAGTTATGAAGATTGTGCCGGCCGAAATTCGTAAATTGTACATGATTGAATCATCGCCAGCCGATCAGCTGCAACCCAAACTGCTCACGCGCGACTACCGCAAACCAGGCGATCAGCTTCCGCAGAAAACACCTGTCATTATTGATATTCACTCGAAAAAAGCCCTTGTAGCCGAAAATAGTCTGTTCGAAAATCAGTATTCTCTGTGGGGTTTCGACTGGAGTTCCGACAGCAAGACAACCCTATTTGAATTCAATAAGCGCGGACATCAGGCATATCGCTTACTCGAAATGTCGGCCGAAAGCGGAAATGTACGCACTGTAATTGAAGAAACATCAAACACTTTTGTAAACTACAATCGCTATTTCAACCGAAAACTGAAAAATGGCACCGAAATTATCTGGATGAGCGAACGTGACAACTACAACCATTTGTATTTGTACGACCGTACCACAGGAAAAGTTAAGAATCAGATTACCAAAGGACAATGGTATGTACGCGAAGTAATTGATGTGGACGAAAAAAACCGCGAAATCATTTTTTCGGCCAATGGAATGGTGGCCAATGAAGATCCGTATCTGATACGCTATTACCGCATTGGATTCGATGGTAAGGGTCTCACCTGCCTCACTCCCGAAACAGGAACGCATCAGGCCTGGTTTTCGGACGACAAACGCTTTTTGGTAGATGTGTATTCAATGGTAGACAAAGCGCCTGTAGCAGTGCTCAGAAACGCCCGAAACGGCAAAGTCATCATGACCATTGAAACTGCTGACATCAGCGCACTCGAAAAAGCCGGTTGGCGAGCTCCCGAAACATTTGCAGCCAAAGGCCGCGATGGCAAAACAGATATCTGGGGCATCATTCATCGTCCCACGAATTTCGATCCTGCCAAAAAATATCCTGTCATTGAATATATTTACGCCGGACCGGGCAGTCATTATGTACCCAAAAACTTTATTGCTTTCAACAACAACCTTTCGGCCATTGCCGAACTTGGTTTTATTGTGATTCAAATAGATGGCATGGGCACATCATTCCGTTCAAAATCCTTCGAAGATGTAATCCACAAAAACCTGAAAGATGCGGGTTTCGCCGACCGTATTTTATGGACAAAAGCGGCTGCTGCGAAATATCCGTATATGGATATCGACAGAGTGGGAATTTTTGGTGCTTCAGCAGGCGGACAGGCAGCCATGTGGGCCGTTTTGTTTCATCCTGAGCATTATAAAGCCGCTTATAGTGCCTGTGGCTGCCACGACAACCGCATGGACAAAATCTGGTGGAACGAGCAATGGATGGGTTATCCGGTTGGACCCGAATACGCAGCCTGTTCCAATGTAGATAATGCTCATTTACTCACACGTCCGCTTATGCTTGTGGTTGGCGAACTCGACGATAATGTGGATCCGGCATCTACTTATCAGGTAGCCAATGCATTGATAAAAGCTAAAAAAGATTTTGAGCTGGTGACTTTGCCCGGCGTGGGACATACCATGGGTGGCGAATACGGAGAACACAAACGTTTTGACTTTTTTGTAAAACACCTGATGAATGTAAATCCTACGGCCTGGAACGAAGTAAAATAAGCTGAATAAATCTGAGCTGGATTGTTTAAAAGCAAATTGAAATATTTAATGATATATTTCTAACACAATAGAACACATAGAAACTATTGAGGAAAAAGACTTAGTTCACATAGTAAAAGTATCTGACGATACTTTTATCGCTCTGAAATTATCCCGATATTCGGAATAATCCTATGTGTTCTTAGTCTTTTCTCTAACTCTCAAAACTACTGTGAACTATGTGCTGAAAAACATATCAACAATAATTGTCGGTTACTTATCTTTCGGGAAATCAGGTTTTAAAGCCACTTTTTTCTGCGGAAATACAACAATACTGCTCCGGCAAAAGCCACCATTAACGCAATAGAAAAAGGATACCCATAGCGCCAGCTAAGTTCAGGCATAAACTTAAAGTTCATACCATACATGCTTGCAATGAGCGTGGGAGGCATAAAAATTACCGACACCACAGTAAATATCTTGATAATTTTATTCTGCTGTAAGTTTACAAGACCGAGGAATGTATCCTGCAGATAGTCCAGACGATCGAAACCAAAACGGATATACTCGAACAGCGAATTAATGTCCTTGATAACCATTGTCAGACGCTGTGTAAGGTCTTTGGGGAACATACCCGACTTTAGCAGGTTCGAAACCACACGCTGCTTATCCATGATGTTCTGACGAATCACCATAACCTTTTCCTGCATGTCCTTGATACGAATCAGAATATCCTGATCGAGATCGTCGTCGGTATTCAGGGTTTTAGAGAGCGAAGTAATCTGATCGGTAAGGTCCTCAATCATATCCGCATCATATTCCACACGTGTTTCGAGCAATGTAACCAACACATGATATCCTGTAGGGAAGCTTCGCGTGTTCGCGTAAATTTTCTTGATTGTTTCGTTGAACGATTTCAGTTCGGTATCGCGAACTGACACCAGAATTCCGTTTTTAATGATAAACGAAACCGGTTCAAGCATATAATTGTCGAGCAGGAAGCTCGAGTTCGCCACAATGCTGTCTTCGGTTTGAATAAAACGCGAACTCATCTCAATTTCTTCAATTTCTTCATCTTCCTGAATGTAGATTTTCAGAAATTGTTCAAGCTCAGTTTCAACCGCATCCGATACGTCGTTGAGGTCAATCCAGATGAGGTCCTTCAGGTTTACTTTTTTGAGAGTATCGAGGCTTTTCGATATTTTGAGCTTACCGTTTTCGTGGTAAAATAATCTCAGTTCGGACATATTGTTTTCTCCTTTCAGTGGTTTTTCCGGCAAGCTGCGGGCTTCGTCGCGAAGCTGTTTAATTGCTTACCGGTAAGCACTCTCATTCTGATGATGAAAATGCTTAAAGGGTTTATGTCAGTATTTCTAATCTCTGCAATGAACCAAACCACACCGAAAAAGCCCGTCAATCTTCTTTGAGTGCTTTTTCTATCATGTTGGTCAGTTCTACAAATGCACCTACACTGAGCTGCTCAGGGCGTTTATCGAAAATCGGATCGGCAAATACCGGATTTTCCTTTGCAATGAGAGGTTTCAGCGAGTTGCGCATCTGCTTTCGTCGTTGATTGAAGGCTGTTTTCACCACCGCCTTGAAGAGTTTCTCGTCGCAATTGATACGCGAAACGTCGTTGCGGGTAAGGCGAATAACAGCCGATTTGACCTTGGGCGGAGGGTCGAACACATGTTCGTGAACCGTGAAAAGATAATCGATGGAGTAGTATGCCTGCATAAGCACACTCAGAATTCCATAAGTTTTACTGCCTTCGCGGGCAGCCATACGTTCAGCCACTTCTTTTTGTATCATACCCACCAGACAGGGAATCTGATCCTTGTGGTCGAGCATTTTAAAAAAAATCTGGCTGGAGATATTGTAGGGTAAATTGCCGATAATACAGAATTTTTCAGGAAACAGATTTTTTAAATCCATTTTCAGAAAATCGGCTTCTACTACTTTAAGATGGGGATAATGCTGATTGAGATAAACCACTGATTCGCTGTCGAGTTCCACAGCAGTAAGATCGATATCGGGATTTTGAAGTAAAAACTGAGTGAGTACGCCTGTACCGGGGCCAATTTCAAGCACAGAAGTTCGCCCGTCAAGCGGAAGGCTTGCAGCTATACGACGCGCTACTTCCATATCTTTCAGGAAGTGCTGTCCCAAGTGTTTTTTGGCGCGTACTTGAGTCATAACTATGGTAGTCGTCTGGCATATTCAGTTTAAATTACAGGAAATAAAAATTAAGTTTTACAACAATAAAACCTGAGTTCAGGAAGTTATATTATCTTTGCAAAATCTTTTTTCAGAAATTTATCGGCTGCAAAAGTACAAAAATTAGTTCGATTATCCTACTACAGCCACTGATTATTGAGAAAATAGCATTTTCAGGTTAATCATTTCATTGTCAAAAAAACAACTCTTTTATTACAGGTTGAATGCCTGTCGGGAACAGAATAAATGAAAAAATTATTCGAAATCATAGGAGCATGGATCAGAAAGATTGTTGATTTTTTCTATCCACCATTCCGAAAATACATGACGCCGCAATTCTTTCGCTATGGCGTTACCGGAGTCGCAAATATGGCTTTCGACTGGGTTTTGTACTTTATCACCTTCCATTTTATTCTCGAAAAACAAATGCTGCATTTGGGAATTGTAACGCTCAGTTCGCACATTGCAGCCATGATTATTGTATTCCCGATCACCTTTTTCACAGGCTTCTTACTTCAAAAATATGTGACATTCACAGCCTCAGCACTGAGAGGAAGAGTACAGATTATAAGATACTTAGTGGTTGTGTTGGCCAATTTACTGATCAATTACACCGGCCTTAAACTGTTGGTAGATGTTATTGGCATCTTCCCTACCCCATCGAAAATGATTGTAACCATCATAACGACAATGTTCAGTTATTTTTCGCAAAAAAAATACACATTCAGAGGAGTTAAGGACAAAAAATAATCAATGTGCCAATGTGCCAATGTACTAATTAACCAGTCAACCAATTAACCTGATTATTAAATCAGCGGATTAACTAATTGACTAATTAACCTGAAAAACAACCATCTATGCCAATATTCAGCCACATACGAAAACGCGCCTGCATGGTAGCGCAAATCAGATTCAAAACCGCGCTAAAATGGTTGGTGCTGACTGCTGCTTACGTTTACATGGCGTATTTACTTATTACTTTCGATCAGTATCCCGAAATGTGGCAGCAACTTCGTTCGCTTTCGTTGTTTAATTATATCTGGTTACTTTTTGTGCTTATATTGCTTCCTGTGAATATGATTATCGAGGCAGTTAAATGGCGGGATATTGTTTCGAAATCGGAAGAAATAAGCCTCAAAACATCCTTTCATGCAATATTGGGAGGTTTTTCCACAGGTTTTTTTACTCCAAACCGCTTGGGCGAAATGGTGGGACGTATTGCCTTTATGAAAAAGGAAAACCACAAAGCAGGTATTACCTATAACGTCATCAACGGTTTTTCCACAAACTTTGTCATTGTACTTTGCGGTATTCCTGCAAGCGTACTTTTCTTTTTAAGCATCAAACACGAGAATGTATTCGAAGGTAATCAGAGTCAGTTTTATATTCTTATGATTCTGGGAATGATTGCCTCGTTGGCGCTTTATTTGGCTGTTCCTCGTCTTGTGCGCAATATTAAAGCACCTAAAGTACAGGAATTTGCATGCGGCTGGGCAAAATACACCCGGAAAGATTCGTTGAATATTCTTTTTCTGGCTTTTTTCCGCTATGTGATTTTCTGCATTCAGTTCTTTGCCACACTACGCTTTTTTGATGTGGAAATTGAGCTCTGGCAATCGTTGCTGGCTATTCCTGCTTATTATCTTTTTGTGACATTTACTCCTTCACTGGCTTTCTCCGAAGCTGCCGTGCGAAGCACTTATACAGTGCTTTTCATCGGTGCGTTTTCGAAACAACTTGTGAGTATTGCACTTGCAGGCACAGTGCTGTGGCTCATTAATTTCGGACTGCCTACACTGGTAGGCACACATTTACTTGCTAAACGCAAGAAGCTCAACAAAGTTCAATAAAAACTCAATAAAACCTTTATATACAATGCTATGGCCGAACACAACGAACTGGGACAACTGGGCGAAATTGAAGCCCAAAATTATCTGAAAAACAATGGTTACATTATTCGCGATGTAAACTGGACAGCCGGAAGTTACGAAATTGACATTGTGGCGCAAAAAGACGAATGGCTGGTAATTGTGGAAGTAAAAACCCGAAAATCGCGCGCTTTTGAGCAACCCGAACAGGCTGTAAACATGCGCAAAATCCGCCATTTGGTATATGCAGCCGAAGCCTATATCCGAAAATTCAACTGGGAAGGAGAAACCCGTTTCGACGTAATCACGGTAGTACCTGTGGGTCAGAAATTTGAAGTGGAACACATTGAAGATGCTTTTTTACCTCCAATGAATTAAAATGTCTGATTCAATTATATAGTTTTTTTTGAAACAAAATACTTATCTTTGACGTTAGTAAAATACAATACTATGATTGTTTCCTTTGGTTCTAAAGACACGGAAAAAATTTGGAAAGGAGAAGTAATCAAACGGTTACCTGTTGAGATTCAACAAATAAGCAGACGAAAACTCAGAATGCTGCATAACTCACAATCTATTTTAGATTTGCGAATTCCTCCTTCAAACAGATTAGAAAAGTTATCAGGCAATCTATCAGAATTTTATAGTATTCGGATTAACGATCAATGGAGAATTATTTTTATATGGGAAAATAATCAGGCATATCAGGTAGAAATTATTGATTATCATTAAAATGGAACGATTAAATAACATTCATCCGGGCGAAGTATTAAACGAGGAATTTCTGATTCCGATGAATATATCCGCTTATAAACTTTCAAAAGATCTTGAAATTCCGCAGACACGTATATCACAGATTATAAAGGGTAAACGAAGAATTACTGCAGATACGGCATTGAGATTAAGCACATATTTTGGAAATTCTGCAAAATTCTGGCTGGGTCTGCAGAACGATTTTGATATTGAGTCTGAAACTCCTGTTCAATCTGCAGTTTTTGAGAGAATAAGACATCGAAAGATTACTCACAACGCAGAATAAAAGATTTAATTTTCATGCCAAAAAGAAAGCGGAATATTATTCCGCTTTCTTTTTGGCATGTTCTGTAGGAACAATTTTAAATAATTTATCGTTTCGCCGAACCAACTCTTTGGTTTTCATTGAGAAATAAGTTCCTTTATCAACTCTGTCGACTGCCTGTAACTGTACCCGCATTTCCTCTACATGATCCTCGTAAGCGCCGGTAGTTTCACCCGTAATCAGAATCTCGTCGCCCACTTCCAGATATTGTGCTTCGAGCAGAAACTCAGCCACATCAATTTTCTGAAAATAATTGGTGCATTTACCCACATAAATCTTTTTATGAGTCGCTTCCGAACCATAATTTGAGCTCCATTCGCCCAAGCGTTGTCCGAGGTAATAACCGTTCCAGAATCCGCGATTAAACACTTTACTGAGGCGCAAATCCCAGTCTGCTTTCTTTTCGTCGGTAAAAGTGCCTTCGAGTACCGATTCGATGGCTTCGCGGTAACAACCAACCACAGTTTTTACATATTCGGCACCACGCGCACGTCCCTCAATTTTGAACACCCTCACTCCTGCCCGCATCATTTCATCAATGAAGCCAATGGTTTTCAGGTCTTTGGGGGACATAATGTATTCGTTGTCGATTTCGAGTTCAATTTCAGAATCCTTGTCTTTCACCACATAACCACGACGGCAAATCTGATTACAAGCACCACGATTGGCCGAAATGTTTTTCTCGTGCAAACTCAGGTAACATTTACCCGAAACAGCCATGCAAAGTGCTCCGTGACAGAACATTTCGATACGAATAAGTTCTCCGCTCCTGCCCCGTATATTGTCGCGCTCTATGGCCTGATATATTTCGGAAACCTGCTCCATATTCAGCTCACGCGCCAAAACAACCACATCGGCAAATTGCGCATAAAATTTTAGCGATTCCACATTCGAAATATTCAGCTGCGTAGAAAGATGCACCTCCACTCCTACCTGATTGGCATACATCAAAGCTGACACGTCCGAAGCAATCACTGCCGAAACCTGTGACTCTTTTGCTACGTCAATGATTTCGCGCATCAGTGTCAAATCATTATCGTACAAAATGGTATTTACTGTAAGATAGCTTTTTACGTTGTTCTCGTTGCAAATGCGAACAATCTCGCGTAAGTCATTTGTAGTGAAATTCGAACTGGACTTGGCACGCATATTCAGCTTTTCGATACCAAAATAAACCGAGTCGGCACCCTCTTTTATAGCAGCCGACAAACTCTCCCACGAACCGGCCGGAGCCATGATTTCGTAAGCAGACCTATCTGACCTGCCCCCCAACCCCCTGAAGGGGGAGTTGGAGTTAGTATTGTTTTGTATGTTTTCTTTATTCATTTTCTCAAAAAAATTACACTTTTATATCGTTCCTTAGTGGTTAGATGTACTTAAGAATTCCCCTTTAGGGGTGAGGGGTATTATCGGAAAGCTTATTCCAACCCGAATTTGCTGATATGGAAAATCCTTTATTCCATACTGATATTGAGTAAAATAATCAATAGTTTTGCCTTTCAGAGTGAATTTTGCTGCATAAACTAATGGTGCATCGCCATAGTCGCCGGCAGGATTAATGTTAGCATTAGTATGAATCCAACCCCAATAACCCGAAAGCGAGTTATCAAGTTGCCATTTGTTGTTTCCTAAAATTATTTTTCCTCCATACATAGGCGCATCGTCCTGCAAACTGCCCGAAGTTTCCCAGCATAAAAAGCCCAGATTGGCTACAGCACGAATTTCGTTTATAAATTTCCCCCCTGTATCAAACGATTTTCCGGCAGCCACATCGAAATAATAGCCCGGTGTATCGAAGTAACGCCTTTGTTTAAAATTTGTTCCCGAGGCTGATTTTATGGTTGCATTAAGAATAATATCAGGCATACAATCGGTTTCTTTCCAAAGCGAAATACGTGTCTGCACATAAAAATCACCGGCTGCTTTACCTGAATTTTGTGTCATTCCGCGAGCCGTTTTCACTTCATCAGTCACTGTAAATCGTTCGAATTCGGTATTCCAAACGTTCAGCGAAACTCGCGAGGGCAGGAGAGGGATCTCAATCTGATAACGGACATTACTGGTCTTATCACCATTTCCAAAATAATAATCGCCCATCAGGCTCACTGTCGTTTCAGTCGGTATTCGGGCATCGCCAAAGTCGGCCACCGGATTTGCATTAGGACCAAACCATGCAGGAGCATATTTCACTGATTGTGAATGCGTTGAAAAAATATTACATATTAATAGGAGAGTAGCTAACAGCTTGAAATAATTCATTTTTAAACAATCTGGCTGAAATTATTAGCTTAAATTCATTACAAAAGTATATCATAATCACATATGCCTGAAATACATTGTACATTTTTATGATAAATAAACCCCATTTTCCATACATTGTACAAAAGATATTCACAAAAAATCAGGTGTCAGATTCATAATTTGCCTGAACACCCATATCATTAAAATACAGACAATTAAAGTTAATGTAATAGTCAACAAAACAGCAATCTGATTTCGTCTTTTAACTTCACGAATCACATCCTGCTTAATAATCTCTAATTGTTCTTTACTTATGTCTTCATTTTTAAGCTTCAAACGGGACTTTTTATAAGTCACCACAGCATCGCGATAACGGTCATAGTTTCCTCTGTTACTATCCCGCAACGATCTGTTATACTTCATTTTATGCAGCATATCGGCTGCCGAACCACCAAAACTCATAATTGTATCAGATTTTAATCAGATAACAAAGATAAAAAGATAATGTTAAATCTGAACTTTTTAATTGACAGAGAGTTTAATTTCCAGTGAATATATTTTTGTAACTTTACAGCCCGTTTTTTTCTGACATCATTTAAGTAGTCAGATTTATTATTTTTATGAAGATTTCAAATATAGAATTTCCAGATAAACCACTCTTCCTGGCACCCATGGAAGATGTGACCGATCCGGCTTTCCGATTACTATGCAAGCGTTTCGGTGCCGACATGCTTTATACAGAATTTGTTTCGTCGGAAGCATTGATACGAAGCGTAAACCGCACGCAGCAAAAACTGACTATTTACCCGGAAGAACGACCTATAGCCATTCAGATTTATGGTCACGATCCGGTGTCGATGGCAGAAGCTGCACGCATTGCCGAAGAAGCGCAACCTGATATTATTGACATAAATTTTGGTTGTCCGGTAAAGAAAGTGGCTGGCAAAGGGGCAGGAGCGGGGCTATTGCGCGATATTCCCCGCATGCTGAAAATCACATCGGATGTGGTAAAAGCAGTAAAACTTCCGGTGACAGTAAAAACCCGCCTCGGTTGGGACGAAGACAACAAAGTAATTGTGGATTTGGCCGAGCAGCTTCAGGATTGTGGCATTCAGGCGCTAACCATACATGGCCGAACACGTGCTCAAATGTATAAAGGCAACGCTGATTGGGAACTTATCGGGAAAGTGAAAAATAATCCCCGAATGCACATTCCGATTATTGGAAATGGTGATGTGACAACTCCCGAAGCAGCTCTCGAAAATTTCAATCGTTACGGAGTGGATGCGGTGATGATTGGACGCGGTGCAATTGGTCGACCCTGGTTTTTCTCGGAAGTAAAACACTATTTCCAAACAGGTGAACATGCGCAAATACTCAGTTTCGACGAACAGAAAGCTGTGCTGAAAGAGCATATTATTGCATCGGTCAACTGGTTGGATATTTCTGAAAATGAAACCATCACTTTAGAGGAAATGAATCAGGAATTATGGAATAAACGTCTGAAAGGCATTATTCACAGCCGTAGACATTTGGCTGCAAGTCCTGTTTTCAAGGGAATTCCCAATTTTAAGGATACCCGAATCGCGATGCTGCGTGCCGAAACCCTGCACGATTTGTTTGGGATTATCGATGGGGTAGAAGAGCCTTTGGTACGCGAAAACGAAAAACCATCAGAAGATGATATTATTACCTGCGGTTAATGTTCAAATATTCAACTAATTATTATTTTTATGTTTAAAAAATTAAAATCGAATTTCCTTTTTCCACTTCAGGGATTAGGTATTATCTTACTATTTATGATTGCATCCTGCCAAAACAGTCCGAAAATGACTTCGGGCATCGACACAAATAATCTTGACACTACGGTTCAGGCCGGAGCAGATTTCTATCAGTTTGCCAGCGGAGGCTGGATGAAAAACAATCCTCTGACCGACGAGTATTCACGTTTTGGAAGCTTCGACAAACTGGCCGAAAACAACCGCGAGCAGCTCAAAGGTCTGATTGAGGAGATTGCAGCAAAACCAGCAGCGAACGGTTCGGTTGAACAAAAAATCAAGGATTTATACAATCTGGCTATGGACAGCGTAAAGTTGAATTCAGATGGAAACAATCCGATAAAAGCTGAATTACAGAAACTTGCAAACATTAAAACCCGCGAGGAACTTTCTACTGTAATTCCCGAAATGCTGAAATCCGGACTTGAGGCATTCTTCTCGGTTTATGTGGATGCTGATGCCATGAACAGCAATCAGTATCTGGTACAGACTTATCAGGGTGGTATCAGTTTGGGCGAACGCGATTATTATCTCGAAAACGATGCGCACACCAACGAAATCCGCGAGAAATACCGCAATCATGTAACCAAAATGTTTGTGCTGAATGACTTCGACGAAGAAACTTCTAAAAAAGCTACCGAAGCTGTTCTTAAAATTGAAACAAATTTGGCAAAAGCTGCTTACGATCAGGTGAAACTTCGCGATCCTCATGCCAATTACAACAAGATGACTGTTGAAGAATTGCAAAAACAAATTCCTGAAATTAATTGGGTTAACTTTTTCAAAACACTGGGAATCAATGACATTAAAGAACTGAACCTGTCGCAAAAAGAAGCCATTCAGGAAGCAGGACGCATTACAGCAAAAGAACCTGTACAGGATATCATTTACTATTTGCAATGGAAACTGATTGATGGTTCTGCTTCGTATCTCTCGGATGAAATTGCAGCTCAGAACTTTGATTTTTACGGCAAAACTCTTTCGGGTAAAAAAGAACAATCACCACGCTGGAAACGTGCAGTAGGCAATGTAGATCAGGTACTTGGCGAAGCAGTAGGGCAGATGTATGTAAAAAAATATTTTCCGGCCGAAGCTAAAACCCGCATGTTGAAACTGGTTAAAAATCTTCAGACTTCTTTGGGCGAACGCATACAGCAACTCAGCTGGATGGGCGACTCTACCAAAGTAAAAGCAATGGAAAAATTGAATACGTTCCACGTGAAAATTGGCTATCCTGACAAATGGAGAAGTTACGATGCTCTTGATATTCAGAAAGATTCGTATTGGGCAAATATTCAACGTGCCAACCGTTTCGAAAGCGAATATATGTTTGCCAAAGCCGGAAAAGAAGTGGACAAAGAAGAATGGTTTATGACACCGCAAACTGTGAATGCATATTACAATCCTTCGACCAACGAAATATGCTTTCCCGCAGGTATTCTGCAATATCCTTTCTTCGATATGAATGCTGACGATGCCTTTAATTATGGCGCAATCGGCGTGGTGATCGGTCACGAAATGACACACGGATTCGACGATCAGGGCTGCAAATTCGACAAAGATGGTAATCTGAAAAACTGGTGGACCGATGAAGATAAAAAGCAATTCGACAGTCGTGCTCAGGTTCTTGTAAATTATTTTGACAAAATTGAAGTAGCTCCCGGTGTTTTTGCCAACGGAAAATTCACTTTGGGCGAAAATATTGCGGATCACGGTGGTCTTCAGGTTTCGTTTCAGGCATTCAAAAATGCCACAAAAAATGCTCCTTTGAACACTATTGACGGATTTACTGCAGAACAACGATTTTTCCTCGCTTACTCAAATGTATGGGCAGGAAACATTCGTGCTGAAGAAATTCTTCGTCGCACCAAAGAAGATGAACATTCACTTGGTCGCTGGCGTGTAAATGGTGCTTTACCGCATATCGATGCATGGTATGAAGCGTTTGGTATCACCGAAAAAGATGCCATGTTTATTCCAAAAGAAAAACGTGCAAGTATTTGGTAATAAAAAGAAAGAGCTGAAAATTAAATTTTCAGCTCTTTCTTTTTATCAATTCATCGAAAGCAAGTCATCCATGATATCACGCTTTTGTTGCAGACGCGGGATTTTTTGCTGACCTCCGGTTTTTCCATGTTTCACAAGCCAGTCCATAAACAAATTCTGACGGGCAATAACCACTTCAGGTATTTCCAGAGCTACATTTTTGTTTCGTTTGGATTCATAATCAGAATTCTGATCACACAAAAGTTTATCAAGCGTTTTCTGAAAACGAACAGGGTCGGAGAGAGGCTCTTTAAACTCTATCAACCACTGATGACGAGCCTTTTCATGTTCGGTTGGAGGCACTACCGTAGCTGTGTAATTCAGCACATGTACGCCACAAACTTCAGCAGCACCCGTAATTGCAGCATCAGCATTTCCAACCATTAGTTCTTCGCCACAAAGGTTCAGAAAATGTTTGGTACGACCACTGATCACAATTTTATATGGATTTACCGAAGTGAAAGTTACCACATCGCCAATATTATAGCGCCACAAACCACTATTGTTTGAAATGACCATAGCATAGCTTTTACCCACTTTTACTTCCCACAATGGAATCGGAGCAGCATTTTCGTTATCGGTATCCACAAACTCGTAGAAAGTGCCATAATCGAGCATCAAAAGCATTCCCGGATCGGAAAAATCATTCTGCATAGCAAAAAAACCTTCGGAAGCATTAAATACTTCAAGGAAATTCAGCTTTTTAGATGGAAACATTTTAATAAACATCTCACGGTAAGGATCGAAACTAACACCTCCATGAATAAAAAGCTCCATATTAGGCCATATTTCAGCCAAATCGGTCTTTCCGGTAACTTCCATTACACGCGAAAACAAAATCTGATACCAGGAAGGAATACCTGAAAAACTTACCACATTTTTAGTGATAATCTCAGGTATAGTAGCCTCCATTTTCTCTGTAAAATCTTTTATCATACAGGTTTTGTGAGCAGGCACACGTACCAGTTTGACAACAGGGTTCATACGTTCGTTCAGCATGCCTGAGAGCATACCAATATGAAGTCCGTATTCATTTATTGAGCATTCACCTGCTGCAACAGCAAGCGAACGTCCACTGAAAAAACGGCTTTGCGGATTTAAATGAAGATACATAGCAATTGTGTCCGCACCACCTTGGATATGCATTGATTTATAGCTTTCCTCGGATACAGGAATGAATTTGCTTTTGGCATCGGTTGTACCGGACGATTGCGCAAACCAGTTTACTTTTCCCGCCCATAACACATCCTGTTCTGCCTTCAGCATTCGCTCCACATAGCCCTGAATCTGTTCGTACGATTGCACAGGAACACGTTCGGCAAATTTTTGATAATCAGTAATTTCATCAAAATGATACTCTTTACCAAAAACTGTGTTTCGGGCTTTATTTATCAGCTTTTGCAATTCATTTATCTGAATTTCGGCTGCTGAGGTATTGAATTTTTCAATCTGGCGAATGCGATTTGAAAAAAACAGACGGGCTAATGGGGTAATCATGAAGAGATATTGTCGGTTTAGAGAATTAGAAATCAGATTTTAAAACAGAAAAATGAATATTACAAAACCACACAAAATTATTAAAAAAACCGGAAAAACCGCGTTTATTGTAATTAAATTACTCTTCAGTAAATGAATTATTATTTCTTGATTTTCTGTTGTACTTCAGTTTGGAACTGACAACCGAAGAAATCTTCAAAGGTTTTCCATGTAAGCGAATTTCTTCTTCACGACTGGCTTTTCGGGCTGCTTTGATTTGCTGCATGACCGACAGGCCGTTAAACTGTGCATTTTTTGCTTTGTGTTTTAATTTTTTAGAACTCATAGGCTGAATATTAGTTAAGGATTACAATTTCTCTTTCGCCGTTTTCAATCTCCCGAATTTCTACATGTACGGTATCATCGGGTAGGAGAGGAGCAATGTTATCGGGCCATTCCACAAAGCAATAATCACCACTGTACAAATATTCTTCAGCTCCCATATCCACAGCATCGCGTAAATCATCAATGCGGTAACAATCGAAATGATAAACAACTTCTCCATTGGAACACAAATATTCATTCACAATAGAAAAGGTAGGAGAGTTAATTATATCGTTAACACCTAAAGCCTGACAAACTGCTTTTATAAAAGTAGTTTTACCAGCACCCATTTTCCCGTGAAAAGCAAACACTCTTTTTTCAGACACAAGTTGTAAAAATTCCTGCGCTGACGAGGATATAGAATCAATCGATTTAACAACAATACTCATATAGTAAAACAATAAAGATGCAAATTAAATGAATTAGTGAAAAAAAATAATGCTTCTGAGAGTCTCAAAAACCCGACCAAATGCATGTGAAAAAATAAATATTGAAATCTCAGAGGCTCATTTTCGACTGAAAATAGCCATAAACAACTGATGCTCTAGACTTTCCAACAACTTCAATCAATTCCGCTTCAGTGGCTAAACTAATTCGTTTAAGGCTCTTAAAGTGCTTGATCAGGTCGGTTTTTGTTTTTTCACCTATTCCGGGTATAGAATCGAGTTCAGATGCAGTTTGGCTCTTACTTCTTTTCTCACGATGAAACTTAATAGCGAAACGATGCACCTCATCCTGCAAGCCGGCAAAAAATTTGAACAACTGATCGGTTGGCTTCAAACCAACAGCCATCGGTGGAAAACCGTAAAGGATTTCATTTGTTCTGTGTTTGGTATCTTTTGCCATACCGGCAATCGGAATATTCAATTTCAGCTCATCTTCTATCACCTGACGAATTATCTCCATTTGACCGACACCACCATCAGCCACGATCAAATCGGGGAGGGGAGAACCCTCATTTAACAATCGGGAATAACGTCGAAAAACAACTTCCTTCATTGAGGCGTAGTCATCGGGACCACTCACCGTTTTAATCGTATATTTACGATAATCATTTTTAGATGGCTTTGCCTTTTTGTAAACCACACAAGCAGCTACTGCATCCGAACCCTGAATATTAGAATTATCAAAACACTCAATATGCATAGGAAGTTTTGGTAACTGAAGTCTGTCTTTTATGCTCTCTAACAGTTGAATAGCTCTCTGATCAGGATTTAACTTCTCTGATTGTTTTAACTTATCAAGTTTATATTGTCGAACATTCTGCAAAGACAAATCGAGTAGCTTTTTACGATCACCACGCTGAGGCACAATGACTTTCGCATTATTTATGGAAAAATTAATGTGAAATGGAAGTACAATTTCAGTTGATTTACTATTTAAACGATTGCGCAACTCAACTATAGCCATTGCTAGAATTTCCTCCTTTTCTTCGTCTAATCGCTTTTTATATTCGATGGTGTAACCCTGAACAATACTTCCTTTTGATATTCTTAAAATATTAACAAATGCTGAATTATCGTTTTCATCATATGCGAAAACGTCGGTATCATCCAGAATGGTATTTGAAATTACAGATTTTGATTTATAATTTTCGATGAGCTCATATTTCTGCTTAACCAAATGCGCTTCTTCAAATTTGTATTCTGCAGCGAGTGTTTTCATTTCATCGAGTAATAATTTACTTATCTCGTTTGCATCGCCCTCAATTATCTTTTTCACCGCATCTATATGTTTACGATAATCATCGACAGACTCTTTAGCTTCACAGGGACCATTACATTTATGTATGTGGTATTGAAGACAAACTTTGAACTTTCCTTTTTTTATGTTTTCATCGAAAAGAGGAAGCCTGCATGTTCGAACAGGGTATAACTGATGAATAATTTCCAATAAAGAGTTTATAGTATAATTTGAACTGTACGGTCCGTAATACAAAGATCCGTTCTTAATAATATTCCGCGTTTTGAAAACACGTGGGAAAGGCTCGTTTGTAATACAAATACTAGGGTAGGTTTTTCCATCTTTCAGTAAAACATTATAACGTGGCTGATACTGTTTGATAAGATTGTTTTCCAGCAAAAGTGCGTCTTCTTCGGTATCGACAACAATATATTTCAAATAAGAAATATTTTTTACCAACACATTTGTTTTACCATATTCATGTACTTTATTGAAATATGAACTTACACGTTTCTTTAAATTTTTAGCTTTGCCTACATAGATGATTTCATCGTTTACATTAAAATACTGATACACTCCGGGTAAATCGGGGAGTGTACTTATCTGTTGTTTTAATGATTCTGAAGCATTCATGAATAAAAAATTACATTTGTTCCACGTGAAACAATAAGTATAAAAACAGCAAATTGTTTCACGTGAAACACTGTTTTTATCGACCTAAAAGCACTAATAAAACATTTACATCGCTCGGTGAAATACCGGGAATTCTACTTGCCTGACCTATTGTTTCTGGATCAATCTTTATCAGTTTCTGACGAGCTTCAGTCGACAAAGAAAGTATACTTGCATAGTCTACGCGTCCACGTAAGGGTATATGCTCGAGTCTTTGCAACTTTTCGGCAATTAATTTCTCCCTTTCAATATATCCTTCATACTTAAGTAAAACTTCCGTTGCTTCTACAATTTCATCTTTTCTATCAGGTAAAGCTTGGAGTTTATCTTTTAATGCCGGTACTGCTTCTGCAAGGTCACTAATTCCAAACTGAGGGCGCAAAATAAGATCATGCAATTTACAACCATGTTTAAGTTCAGATGAACCGTTCGAGCTTAAAAATGAATTGATGTAAGCAGGTTTGATAGAATAGTTCTTTACAAAATCAATTAAGTCCTTTTGAACTTTTAGTTTTGATTGCAACAATAAGTTACGATGTTCATCAACCAAACCAATTGAATAACCAAGAGGAGTAAGGCGAACATCAGCATCATCCTGACGTAAAATAAGACGATATTCAGCCCTCGAGGTAAACATACGATATGGTTCATCTACGCCTTTCGTAACCAAATCATCAATCAGAACACCGATATAAGCATCATTACGACCTAAAACGAAAGGCTTTCCACCATGACAGTTTATATGTGCATTAATACCAGCAATAAGACCCTGACCGGCGGCTTCTTCGTAACCTGTGGTTCCATTAATCTGACCTGCAAAGAAAAGATTATTTATAAGTTTAGTTTCAAGTGTATGCTTTAACTGGGTTGGATCAAAAAAATCATATTCTATTGCATAACCAGGACGATAAATCTGAGCATTTTCAAGACCTGAAACTGTATGAATGGCACGAATTTGAACGTCGAGTGGGAGAGAAGAAGAAAACCCATTGATATAATATTCCTGTGAATCGACACCTTCTGGCTCGAGAAATAACTGATGCGACAACTTGTCGGCAAAAGTGACAATCTTAGTTTCGATACTTGGACAGTAACGCGGACCTATACTTTGAATTTGTCCATTGTAAAGAGGAGAATCTACTAAACCTGTTCGTAACTCATCATGCGTATTTTCGTTAGTATAAGTAATCCAACAACTCATTTGTTTAAGATTACGTGAAACAGTATCAAGGAAAGAGAACTTATGAAAATCATTTTCACCAATCTGTTCAGTCATTTTTGAGAAATCAATAGTACGCCCATCAATACGTGCTGGTGTTCCGGTTTTCATCCTGTCTGTAGCAAAACCTATAGATTTCAATTGTTCTGTAAGACCGAAAGATGCTGGTTCGGAAATTCTACCACCTACAATCTGACTTTTGCCAATATGCAATAAACCAGATAAAAATGTTCCGGCTGTAAGGACAACTGCTTTTGAACGCATTTCTACACCAAGAGCAGTCACTACACCACAAACTTCTCCATTTTCAATAATCAGCTGACGAACTGTATCCTGCCAAACATAAAGATTTGGAGTATTAGCTATAATCTTAATCCATTCCTGAATAAATTGATGACGATCGCTTTGAGAGCGTGGACTCCACATAGCAGGACCTTTTGATCGGTTGAGCATACGAAACTGAATCGCAGAACGGTCAGTAACAATTCCCATCTGACCACCTAACGCATCAATCTCACGTACTATCTGACCTTTTGCAATTCCACCTACAGCTGGATTGCAACTCATTTGGCCAATTTTATTCATGTCCATTGTAATCAAAAGAGTCTTAGAACCCATGTTGGCTGAAGCACAAGCAGCTTCATTGCCAGCATGACCAGCACCAATTACAATAACATCATATTTAAAGTCCATAAATTATATATAACTGAATATCAATGAATTATAAAAATTACATTGACCTAAATTAATAAGTAAAATTGTTTGCAAAGGTATAAACAAAATTTCGAACTCAGTGTTCAAATCTCAATTTCAACAAGTTAAGGAATAATAATAGCACAATTTGAAAAATAAAATGCTGAAATACAGAGACAAAAAAAGGGATGCAAAAACGCATCCCTTATATTGAAAAGCAAAATAATTACTTAATATCACCTTCAGCGATAAGATATTCGGCAATCTGAACAGCATTAAGAGCTGCTCCTTTTTTAATCTGATCACTAACGCACCAGAATGTGATTCCATTCGGGTTAGCCAAATCTTTACGAATACGACCTACGTGAACGGGATCCTTGCCAGAAAGAAACAATGGCATAGGATATTTCTTTTCAGCAGGATTATCAATCACTTCAACGCCGGGAGCAGAAGCAAAAGCAGCACGAACTTCTTCTACTGAAAGCGGACGTTCAGTTTCAGCCCATACACTTTCAGAGTGAGCACGAAGAGCAGGAACACGAACACACATAGCACTCACTTCAATATCTGAATGCATAATTTTGCGGGTTTCGTGATACATTTTCATCTCTTCCTTTGTGTATCCGTTATCAGTGAAAACATCAATCTGAGGAATAAGATTATAAGCAAGCTGATAAGCAAATTTACTTACTGTAGGTTCTTCGCCAGCTAAAACCTGACGATATTGAAGATCGAGTTCATCCATAGCAGCAGCACCGGCACCTGATGCAGCCTGATATGTAGAAACATGTACACGATTGATGTGTGAAAGATTTTCAATTGCTTTGAGTGCGACAACCATCTGAATTGTTGTACAGTTAGGATTAGCGATAATTCCACGTGGACGGTCTTTTGCATCATCAGCATTCACTTCAGGTACAACCAATGGAATATCATTCTCCATACGGAAAGCCGAAGAATTATCAATCATTACTGCACCAAATTTAGTAATATCAGCAGCATATTCTTTTGAAATACCAGCACCGGCTGAAGTAAACACAATGTCCATTCCCTTAAAATCATCACCGTGTTTAAGCTCTTTGACTGTATATTTTTCACCATTAAACTCATATACACTACCCGCACTACGTGACGAACCAAAAAGAGTCAGTTCGGTCAGCGGGAAATTGCGCTCGGCCAACACACGCAAAAATTCCTGGCCTACGGCGCCACTGGCACCAACGATTGCTACTTTCATTGATTAAATGATTAGTTTTGAGAAAATTGTAATCTCAAATTTTTGATTAAAATAAATTTTGTTTCTTAATTTATTGTTTTTATCTTTGCGACTAAATGTGAATAATAAAACCACACATTAAACCTTAAATTAGTTTGCAAAAGTAATTCATTTTTATATAATTAGCAACAATATGAAAGCACGAATTCTGTTTTTTATGATTTTTGCGTCAATATTAAGCAAAGCGCAAATAAACGAAAGTTTTTCAGATGGCAATTTTAACAAAAATCCTGAATGGACAGGAGATACAGCAAACTTCCGAATAAACGAAAATCTTCAGTTACAATCCAATGCAACAAGCACCTCTGTATCCTCACTTTTTATAAATTCTGAATCGATAGTCAATGCCGAATGGAGTGCACATTTTATAATCAATTACAGCACATCTTCATCGAACTATGCTGCCATGTATATCATAGCAGATAATAACGATATCACAACAGGTTTGAATGGATATTATGTACAGATTGGAGGTACAAACGATGAAATATCGCTCTTTTTGCAACAGGGGACAAAAAAAACGAAAATTATTGATGGTCAGGACAAACGTATTGCTGACGATATAGTGAATGTAGAAGTAAAAGTGACACGCGATAAAAATGGCAATTTTGAATTATGGTCGAAAAAGATCAATGAAACGGAATTTAGCTCTGAAGGAAAAGCTCGAAACGATGCAGTAACGAGATCATATTATTTTGGATTATTGTATTCAAATACAAGCACAACCGGAAAAGCATATATTTTTGATGATATTCTGGTAAAAGGTGAAAAGGCTGATGATAACACAGCACCGGAAATTTCAGGAATAAAAATCACAGATAGAAATAAATTGCAAATAACATTCTCGGAAAAAATTAATGTTGGGGATTTTCAAATTTTGATAAACAATGAAAGGGTCAAAGCAGATAGTCTTACACTGAATTCATCTAAAAATATATTGAATCTGAAACTCAGCTATAAGTTTGAAACAGGAATAAAATATGCTGTCACAATCGGGGGTATTAAGGATTATTCAGATAACTACATCGGAAATGATATTTATTACAGCGGAATTCCTGAAGATGGAGAAACAGGTGATTTAGTCTGGAATGAGATCATGTTTAATGCAGCAGATAATTCATCAGAATATGTGGAAATATTTAACCGAAGTAACAAGGTGATTGAACTGACAGAAATGTATATCAGCACACGTAAAAATGATGGAAGTCTGAATACAGGAAACAAAATAACTGACTATCTGCTTATTTATCCTAAGGAATATGCAGCATATACAACTTCAGCTGACTCAGTGAGAAAATATCATAACTGTCCACAGGATGCAAACATATACAAACTAAATCTGAGCAGCCTGAATAACACATCAGCAAGTATAGTATTGACTAACAATACGAAAGAAATAATATATGATGAATTTCGCTATGACGAAAAATGGCATCATACGCTGATCAAGAATCCTAAAGGTGTGGCGCTGGAAAAAATTCATCCTGAACTTGAAACACAAAACATCAGTTCGTGGCATTCGGCAGGAAGTAATGGAAACTACGGAACGCCCGGTTACAAAAATTCGCAATACAGGGAAACAGACACGGAAAATGCAAATAATAAAATTGTGTGGCTCGACTCCGATAGTTTTAGTCCCGACAACAATGGTCATAACGATTTATGCGTAATCCGGTTTAAACACAATGAAAACGGATATATAGCAAATATAAAAGTTTTGAATACAGAGGGTTATATTATCTATGAAATAGCGAATAACAGAATAATGGAACCTGAGGATTTCATAATTTGGGATGGTAAAACAAAAGCAGGAAACATAGTGAATGCAGGATTATACGTCGTCTATTTTGAAGCTATTCATCCCACAAAATCAGAAAAAATAATCAAAAAAATTCCACTGGCAGTCACATTCTGATTATTTTGATATTTTAACGCCGTATAATACAATAAATCAGCTATCTTTGCAGTCGTTTTTGTCTAAATTAATGTTTCGTGGCAAAAACTTTTTTAATTAAATTATCAACAAAAATACTTCTGACATAAACGAATATCACGCTCATTTTGCGAAGTATTTAAACAGAAAAGAATGGAAAAGGTAAGCTATGCTCTCGGATTGAGTCTGGGAAACAACTTGATGAACAGCGGAATAGAAACTATCGACTACGCAAAATTAGCAAAAGGTATTCAGGATGTATTTGAAAAAAACGAACCTGAAATAAGCTATCAGGAAGCACAAAACGTAATCAACGAATTTTTCGAACAACTTCAGAAAAAAGCTTCAGAAGCAACAATCAAAGCAGGACAGGATTTTCTGAACGAAAATGCAAAACGCCCCGAAGTAATTACCCTCGAAAGCGGACTACAGTACGAAATAATCAAAGATGCAAACGGTCCGAAACCAAAAGCAAGCGACAAAGTTACAGTACATTATCACGGAACACTGATCGATGGAAAAGTATTCGACAGCTCGGTACAACGTGGCGAACCAGCTACATTTGGGGTTACTCAGGTGATCAGCGGTTGGGTTGAAGCACTTCAGTTAATGCCTGTTGGCTCAAAATGGAAACTTTTCATTCCTTCGAATCTGGCTTACGGAGCTCAGGGCGCAGGTAAGGCCATCGGACCACATACTACACTTATTTTCGAAGTGGAACTGATAGGTATTGCATAAATTCACGAAAAAATCTGATAATAAATACGCACATGAGAAAAACAATTTTATTTTGCCTGGCACTCAGCCTTGTTGTTACAGGAGCGGAAGCCAAAGAAAAAAAATCAAAAAAATCGAAGAAAAATAAAGTAGAGGTAGTTGAAAAAGTGATGACCAACGATGTAGACTCGATGAGCTACGCACTTGGTTTGAACGTTGGTAACGACTTTGCTAAAAATCTGAAATCAATTCCCGGTGGAAAATCAAACTACGATTTAATCATTAAAGGATTCAGCACGGCCATGAAAGGTGATTCAGCCCTTATGTCGTCCGAAGCTGCAATGCAATATTTCAATAGCTACATTCAGGCAGCTCAGGCTAAGGAAACTGAACTCAAAAAGAGTGCTGGTGAGAAATTTTTAGCTGATAACATGAATGCCGAAGGTGTAAATGTAACTCCATCAGGACTTCAGTATAAAGTTCTTGTTCCGGCAGAAGGAAAAAAACCACAGGCTCAGGATACAGTAAAAGTACATTATACAGGAACTTTGCTCGACGGAACTAAATTCGACAGTTCGGTTGACAGAGGCGAACCTATTGAATTTCCTTTGAATCAGGTTATCAAAGGATGGACTGAAGGCGTACAACTTATGGCAGTAGGTTCAAAATACAAATTCTTTATTCCTTACAATCTCGGTTATGGCGAACAGGGAGCAGGTGGTGTAATTCCTCCGTTTGCTACACTTATTTTCGAAGTTGAATTGCTGGATATCAAACCATTCAAAGAACCCGAAAATTTTCTGAAAGATATTAAACCACTTAAAACGAAATAATTAAAATATAAATTATAACACAAATGAAAAAACTTAGCATTCTTACAATTATCACATTGGTTGCAGTTTTACTGATGTCGTCGTGCAACAGCTACAAACCAAAAGAAGTTACTCTGAACAACATGAACGACAGTCTGAACTATACACTCGGACTTTCGAATGGTAAAGGTATCAAAGATTATTACATGCAAACCGACACTACCGACAAAGCTATTGCAGCTTTAATGGAAGCACTCGACAAAGCATTTGAAGGTGAAGCAAGCACCGACGAAATGTACAAAATCGGTCTGCAGGTAGGTAACTCATTCAAACAACAGAAAAAACAGGGTTTGATGGGTGATTCAACTTTGGTATTCAACAGCGAGCTTGTAAAACAGGGACTTGTAAACGCTCTTAAAGATTTCAAAGAAGGCATGACAGCTGAGGAATCGGAAGAATATATCCGTAAAGTGATGATGGAAATTCAGGACAAAAAAATGCGTGAGCAAATGCCACAACAGGCTCCTGCAACACCCGCAACTCCTGCTGATACTATCGCTCAATAATTCATAATCCATTATTAATTGATTAACAGAAATATAAAATGAAAAAACTTAATATATTCTTAGTGGTAGCCGTAATTGCTGCTTCTGTACTTAGCTCTTGCAACAGCAACAGCACAAAAATGCCTTCACTTAAAAATCAGATTGACAGTTTGAACTATGCTTTTGGTCTTGCCAACGGTAATGGAATTAAACAATATTATCTGGCAGCTGATTCAGCAAACGCTGATTCGCTGAACGCTAAAATCGAATCTTTACTTCGCGGAATGGACGAAGGAATGAAAGGTGATGTAGCCGAAAATCCTGAACTTGCCGAACTTGGTACCAACATTGGTAATGCACTGAAAGAACAAAAAACAGCCGGTCTTATGGGCGACTCAAGCCTTACTGTAGATATTAAACTTATCAAACAGGGACTTGTAAACGGTATGAAAGGTTCGAACATTCAAATGACTGCTGAAGAAGCTCAGACATATCTGAATGCAACCATGCAAAAACTGCAGGAAAAACGTATGCAGGAACAAAACGGCCCTAACAAAGCTGCAGGCGAAGTTTTCCTGAAAGAAAACGCTAAAAAAGCAGGTGTTGTAACCACTGCTAGCGGTCTGCAATACGAAGTAATCAAAAAAGGCACAGGAGCTCTTCCTACCGATACAAGCCGTGTAAAAGTACATTATCACGGAACTTTGATCGACGGAACTGTATTCGACAGCTCAGTTGATCGTGGCGAACCAGCAGTATTTGGTGTAAACCAGGTTATCAAAGGCTGGACCGAAGCGCTTAAACTTATGCCTGTAGGTTCAAAATACAAACTCTACATTCCACAGGAACTTGCCTACGGAAGCCAGAACATGGGAAATATCAAACCTTTCTCAGCTCTTATTTTCGAAGTTGAACTGATTAGCATCGAAAAATAATCAGGCAAATAATATTGCTTTACGTAAAGCCCGGAATCTGAATAAAGATTTCGGGCTTTATTGTTTCAAAAAGTAAGCAAAACATCGGTTAATACTATCCTTTTTACTTTATTTAGCAATAAAAACACATTTCTTTTTTAAATAATCATTTCTTTTCTGTAATTTTGCTGCCTTAATGACAAATTAAATTTCTATACCATGGAAAAAATAGATCAGCTCGATCGTAAGATTTTACGCATCATTACGAAAAATGCACGTATGCCATTTAAAGATGTAGCCGAAGAATGCGGTGTATCGCGTGCAGCCATTCATCAACGTGTACAGCGACTGATTGATATGGATGTAATTACAGGTTCGGGCTACACGGTAAATCCAAAAATGCTTGGTTTTCAGATGTGTGTGTACATTGGTATCACGCTCGAGCGCGGCTCTATGTACAAAGAAGTGGTAAACGAACTCGAAAAAATTCCCGAAATTGTGGAATCGCAATATACACTAGGTCATTACACCATTCTGATAAAACTTTATGCCCGCAACGACGAACATCTTATGCAGTTGCTCAACGGACGTATTCAGGAAATTCCGGGTGTAGCAGCAACCGAAACACTTACTTCGCTCGATCAGCGTATAAAACGTTCAATTCCAATTGAATAATATCTAAAGTATTCTTTAAGGAGACTTTTTAATTTGTATCAACAGTAAAAAAAACATAAACAATATAGGTCTTTAAGTCTGCTTTAATGTGGATTTAGAGGGCTGGAGTTATTTATTATGGAAACAGTAGTTAGTGGCATTCGCCCCACAGGAAATTTACACTTAGGAAATTATTTCGGCGCTTTGCGCAATTTTATACAAATGCAAAACGAGCATAATTGCTATTTTTTTATAGCCGATTATCACTCGCTTACCACGCATCCCACACCTGGCGATTTACACGGAAATGTAAAACAAATTCTCGTTGAATATCTGGCTGCCGGTCTCGATCCCGAAAAAGCCACACTTTATGTGCAAAGCGATGTACCCGAAGTAGCTGAATTGTATCTGTTTCTGAATATGAATGCTTATATCGGCGAACTCGAACGCTGTACTTCTTTCAAGGATAAAATCCGTCAGCAACCACAAAATGTAAACTCAGGTTTGCTTACCTATCCCACGCTTATGGCCGCTGATATTCTGATACATAAAGCCTCGAAAGTACCTGTGGGAAAAGATCAGGAACAACATTTGGAAATGACACGCACTTTTGGAAACCGATTTAACCGCATGTACAATGTAGAATATTTCCCCGAACCACAGGCTTTTAATTTCGGTCAGCAACTGGTAAAAATTCCTGGACTAAACGGTAGTGGAAAAATGGGAAAATCGGAAGGCGAAGGCAATGCCATTTATCTGGCCGACGAACCCGAAGCTATCCGCAAAAAAGTAATGAAAGCTGTAACCGATAGCGGACCTACCGAACCAAATCAGGAAAAACCGGAAGTCATTCAGAATATCTTCCAGTTGATGAATGTGGTTTCGAGTAAAGAAACTTTCGATTATTTCAACGACCAGTATAATAACTGCAACATTCGCTATGGCGATATGAAAAAACAGCTCGCTGTGGATATGATTGCTTTTACAGAACCATTCAGAGATAAAATAAACGCCCTTAAAAGCGACGAAGCCTACATTTCGAAGGTGGCACGCTTAGGAAAGGAAAAAGCGCAGGAAAGCGCTGCAAAAACCATTCGTGAAGTACGCGAAATTATTGGTTTCAAAAAATTCTGATTAATCAAGAAAAAGAATATACATCGCCGGAATAAACTTCATAAAATGAGTTTTTATTCCGGCTTGTTTGTTTTATGCTGGTTTTGTATATTTCGCCATTCTGATGGCGATAAATCAGCACTCACATTTTCCTTAAAAGCCCTGTAGAAAGACATACGGCTATTGAAACCTGATTTCTCAAGAATAGTCTGTACATCCAAACCGGTATTTAAAAGCAATTGCCTTGCAGCCTCAATACGATAATGAATAAGTAGTTGTTTGAAATTACATCCACAGTAACGATTAATGGCCGAAGATACATAGCTACGATTACTATTCAGCGCAGCAGCTACATCGTCGAGCGTTAGATGTGGTGAACTAAAAGCCTCATCTTTCTCCAAGAACGCTCTGATTCTACACATTAAATCTCTATCGGCATGTGGCAAATGCGAAGTCTGTAAATCATCAACAATACTCTTCTGCAAATTTATACCCTTCACTTTACTATCAGCTTTCAATGAAAAAATAGATTGATGCAGAGTATTTACCGATGTCTCATCATTTGTTTTCGGAAGATCAATTTTCAAATTCAGATTAAACACAGCAATCACAGTAAGCATTGCCGAAACAAGAATATTGTGTAGCAACTCCACAGCAATACTATTGTTGTAAAAAAGAAAAATAACGGATAAAAACGGATAAATGATAAATATACAATTGATAATGAATAATTTATGTAAAGGATTCAAATCATAATTTTGACTGCGATAAACTATAAACAATGAAATTATTCGCTTATGTGAAATAATAAAATATGTGCCTACCTGTATAAAAAACAATAAAACAAGTACTAAGAAAAAAATCACATGCCAGGGATAATGACTAAAACAACATAAAATATCATTAATCGAATAAGTAAAGGGCAACAAAGCTTCATCTGTAATTTTGTAAAAAAAGTAAAACAAAACTGCCACAACAAAATAAAGATATTGAGTCAGGTAACTACCAAGCCTTTTCTTTATACCAAGCACCGACCAAAAATAAAAAAGCATTAATGGAGCAAGAAAAATCATAAGTATAAAAATCTCAGGCGAAAACACATCGACCTGCTTGAGCGAAGGGAAGCGAAAAAAACTATTACGTAAAAATATCAAGCCTAAAAACAGAAACATGATACTTAATGGTAAAATACGGCTTGCTCTTTTTCGATAAAAAAGTAAAAAAACAGCCCAAAACAACGCAACGGATGAGCGAAGTGAACTGATAAAAAAAACTAATAAAAAGCTTATTTCAAATTGCATTAAATTTTCATAAATTATTTACAACCACAAAGAAAATAAAAAAAACAGAATTATAAGAATTAAACCAATATAATTTGAGACCTTTATTTAGCATATAATGAGTTTGTGGCAATTTTTACGACACAAAAAACACAATTAATCCATTGATTTACTGACAATAAGAAAATTCAAGCATTTATTTAGCCAAACAGATAATATAAAAAAATGTATCAAAACATCAAATATTATCAAAAACAAAAGTTTGTATGTTTTATGACATTCAAATAAAATGTGAAGTTTATATTTGTATATAAAAAATACAAACAACTATTATAAACCTTTAATAAACATCACAATCATGACAAGCACATTTAAAATTAAATATCTCAATATGAGATGTATATGCTACTATTTAAGCATTATATTGCTTAGTATGATTACCTCTGAAATAAAAGCAATCACAGGAAATGGAACAGCTGAAAGTCCATATCTGATTGCGAACACAGCAGATTTAAATGAGTTTAAAAACAAAATTGACAATGATAATTCTAACTACAGAGGGAAGAACTGGAAACTGACCAATGATATTAACTGGACAGGAGCAAGTGGTACAAATAGAAGAATTGGCTACGCAGACAGATCATTTTCAGGTGTATTCGATGGCGACGGACACAAAATTACCATTGAATTTATTGATGATAAGAACAGTCAATGGGTGGGATTTTTTGGCCAGGCCGATTGGGCTACAATAATAAATTTCACACTTGAATATGGTTATATCAACTCAGGTGGCAAAAGTGGCGGGCTTATAGGCGAAGTAAAAAATAATATCACCATCGAAAATGTTCATGTAATTGGTACTGGTGTCTCGAACGTACATGATGTTCTGTGGGGCGGACTTATTGGGTATATATATGACGGCAAAGATATTTATATCAAAAAGTCAACTGTAAATATTAATTCTGTTGTATTGCACGACAATTCATATTCGTATTTCGATGCAGGCGGTCTGGTTGGGAAAATCGAAAATAATTCGAGATTTGTGAATATTTCCGATTGTGTAGCCAACGTAAATATTTCAGTAAATCCATCATCAAATATTGATACTAGTATAGGTGGTATTATTGGATCAGTCTCAAAACCTATAAGTCTGATTCGATGCTACTCTGGTTCAAATATTTTAGGTGCTGGAAAACACTATAGGGGATATATTGTTGGATATTTAGCAGATGGAGGAAGTTTATTTGCCCGTAATGTTTTTAATAAATTTGGTAATGCATATGTAGGATATAGAAATAGTGGTGGTTATGATGTGCAAAATATGGATAATTATGCAAATTGGTTAAACGAGCCATATGTGTATAACCTTTTGGAAAGAAAAAACGATACCGGCGGAGATATTGCAGGAAACTTGGCAGGAAATCAAACATGGGGTTTCGCAAGCGATGGAACGCCAAAAGTGTCATCGACATCATACGCTGTAAAAATAAGAAAAGGAACTAATATTGGTACAATCACTGGTCAAAAATTATTGGTTTCGAACGATGTATATGCTAATGCCGATGATCAATTAACAATTAAACCATCGGTAGCAATATCGATACATCAACGGGTTATTTATTCTTTTACCCCAGACTATAATCATAAAGATGGGGATGCAAATAACTTTAGCGCCACACAAACAGGTAACGATTGGAAACTGACAGCAAGGGTAAATGGAACAGTAAATGCACGCATCGAAAATATTCCTTATCCTCAATCATTAACCGCTGCATTCGACCAATGGAACACAAAGGTTACACTTTCGTGGAATGCTGCAAACCCAAACAATATCGCCGGTAAATGGTACATTTACAAACGTATTCAAAACTCGGGTTCTGTTTATACTCGCCACGATGGACAAAGCGTTTCAAATGGCACTGCTAACTACAAATACGATGTTAGTTTGGCAACATCAGAGTTAGAAAAAAACTGGGAATATGTGGTTTGTTTTGTTGAAAATAATACAACTGTTCCATCGTCGCCAATAGCCAACAACAGTGCTACAGTTATAAAGGCAACAAATACCTCTGTCAGTTTCACCTTAACAGCCGAAGGTCTTGACAATCACATAAAATTATTATACAAGGTACCAACACAAATGGATGGAGTCACAAGCTACAAATACACCATTCTGCGTAAAAAAACCACGGATGGTAGCTATGTGCCAATCCTCTCGAACCGCACTTTTGTTGCATCCGAAAAAAATTCATTAGGATTCTACACATATACCGACAACGAACCTACAAGTGCATGTGACAGATATTTATACAAAATAGATATCGATGCTTTTTCAAAAACATTTACACAGGAAATAACAAATAATGTTGGCATTTCAGGAAGTAGTAAAATTACTAATGCAAATGCATCTAAAGGTGAGTACAGTGGTTATGTAAGGATTACATGGAGCACTTCCAAACTTAATGTAGAAACACTCGACCGCTTCAGAATATTCAGAAAAGTAGCCACCAACGAAAACGACCAGGAAATAGAAATTGCCACTATCGATACCAAAGATGCCAATTCGGTTTATGTGGATAATAATATTCTACCGGGCGTTTATTACGAATACAACGTGGTGCTTTACCAAACTTGCGGTACAAAAGAAGCTGAACTTATGCGTCAAAAAAGCATAGGATTTTCGCAATCGCTCGGCTCTGTATCGGGACGAATAACTTATGGAAATGGACAGGCCGTGAAAGGAGTCAATGTATCGGTATTGCGCAACGACTTGCAGGGTAACGAAACACAATACAATAGTCTCGAATCGAAAGGGGAAGGCGGCACACTGAGGTGGGAAACAAGTACTCAGAATTTTACAAATTTATTTACAAATGATTTTAGTTTTCAATTCTGGATCAATCCTGCAGCTTCAAACACAGCCAATAATATATTTGTAGCCGATATAAAAGATGTAGCTACTGTGCGTATAAGTCCAATCAGCAATAATTATTATCTATCAATACAGTGTTATAATACTTCAAATTCGATTGTAAGTACTTCGAGCACCAACCTTCAGATTGAACCTAATCGTTTTAGTCACGTTGCTGTTACACGCCGCGATAATATGCTGAAACTATATCTGGTGAACGATAAAGACTTAAGCAACATACGCATAGATTCAGTTACGATAAGCAATGCAAGGAAAAACTTCACGCCTACAGCCAACAATTGTTTTGTGATAATGGGTAATGCTTTCAAAGGTTATATCGACGAAACCCGAATTTGGAACAAAGCGCTAAGTTCGGCTACCATTTTGCAAGATTATAACCGTATGCTTATTGGTAACGAAGAAGGTTTAAAAGCATATTGGACATTCGACGAAGGACTGCCGGGTCAATTCTTCGATATTTCGAAAGTAGGTACTGTGTTCAATGGAAATCATGGAACGACGAACCTGACTTCGAGCAAAATTATACCCACAAACGAACAATTGGCTTTAAAAGCAATAACCGATGCCGATGGAAATTATCAAATTCGTGGCATTCCTTTCAGCGGCGAGGGTTGTAGCTACGATATTATTCCTTCGCTTGGTGTACATAAATTCAATCCTACGCGTCAGCTGCGTTATATCAGCAACGCATCGCTGGTGCACAACAATACCGACTTTACAAACATTTCGTCGTTTACACTGAGCGGAAAAGTAACCTACAAGGGAGGAACATATCCGGTTGAGGGTTGTACATTCGAAATTGACGACCAAATAGTGGTGGCTGCCAATGGCGAAGCTGTAAAAAGTGATGCAAACGGATTATACAGCATCAGTGTACCTATAGGCGAGCACAAAGTAAGAATTAAAAAAAGCGGACATATATTTACTGACGATGGCTTATTGCTCGATGCAGTAACGCGCAAAAATATGAATTTTTTCAAAAACGAAACGGCAGATTTCGTTGATGAAACTACCGTGAAACTTATTGGACGAAT
This sequence comes from Bacteroidia bacterium, assembly GCA_009929375.1. Lineage (GTDB taxonomy): Bacteria > Bacteroidota > Bacteroidia > Bacteroidales > Paludibacteraceae > Paludibacter. The sequence continues at coordinate 102,045 of SAAO01000006.1, forward strand.
AGTTGGTGGATCGAAAGAAAATGAAAAGAATCTTGGATTTGGCGAGTCGCTCAACAATATTGGTGCGGAAACCATTATGCTAACAGCAACTAAAAGTCAGTATAATTTAAAAAACTCACAAACAAGCGAAACTGTTACACACAACAATGGTGAGTGGAAAAAGCCAGGAGGACTACAGAACGACCAAACCACAGTTGTATTTAACCAAAAAGATATCAAAATAACTGTTAGTCCAGTCTCAGGAGAATTTGTAGCATATGTATATCCTGAATTATACACCATTGGAAAAATAGAGAATTCGAATTACAGTAGTGCATTTTTCAATGGCGGTGAAAGTCTCGACCTCACTACAGCGGCTGTACCAACGAAAAACATGATGAGACAGAGCATTCGTACATGGACTGATAGCGTGTTGGTGAGCGCGCCTGGCATGGTTGATTATTACCAAAAAATCGAAAAGTCTGATACCGTATTTTACCACGAAAAATGGACACATTATTATCAGGCTACACCTACATTTAGTGTGGTGCAAGCCGATAACGGACAGCAAGTGAACTATTTTGGCGAAAAAACTTATCGTTTAAAAAACAGCAACAATGATTTTGAAACAATCAATCTAGCCACTTCTACTGGCGAAACAGAAAATTATTTATTCGGGAAACCTGTATTTGTTCAAGGCAAAGAATACGAATTAAGATTTGCCGCCTACGAAGAGTATAAAAATTTTAGCACTAATATTACAACAAAATATCCGGTTGCGAATGGAACTGTTAACATCACAAACAGCATTGCCAATAGCGCTCCACAACCTTTAAAGTTAGATGAAACCGGCAAAGCTGTATATAGATTTTTAGCAGGGGCTCCCGACTTAACAACAGCCACGGGCACATTTATGGGTACTGTGCAAATAGGTTCGTTAAGTTATTATTGGGACAGAGGCAATCAGCCCATCGCAGCATGGCATTTAGGCGACAAAAGCACCGGAACCGACTTTATGACTGCAGGCCCAAACCAGATAACAGCTATTTTGCGCGACCCTCCGGGAAGTTTGAGTAGCGCTTATATCGAAGCAGGAAGTTCAGTGAAAGTACGACATAGTTATACCAAAGGAGTAGGTGCCAATACCGACATAAATCTTACAACTTCTCTTGGTCCATCGGTAACTACTTTTGTAGGTCTTGGCGCAGGTGTTATTACCACAACCGAAGTAAAATTAGATGCCAGTGCCGGATTAAAAACCGAAACAAAACTCAGTTCGGGGCTCGAAACCGAGGCAACAACCACCTTTACCGAGCGATTCGAAACTTCCGACGATCCATTGTATGTGGGAGCTAACGGTGATGTATTTATTGGCAATTCAACCAATATATTGTACGGATTAACGAACGGCATTAGCATTCAAAAAAATTATTCGGGAACAGAATTCTCCTCCAATGGTGTGTATTCTATTGCACCAACTGTATCACTTGCCTACGGACAAAGTTTCGACACACGATTTGCATTTTCACAGGTTGAAATCGAAAATATTATGATTCCTAAATGGAAGGATAATCTGGCATTGCTCATTAAAAAAACGGGAACAACAGTGAATACCAGCACTATCACTCATCCGGTGTATGTATCGAAACTACCGCACGACGATGAAAATTTCGGTAAGCTCAATACCGATAGTGAAACTTTTGGAACATTGGCAGTAGATAACAACAGATTCGACGATGGCCCAAGTTATAAAATTTATTATCCAGTCAATTACAATAAAGTGGATTTTAAAGTGGATTCGGTTATGTGGTACAACAACCAGATAAATGGTTGGATTGCCGTGCTCGAACAAAATGAAAAAGAAAAAGTTGAAATGACCAAACTGGGCAATTATAGTTTTGGTTCGGGTGCAAGTATTATGTATTCAAAATCGGCTTCTACGTCAAAAATATATACAACCACATTCAACTCCTTTATTAATCCATCAATTGGAGTAGTTACGGGTGGTGAAGTGATGGGTATCGGACTTGAATTTTCAATGCAAACTGAATTTGTAAACGAAACAAATAGCGAAGATAGCGAACAAACCGAAAATACAGTAAGCTCTGGCTTTACCCTTAAAGAAGAAGGTGACGATGACGAAATTACTGTGGATTATGGAATGACAACTTCTGGTACAATAGCATTTAAAACCCGCGGTGGACGAACAAGTTGTCCGTACGAGGATGTTGTAATTAGCAAGTATTTTGAACCTGGCCAGCATATTTTGAGCGAGGCGACTATGCAAATCGAAGTTCCGAAAATCAGTATTGCGGGAAGCGATCAGGCTTTGGCAGTGCCAGCTAACAGAACAGCCAAATTTACTTTGGAAATGAAAAACGAATCGCAAACCAACGAAGATGTTTGGTTTCAGCTTGTAGTGGACGAAAGCACAAATCCTTATGGCGCCGAACTCAAAATAGATGGTGCAGTGATTGGTAATGGACGAATGTTTTTGGTTAAAGCTGGCGAAGTACTTCGTAAAGTTCTTACTGTGGGTAAAGGTACTGCCGATGTGTACGAAAACATCGCATTGGTACTTCGTTCCGAATGTCAGAGCGATCCTACCGATTTTCTTCCTGATATTGCCGACACTGTAAGGGTAAAAAGAATTGAATTTGTACCTTCATGTAGCGAAGTAGCGATTAAAGAACCAATGAATAATTGGATTGTGAATACAATTTCGGGCGATACCCTCGATGTAGTGCTCGAAGGTTATGATATAAACTTTGTAAACTTTGGTTATGTACAACTCGAATATCGCTCATTATCTGAAACAACTTGGACTACGCTAACAAAATTCTATGGTAATGTCAATATTTACAACAAAGCGCAGGGCGATAAAACACTTATTCCGTTGGGAACACAAAGAATTAGATATCAGTGGAATCAGAGGTCAATGCCCGATGGTGCATACGAAATTCGTGCCAAAGCAGTTTGTGTAAATGTGGATAACAACTATAATATTATCCAACAAATTTCTGAATTTACGACCGATGTTGTGGCTGGTCGAAAAGACACAAACATTCCTCAGGTTTTAGGAAATCCATCGCCTACCAACGGAATTTTGTATGCCGGCGACGAAATATCGCTTACTTTCAACGAAGATATTCGCACAGGATTACTCACATATAATAATTTTAGTGTAAAAGGAATATTAAATGGCAACATCATTGCCGAGCCTGCAGGTGGTTTGGCTATGAACGGAACCGACTTTGCATATACCGAAGCAGCTGTTTTCAGTAACAATTCGTTTAGCATCGAAACATGGTTCAAACGACAAAACAATTCCGAGGGCACTTTATTCGCATATGGCACTGCCGACAACATAATATCGCTTGGTTTTAACATGCAGGGACAGGCTGTTGTGAGCATTGGTGACGAAACATATACATCAACTCAAAGTATTAGCAATACAACTCAAACATGGAAATATGTGGGTTTGAGTTATAACAGAACAAACAAAACATTATCGGTGTATGCGTGGCAGGATAGCGATCCTACTATAAAACTTTTCGAAAACAAGACATTTAGCAAAATGGCTCCAACACAGGGACGACTTTACAGTGGTGCCAAAAACGATGGCTCAAATGGTTTTGTGGGTGCTGTAGCAATGATGCATTTCTACGATTATAATCGCTCCGACACTGAAATGTCGGCTGCAAAAGGCGAAACAAAATCGGGAACTGAAAACGGCCTTGTTGGTTTGTGGCCAATGAAAGAAGGCGAAGGACTTGTGGCTAGAGATATAGCACGCACTCGTAATATGATTACCAATGGTTCATGGTACGTTTACCCGGCTGGTAAGTCAATTGCACTGAATGGAACATCACAATTTGGTCGTATTCCTGCAACAAATTGTGTTTTCAGTCCGTACGACGATTTTAGTATCGAATTATGGTTCAAAGCCGAAAACCAAAGCGAAGCTACCATGTTTGCCATTGGCACAAGTATGAATATTGGATTTGATGCTACGAAAAGAATTGTGTTGAATACCAGCAAGGGCAGCCAGATATTAGTTACTGATAACCTAATGGACAATCAATGGCATCATTTTGCACTTACAGTTAAACGCAAAGGTTCAAGCAATGTGTTGATTGATGGCAAAGTTGTTTCGACATTTAGCACGGCAAACATTTTCGAAAATTCAGTAGGCGGTGGATTCTGTTATTTGGGAGCTCGCTATTCCGAAAATGCGCAAACAGCTGTTCCCGTTTACGATCGTTATTTTAAAGGCAATATAGACGAACTGCGCATTTGGAACAATGCACTCAACACGGGGAATATTTTGCGCAATAAAAACAATAAACTCAGTGGTGCCGAAAATGGACTTTTGGCATATTATCCTTTCGAAAAATGGACGCGAAATACAAATGGCACATACAATGTGGTGGATTGGAAAAAAGACATTATGCAAGAATCGCTCGAAATGACGGGAAGTGCTGTAATAAGTTTAACCGCAGTTGGTTTACAGGATGTTCGACCGCTGAAAGAAGTAGCGCATACATTTACATCTTCAAACAATAAAATTGTAATTAATATTACCGAAGAATTGTACAAAACAGAAGGTGTGACGCTCGAAATTTCAGCCAAAGAGATTTATGATATGAATGACAATATTTCAAAACCAATCAGTTGGGTGGCTTATGTTAACATTAATCAACTGAATTGGAGCAACACACAAATAAACTTAAACATGCAGGAAAACGAGAAGCTTTCGTTCGATGCTGCAATAACTAACTCGGGTGCATTGCGAACCGATTATTTTATCGAAAACATACCCGATTGGTTGTCGCTTACCGATACACAGGGAAGTTTGCAGCCACTGACATCGAAAATACTTACATTTAATGTGTTGCCTCAAATCAACATCGGTACATACGAGGCTTCTATTGTGTTGACTGGTACGAATAATGTGCGCAAAATATTGTCCATTCGCCTGCGTGTTACAGGCACTCGACCCGATTGGAGCGTAAATTTAAACAATTTCGAAAATTCGATGAACATTACAGGCAAAATACTCGTAAACAACAGACCAAAAGAAGATACCAGCGATATTCTCGCTGCATTCATTGGCGATAAATGTATTGGTGTTACGTCGCCTGTGTATGTTGGTAGCAATAATGCGTACTTTACTTTTGCCGACATTTATGGTAATGCGAGCGAAAACGACAAAACTATCACATTTAAACTTTGGGAAGCATCAACAGGTCGTATTTATCCTGAAATAAGTACTTCTAATCCAAACATTACTTTTGTTCCCAATCAAATTTTGGGCAATGTAAATGCACCAATAATATTCAATGCTGCCGATGTCGTAGAACAAAGTATTCCGCTTAAAAAAGGCTGGTCGTGGATTTCAACAAATATAACGCATAATGCACCCGATGTACTTACACAAATGAAAAACTCTTTGCTCGATGTTGGTGTCCTTATCAAAGGTCGCAGTACATATATTCAACAGCCCGGTTGGGTGGGAACACTGAATGCGGTGTCTGAAAAAAGTATGTATGTGATAAATACCAATATTGATCACAATCTGATACTGAAAGGTACAAATGCAACACCTGAAAGTACAACTATTGACATCACAAATGGCTGGAACTGGATAAGCTATGTGCCAAATTTCAGTACTTCGCTTAAAAATGCCTTGGCAGGATTAAATGCTACTGTTGGAGATCAGATAAAAGCTCAAAGTGGATATGCAAGTTATACGGGCGCCAATGGTTGGATCGGAAGCCTCACATTTATGCAGCCCGGAAAAGGATATATGTATTATTCAGCTAATAATACAACTCATAATTTTGTGTATCCTTCGTCGCTTTCACAACGTGTCAATGCATTAAGAGCAAAACAGGAAAGCCAAAACAGATGGCAGGCAAACGAAAGTAAATTTGCCGGCTCGATGACAATTACAGCCATTGTAATACATTCCGATGCCGAAATAAGAAGCGATCAAATTGAGCTTGCAGCCTTTAGTGGCAATGAATGTCGCGGAACAGTAATGCTTCAATATGTTGAGTCACTCGATAAATATATGGGTTTCCTCATGGTATATGGCGAGAATAACGACGATATTTCGCTACGCATTTTCGATCATAACGCCAATCAGGAAATAGCAGTCAACAATGTTGCTTTACGCTTTGCAACCGATGCAATGCATGGTTCACCTAACAATCCATATCAGGTAAACACTGGCACTACAGGCATTACCGATAATTTGTGGTTGAATGAAATCACGTTATATCCAAATCCGGTGATTGACAATTTGCAAGTTATTGGTAGTTGGGATGTAATTGATTTGCTTGAAATAACCGACATGAGCGGTCGATTGATACTAAAAGAATATAAGTTTAGTAAATCGGCAATAAATGTTTCGGCGCTCGAAAGCGGAATGTATATTTTAAAAATTACAAAGGATAAAAATAGTAAAATGATTAAATTTATAAAACACTAAAAAATAGATTTATAATAAATATAAAAGCCTGCCGGTCAAAGTGACTCAGCAGGCTTTTTCTTATCTGTGTAATCTGTGTTCTATCTGCGAAATCTTTAATATTAACTCAGTTCAAGCATTCTCAAAATCGGTTTTACAGCTTTTTCGCGAATCGATTCTTCCACCAAAATTTCAGGACTTTCGTTCAGCAAACATTTATAAAGCTTTTCGAGCGTATTCAAACGCATAAAATTACATTCGTTGCAGGCACAGGTACTGTCGTTGGGTGGCACCGGAATAAATTCCTTATCAGGATTTTTCTTCTGCATTTCGTGAATAATACCACTTTCGGTAGCTACCAGAAATTTCTTTTTATCAGAGCTAATAGTATAATTTAGCAAAGCAGCTGTACTTCCAATAAAATCGGCCACCAGCAGCAAAGGTTTCTTACATTCGGGATGTGCAAGCACAACTGCATCGGAGTTCTCTTCTTTAAGTTTGAGCAGTTTTTCAACAGAGAATTGCTCGTGTACATGGCATGCTCCGTCCCATAATAACATCTCGCGTCCGGTCACACTGTTGATATAATTTCCAAGATTTCTGTCTGGTCCGAAAATTAATTTCGCATCTTTGGGAAACGAATCCACAATTTTTTTTGCGTTGGTCGAAGTTACCACCACATCAGTAAGCGCTTTCACGGCTGCTGTGGTATTTACATACGAAATGACAGTATGGTCGGGATGAGCTTTCACGAAGGCTTCAAACGCGTCGGCAGGACAACTGTCGGCCAGCGAGCAACCTGCTTCGAGATCGGGAACCAGCACTTTTTTCTGTGGCGACAGAATTTTGGCTGTTTCGCCCATAAAATGCACGCCGCAAAGTACAATGATGTCGGCATAGGTTTTCGCTGCATGTTGTGCCAGTGCCAGACTATCGCCAATCATATCCGCTATATCCTGAATATCGCCCATTTGGTAGTAGTGAGCCATGATCACAGCGTTTTTTTCTTTTTTCAGCCGGTTTATTTCAGCTATTAATTCAGATTTGTTCATGTTCGGATGAATTTCAAAATTCATGATTGCACGAATGAGTTTTCAAACAATCATTAAAATATTTCTTTTTATTTTTTTCGAAAAAACTTTATGTTGATAATAATAGGGTGTTGATAAGGTTGATAAATATTTTGCAAAAAACTTGTAAATGAAGTTATACAATATTGAGTACACAGCTTTCAACAATTATAAAAGTCTTTTGGTTTTGATTTTCACAAAAATACTGACTTTATCAACACACTGTTTATAACTGCAAAGTTAGAAACTTTTCCCGAAACTGATGGCTCATAACTTGCGAAAAGAGGTTTAAAAATGGCTGTAAAAAAAGTGCTTTCTTTTTTGGTAAGTCCGGAATAAAAGGTATATGCTTCGTTGAAACCTGTTTTGCAAATTATTTTTATCATTTTCTTTCAATGTGTTTTCAATAGTTTTCAACAGTTTGTTGATAAGCTTTCATTTCTGCCTCCAACTCACAAAAAGGAACAAGGTTTGTGTAACCTAATTTCGTCATCTGCACAATTTCATAGCCCCCTTTAGGGGGTTGGGGGTTTGTATTTTCTTATTCAAAACCCGTTTGTATATAGCCGATTAACATTAAAATTCCTTTATTCTGATTTATTATTTGTAATTTAGCTCGGAATTATTAATTCCAATATTATCTTTGTTTTTCGTATGAGGCTAAACAGATTACTTTGGTTGGTGGCTATTGCCGGAATTGCATTTTCATGTCAGAAAGAAAAATCGGATGTGAAACGAAAGGCTTTGCTCGAGGTTGAAGGTAAATTTCTTTACCTCGATCAGGTGCAGGATATTATTCCGCCCAATGTAAGCAGTGACGACAGCACTCAGATTGCCGATAGTTATATTAAAAAATGGGTGACCGATGTGCTTGTGTACGAAAATGCCAAACGTAATATAAGCAACAAAGAAGAAATTGATCAGCTGCTCGAAGAATATCGTAAATCACTCATTATTCATCAGTATCAGCAAAAACTTATTCAGCAACGCTTACCTCAGGAACCTTCGGAGGAAGAAATGCAGACTTTTTACGAGAACTTCAAAGATCAGTTTCAGCTGAGCGAAAATATTATCAAAGGAATATTTCTGGTAGTACCTGTCAATGCTCCAAAAATAAATAACGTACGCTCATGGGTTCGTTCGGGCGATACCAAGGCGCTTGAAAATATTGAAAAATACAGTCTGCAAAATGCTATTAGTTACGACTATTTCGGCAATAAATGGACTCCTTTTTCGGAGATTCTGAAGAAATTTCCGGTACAAATTGAAGATCCCGCAGCATATGTATCGGGTCGGAAATTTGTGGAAGTGTCGGACAGTACAAAGCATTATTTTCTGAGAATTGAAGATTTCAGAAAAACCGGACAGACAGAGCCTTTCGAAATGGCCCGTCCACGAATTTCGAACCTTATTCTCAATAAACTGAAAGCTGAATTTATTAGCAATTTCGAAAACGAAATTTATAAGGATGCAGTGGACAATGGCAGCGTAAATTATTTTGAAAAATAATAGGATATTTAAAAGCACAAACATTTTAAAATGAAGAAACCTTTTTTGTTTTTATCGCTTATATCAATGGCCATTGGCCTTCATGCACAGAAAAATATTATCGATGAAGTTATCTGGATTGTAGGCGACGAAGCTATTCTGCGTTCCGAAGTTGAGGAACAACGCATCAGAGCACAATACGAAGGAACTCCCATTCAGGGCGATCCGTACTGTGTGATTCCCGAGCAAATTGCCATCAACAAGCTATTTTTGCATCAGGCTGTACTCGATAGTATCGAAGTTAGCGAAAGTACAGTAATGAATCAGGTGGAAAACCGTCTGAATTTCTTTATTTCGCAAATTGGTTCGAAGGAAAAAATGGAAGAATATTTCCGCAAAAATACGCCCGCTTTACGTGAGGATTTACGTATAATGTTTCGCGAACAAATGATCATTCAGCAAATGCAGCAAAAACTGGTGGGCGATATCAAATCGACACCGGCCGATGTGCGTCGCTTTTTCAATAATTTGCCTGTAGACAGTATTCCCATGGTTCCTGCTCAGGTGGAACTGCAGATTATCAGTTTTGAGCCTCCTGTGCCCATCGAAGAAATCAACCGAGTGAAAGAACGTCTGCGCGATTTTACTGAAAGAGTCAACAGCGGAACTACCGATTTTTCGGTACTTGCCCGTTTGTATTCCGAAGATACCGAAAGTGCCAAAAGGGGAGGAGAGCTTGGATTTATGGGACGCGGACAGCTTGTTCCTGAGTTTTCGGCTGTGGCTTTCAACCTTACCGATCCTAAAAAGGTATCGCGTATTGTACAGTCGGAATTCGGATTTCACATTATTCAGCTTATCGAAAAACGCGGTGACCGTATCAACTGCCGTCACATACTTATGAAACCCCGCGTATCGCTTGAATACAAAAACAAAGCTATTCAAAGACTCGATTCTATTGCCGGCGAAATCAGAAACGGAAAAATTACTTTCGAAAATGCCGTAATGAACTATTCGCTCGATAAAAACACCGCTATGAATGCAGGTTTAATGCTCAACGAAAAAAGCGGAACTTCAAAGTTCGAATATCAGGATCTGCCTCAGGAAGTGGCTAAAATAGTGTACGGAATGAATGTCGGTGAAATTTCGAAGCCTTTCAGCATGATCAACCCACAAACCAACAAGGAAGTGGTAGCCATTGTAAAGGTAAAATCGAAAACTGAAAATCACCGCGCCAACCTTACCGACGATTATCAAATGCTGAAAAACTATTACGAAGGAATGAAACGCGAGGAATTTATCAAAAACTGGATCGTAAAAAAACAAAGAGAAACCTATATCAGCATCGATCCTAAATGGCAAAACTGCGAATTCCAGTATCCGGGATGGATTAAAAAATAGAATTTCTGAAAGTAATGTTTTGTAGGAATAATATGTTTAAACCGCACATACATACAAACCCCCTCCGTAGGTTGGGGGTTTTTTCGCTCTTCATGGTTTTGACTTTGTGGGGTACATCTGTTTTTCTGAATGCGCAGGACAAAACGCCTGTAAAGGTCAATAAACCCGGACAATTGCGCAAGGAAGTGCTCGAAAATCAGCAAGCCAAAAAGCCTGCTGTTCAGACGTCTAAAGGTCGTAACCGCAAACCAAAGCCATTGCCGCCTGCGCGACCACTTGCACCTATTGTCAATCCGCTCAACAATTCGAAAGCCACCATTATCTATCTCGAAAACACCGAATCGATTGATTTCGACGAAATGATAAATCCCGATATGCAGATTCTGAGGGGAAATGTGCGCTTCCGTCACGACAATGCTTTGCTTTATTGCGACAGCGCCTATTTTTATCAGAAAGCCAATTCGCTCGATGCCTTCAGCAATGTGCGCATTGTGCAGGGCGATACGCTGTTTGTGTACGGCGATTTTCTGTTTTATGATGGAAATACCCGTATGGCTCGTTTGCGTCAGAATGTGCGCATGGAAAACCGCAAAACAACGCTTACCACCGACAGTCTGAACTACGACCGCAATACCGATCTGGCCTATTATTACACCGGAGGAAAAATTGTGGATACCGAAAACACGCTTACTTCCATTTGGGGACAATATTCTCCGGGAACAAATGATGCGATGTTTCGCGATAGCGTGAAGCTTGTGAACACTAACTTTAAAATGAATGCCGACAGTATGCGCTACAATACCAAAACGAATATTGCGCGCATTACAGGCCCTACACACATTGTTTATCAGGACGAAACCGACATTTACAGCACACTGGGCTGGTACAATACCAGTAGTGAGCAAATGATGCTTCTGAACCGTTCGGATGTGATTCACAAAGACGGAAAAACGCTCACCGGCGATACTGTGTTTTACGATAAAGCCAAAAAATACGGCGAAGCTTTTGTAAATGTAATCATGAAGGATACGGTGCAAAAGTCAACGCTTTACGGCGATTTCGTAACTTATAACGAAGGAACCGAAGAAGGTTTTGCAACCGATTCGGCTTTATTGGTCGACTGGTCGACAAAAGATACAGTGTGGATGCATGCCGATACACTGCGCACTTATAAGGATTCAATTTACGATGTGGCGCGCGGATATTACAACGTGCGTTTCTATCGCAACGATGTGCAGGGCATTTGCGATTCGCTCGTGTACACAGGTCGAGACTCGGTTATGCATTTGTTTGGCGAACCGGTACTCTGGGCTGAAGATAATCAGCTCTCGGGTGAATATATCCGCATTTTTACCAAAAATGAAGAAGTGGAAAGAGTGCATATCGAACGTTCGGCCATAGCCATTCAGAAAGAAGATTCGCTTTATTTCAATCAGCTTTCGGGCAAGGAAATCATAGCCTATATGGATAGCGGGCAGCTTTACCGCGTGAACGTAAACGGAAATGCCGAAACCATTTATTACCCCAAAGATGAAGCCGATTCCTCGCTCATAGGTATCAATAAAACCGAAAGTAGTTATGTGGTGATGTATCTGAAGAATAAGAAAATTGAACGCATGGTAATGACCTCTGCATCCAATGGCATCATGTATCCGCTCGATCAGCTTTCGGGAGGCGATTTGTATCTGAAAAACTATTTCTGGCTCGACGAGCAACGCCCCAAAACCAGCGACGATGTGATGCTGACATTCGTAAAGAAACCGCGCGAAAAAATAGGCACCAGCTCCCTGATGGGAACTGCCACACCCGGTGGAGGACCTTCAGGCACGGGACAGGGAACGCGTAGTGATTCTCCCGGTAATATCAATACCAACACTCCTAACTTACCTGCCGGAGGCGCACCAGCAACTCCTTCACGACCAAGAACCGGTGGTGGGTTAAGACCGCTTGAGAGATGAAATTACACAAAGCGGGCTGTTTCGGTAACGAAACAGCCCGTTTGATTTGGTACTAAAACCTTATTCCTAGTTTGGTTTTAAGTGCTCCCTGTGGTAGATATGGGTCTGTCAGATTGAAGCTTCCTTCGATTCCAATATATACACGGTTTATTTCAATACCTGCACCTATATTTGTGCCAATATGCACAGGGTCGGAACTATTTGTTACAATTGCGTAATCCGACATACCTGCTGAGCTTCGGTACAAACTGAGTCCACCTGCTGCAATGCCAAAAAACAATCCGCCATGAATCTGCATATTTGCATTTGAAGACAGGTTGGTGTTATAACACAGGTTGGCCGGTAATTGAATGACGTTGTCTTTCGAAATATAGCCTTCGTCAAATTCAACATTTTGTGAATCAATATACTTTATTAGCGTGTAATTGGTATCAGTAAATACAGAAGTATAATTCATACCGGTCTGAAAGCTCCAGTGCTTCTTAAACCTGAAGTCAATCGTCGCACCCGCATTTATACCTACTCCCGCATCCGATACATAGCTATGGTCTATCCCATTTGTTGTTCCTGCAAATACAACTACTGATGTTTGTGCAAAACCCAATATGGGAATTGTGATAAAGAAAATCGCAATAAATAGTTTTTTCATAATGTAAATTAATAGAATTTGTATTTTTGAAATATTAGTCCTTCACACAGCGTACCGGAAGGAATAAGTTTTTAGATTTATACATTCTTACTGAATATATTTTATCGATTTTCTCTTCATTTTTAAAGATAGAACATCCATGATAAATTGCATCGAGATTATCTTTTTCAGTTGATGACCAAAAATATGCAGCCAACCCAAAGTCTTGAGGCTTATTTTGATTGTTTGTTTCAAAATATCCACAAGGATAGGCTGAAAACCCCAATTCATTTATAGCAGCATTGTCTTCTAAACCTTCGAAGAGGGAATAATCCATTCGTGATGAAAGTTTTGAAAACTCACCGCTTCCTCTTTTCTGTGAGAATATGTACCAATCTCCATTCCCTATACCAATAAACTTCTCAAGTTCAATCCACTCATCATCAGTTGCAATATGCCATCCGACAGGGCATGCATTTTGAGCATCCTCCCAACTGTAATAATTACCTGTACGCAATGTATCTTGCAGCGATATTGAATTATTTGTATCAAAATCGAGATTATTCAGCATCCATGTTTTGTTGCCATATTTAGCTGTTTCATAAACTTTTCCATCTCTTTGATCCGTAAAAGTCTCGATATCTATAGTTTTAAATTTATATACTTTATCGTTTGATTTTTTATTGCTGTAATAAATTGAAAAATCATACTCGTTATTTCTTGTTAATCCGTAAATAAAGCAAGAATAATTTCCTGTATTAGTATTATATTTACAGTTTATGTACCGAATTTTGTTTTTTGAGTTCGAAAAATTGCCCTCGACTTTTAACTTTACTACATAATCATTTATATTATTGTCGTTTAGCAAAATAACCATGGCTGAGTTATGTGTTATATTGCGAACTGTTTGTAAAGATAAATCTGGAGCAAATTCATTTTTCTTGCATGACAAGAAAATCAAAGTTAGCACTCCAAAGATTAGAAGTTTTTTTGACATAGTGTTTTATTTTATAGTTTATAGAAAATAATAATTAAGTTGTAGAGGCATACGTCCCTCAACAACTTAATTATTTATTGAAAACTAATAAGATGAATCGTCTTGTACTTGAATTATATCATTATTCCATGATGATTGCCAGACAGCATTTGAAGTTGTATTAGAAATTCTTATTTGAACTCCACCTCTTGGAAGTTGACCATCTGTTCCTCTGCCCTGATCAAGATTCAATGTAACATTTTCTTTCCCACTATGAATAATATATGCACCTCCAGCATATCTATCACCAGCCCTAAACTTCAACTTGTCTGTCAAAATACTAATGTCTACTCCAGATTTGACTTTAACCACTCTTTGAATTAGTTCAACACCTATATCCTTTAAAGTAAAAGCAACTGCATCCCAAGAACCTGCATCATTATCCTTTTCTACACCAACTACTGAGATAATTTCCATATTCAAATCATTTTCCCATTTAAGTAACATTGTTTTATTTATTACAAATCCTTCATCGTACTTGCTACTTTTTATGTCTCTTAATGAAAACTCTCCAATTTTCTTTGGATTTTTTGATGTGAATGTAGAGTCTAAACTGGTGTAGCCATAAACTGCAAAATCAAACTCAGGTCTTCCAAGAATCCAACTCTCTAATTCTGAGATTTTTCTAGTTTTAATATGTGTTGCCATTAACTGAAAATTGTCGCTTCTGTCAGAACAAATTGCAACTTTTACATATTTTGCTGCCTCTTGATTATTTGAAGCGATAAAATTCCAATCTTGTTCTTTTGAATATGTTCTTGGCAATACTCTGTAGAAATATGCTTTTCCTGTAATTTTATTAGGATCGTAGTCATTATAAGATGCTAAGTGAGGTGCCAAAATAGTATTGTTACATAACACCCAGCCATTTTCCCAAACATTATTTGAACTATTTTTCTCTGAAGTTACAGAAGAAGTTCTATAAATATTATATCCTATTAATTTATCGTTACTAATTTTTGTCCAATCAATTTTTATTATTTTATTCCCTAAACTTTCAACATTATCCATTCTTACATTTGATAAAATATCATTTGAAGTAGAATAGAAAATACCACTATAACCACTATTGTATGTTACTTCCATTTTATAAAGACTATAGTAAGTGTTTTTAGGGATAGTTGAGTATTGAACAAAATCCAAATAGTTCGAATTGTCATTGTTCGTAAAACTCCTAATAAATTCAAAATTTTCGTTGTCTGTTCCATTTAAAACTGTTCTACGATATCGGTACAATTTATAGGATTGGATTTCATTATCTTTTATCCATGTAATATTCACTCCGGCATCATTTGTTGTCGTTGTTAATACAATATCAGTATTCTCATCTTTGGATTTTTGTTTAATATCATTCTTTAAGGACTCTCCAGCAACTCCCTCTTGCATTTTTATTACTATTACTGGAAATTTAGGTTCTTCTTTGAGGCTTAACATCTCGATTTCGCCCAAGGGGTTTATTGCCTGAATACTATCGTATTCACAATCTTTGAATTCTTCTGGAATATACAAAATATGCGGTTTAATTCCCATTGATATTTTTTCAATATTTACGGGTATTGAAATAACTAGATTTGGATAAATAGTGATTAGTGAATCAATAAAATGTTCATAATCAATATTTTCTGATCTTGTTTTTAAACGATTATTTATAGATTTGTTTTTTAAACATTTAGCTAAGTATTTCCCAATTTTTATTGGTTCTGAATTCTCGTTTATAGTTTTCTGATTGAATTTTGATAATAATATCTCTTCGCTGTTTCCATCTTCTGGAGATTCTATGCTATTGACAAGTATTTTCAGAAATTGATCATCATTTGTTACGTTCGCTAATCCGATTGTGAGTTTCTCAAATTGAACATCTTTCTTGCTTTTATATTGAGAATCAAATGTCAAGATATTGTTTTTATGTAATACCTCAACATTTTTTTCGCACGAAGTTAATGTAAAAAATATAATTGTGAAAATATAAATTATTTTTTTCATAAATTGATTTTATTATAGTTATATGTTTATAGTAGTTCTAATTCTTATTAAAGACCGAAAGCCAGTCAAGAATCATTAATTTGAGTTATATATGTGCTTTCTGTATAATTATTTCCTGTATTTTTGTAACCTCCTTTCATCTTTTTGAAATGAGACGGGTGGAGACCAGTTCGGTTGCGCGAACAATTTCAGAACTGGCTCCGCCTTTTGTCTGTCACTCATGTATTCAAATTACAATAAACATGGCTTTATTGGATTTACCCCACCACCATAGCGTTTACAGTATTGCTCCAGGGGCCGGTTTCGCCACGGGTGTTTACCCAGCGTAGCCAGTAGTACACCATTTTACCGGCTTTGCTGCCATCGAACTTTAGCACGTAGGGCGAGGCTGTATCGGTAGCTACATAGCTTAGTTCCGATATGTCCTTTGGTGCTTCTCCGTCGATTTTCATATAAATTTCGCAGCCGTGTACACCCTCGGGTTTGGCTTTGCTGCGTGCCGAGCTATCGTCGGAATAATGAATAGTGTGTTGAAGGCGTACCGAGAAATCGATTGAGCCTACAGGGCAGGTAGTGGGTACAGGTGTGGCGGTGCGTGTGCCGGTTTTTACTGTAAGTCCCATGCGTGTACGGTCGGCATCGGTTACTTTTGTGTTGTTGGCCAGCCATTGTGCTACAAATGCACGAATTGTTTTTTTGTAGTTGGCTCCGGCTTCGTCTTTTGCCAATACATCGGCTGCTGTGCGGTTTTGCTTGTTACTGGCTTTCGCGTAGGTTGATGCCCACGCTGTTTGGTTCGATTTTACTGTTGCAAAGTCGTCGCTGTCGATACCCCATGCGCTAAGGTTGGGTTCTACAATTGTTACTAAATTGCCCTGCCATACATTGAAGTCGGCATCGTTTTTTGGAATGTAATCTGCCATTGTTGTGATTTTTTTTAATTAAACATTATTTTTCAAAATCTATATTTCTGTATTTAAGTGAAATAGGTTTAAGTTGCGGTTACTTTATGCCGGTTATTAGCATAAAGTATTCATGGACGCAGACTTTTTTCCTCAGGGCGCAAAGATTTTCTTTTGGGGCGGAGTCTTTCTCTCTTCGGTCGGGAACTTTCTTCCCGCGGTCGGGAAGTTTTTCCCTTCGGGCGGGATCTTTTTACTCTTGGACGGAAACTTTCTACTCTTGGGCGGAAACTTTCCGCCCCAAAAGAAAAACTTTCTGCCTTAGAGGAAAATGATTATTCCTCCTTACAAATTATTGAAGTGTAAAAGACCCTTCGGGCATTATGCTCACCAAATAAAAATGATTAAATGCCATATTTACCAGACTTTTTGTTGATACTTATTTCTCTCAATAAGCACATTTTAGTTTCAGGCTTTAATGCGTATTGCTTGTTATTTTTTTAATTTATTGTTTGTAAAAATACTACAATTCACTTCATTCTCCATATTTTATATCGAGAAAAATTAAGACATTGTGTTTTTGTAATTATCACGTAATCAATTGTTTTCGTAATATATTATTGGATATAATTAAGACAATAAAAAAAGAGTCAGTAATTTAGACTCTTTAAGTACGGTTTTGAAATAATTGTTTATAGAAATTTTATTTTTCAAAAAAACAGGTATATTTTTCGTGTTTGCTGAAACAAAAAACTGTCGGATACTTAAACTTTAAGTTTAAAATATCCGACAGTTTTAATTTAATATCTGTAAACCTGCATGCAGGTTGTTTTGCTGTAGCTGTTATGCTTTACTTCTTCACAGGCTTAAAGATATGCGACGAATGTCCGTAGAACAATTCGGCAGCTTCCATTACTGTTTCCGAGAGGGTGGGGTGCGGGTGAATGGTAAGCGCGAGATCTTTCACAGTGGCGCCCATTTCGATGGCTAAAACGCCTTCGGCTATCATTTCGCCGGCTCCCGGTCCGCAAATGCCTACACCGAGAATACGCTCCGTGTCCGGATCGATAATCAGCTTGGTAAGCCCGTCGCTGCGGTCGAGTGTGGTAGCGCGTCCGCTGGCTGCCCATGGGAACTTAGCCACTTCGAAGCGAATGCCTTTGGCTGCTGCCTGCGTTTCGGTAATTCCTGCCCATGCAATTTCCGGATCGGTAAATACAACTGCCGGAATGGCCAACGGCTCGAAAGCCACTTTTTTGCCGGCAATGGCATCTACAGCCACACGTCCCTCGTGCGAAGCTTTGTGCGCCAGCATAGGTTCGCCCACAATATCGCCAATGGCATAAATGTTTTCGTCGTTGGTTTTCAGCGTATTGTCGGCCACAATCCAGCCACGTTCGTTTACCTGCACGCGGGTGTTTTCGAGTCCCAGTCCGGCTGTGGAAGGCTTGCGCCCTATCGACATCAACACATAGTCGAACGTGTGTTCTTCTATTTGCTTGTCTTTGTTTTCGATACGCACGAGCAAACCGTCAGCGGCTTCTTTTATTTCCACCACTTTCGATTGCAGCATTATTTTGTCGAAGGATTTCGAAATGCGTTTCTGCAGGTGCGACACCATGTCCTGATCGGCACCCGGTAACAAACGATCCATAAACTCCACTACCGACACCTGAGTACCCAATGCTGAGTACACAGAACCAAGTTCGAGACCGATATATCCGCCACCCACTACCAACAGGCTTTTGGGAATGGCGGGTAAATCGAGCGCCGACGTAGAGTTCAACAGACGCGGGCTATCGATTTGCAGCGACGGAATGGTGGCAATGACCGATCCGGTGGCGATAATGGCTTTATCGAACGATATTTGCTCTTTGGAGCCATCCTCGCGGCTTACTTCTATGGCCGACGACGAAACAAAGCGCGCACGCCCCTGAACGAAGTTTATTTTCCGTTGTTTGGTAAGCACTCCGAGTCCGCCCGTAAGCTTGTTTACGACTTTGTTTTTAAACGCACGCAGTTTGTCGAGATCAATTTCAGGTTCGCCGAAATTGATGCCCCATTCTTTGGCTTCTTTTGTTTCGTTCAGAAGTTTGGCCACGTGCAGCAATGCTTTCGACGGAATACAACCCCTGTAAAGGCAAACGCCCCCGGGATTTTTTTCCAGATCGACCAGCGTCACATTCATGCCCAGGTCGGCTGCATAAAACGCTGCAGCATATCCGCCGGGACCACCTCCAATGACTACTATATTTTGACTCATAAATTGTAAATTATAAAACTCAACTTTCGCAAGTATAATAACTTGCTGATTTATATAAAAATAGCAGCATAGAATTTTGGTAAAGTCGCTGAATTTCAGTAACTTTATGTCGCCA
>SAAO01000007.1 GCA_009929375.1 Bacteroidia bacterium
GTTTTCAGTAAAACAAAAATAAAAACCGCTAATAATTGATATACAAATAAATAAAAATAAAAACCGACAAAATTCAAGTTTTGTCGGTCAGTAGTGATTATGAATATGATAAAAGAAACAGAGTCGAAAATAACATAAGGATTTTGCATTATTCCACTCAAATCGGGTTTATCCACAAAAAGTGAAGCCAGACCAATGAGCAAAAGTGGTGCGCGCGACAATGTCATGGTTCCGAGAATATCGATGAATCTGAAGTTTTTACTGACGAACAAACCAGCCAGCCACATGATTACACTCATTGATATAATGTTGACCGGAATCATAAGCCACGATTTTAGTGCGTCGAAATTTTCGGCAAAGTGCATATCAATGACTCCATCGAAATATATTTCCGAAAAATTGGCAGTAAAAGTAGTCAGAGCTACTATCACTAATCCAATTGCAAAGGCCTCCCAACCGGCAATGCGTTTAAACGGATTAAAAATAAAGGCTCCAAACTCATTTGTTTTCATAATCAGCAATTTTTGAAATAATTTCGTTCAACATGTTTCTTACTGTCGGATAACTTAGTTTCAGATCCGAGGCCATTTCTTTCAGGCTTCCGCTGTACTTTACAAATTTCAGGATGAAATTTTTATCTGCATCGGAGAGCAATGCCAGCACAGGCAGTTCATAAAGACCTGTTACTTCGGTCTCGCAATGCTCGCACTTCATACATTTTACTTTAAGTTGCGACCGGCAACTCGGACAATGTGTAGGTAGCATATTATTTGGTTTTTAGTTTCTGCAAAAGTAGAATAAGTTTTTCATTAAACAAATAAAATATTGAATAATATTTATTTCTTATTGAATAATATTTATTTTGTGTTTGAATAATAAAATAAAAAAAGGTCATTGCATAAACAATGACCTTTATACATATATATATACTGAGGCTTTATTGCATGGCGTAAAGTGCAAAACTTGCCAACCAGTGACTTCCGCCATAATTATCGTGCGAAATATGTGGTAAAGCACTTTCAATAAAATGATTAGCAGTTTTCTGAAGCATTAAGGTTTTCTTTTTATTATTCAAATGTTTGGCAATACCTTTCATGCACCAGGCTCTGCTGAAAGCAAGTCCATCCAAATGAACAATCTGATAGTCAGTCCTGTCACTCACTACGGCAAGTGTCATAAGCCGATCTAGACTGCGCTTTTCAAGATATTTGTCGAACCATTTTGAAAAATCATTTTTCGTCATAATTCGTCGCATTAAATCGGCTACAAGTAACGACGGACTGAAAAAATCGCTGCCATCAGGTTCAAAATATGCTGGAACTTTTTGGTTTTCAGCATAAAAGTCCATTGCTTTTTGAATAATAAGTTTTTCGAATTCTTTATCATTTACAGCTCTTGCGTAGTCCAGGGCAAAAGCCAACCCGAAAGCAGTATTGGGATGAACACCGGTTCGGTTTGGGTATGTTTGCTTTGGTAAAAAGTATTTCCAGAGTTTTACAATCGTTTTGGTGAGTGGATGTAGCGTTTTATGCCATTCGCGGCCCTGAGGGTCGTTCCATAGCAGTAATTCTTCGTCGAGCTTTAGCAACCATGCCCAGCCATAAGTACGTTCAAACGCTTTCCCTCCTGTGTATTTGCTGAAATAATCTGCTTCTTGAAGCATTTTCTCGGCTTTGAACGATTGATTTAGCAGGGCAACTATGCTGTCACGGTTTTCGATATCAGGGAATTGTTTCAGAATTTTTACCAATAACCAGTGTCCGTGAACACTGCTGTGCCAGTCGAGGCAACCAAAAAATACAGGATGAATTTCGGAAGGCAACAGCCTGTGATCATTTGCACTGTCGGACATATGCGAAGTTTTGTTCGGCCATTCCTGCGAAATACAGGCAAGTGGCATTCGCGATAAACTCAGAGCCCGCTCACGGGTGATTTCAATGGCGCTGATTTGGAAAAATATCAGAAAAAATAAAACTGTTGAAAAGATTTTTTGCTTCTTCATATCATTTTTTATTCTGATTCCTGTATTTAATTTAAAGTGCATTAAATTAGCTTATTATTGTTGCGACTACCTTTCTTGATTTTCCGTGAAGACGAAATTCGCAAAGATAAATACCCTGCCAAACTCCCATGTTCAGTTTCCCTTTTGTAACAGGAATCGAAAGACTTACACCTACGATAGAAGACTTCGCATGCGCGGGCATATCGTCGTCGCCTTCGAGTGTGTGTACATAAAATGGTTCATTTTCCGGAATCAGTTTGTCGAAAATTCTGCTTAAATCGGTTTGTACATCCGGATCGGCATTTTCGTTTATTGTGAGTCCGGCCGAGGTGTGCTTCATAAATAAATTAAGTATTCCTGCTTCCGGCAGGCGTGGCAGATTACTGATAATTTCGTCTGTAATCAGATGCATGCCACGCGAACGTGCCCGGAGCGTAAATTCTGTTTGAATAGTCATATTTGTTAAGTATTTTTGTTGGTTGATTATTGAAATTTATTTCTCATATACCATATTAATTGCCTTAAAACCATGTAAAAAATGTAGCATAGAATGATCACGACTAATCCTGAAACACTATACCACTTTAATGTGGTGGCTATAGAGCCTCTTGAAGCCATTTTTTCTGTAATTTCCGGAAAATTCAAAAGCAATAAAAGAGTATTTATGTTTTCGAAAATATCAAAGATTACTGCCGGAATAGCAGAAAAACGAAGAAATGATGTGAACATTCCCAGCTTTCCAATGTTTTTCTGCAAAAAAATAATTGCATGCCAAGAAAGCATAAAATAGGCGTAAATGTATATTGTATCGGCAGCTAAAAAGTACAGATAGTGTAAACGTCCTTCCGTGCCAATGGTATTAAATAAATTCAGTACATAATTTAAGTCGTACGTTGAACGTAAATCCAGCATTGCCAACCCTTCCAAAGGATTATTGATTTCTGTCATTGGGAATATTATAGTATTGAATAATAATATAATGACAGAAAAAACAGCAATAGCAATTAATCGTCTCGTTTCTTTCATAAATTCAACGTTAACAGATTTACATGCAAATATATGTTTTAAATTCTGATAATTATTTTGCCTGATTCATAATTGGTGAAGAATGGAGTATTATTATCCAAAATTGCAATTTTTGTAATCCCGCAGATTTCATTTTATACAATTTTATGGCTGAATGTGCAAATGCTTAACTTTATTTCCGATAATTTCTGCGGTTTAATCACTTTTTACTGTTAATTTTGTAAACTTATTATTTGAATTTAGAATATGGATAAATTGAGATTTCAGAGCATGGGGAGCGGTAGTAGTGGAAATTGTTATTTCATCGGCAACTCTTCATATGGAATTCTGATAGATGCGGGGATAGGAGTGAGGACCATAAGAAAAAATCTCAGAAATATTGGACTGGATTTTCATAACATAATGGCTGTATTTGTAACTCACGATCATGCCGACCACATCAGAGCAATAGGCTCGCTTGGCGAACGTTATAAAATACCTGTTTATGCCACCCGTCTGACACATGAAGGAGTTCAGAGAAGTTATTGTGTGACCGAAAAACTGCATACAAGCCGAAAATATATCGAAAAGTTTGAAACCGTTCAGATTCGCGATTTCAATGTGACTGCTTTTCCGGTTTCGCACGATGCTACTGATAATGTGGGTTACAAAGTATGTTATAAAGAAAAAATATTTACCTTTGCTACAGATTTGGGTCATGTGTGTGAAAATGCTGCTGAGAATCTGAAAGTTGCAGACTATATGGTGCTTGAAGCTAACTACGATCACGACATGTTGCAAAACGGTCCGTATCCTGTTCATTTAAAGGAGCGTATACGAAATGGAAAAGGACACCTGTGCAATACCCAAACAGCTGGTTTTCTTTCCGAGAATTACAGCGAAAAAATGAAATACGTTTTTTTGTGTCACCTGAGTCGCGAAAATAATAGTCCTGAAAAGGCATTTGAAACAATTGCCGACAGCCTTGCTCAAAAAAACATAAAAGTGGGAGAAGACATTCAGCTTGTGGTACTCGACAGATATTCACCATCAGAACTTTATGTGTTCGAATAAAGCTGTTTAATCATTTAAAATATAGTTGTTTAAAATAATAATTCGTCCGTTTAAAAACCTATTCACATGCCAGCGAAGTTAGTAATTATCCCAACCTACAACGAAAAGGAAAATATCGAGAACATCATCAGAGCTGTTTTCAATCAGCCTCTGTCGTTTCATATCCTTATTATTGAGGATGGATCGCCGGATGGAACTGCGGCAATAGTCAAAAAGCTTCAACAGGAATTTCCTGAAAAACTTTTTATGGTCGAACGTCAGGGAAAACTCGGATTGGGAACTGCCTATATTGCCGGTTTTAAATGGGGATTAGCCAATGGATACGACTATATTTTTGAAATGGATGCTGATTTCTCGCACAATCCTGCCGACTTAGCCCGACTTTATGATGCATGTGCCAATATGGGAGCAGATGTGGCGATTGGTTCGCGTTATATAACGGGTGTAAATGTGGTAAACTGGCCTATCGGACGCGTTTTAATGTCTTATTTTGCTTCGAAATACGTGCGTTTTGTGCTGGGTATGAAAATTGCCGACACTACAGCAGGTTTTAAATGCTACCGACGCGAAGTACTTGAAACCATTGAACTCGACAAAATTCGTTTCAAAGGATATGCTTTTCAGGTAGAAATGAAGTTTACTGCCTATAAATGTGGTTTTAAGCTTACTGAAGTGCCCATTATCTTCATAAATCGTGAACTTGGAACTTCCAAAATGAGCGGAGGTATTTTCGGAGAAGCATTTTTCGGTGTCATTCAGCTCAAATTAAACAGTTGGTTTCGTAAATTTCCGGTTAAACAGAAAGCCAGATAATTCCTGAATCTGTTTTGAAGCATAAAACTTATACAAAATGTCGAAACTGTTTATAAAAAACGCAACAATAATCAACGAGGGTCGGACTTTTCAGGGTTCGGTTCTTGTTGAAAACGAAATGATTGTAAGTGTTGTTGAAGGGAATTATTCAAATCAGCTTCCTGAAAATACACAAATTATTGATGCGACCGGAAAACTGCTTATTCCCGGGGTTATCGACGATCAGGTTCATTTTCGCGATCCCGGTCTAACACACAAAGGCGATATAAGTACCGAATCGAGAGCAGCTGTTGCTGGTGGGGTTACATCTTTCATGGATATGCCCAATACTATGCCCCTGACAACAACTGTTGAAGCTCTCGAAAACAAATATTTGATGAGTGCTGATAAGGCATTCGCAAACTATTCGTTCTACATGGGAGCTACCAACAACAATCTCGACGAACTGAGAAAAGTTGATCCGCGAACTGTATGCGGGGTGAAAGTTTTTATGGGTTCTTCGACAGGTAACATGCTGGTTGATAATAAGGAGACGCTTAGTGGAATTTTTGCTGAAATACCAATGCTGATAGCCACACATTGTGAGGATGAAGCTACAATTCAGCAAAATAAAGCGCATTATACAGCACTTTACGGCAAAGATTTAGCAATTAAATATCATCCGCTTATTCGCAATGCCGAAGCTTGTTACCGTTCGTCTTCATTTGCCGTTGAGCTTGCTTCAAAATATAATGCCCGTCTGCATGTGCTGCATATTTCTACTGAAAAAGAAATGGAATTATTCAGAAATGACATTCCACTAACGCAGAAAAATATTACGGCTGAAATTTGCGTACACCATTTATGGTTTTCTGATGTTGATTATGAAAAATACGGTAACCGTATAAAATGGAATCCGGCTGTGAAATCAGAAAATGACAGGTTAGCGCTTATTCAGGCATTGAATTCAGATAAGATTGACGTGGTGGCAACCGATCACGCGCCACATTTACTTCGTGAAAAAGAAGGTTCGTGTCTGAAAGCTGCATCTGGAGGCCCGCTGATTCAACATTCGCTTGTAGCTATGCTTCAAATGGCTAGAAACGGAGTGTTTACTTACGAAACAGTGATACGGAAAATGTGTCATGCTCCCGCAGATTTGTTCCGTATTGATCGCCGTGGGTATATTCGTGCCGGATATTTTGCCGATCTCGTTTTGATAGATTCTAAAGCTGAATGGACTGTAAATGAGGATAATATTCTTTATAAATGTGCCTGGTCTCCTTTCGAATCCACTACATTTAATCACAAAGTAACCGATACATGGGTAAATGGCCAGCATGTGTACAACAACGGACAAATTAATGAAAATATAAGAGGAAAGAGATTGATGTTTAATTTATAAACAATTTGATGATAAAAATTTGAGCGCTGAATTATTTCTCTTTATATATTACAGAATCATCTACAACAAATGAAAATAAACAAACGTGCTGCCGGATTTGCTATTATTGCACTAATAATTCTGGCTTATGCATTAATTTTCCATCGCCCTCAGGCCGAAGCCGAACTTCCTTATACGCATAACGAAGGAAAAGCTCAGGGAACATATTATTCAGCTGTATATCAACATCCTGAAGGGAAAGATATTCAGTCAGAAATTGAAAAATTCTTCGCTGAATTCGATGCTTCATTGTCAACTTACAATCCCAACTCAATTATTTCGGGTATAAACAAAAATGTGGACAGTGTAACCACTGATGTATATTTTGAGACAATGTATAATTCGGCTCGTAAGGTGTCCGAAAAAACAAATGGTGCCTTTGACATTACAGTAGCACCACTTGTGAATGCCTGGGGATTTGGTTTTGGTAATAAAGATCATGCTGAAGCTCCGGATATTAAACCTATTATGCCTTTGATAGGATATGAAAAAATATCGCTTGAAAATCACCGTATTGTGAAACAAAATCCTGATATTATGCTGGATGCAAGTGCAATTGCGCAGGGTTTATCGGCCGATTTGATTGCTGAACTTTTCGAAAAACATGGTTGCAAAAATTATATGATCGATATTGGTGGTGAGATTGTTTGTAAGGGAAAAAATCCAAAAGGTAATAACTGGCAGATCGGAATTGATAAGCCTGTGGACGATCCTGTGAATGAATCGGCTGAAATTCAGACAATTCTCAGTATAACCAATGTGGGGCTTACTACTTCGGGAAATTACCGGCAGTTTTATTTTCGTGATGGCAAAAAATTTGCTCACACCATCGATCCGAGAACAGGCAAGCCCGTAGATCATAGTATGTTGAGTGCTACAGTTGTAGCTGCCGATTGTATGACAGCTGATGCTTATGCCACTGCTTTTATGGTTTTAGGTGTTGATAGTGCTATGAAAGTTTGTAACAGCATTGACGGACTCGATTGTTATCTGATTTATTCCGACGAAAAGGGTGATTTTAAAACAATATATACAAAGGGATTCGAAAAATATCTTCAAAAATAATCGCTACTCTTTTATAACTTTGAATAAGATCGTGGCCGAACCGGTTAAATAAACATCAGTTTAACTTAAATGTCGGACTTACAGCATAGAAATTCAAAAAAAATATCGTTTTTATTTTTTTATTATCAATATATTAACTACTTTTGCAGTCCAATTTTCAACATGAAAAAGATTTCATTTTTATTTATAATTTCAGTAGTGTTTCTAAGTGCTTGTGGTGAATATCAAAAACTGCTTAAAAGTACTGATCCCGAACTGAAATACACAAAGGCAATTGAATATTTCGAAAAAGGTGATTTTATGCGTGCAAGTACCTTGTTCGATGAAATTGCCATTTACTATAAAGGAACCGAGCGTTCGGAAGAAGTTCTGAACTATATTGCTAAATCTTACATGGGGCAGAAGGACTATTTCTCTGCAAGCGAGTACTATAAAACTTATGTAAAGACTTATCCTAAAGGTAAATACATAACCGAAGCAAAATTCATGATTGGTTATTGTTATTATCTTGATTCGCCGGATGCGCGTCTCGATCAAACAGCTACCTACGATGCAATAACAGCTTTGCAAGAGTTTGTGGATGTTTATCCTGAGAGCGAACGTGTTCAGGAAGCTTATAAGTTGCTCGATGAAATGAACGACAAACTTGCTTACAAATATCTGATTAACTCCAGATTGTATTATAATTTAGGAAATTATCTGGCCAACAATTACGAGTCGGCAGTGATTACGGCTCAAAACGGGCTTAAAAAATTTCCAACAAACAAATATCGTGAGGAGTTGTCAATGATTATTCTTGAAGCCAAATATCAGCAGGCTGTACAGAGTGTCGAAGAAAAGAAAATTGAAAGATACCGGAATACAATCGACGAATATTACAATTTTGTAAATGAGTTTCCTGAAGGCAAAATAAAAAAGCAGGCCGATAGAATTTTCAATGAATGTAAAAAAATAGTAAAAGACTAAATATACAAAGTATGGATTACAAAAAAGTGAACGCACCTACGAATACTATTTCGCGCGACATGAGCTCGATGAGTGAAAACGTTGGTAATGTGTACGAAACAGTAAAAATTATTTCTAAAAGAGCCAATCAGATTAGTGCCGAAATTAAATCGGAACTTGATAAAAAACTGGTTGAATTTTCGTCGTTGAACGAAAATATCGAAGAAGTATTCGAAAACCGTGAGCAGATTGAAATTTCACGTTATTACGAAAAACTTCCTAAACCGGTACTTATTGCTACTCAGGAGTTTATCGAAGATAAAATTTATTATCGCAATCCACTGAAGGACAGCAAACTGAAATAATTTCAGATAATTTACATATTCACTGATTTCGTGCATAAATGTTTCGGAATTAGTATATTAAATAAAAGAACCGAAAGTCTGTAACGACCTTCAAGGTTCTTTTGTTTTTTTTATTGTAAGTTGTTCAATTCTATTTTGTATTTTTGTGTGAGTAAAACATTAAATCAACATTTAGAATCTTATATATCATGTTACAGGGTAAAAAAATTATTCTCGGAGTTACAGGTAGTATTGCTGCCTATAAAGCAGCTCATCTCATTCGGTTACTTGTGAAAGAAGGTATGGAAGTAAAAGTAGTTATGACTCCTCTTGCAAAAGAGTTTATAACACCACTTACTCTTGCCACGCTTTCAAAAAATCCTATTCTTGTCGATTTTTTTAATCCTGAAAATGGTGACTGGAACAGTCATGTAGATTTGGGAATGTGGGCCGATGCTTATCTTATTGCTCCTGCTACAGCAAATACAATTGGAAAAATGGTAAATGGAGTCGCTGATAATTTACTTCTAACTACATATCTTTCAGCTAAATGTCCTGTGTTTGTAGCGCCGGCCATGGATCTTGATATGTTCGCTCATCCTTCCACAAAACATAATCTTGATATTTTACGTTCGTATGGAAATCAGATTATTGAGCCTGCCATAGGGCAGCTTGCAAGTGGCCTCGAAGGTAAAGGACGAATGGAGGAACCTGAAAATATTATACAATTTCTCGATGATTATTTCACTCCGAAATTAATGTCAGGCAAAAAAGTGTTGATTACTGCTGGTCCTACATACGAAAAGATTGATCCTGTACGTTTTGTAGGTAATTATTCTTCCGGAAAAATGGGTTTTGCGCTAGCTGAAGCTTGTGCAAAACAGGGAGCTGAAGTTACACTTATTACTGGACCGGTAAATATGCGTGCAAAACATCCAGCTATCAATCGTATTAATGTCGAATCAGCAGAAGAGATGTACAAAGCGGTACTGCTAAAATTTGATAAAATGGACGGTGCAATATTGTGTGCTGCAGTAGCCGACTTTACGCCCGTGTCTCAGTCGGAATATAAATTGAAACGTGAATACGATAATTTAGTTGTAGAACTGAAGCCAACGCTCGACATTGCCGCCGAAGTTGGTAAAATTAAGCGTCACGAACAATTTCTGGTAGGTTTTGCTCTCGAAACAAATAATGAAGAAGCAAACGCTAAGAGCAAAATGGAGCGTAAAAATTTCGATTTTATTGTGCTTAATTCATTACAGGATCCTAATTCCGGTTTTGGTTTTGACACTAATAAAGTCTCAATTATCCACCGTTCCGGTTTGCAGCGTGAGTATGAGTTGAAAAGCAAACTCGAGGTTGCCGATGATATTATAAATGAAATTAATACGCTGATTTTCTGATGTATAATATCTAAAATCAGTTTGCCTATAATAAAATTATGTCTGTAAAATCAATTTTTCTTCTGTTATTTCTCAGTGTAAGTTCTGTGGTTTTGAATGCACAGGAATTGAATTGCAATATCCAGATTAACTCTGACCAGATACAGGGAACCAATAAATCTGTTTTCAATACCTTGCAGAAATCAATGATGGAGTTTGTAAACAATCGCCGTTGGACGGAGATGAGCTATACCATTGATGAGAAAATTGAGTGCAGCATGAATATTATTGTAAAAAAAGTTGAGAATAATGTGTTCTCAACTGAAATACAGGTCCAGTCGCGCCGTCCGGTTTATAATTCGTCATACAATTCTACTCTGTTCAATTACAAGGATAATGAGTATGTGTTTGAATATAAGGAGTTTGATCAGTTGGAAATGACTGAGAATACAATAAACTCTAATCTTACAGCTGTATTAGCATATTATGCGTATCTGATTATCGGATACGACATGGATTCGTACAGCAGATTGGGAGGTACGCCATTTTTTCAGACTGCCGAATCGATAGTAAATGCAGCTCAGGCTGCTGATCTCCCGGGTTGGAAGGCTTTTGAAAGCCCAAGAAACAGATATGCGCTTATCAACAATATTCTCGACGAAGCGTTTAAAAAATACCGTAACTTTTTCTACGAATATCATCGTTTGGGACTTGACGAAATGTCAGCTAATATGACCAATGCGCGTGCCCGTATTCTTGCCGGATTACCTGTTTTGCGTGAAGCTAACCGTGCACGTCCTTCAGCCATTATTATTTCTTCATTTCTCGATGCAAAAAATGATGAGTTGATTAATATCTTCTCAAAAGCAGGTGAAAAAGAAAAAACCGAGGCTGTACAGGTGTTGTCCGATGTAAATCCGACAGGAGCTGACCGTTACGAACGTATTATGAACAAAAACTAAGTGTAGAAATAATATGCTGAAATCGTTGTATATCTCAAATTACGCGCTGATTTCCGAATTACATATCGATTTTAATGAAGGCTTTTCGGTTCTGACAGGTGAAACAGGAGCCGGAAAATCAATTATTCTCGGAGCTTTATCACTTATTCTGGGGCAACGTGCGGATACAAAACTTCTAAAAGCTGATACAGAAAAATGTATAATTGAAGCTGAATTTAATATTGCAGCATATCCATCATTGGCTTCGTTTTTCAATGAAAATGATCTTGATCAAAACGATAATAAACTCTGTCAGATTCGCCGAGAAATCACCGGAAATGCCAAGTCCAGAGCTTTCATCAACGATACTCCTGTATCGCTGAATGTCTTGAGAGAGCTAACATCCAGGCTCATTGATATTCATTCGCAACACGATAATTTATTACTGGGAACCGAAGGATATCAGCTCGGAGTGGTTGATATGATTGCTCAAAACTCAAAAGAGCAGCAAAATTATTCGGAGCTTTACAATAAATGGCAAAATGAAATTGCAGAACTGAGAAAGCTTGAAAACATGGCTGCAAAGCAGTCGGCAGAACTCGATTTTGTTCGTTTTCAGTTTAATCAGTTGAACGAAGCAGCTCTTAAATCTGGAGAACAGGAAGAATTAGAGTCAGAGCAGCAGACACTTAGTCATGCTGAAGAAATCAAAACAGAACTTCAGACTTCAGTAATTTTGCTTGATGAGGAGAAATCGATACTTCCAATGATTAAGGAAGTACAGAATTCGTTGTCCAGAATAAAAAAGTTTGTTCCTGAAGCTGGCGACTGGATCGAACGTATTGATACTGCATATATTGACTTGAAAGATATTTGTAATGAACTGAATTCTTTGGCAGATAAAGTTGAGTACAATCCACAGCGTCTTGAATGGTTACAGAATCGTTTGAGCGACATTTATACACTTCAAAAAAAATATAAGGTCGATACAACAGATGAGCTTATCCGGAAGCGCGATGAGTTTGATACAATACTTCAGCGCATAGATTCTTTCGACGAGGAAATTGAATCTCTTAAACGCAGAATTGCTGATTCAAAAGCTGATTTAACTTCAGCAGCCTTAAAACTTTCCGAAACACGCCGAAAAGCCACAAAACCAATTGCTGATTTTTTAGTAGAACAACTCAAACAGCTTGGGATGCCAAATATTCGCTTCGAAGTTGAAATATCAACGCTTGAAGATTTTGGCCCTAATGGCAACGACGAAGTTCAATTCCTGTTCTCAGCCAATAAAAATCGGGATATGCAGGCAGTTCAACTCATTGCTTCAGGTGGTGAGGTTTCACGATTGATGTTGTCAATCAAATATTTAGTTGCAAATAAGTCCGAATTACCCACAATTATTTTCGACGAAATTGACACTGGAGTTTCAGGCGAAATTGCCGACAGGATGGGCGAGATAATGCAAAAAATGGGTGAAGCCATGCAGGTAATTACGATTACACATTTGCCACAGATTGCGGCTAAAAGTTCTCAGCATTATCTTGTTTATAAGGATGATAAAGGACTGCAAACTCAAACCTATATTCGTAAACTGACAGCAGAAGAGCGTATAACTCAGCTCGCTCAAATGCTAAGTGGTAAACAGCTTACAGAGGCTTCGGTACAAAATGCGAAAGAACTTCTGGGTTTTAGCTGATAACAATAGTAACCGGAATTGAAATTTTTGATTTTCATTTCCGGTTTATTTTATATGTTTGCCCAATACACAATCACTTACATGAATATTGCTTTACTATCTGTTTTAAAATAAAATACATAGTCTTATTCATATTTGCGTATAAATCTGAACTATAATTGATGAAATTTTCTTCTGAATATTTTCCTCAATTCATTTTCCGCCATTTTTATGTATTTTTGTAGATGATTCAATAAAATATTAACTAATCAATTTTTAAAGCGTGATAGAAATAATTCCTGCTATCGATCTGATTGATGGTAAATGCGTAAGGCTTTCGCAGGGTGATTACAACCAAAAAAAAGTTTACAACGAAAACCCACTTGAGGTAGCCCGGATGTTTGCCGATGCCGGTATCAGGCGACTCCATCTCGTTGATCTTGATGGAGCTAAAGCACATCATATTGTAAATTATCGTGTTCTTGAACAGATAGCTTCTAAAACCCCGCTGATTGTCGATTTTGGTGGCGGACTCAAAAGTGACGATGATTTGCGTATTGCTTTCGAATCGGGTGCTGCAATGGTGACGGGTGGGAGTATAGCTGTAAAAAATAAAGAGGTCTTTGTATCGTGGATTGAAAAATATGGTCCGGACAAGATAATTTTGGGCGCAGATGTAAAGGACGAAATGATTGCTGTTTCGGGCTGGACCGAAACTACCGGATTGGAGCTTATGCCTTTTGTAAGTACGTTTATGCAAAAAGGCATTTCCAAAGTTATCTGTACCGATATCAGCAAGGATGGAATGCTCCAGGGACCTGCTATCGGTCTGTATAAAAAAATGTTGAAATCGGAACCTCAAATGTATCTCATTGCAAGTGGTGGAGTGAGCTCAATTAAAGATATTGATGACCTGAATGAGGCCGGTATTCCGGCTGTTATCACCGGAAAAGCAATTTATGAAGGTAATATTAAACTATCTGACTTTAAAAATTATCTGTAGTTTTAATCTATTGTTTTACAAATGTTTATGTTGTTTTGTTTTATGCGAATATCTTTTAATTAGTAATTTGAGTTGCAGTTCGCAAATGTAAACAATACTTCTAACTTTTATTAAGCCTTCACATTCAGAAAAAACATTATTTTTGCATAACTAAATAACAAAACAAATTTTGAAAATCAGTTTTAGTTGTATTAACTCGGCTAAAACAGTTTTAAATCCAAGCATCATTATTTAAAATCATGTTGAAAGAAATTTTATCAGTAACCGGTAAGCCCGGACTATTTAAACTTGTTTCTCAGGGCAAAAATATGCTCATTGTAGAGTCTCTTATCGATGGAAAACGTATTCCGGCTTATTCGCGAGACAAAGTTGTATCTTTGGGAGATATTGCTATGTTTACTGAAACTGAAGAGGTTCCGTTAAGTGAAGTTCTCGAAAAACTTAAAACAAAAGAAAATGGTCAGCCTGCTTCAATTGATCCAAAAGCAGACAATGACACGTTGAGAAAATTTATGGCTGAAGTACTTCCTGATTATGACCGTGATAGGGTTTATCCAAGTGATATTCGTAAACTGATCAGCTGGTATAATTTGCTGATTAATAATAATATTACTGAATTTCTAGCTAAAGAAGAGGAGCAGGCTTCCTCAAAAGAATAAATTTGTATGAAGGTTACAGAAGTTACAAAATGGATAGAGGAATTTGCAGCTCCCCAACTTCAGGAGAGTTATGACAATGCCGGACTTTTATTGGGTGAGCCCGATACTGAAGTGAAGGCAGTCCTTGTAACCATCGACATAACAGAAGCAGTTGTTGATGAAGCCATTGCGTATAGATGTAACCTTATAATTTCTCACCATCCGCTGATTTTTAAAGGTTTAAAAAGAATAACCGGAAAAAATGAACAGGAAAGGTGTGTTATTAAATGTATTCGTCATCATATTTCTGTTTATGCAGCACATACCAATATCGATAATGTCAAAAACGGAGTAAGCGGACGGATGGCTGATTTGTTGGAACTGACCAACACTAAGGTTTTGAGACCCGTAGAAAATGTACTTCTGAAGCTTGTAACCTATGTTCCTAAACTTCATGCTTACAGAGTCCGTGAATCACTGTTCAATGCAGGAGCGGGACAAATAGGAAATTATGACAGTTGTAGTTTTAATGTGGAAGGAACCGGAACATTTAAGGCCGGGCCTGAAACAAATCCGTTTGTTGGTAAAGCAGGAGAGTTACATTCAGAACTTGAAATACGAATAGAAGTGGTTTTGCCTGTATATCTTAAAAACAGAATACAGGCTGAATTACTTAATAACCATCCGTACGAAGAACCTGCATATGATTTTTTTGAATTAAAGAACGATTGGAGTGAAGCAGGAGCAGGGATTGTAGGCCAATTACCTTCAGAAGTAGATGAAACTGAATTTTTACTCAAACTGAAAGATCTTTTTAATCTTAAATATTTGCGACACACTGAACTCAGTGGACGCAAAATACGAAAAGTGGCATTGTGTGGAGGTTCGGGAAGCTTTTTGTTAAATGATGCAATGGCAGCTGGTGCCGATGTCTACATTTCAGGTGATTTCAAGTATCATGAGTTTTTTGACGCTGAAAACAAAATTTTGATAGCTGATATTGGACATTTTGAGAGTGAACAGTTCACAAAACACATTTTTTATGAGATAATTACGAAAAAAATGCCTAAATTTGCAGTCCGAATTTCTGAAATTAAAACAAATCCCATAAACTACTTGTAATCAGTATGGCTACAGAAACAAAAGCAGAAAAAGAAATTACCGTTGAAGAAAAGCTATTTGCTTTGTACGATCTTCAGAAAGTGGTTTCAAAAATTGACGAAATAAAAATCCTGCGTGGTGAACTTCCCCTCGAAGTACAGGACCTGGAGGATGAAATTATAGGGTTGAATACCCGTCTCGAACATTTTGATACTGAAATCGCTAATCTTCAGGCTAATATCAATAGTAAGAAAATTGAAATTGAAGAAGCCAGAACAAAAATTGAGCGATACGAAGAGCAACAAAAAAGTGTTCGTAACAATCGTGAGTTCGATAATCTTTCAAAAGAAATTGAGTTTCAAACTCTGGAGATTGAACTTTGCGAAAAAAGAATTCGTGAATTTACTGCAGCCCGCGAAAATAAAATTTCAGAGCAACAAGGTACAAAGGACAAGTTGTCTGAAAGAAAACTTGACCTTGAACAGAAAAAAGGTGAGTTGAACGAGATTGTAGCCGAAACCAAACAGGAAGAAGAAAAACTTCGTGAACAGGCTAAGCAAATTGAAAACCTGATTGAACCACGTTTACTGACAGCTTTCAAACGTATTCGTAAGAATGCCCGAAATGGTTTGGCTGTTGTTTACGTTCAGCGTGATGCTTGTGGTGGATGTTTCAATAAAATACCGGCACAACGTCAGCTCGATATTCGTTTACGTAAAAAAATTATTGTATGCGAATACTGTGGTAGAATTTTGGTCGACCAGGAACTTGCAGGAGTTGCGGCGACTTCATCAGTAGAATAACGAAATAAAAATAGGAGTGAACAGGATTCGGAAATTTCCGGATCCTGTTTTTTTTGTAATTAGCTTACGACATTTCAATAATTGTGTGTAAATGCCAATGGCCTCTGTGAATATTTAATTCTCAGAGGCCGTTTTTATTTGTAAATATCAGTATTCTAGTTGTTTATCTATTAATTGAAGCATTGAGATTTCAAGTAAAATAGAAATTGGGTGATGTGTTGCCTCAATATTAATGATAATATGAATTTTTTTGTAATTCAGATTTGATTTATAAAGTAAGATGGATACAGGGTAGGTGTGATGGATATGATTTATCGGATGTAATTATTTCTTTTCGATTATTACTGTTGTAAATTACAAATGTAATCTTGTGATTATGTACATTTGTATCGAATTGAGGTTTAAAGACTGTGTTTAGTAATTACAATTCTGTATATCACTTTTGTGTTTCCATAATTAAAGAATAGAAATAATTTACTTAAGTAATCAATCTCACTTTTGTAAATGATACTTTCCAACAAAACAGTTAATTATAATCAATCTATTGTATATCAATTAAATATACTATTTTTATAAAGTAGATTTTAGCTCATATTTACAAAAGTAATTTATTTGGCATAATACTCTGGTAATTATCTATAAATAATAATTATATATATGATAATCAGTGTATTTATATGATAAAATATCAAGTTTTAATTCATGATACTTTTATTTATATATATAAATATAATTACATGTCATTCAATTGTTTAATTCATATATATTAAAAATACATATAGGTGTCTTTCGTTACGATTGTGAATTCAATGATGTGAAGTAAAACATCTGTAATGTAGTTGCATATGTAAACTAATTCACATATCTTTGTAAAAAGATAATTCACAAGTGTTTTTACAATTCTATATGTTGTAATTATGGATGAGAAAGAAAAAATTGAACGGATAATGAACGAATTCAATCTGAATTCAGCTCAGTTTGCAGCAGAGATAGGTATACAAGGTTCAACTCTATCTCATATATTAAATGGACGTAATCGTCCAAGTTTGGATGTACTGAAAAAAATCATGTCACGATTCTCTTCGATTAATCCAGAATGGCTTATTCTGGACAAAGATTCGATGTTTCGTCAGGAAAAGAATTCTCAGGAGCCTACATTGTTCGATACAATTGATCAAAGTCTCACTGAATCAGTAAAATACGCACAAAAAAGTGAAATAAATAATGTGTCTGAAAATGATTCATTCCAGAACAAACTAGTTAATAAACCAGAAACGCTTAGTCAACCTGAATTTTTAGCACCACCACATACAAATGAAATTCCTCGAATTCAGGAAATGCAAAAATCTTTTTCCAAAACAGCTGTGAAAATTATTGTGTATTATGACGACAATACTTTTCAGGAATTTCGACCATGATTATTAATTTTATTATCCCAATGAATCCATACAATCAATACTGAGCCTGAATGGAAGCATTGAACGCTTATAACTTTATGTAGCTGTTGTCTATATCGGTTATTTGATGTAATTTTGTGTCCCGATAATATCAGGCAACATAATCAGTCAGTTTTTGTATAATTATCTGACTATTAAACAATTAAACGAATGAAGAAATTCATGTTGGATTTGGTTGTAAAAGAGAATAAATCATTAAACAATCAATATTCCCTTGTAATCCTTACTTCAGCTGACCCGCTTCCTCCCATGTTACCAGGTCAGTTTGCCGAGGTAAGAGTCGATAATTCCCCGAACACTTTTCTCAGACGGCCCATTTCGATAAATTTTGTGGATATTGAAAAAAATGAACTCTGGCTTTTGATTCAAAAAGTTGGTGAGGGGACCCGCAAGCTATGTGAAGCTTCAATTGGAGATAGTATAAATGTACTTCTTCCCTTGGGAAATTCTTTTTCTTTCCCTGCCAATAAGGAGGATAAAGTTTTGCTTGTTGGTGGTGGAGTTGGTATTGCACCATTACTTTTCTGGGGATCTATGCTTCATGCGAATGGATACAACTGCTCTTTTTTGCTTGGAGGACGATCAGCAGAGAATTTACTTCAGCTTAATGATTTTGCTGCATTTGGAACTGTTTATTCAACGACCGAGGATGGTAGCTATGGAGAAAAAGGGTTTGTGACGCAGCACTCGGTGTTGGAAAGCCAGGATTTCAAAGCAATTTACAGTTGTGGGCCTACACCTATGATGAAGGCTGTGGCTGCTTATGCAGGTCGTAAAAACATATTTTGCGAGGTATCTCTTGAGAATACTATGGCGTGCGGTTTTGGAGCATGTCTTTGTTGTGTAACTGATACTACCGAAGGTCATTTGTGTGTATGTACAGATGGACCGGTATTTAATATATCCAAATTGAAATGGTAGATTTAAGCATTAAATTAGGGCAAATGCAGTTGAAAAATCCGGTTATGACTGCATCCGGTACATTTGGCTATGGAGTTGAGTACTCTGATTTCATGGATGTGTCGCGAATTGGTGGTATAATTGTAAAGGGTACAACGCTTCGCGATAGACAAGGAAACCCTTATCCACGAATGGCTGAGACTCCTTCTGGTATGTTAAACGCTGTAGGACTGCAAAATAAGGGTGTGGATTACTTTATTAAACACATTTATCCAACTGTAAAAGATATCAATACAGATATATTTGTGAATGTTTCAGGATCAACTGTTGAAGACTATATTGAGACAGCCGAAAGATTGAATGATCTTGAAAAAATACCCGGAATAGAACTGAACATTTCATGCCCTAATGTAAAAGAAGGAGGAATGGCATTCGGAACAAGTTGCCCATCTGCTGCTCAGGTAGTTAAGTCTGTGCGAAGAGTGTATAAAAAAGAACTTATGGTGAAGCTTTCGCCTAATGTGACTGATATTTCGGAGATTGCCCTTGCTGTTGAAGCCCAGGGAGCTGATTCTATCTCATTAATCAATACTTTATTGGGAATGGCTATCGATGCTGAAAAACGCCGGCCTGTGCTTTCCACTGTAACAGGAGGATTATCCGGACCTGCTGTAAAGCCTGTCGCTCTTCGTATGGTTTGGCAGGTAGCAAAGGCAGTAAAAATCCCGGTGGTGGGAATGGGCGGAATTATGAATGCCACTGATGCCATCGAATTTATGCTTGCTGGTGCCTCTGCTGTACAAATTGGTACTGCCAATTTTATTGATCCTACTATAACTGCTAAAGTGATTGACGGTATTGAGGACTATCTTGTTTGTCATAAACTTAGTTCAGTGAGAGATTTGATTGGTGCTCTTGAAGTTTAACTAAAACAACCAATTATTCAGCGTATTATGAAAAAAGCATCAATATTATTTTTGCTGTTATTTCTTTTTTGCAGTTTCCTGCAAAAGGAGAATAGTGAACGTGATCTTTTTGTAGAAAAGGATAATATTGTGCTTGTATTTTCCGGTGATATTATGGGGCATTCTCCTCAATTTAAAGCAGCTTATAATCCCAAAACCGGAAAATATAACTATGATGCATGCTTTCAGTATGTAAAACCCTATATTGAAGAGGCTGATTTTGCTGTTACTAATCTCGAAGTACCACTTGCAGGCGTACCTTACAGCGGGTATCCAAATTTTTCAAGCCCCGATGCTTTGCTTGATGGACTGAAATCTGCCGGATATGATGTCATTCTTACTGCTAATAATCATGTGGTTGATCGTGGTAAGGCCGGTCTTGAACGAACCATTAAAACTATTAAAAGTCGTGATTTGCGTCATGCCGGTAGTTATATGAATAAGCAACAACGCGATAGTATTTATCCAATCATCCTTGAAAAACATAATTTTCGCATTGCATTACTCAATTGTACTTATGGAACCAATGGAATTTCTGTAATATCGCCAAATCTTGTCAATATGATTGATACATTGGAGATTATGTCTGATATTAAACGTTGCGAAGAGCTAGAGTCTAACTTTATTATAATGACCATTCACTGGGGAAACGAGTATGAATTACAGGCTTCGGATGCTCAAAAGGAACTTGCTGGTTTTTTAGTCCGTTCGGGTGTTGATATGATAGTTGGAAGTCATCCACATGTGGTGCAAAATATGGAATATATTCAGAATGGAATAAGAAATGTTCCTGTTTATTATTCGTTGGGCAATTCAATTTCAAATCAGCGGAAACCGCATACAAACGGAGGAATTATGCTTCGTGCTGAAATCAATCCAATTACTAAATCAGTCAAAACAAGTTACATGCCGATCTTTGTACACAAAGGG
The DNA here is from genome assembly GCA_009929375.1 of Bacteroidia bacterium. Classification (GTDB taxonomy): domain Bacteria; phylum Bacteroidota; class Bacteroidia; order Bacteroidales; family Paludibacteraceae; genus Paludibacter. The sequence continues at coordinate 20,473 of SAAO01000007.1, forward strand.
GTTTTAAATGGCAAATTTCAGTTTTATTTAGTCCCGTCTATTGATTATATAAAACAACCAGATGCATTCAAATTAGCGCCCACAGATAGTGCTGCAATTATGTTCTTCGATACCGAGACCAGAAAGCGACTTTCTAATACAACTCTTTGGGACAAAAGCTTTCAAACTACTACTCTGAATTGAGTAACTGAATCAGCGAACATAGAAACTAACTGAAATTTTATTGCAAATTTCAGTTTTTTTTTGTTTTCATACCAGAACTTTAGTTGTAAATTTGTATCCCTGTCTTTAAAAATTTCTATCATTTGATTTATTGTCGTTTACAATTAAATATGAAAATCCGAATTCTGATTTTATTTATATTATTTCCCTTTTTGCTGTTTGCTTCCGTTAAAATTGAAAATTTTGATTTTGCTGTTCGTGATACTCTGACGCTGAGTCTCGATGTATATTATCCCGAAGTAAAGTCGGATACAACAGCCTGCCTGATATATGTGTACGGAGGTGGTTTTTTTGCCGGCTCAAAAGATCAGGAATACAATGTAAGGTTTTGTAAAGCCATGTCCGACAGCGGATTTGTTGTAGCAGCTATTGATTACCGTTTGGGTATGAAAGGTGTAAATAAACGAGGATTAAGCGCTGTAAAGCCTTTGGTTCGTTCCATTAATATGGCTACAGAAGATTTATTTGCCGCAAGTGCATTTCTCTACAAAAATGCAGGAAAGATTGGTTTTGATAAGTCCAGAATGGTTTTAGTCGGTTCAAGTGCTGGTGCAATAGCTTCATTACAGGCAGATTATGAACTTTCGAATAGTTTTGAAAGAGTTGGAATATTACCATCTGATTTCAGATATGCGGCTGTTATTGCCTTCGCTGGTGGAATTTACAGCGAAGAAGGAAAACCCGACTATAAAAAACAGCCTGCACCCACCATGTTTTTTCACGGGATGGATGATAAGATAGTTAAATATGATTTTATGCAGGCCATTCGCAGAGGTTTTTTTGGAACAAAAGCTCTGACAAATGTTTTTGAATCAAAAGGTTATCAGTACGTTACATGGAGGTTTAAAAATATCGGACACGAAATGAGTTATTTGCCCATGGAGTATTACAAAAAGGAAATTACATGGTTTGTTCGGGATGTGGTTTATCTTAAACGTAAGTACAGCATGGATGTGACAGTGAGCAATCATAACTTACCGAAAGCTGAGTTTGGAAGCTGGTCGGTGAGAAAATTATATAAACGAAAATTCTAACATTATAATAAAAAAATAAGTATGCATACCTGGTTCGAATGTAAAATTAAATACGAAAAAACAGCTGAAGAAGGCAAAATAGTAAAAGTGAGTGAAGGATATCTGGTTGATGCATTGTCGTTTACCGAAGCAGAAGCCCGAATTATTGAAGAAATGAAGCCTTTTATCAGTGGCGAATTTCAGGTGGCAAATATTAAACGTGCCCGCATAAATGAAATGTTCTTTAACGAAAACGGTGATAAATGGTATCGTTCAAAGGTGAACTTTATTACTCTTGATGAGGAAAAAGGAGTGGAAAAACGAACCGGAGTAACCATGATGGTTCAGGCTTCGGATATAAAAGAAGCGCTTGAGGGAATTATTGAAGGGATGAAAGGTTCAATGGCTGATTATGAGATCGCCAATATTGCCGAAACGCTTATAATTGATGTATTCAAATACGGCAAAGAAGATTAATAATCAATATATTAGTAATAATGTCAATCGCATCCAATCTTCAGAATATTAGGAAACACATACCAGAAAATGTAAATCTGGTATGTGTTTCGAAGTTTCATCCGAACGAGAGCATACTTGAGGCTTATCAGACGGGCGAACGTGTATTCGGAGAAAGTAAGGTACAGGAGCTTTGCACTAAATACGAAACGCTTCCAAAAGATATTCAATGGCATTTTATTGGTCATTTACAAAGCAATAAAGTAAAATATATTGTAGGTTTCGTAGATCTTATTCATGGTGTTGACAGTCTAAAACTTCTATCCGAAATTGATAAACAGGCAGCAAAATCAGATCGAACAGTAAATTGTCTTCTTCAGGTTCATATTGCCGCCGAAGAAACCAAATTCGGATTCTCGCCAGATGAAATCAAAATCGCATTGAAAGAAGCTTTAGCATACAAGAATGTCAAAATCAAAGGATTGATGGGAATGGCTACTTTTACTGATAATGCTGAGCAGGTAAAATCAGAATTCCGGCTGTTAAAGTCAATCTTTGATGAGCTGAAACCTCATGCCGGATCTGAATTCTCAATACTTTCGATGGGAATGTCCGACGATTTCAGGCTTGCTATTGAAGAAGGCAGTAATATGGTACGAATAGGCAGTTCAATTTTCGGAAACCGGAATTATGTCTGAAATCAATAAATATCAGCTTATTACGATAACCGGACCTACCGCTTCAGGAAAAACAAGCCTTGCGGTGAAATTGGCCGAAAAACTCGATACTCACATTATTAGTGCCGATTCCCGTCAGGTTTATCGGGGAATGGATATTGGTACAGGCAAAGATTTATCTGAATATCAGATAAATAATAAGGTAATTCCGTATCATCTTATTGACATTTGCGAGGCTGGCGAAAAATACAATTTGTTCGAATATCAGCACGATTTTTTTGAAACCTACGAAAAAATTCTTCAGTCAGGAAAAACGCCTATTCTCTGTGGTGGTACCGGACTGTACATCGAAGCAGTGCTGAAAGGCTACAAACTTCTGAAGGTGCCTGAAAATCCTCAATTAAGGGCGGAGTTAACCGGAAAATCGCTTGAAGAGTTGAAGCAGATACTGGCTTCAATGATTGCACTACACAATAATACGGATACTGATTCGGCAAAAAGAGCTATCAGGGCAATTGAGATTGCTGAATACACTAAAAATAAACCAGCTGATTATAAGGAATTTGATCTGATAAATAGTCTGATTGTCGTAGTTGATATTGATAGGGAATTCCGGCGAAAAAAGATTACTGACAGGCTTAAAAAACGTCTTGATGAAGGTATGGTTGCTGAAGTTGAGAATCTGCTCAAGAGTGGAATTTCTCCTGAAGATTTGATTTATTACGGATTGGAATATAAGTTTCTTACCCTTTATATAACCGGACAAATCTCATACAATGAGATGTTTACGCAACTTGAAACAGCCATACACCAGTTTGCAAAACGACAAATGACCTGGTTCAGAGGTATGGAGCGAAGGGGGTTTAAACTTCATTGGGTAAATGCAACAGATCCGGATGAAGATAAAATTGATTATATTCTGAATCTGTGGCAATAAAATCTCTTTAAACTTTCTTTTTGGGCGTTGTTACCTGAAATTCTTTCAGATAAAATGGTTCAAAATAAGCTACATCTTCAGTTTTTCCTTCCGAAAACGCCTTTTCAGAGAAGTATAACATATTATCAGACAATGGATTAATGTCCAAAATAAAGACAGAATGAGGGTGGGTGAGTAGTTCCCTGCATTTTTCCATGCCATTACCGAAAAAAACTACATTTTTTGAGCTAAGATATTCATTATAAACACCTTCAGTAATAATATCTGATTTAATATCACGTACGACATTTAAATCTGCGTCATAAAATGCACTATAAACTTCCATACGTCGTGCATCAATCATTGGACAAAACAATGTATTTTCCTTTTTACTAACAACCTGGATAGCAGCATAAGCCATGAGTTGTAAAGTGTTTACAGAAATCAGTGGAATATCAAATCCGTAGCACAATCCTTTAGCTGCCGATACACCAATACGCAAACCTGTATACGAACCCGGACCGCTGCTAACAGCAACAGCATCAGGTTTTGATTTTTCTGCAGGTAAATGTTTCAAAGCTTCCTCAATAAACAAATTCAGCAAAGCTGCATGATTTTGTCCATGATTGTCAGATTTAGAAAAAATATTTTTTCCATTACAGCTAAGTGAAACAGAACAAACATGTGTAGAAGTTTCAATATTGAGTATTGTCATATGTGCTTGTTTATGAGGTTTCAATCAGATATTATTTGTTATTAAAAAATCATATAATTTATATTATGTCAAATAGAAATATGCTGAATCTGATATCCTCTATTTTCCTCCTTCAAAAAGAAATTTACTGATCCTGATAGATTGTACATAATAATTAAATGATAAAACAAAAGCCGTACATTTCATTGACGGCTTTTGTTTATATTGATTTTAGAAATTATTCAAATAACCCAACAATTTTCATTCTGAAATCGAATAAATTTTTGATATCGTCCGACGAATCTACTTTGCCATCAAAACTTTGTAAATATTCAATGTAAGCATTACGGATACCAACAAAATTGGGATGGTCAGAAAGCGTTTTAAATACCTCCCCTGACAGCAAATTTGGTTCACGCCCGAGGCTCAGTGCGCTTAAAGCTTCAATAATCTGTTCAGCTTTGTCTTTTACTTCCTTTTCAGTCATAATAATTGATTGTTTATTAGTTATTTGACTTATTTTTCTTTAATATCGATTATCAGATTAAGCTCGTCTAGTTGAGATTGATCAATGACAGACGGTGCATCAATCATCACGTCGCGACCGGAATTGTTTTTTGGGAATGCAATACAATCGCGGATGCTATCCAAACCGGCAAAAAGTGAAACGAGACGATCGAGACCAAAAGCCAGTCCTCCATGAGGTGGAGCTCCGTATTTGAAAGCACTCATAAGGAATCCAAACTGTGCCTGAGCTTTTTCAGGAGTAAATCCAAGCAATTCGAACATACGGTTTTGCAGTGCGCTGTCGTGAATACGAATCGATCCACCACCAAGTTCCACACCATTGATAACCATGTCGTATGCAGTGGCCCTCACCTGCCCCGGATCGGTGTCGAGAAGCGGTACATCGTCGAGATTTGGAGATGTAAATGGGTGATGTGTAGCATAATAGCGTTGAGTTTCCTCATCCCATTCGAACAAAGGAAAATCTATTACCCACAATGGAGCATATACGTTTTTATCACGAAGTCCTAGTCGGAATCCCATTTCAAGGCGTAATTCGCACAAAGCTTTCTGTGTTTTAGTTTTAGCTCCTGCCAGAATCAGAATCAAGTCACCCGCTTTGGCATCAAACATTTCAGCTATTGCTTTCAGATCGTCCTGAGAATAAAATTTATCAATAGAAGACTTGAAACTTCCGTCCATTTCGCAACGAATAAACACAAGCCCCTTCGCTCCTATTTGCGGACGTTTCACAAAATCAGTCAGTTCATCGATTTGTTTGCGTGTGTAAGCAGCACAACCGCTTGCACAAATACCACCCACATAAGCCGCATCATCAAAAACCACAAAATTATGTCCGGATACGGCTTCCTTAAGCTCAACAAATTTCATATCGAAACGAATGTCCGGTTTGTCAGAACCATAGTATTTCATTGCATCGTGCCATGTCATACGTGGAAATGGCTCATTCATGTCGATGTCTTTCACAAATTTGAAAAGATGTTTCATCATACCTTCAAAAGTGTTGAGCACATCTTCCTGTTTTACAAACGACATTTCGCAATCGATTTGAGTAAACTCAGGCTGACGGTCGGCACGAAGGTCTTCGTCGCGGAAACATTTGGCTATCTGGAAGTAACGATCGAAACCTGAAACCATTAAAAGCTGCTTGAACAGCTGTGGCGATTGCGGTAGAGCGTAAAATTCACCCGGATTCATGCGTGAAGGAACCACAAAGTCGCGTGCTCCTTCTGGTGTAGAACCAATCAGAATGGGAGTTTCCACTTCGAGAAAACCCATTTGATCAAGGTACCGACGCGTTTCGAATGCAATCTGATGACGCAGCATAAGATTGGCTCTCACATTGTTACGACGAAGGTCGAGGTAACGGTATTTCATGCGGATATCATCTCCACCATCGGTATTGTCTTCGATGGTAAACGGAGGTGTTTGAGCTTCGTTCAGAATTACAAGCTCTGTGGCCAGGATTTCGATTTCGCCTGTAGGGATATTATTGTTTTTATTACTACGTTCAGCTACGACACCTGTCACCTGAATTACAAATTCACGTCCGAGTTTGTTTGCCAGTTCGCAAAGGTCTGCATCTGTTTCGTTGTTGAAAACAAGTTGAGTGACGCCATAACGGTCACGAATATCCACGAAAGTCATTCCTCCCATTTTACGTGCTTTGTGCACCCAACCTGAAAGTGTGACTGTTTGTCCTGCATTTGAAAGGCGAAGTTCGCCACAAGTGTGTGTTCTGTACATTAATTATAATGAATTAGAGAATGATTATCCGATATTGCATTTGTAAATAAATCAGACACAAAAATATAAAAAAAAATGCTATTGCGGCACTGCAAACAAAAAAAGATGCAGATAAACAAATACCTGCATCTTATTTAGTGAAAACAATGCTTAACCAACAGTAACGTCAGCAGAAATTTTCTTTACAAGACCTTTCAAAACATCGCCGGGTCCCAACTCGATAAACTCAACAGCCCCTTCAGTAACCATATTTTTAACTGTTTGAGTCCAGCGAACCGGTGCAGTAAGCTGAGCAATGAGGTTTTGCTTGATTTGTTCCGGTTCTGTCTGTGGATATGCGTTAACGTTCTGATAAACAGGACAAACCGGATTTGAGAATGTAGTGTTGTTAATAGCAGCCTGAAGTTCTTCGCTTGCAGGTTGCATCAATGGTGAGTGGAATGCGCCACCAACAGGTAGTTTCAGAGCACGTTTAGCTCCTTTTTCCTTGAGAAGCTCGCAGGCTTTGTCAATTCCTTCGATTGAACCTGAAATAACCAACTGACCCGGGCAATTGTAGTTAGCGGGAACCACCACAAGTTCAGTAATGCTGTCACAAACCTCTTCCACATCTTCATCGCTGAGTCCAAGCACTGCAGCCATTGTCGAAGGTTCAATTTCACAGGCTTTTTGCATTGCCATAGCACGTGCATACACAAGTTTCAGACCATCTTCGAACGACAGAGCTCCTGCAGCTACGAGTGCAGAAAATTCTCCAAGTGAGTGTCCTGCAACCATATCAGGTTTAAAATCTTCACCCAAAACGAATGCTGAAATTACAGAATGCAGAAAAACAGCAGGTTGCGTTACCTTAGTTTGTTTCAGATCTTCGGGAGTACCTTCGAACATGAGATCGGTAATGCGAAATCCTAAGATTTCATTGGCTTTTTCGAAGAGTTCTTTTGCTAAAGGCGATTGTTCGTACAGGTCCTTGCCCATACCTACAAACTGTGCTCCCTGACCGGGAAAAACGTAAGCTTTCATACGATAATAATTGATTTTAAAGGTGGTATGAAACCTGCTCCGAAAACCGGAGTCATTTCATACATAAATATTTTTATGTTGCTTTTATGGAAGTGATGCACATCCCATATTTTATCTCAATCTTATTTTTGATATTCAAAAAGATATAGTTTGAAAATTATCTTTTTGAGAACTTCTGTATTAGATAATTAATTATCCCTTTTCAATCAAAATCAAGACTTTATAATTGAGTTTCAATTTTGAAAGCGGGTGCAAAGATAGGAATTAATATGCAAAAAATAAAAAATGCTTATTTGATATTTAAACCTTATGAATTAAATTGCTGTATATCATATAATTATTTGGCAATAAGAATAAATACATTAAAATAGTATAAGACGTTTCATATATCAGCATTATGAATAACAATACGAGTTTTTCAGGATTAAAAATATTGAACTAACTTTGTATTCATATTAAACATATCGCTCAATGGAACAAATAAAAAAATACTTTCCTGATTTAGAAACAGCACAAATTGCTCAATTTGAAGCATTATATGATTTGTATCTTGACTGGAACTCTAAAATTAATGTGATTTCGCGTAAAGATATTGAAAATCTCTACGAACATCATGTGCTTCATTCATTGGCTATTGCACAGGTTATCAGGTTTAAACCGGGTACAACAATTTTGGATGTGGGTACCGGAGGCGGTTTTCCCGGCATTCCACTGGCCATAATGTTTCCGGAGGTAAAGTTTACGCTGATTGATTCAATAGGTAAAAAAATTAAAGTAGGAACTGAAGTTTCGAATGCTATTGACTTAAAAAACATAGTGTTGAAACACGAGCGTGTACAGGAAGAAAAAGCAAAATTTGATTTTGTGGTGAGTCGGGCGGTAATGCCACTCGACGACTTAGTGAAACTTGTGAAAAAAAATATAGCATCTCAGGCTAGAAATGCAATGCCAAACGGACTTATATGTCTGAAAGGTGGTGAGTTACAGCACGAAATACTTCCATATAAAAATATTGCAGATACATACGAAATCAGTGATTATTTCAGAGAAGAATTTTTTAAAACCAAGAAAGTGGTTTATGTGCCGATGTAAAAGATAAAAGAACAAAGATAAAATACTACTAATTAATACATTGCCCCCAAAAACATATGACAATTAAGACATTTACATTCAGTCCGTTTCAGGAAAATACATATCTCGTTTTCGATGAAACTCACGAGGCTGTTTTGATTGATGCCGGTTGTTTCAATGAGAACGAACAAAATCAATTAAAAAACTATATTCAGGAGAATAATCTGAATTTAAAACGTTTGCTGAACACGCATTTACACCTTGATCATCAGTTTGGAAATCGTTTTGTGACAGAAACTTACGGTATAAAACCTGAAGCTGCTAAGGAAGACGAATTTTTGATTGACCGAATGCCGAATCAGGCTAGAATGTTTGGTTTGCCATTTAGTGGTGAGGCTCAGGCACTTGGAGCTCATATTATAGATAATCAGGAATTTAGCGTAGGAAATATGAAGTTTAAAGCCCTGCATGTGCCCGGACATTCGCCCGGAAGTATGGCATTTTACTTTGAAAATGAAGGCGTTTTGTTTGCCGGCGATGTGCTTTTCAATGGATCGATCGGGAGAACGGATCTTGAGCAGGGTGATTATGCCACATTAATACGTGCTATTCAAAACAGGTTACTGCCCCTACCCGACTCTACTGTGGTTTATTCAGGACATGGGCCAACCACTACTATTGGAAATGAAAAAGTAAATAATCCGTATTTATAATACACAAATTAAAAAGTTCTGAATTCAAATTCAGGACTTTTTAATTATTTGGTTTTCAGCAAGTCTTCGAGTTTAATAAGTTCATCACGTAGTTGAGCTGCTTCAAGGAATTCAAGCTTCTTAGCAGCATCTTGCATGGCTTTCTTAGTGCGCGCAATGGCTTTTTCAAGAGCCGCTTTCGACATATATTGAACCACAGGATCGGCTGCAATATGAGGACGGTGTTCAGCTTCAACATATGCCTGTTCCTGTTTGCTGAGCGCACTTCGCTCACCTTTTACAATAGCCTGAGGTGTAATTCCATGTTTTTCGTTGTATGCAAGCTGTTTTTCGCGACGGCGATTAGTCTCGTTTATGGTTTTTTCCATACTGTCAGTAATCTTATCAGCATACATTATTACCTTGCCATTCAGATTTCGGGCAGCACGTCCGGCCGTTTGAGTGAGTGAGCGGTGTGAACGCAGGAAACCTTCTTTGTCAGCATCCAGAATCGCCACCAACGAAACTTCGGGAAGGTCGAGTCCCTCACGCAAAAGATTCACTCCGATTAATACGTCATAAATACCCCGACGCAGGTCTTCCATAATCTGAACACGATCAAGTGTATCCACATCCGAGTGAATATAATTGCAGCGAACGCCCATTTTTGCCAGGTAATCAGTAAGCTCTTCGGCCATACGCTTTGTTAGTGTGGTTACCAACACACGTTCTTCTTTTTCAACACGTTGCTGTATTTCTTCGAGCAAGTCATCAATCTGATTCAGACTTGGACGTACATCGATTATCGGATCGAGCAATCCGGTAGGACGAATGAGCTGATCGATCACAATTCCTTCTGAATTTTGAAGTTCGTAATCGGCCGGAGTAGCACTTACATAGATGGTTTGAGGTGTTAGTTTTTCAAATTCCTCGAATTGTAGTGGACGATTGTCGCGTGCTGCCGGAAGACGAAAACCGTATTCTACCAGATTCAGTTTTCGGGCTGCATCACCACCGTACATGGCTCTTATTTGCGGAATTGTCACGTGGCTTTCGTCGATTACCATTAAATAATCCTTCGGAAAATAATCGAGCAAACAGAAAGGACGACTACCGGGAGGTCTGCCATCGAAGTAGCGCGAATAATTCTCAATTCCGGTGCAATATCCGAGTTCCTTAATCATCTCCAAATCGTAATTTACCCTTTCGTAAATACGTTTGGCTTCGTAGTTTTTCCCAACCGACTGAAAGTACTCTACCTGTAGTTGCAAATCATTTTCGATGTGCGAAATAGCCTGAGCAATACGTTCTTTGGTAGTAACAAAGATACTTGCCGGGTAAATTTTATATGCATCGAAATGTTCCATTACATTCAGATTTACCGGATCGAGCGTGAGTATTTCATCAATTTCGTCGCCCCAGAAAACGACCCGCAAAACAAAATCACTGTAAGCCAGATAAATATCAACAGTATCACCTTTTACCCTGAAATTTCCACGGTTTAGCTCAATCTCGTTTCGCGAATACAAACTATCCACCAGATTTCTCAGGAAAGCATTGCGGACAAATTTCTGTCCTCTGTGTATTTCTATTACGTTGCTGGTGAAATCTTCCGGATTACCAATACCGTAAAGACACGACACCGAAGAAACCACCAACACATCTCTCCTACCCGACAATAAAGCTGAAGTTGTTGATAATCTGAGTTTTTCTATTTCCTGATTAATAGAAAGGTCTTTTTCAATATATGTATCGGAAACAGGAAGATATGCTTCGGGTTGATAATAATCATAGTACGAAACAAAATATTCAACAGCATTATCGGGGAAAAAAGCTTTGAATTCGCTGTATAACTGTGCGGCAAGTGTCTTGTTATGACTCAGCACAAGTGTTGGTCTGTTCACCTGATTCACCACATTGGCTACAGTAAATGTTTTTCCCGAACCGGTTACTCCAAGCAAAGTCTGAAAAGGAATGCCCGAGTTGAGCCCATCCACCAGTTGTCTGATGGCTTCGGGTTGATCGCCGGTTGGTTTGTAGGGAGATGTAAGTTTAAAAGGCATTACAGACTACAGTTTGAAAGATTTTTACGAAAGCGTGAAATTCGGGTTATTGTTCCGCTTGAGGCATTACAATTGCAAGAATAATGTAAAGCAGAAGTCCCGGAAACCCGGCTGAAAAAAATGAAAGAAGTACATAAGCAATTCTTACCAATGTTGGATCAAAGTCAAAATACTCAGCAATACCGGCACAAACGCCTGATATCATTTTGTTTTGGGAGCGCCTTAATTTCTTTTGCATATAAATTTGAATTATAAATAAGTTTACAAAGTAACAAAAAAGCTTTCAAAAAATGAAATCCAAAGGTGATTCGTATGAGTCTGTAACAATTAATTTTTTCAGAAAAAAATTGTATCTTTGCAGTCCGGATTTAAAAATACCGATGATCATTTATAATCAGCAAATTACAATATAAAATATGGCAAAAGAACTAACACCGAGAAGCGAAAATTATTCTCAATGGTACAACGACCTTGTTATTAAAGCCGATCTGGCCGAAAATTCGGCAGTTCGTGGTTGTATGGTTATTAAACCTTACGGATATGCAATATGGGAAAAAATGCAGGCGGAACTAGACCGCATGTTTAAGGAAACCGGACATGTAAACGCATATTTTCCGTTGTTTATCCCCAAGTCGTTTTTGAGTAAGGAAGCCGATCACGTGGAAGGATTTGCCAAAGAATGTGCAGTGGTTACACACTATCGTCTTAAAAACAGTCCCGATGGAAAAGGTGTGGTTGTGGATCCCGAAGCCAAACTCGAAGAAGAACTTATTGTACGTCCTACTTCCGAAACAATTATCTGGAGTACATATAAAAACTGGATTCAGTCGTATCGTGATCTTCCAATTCTGGTAAATCAGTGGGCAAATGTGGTTCGCTGGGAAATGCGTACACGCTTATTCCTTCGCACAGCTGAGTTCTTGTGGCAGGAAGGTCACACAGCACATGCTACCGAAGAAGAAGCAATGACTGAAGCCAAACAAATGCTTGAAGTATATGCTACTTTTGCCGAAAACTTTATGGCTGTACCTGTGCTCAAAGGAGTGAAATCTGCCAACGAACGTTTTGCCGGAGCTTTGGAAACATTTTGTATAGAAGCACTTATGCAGGATGGAAAAGCACTTCAGGCCGGAACTTCACACTTCCTTGGTCAGAATTTTGCAAAAGCTTTCGATGTAACTTTTGTGGATAAAAACAACAAACAGGAATATGTCTGGGCAACTTCTTGGGGTGTGTCAACACGCCTTATGGGTGCACTTATCATGACACATTCTGATGACAATGGTTTGGTTCTTCCTCCAAAACTTGCTCCTTTCCAGGTAGTTATAGTTCCGATTTATAAAAATGAGGAACAACTTTCGGCTATCAGCGAAAAAGTAAACGAGTTACTGCCTAAACTGAAAGCTTTGGGTATTTCAGTAAAATTCGATAACAACGATACTAAAAAACCAGGTTGGAAATTTGCAGAATACGAATTAAAAGGTGTTCCTGTGCGTTTGGCGATGGGTGCGCGTGACCTTGAAAACGGAACAGTTGAAGTAGCCCGTCGCGATACATTAAGTAAAGAAACTGTATCGCTGGAAGGTATCGAAAACTATATCGCTCAGTTGCTCGAAGATATTCAACAGAATATTTACAAGAAAGCTTTTGATTACCGTGCTTCTGTGACCCGCGAAGTAAATTCTTACGATGAGTTTAAGGTAGAAATTGAAAAAGGCGGATTTTTGCTTTGTCATTGGGATGGAACACCCGAAACTGAGGAAAAAATTAAAGAAGATACAAAAGCAACAATTCGCTGTATCCCTATCGCCGGAGATAAAACTCCCGGAGTTTGTATGGTTACCGGAAAACCTTCGGCAGGTCGTGTGGTTTTTGCAAGAGCGTATTAAAACTCTATTTGAAGATTTGAAGATTTGAAAATTCACCATCGCAGACAGATTCTGAAAATTTGATGATTATTGAATAACGAAATCAGTTTTTGCGAATTGCTGATAATTAAATATTTAAATGTTTTTATGTTCGTATAAAAGTAAGGAGATGCTATTCAGCATCTCCTTTTTTTATGTTATAGGCTGTGAATATAGAATCGTATTTATAATTGTTGATAACTTTTCTTTGTCGTTGTTAAATAATAAATGAATAAACAGTAGGAAAACCCATTAAAATTTATAACCTTTGTGAAATTATATTCTTAAAATATTGTACAAACTTTAATTTAAACATTATGGAATTTCTCACTGATCTTGACCCGCTGCTTCGAACGTTCTGGTTTGTAGCTATACCTGCCACGGTGATTTTTGCCATTCAAACGATTATGACCTTTATAGGTGTCGATTCCTCGGAAGGACTTGAGGCCGATTTCGACAGTAATCTTGATGGTGGCGATGCGCCTTTCCAACTTTTTTCCTTTCGAAATCTGATAAACTTTCTGCTGGGATTTGGCTGGACCGGAGTTTCATTTTATAATCTTATCCCGAGTAAAATTATACTGATAGTGACTGCTGTTTTGGTTGGTGCACTTTTCGTGTATGTTTTCTTTCTCGTAATCACTCAATTAATGAAACTTAGCGAAAATGCAAGTTTTAAAATTGAAGAAACAAAAAATAAGACTGCTGAAGTGTACCTTACAATTCCCGGAAATATGGAAGGAAAAGGAAAAGTGCTGATCAGTGTAAGAGGATCTGTCAGAGAGCTTGAAGCTATGACAAAAGGCGAAAAAATATCGTCAGGTTCTGCTGTAAAAATTCTAAGCATCGAAAATGAAAGTATACTACTCGTTGAAAAAATCTGAATAAATAATACTAACTAATAATCAAAAATTTATGATTTCACCAATTTACATTATCATTATTCTGGCGGTGGTTGTGTTTGTAACTATTTCGGCACTTGTGTCACGTTACAAACGATGTCCATCTGATAAAATTCTTGTCGTTTACGGAAGAACCGGAGGAACTTCGGCCAAGTGTATTCACGGAGGAGGCGCATTTATATGGCCTGTTATTCAGGACTATGCGTATCTTGATCTTCGCCCTCTTTCTATCGAAGCCAATCTGACAAACGCCCTTAGCCGTCAGAACATTCGTGTGGATGTTCCCTGTCGTTTTACGATTGCAATTTCAACTGAACACGAAAATATGAATTCTGCAGCTGAACGTTTGCTTGGTCTTAATGCCGAACAAATTCAGGATTTGGCAAAGGATATCCTTTTTGGTCAGTTGCGTTTGGTAATTGCTACTATGACTATTGAGGAAATCAACTCTGACCGTGATAAATTTTTGGATAACATTTCAAAAAACGTGGACAGTGAGTTGAAAAAAATTGGTTTGAAGCTGATAAACGTAAACGTAACCGATATTAAAGACGAGTCGGGATACATTGAAGCTTTGGGAAAAGAAGCAGCTGCAAAAGCTATCAACGAAGCAAAAATTTCGGTTGCCGAACAGGAAAAAATCGGTGAAACCGGAAAAGCACTTGCCGATCGTGAAAAAGATACGCAAATTGCAGAAACACATCGTGATAGAGACGTAAAAATAGCTATTACTCAGAAAGACAGAGAAGTAAGCATTGCTCAGGCAATGAAAGATGAGTCGATTGGTAAAGCCGAGGCTGAAAAAGATACCCGCATTAAAACTTCAGAGGCTAATGCATTGGCTATCAAGGGAGAAAATGAAGCGAAGATATCTATTGCACAATCAGATGCGGCCCGTCGCGAAAAAGAAGCTGAAGCGCTGAAAATTGCGATTGCTTCGGAAAAAGTACAACAGGCCAAAGCGCTCGAAGAATCATATCATGCTGAGCAGGCAGCTGAAAATGCCCGTGCGGAACGTGAAAGATCAACTCAAAATGCCAATATTGTGGTTCCTGCGGAAATTGCCAAACAACGTGCTATTATTGAAGCTCAGGCTGAAGCTGAAAGAACGCGTGTTCAGGCCAAAGGGGAAGCGGATGCTATTTTCGCTAAAATGGAGGCTGAAGCAAAAGGTTTGTACGAAATACTTACCAAACAGGCCGAAGGTTACAAAGAAGTTGTGGGTGCAGCCGGTGGCGATCCAACTCAGGCATTCCAGTTATTGCTTATCGAAAAGCTTCCTGAGCTTGTAAAAACTCAGGTTGAAGCAGTGAAAAACATAAAAATTGATAAAATTACTGTTTGGGATTCGGGTAACGGAGCTGAAAACGGAAACACTACGACAGCCAATTTTGTGTCGGGTATGATGAAAACTGTACCTCCGTTGAATGATCTTTTCAACATGGCCGGATTAAATCTTCCTACTTATCTTAAAGGTCCGAAAGAAGAAACTTCGAATGAAGGAGATAAGGCTGAAGTTTCAGCTGAAAAATAACTGATATTTAATTCTGATATAAAATGAAAGACCGGATTCAGCATGAAAACTGAATCCGGTCTTTTTTCTGTGATTTTGTATTTAGTATCAGAATTATTTCTTTTTTTGATTTGCTTTGTTGTACAGAAATCGTTTGATTTTTTGTGAAGCTGTTTTTTCAAAAGGCTCATCCATGATATCAACGCGGTTAATTTGTGAAGCTCTGTTGAGTTTGGCATTCAGTTCTTTTGTAAAATGCTGTATCCATTCCACGTACTTCTCTTTTTTCTCCTCAAACACAGACTTTAAGTGTGACAAGTTTTTCTCGATAGCTTCAAGATCAAGAATTACTTTTGCCACCAGATATCCATCTTCTTCAACTACAAGTGATTCAACCACATATTGAGTATTATTAATAACAGATTCGATATCCTCCGGATAAATATTTTCGCCACTTGCCCCGACAATTGTATTTTTCATTCGACCTCTGATAAAAAGGCGTTTCTTTGAATCGAATTTGCCAAAATCGCCTGTACGAAACCAGCCATCTGCAGTAAGTACTTCTTCTGTAGCTTCAGGATTTTTATAATAGCCAACCATTACGTTAGGACCTTTTGCCCAGATTTCTCCCACTCCTTTTTTGTCAGGTTCGTTTATTTTTAGCTCCACACCTTCCATTGCATAGCCTGTAGATTGCAATTTTGTTTGATGAGGTGCTGCTCCGGCTAATAAAGGTGCTGTTTCGGTAAGTCCGTAGCCAATAGCATATGGAAATCGTGCTTCTTTTAGGAAACGCTCAACGCGTGAATCGAGTTTTGCTCCACCGATGCCAAAAAATTTCAATCGGCCACCAAAAGTCTGATAGAGTTTTTTGCCTGCAATCCGGTGAATTAAAACCCTGAAAAGCGAAGTTTTATATATCATTCTGGTAAATTTTGATTTTGCAAATTTTGCCTGAATCTGACTTTTATACAATTTCTCCATAATTAGTGGCACCGACAACATCATGGTAGGCTTTATTTTGCCCATTGCAGGAATAAGTGAAGCTGCTGTTGGTGGTTTTTCCAGATAATATATTGATGCTCCGTACATTAAAGGATAAAGCATTCCGATGGAGTTTTCGTAAGTGTGCGATAGAGGTAAAAATGACAGGAATATATCATGCTCGTTTATTGGAAAAACAGTGTACGACTGCATGGCCACGAAAGTAATGTTTTTCTGTGTAAGCACAACTCCTTTCGATCGCCCTGTTGTTCCTGATGTATAGATAATTGCAGCAATATCTTCTTCTTTTACTTCAATGTCATTCAGATTTTCGGGTTTTGCTGCTGTAATTTCCCCCTGAATTATTGAGAAATCGTCCACCAGAATTTTTGCTTTTAAATCAGGCAGCTCAAGTCCATCTGTTTTCGATTTTAATCGATCGCTCACAAAAAGTACCTTAGATTCAGAATGTAATAAAACATTTTCAACTTCAGCACGTGTGAAGTCAGGTAAAATGGGTACAATTACCAATCCCCTCGCTACCACAGCGAAATATGCAACTACCCAGTTTGGCATATTCTGACAGTATAATGCAACATTATCGCCGGGTTGAAGTCCAAAGCTATAAAGTAAACCGGCCATTTCATTAATTTTAGCTCCAAGTTCGGCATATTTCATTGTGGCATTACCTTCAACAAATGAAACTGCTGTGTTACCGGAAAAATGCGTGGTCGAATAGTCGATAAGTGACTTTAAAGTAAGTGGATTTGGAGTAATCTTTTTGTACATCGAAATAACTTTTTTTACATTTTTTTATTTGTGTACAAATATAGCAATTTCCAATTATTTACTGCACAATTATCACTTTTTTGTGCAATTTATTTCCGATATTTTATTTATTTTATTGAAAAACAGATTTGTAAAAATAAAAAACCGGATAGTTTTTATATACTATCCGGTTTATCTGGTTAATTAAAAATCATTATTTATCAAGTCCTTCGTAATAATTAATATAAGCTTTGTTGACAAGGCGGTTACCTCCCGGAGTAGGATAATTGCCTGTGAAATACCAATCGCCTTTATGATTCGGACAAGCTTCATGTAATCCGTCGATGGTTTGATACACCAATTCCACCGGACAATCTACCTCAGCTGGAGTTAACATTCTGGCTATTTCTGCCGAAATTTCATTCTGAGTAAACGGCTCATAAATTTCAGTTACGTAATTTTTAATCTGCTCTTTCGGTAGATTTTCCTGTAATTTGCATTTCCGGTACACCTCGTCGATAATATTCTGATGTCCAGTTGATTTAAGCAAGCTAATTGCAGCTCTGAAAGCACAGAACTCACCCATTCGCGCCATATCGATACCATAATAGTCGGGAAAACGCACTTGTGGAGACGAAGATACAATGACAATTTTTTTAGGTTCAAGACGATTCAGAATTTTCAGAATACTCTGTTTAAGCGTCGTCCCGCGAACAATCGAATCGTCAATTGCAACCAGATTATCAACTTTGTTTCGGCGAATGGAGCCATAAGTAATGTCGTACACGTGAGTGGCAAGGTCGTCACGCTCGTTATTGGTGGAAATGAATGTACGAAGTTTAATGTCTTTTATAAGCACTTTTTCTGTACGCGGTGCTTTGCCTGTATATGCTTTTATGCCATCAATCATACCATAAAATGCCACTTCGGCAGTATTTGGTATAAATGAAAATACAGTGTTTTCTATTTCATTATCAACGGCTTTCAGAATATCTTTACTGAGCGATTCTCCTAATTTTTTTCGTTCTTTGTAAATGTCAATATCACTACCGCGAGAAAAATAAATTCTTTCAAAAGAACATTTAGCCGGATTTGGATCAGCTTCACGAATGGTTTCAAATTTTACCGAACCATTTTTTTTGATGATAAGCGCCTGACCGGGAAGAAGTTCATGCACATCTTCTTCTTTTACATTCATAGCGGTCTGTATAACAGGACGTTCGGAAGCAGTCACCACAATTTCGTCACTTATATAATAAAATGCAGGGCGAATGCCTTTCGGATCACGAAAAACAAACGAATCACCATGACCCAACATACCGCAAATGGCATAACCTCCATCCCAAAGTTTCTCAGATTTACGAATGAATGAAGCAATACGCAGATTTTCCTCAATTTTCTGAGTTATTTGTTTGTCATTTGTATAACGTTGTTTCAGAAGATCGTATTCTTTCTGTACTTCCTTGTCGAGCGTAAATCCAAGAGATTCGAGCATCAGAAACGTATCGCCTTTGTCTCGAGGGTGTTGACCTTTAAGTGTCAGATGATCAAAGAGCTCATCCACATTAGTTAGGTTGAAATTTCCGGCCAGAACCATGGTACGATTTTTCCAGTTATGACGGCGGAGGAAAGGATGTACATACGATAATCCGCTCTTTCCTGTGGTGCTGTAGCGAAGATGTCCGAGATACAGTTCGGCTGCAAAGGGTAAATCGGCCTTAGCTTTTTCAACAGAATGTAAAACTTCGTGTCCGGCAAGTTTCATCGTGTTGTTTATTCCTGCAAAAATTTCCTGAATTGCATTTTTACCTTCGAATCTTTCACGCCAGATATATTCCTCGCCCGGAGGAACATCGAGTTTGACTGTAGCCAGGCCGGCTCCCTCCTGCCCTCTGTTGTGCTGTTTTTCCATGAGCAGATACATTTTTTGCAAACCATACTGCCATGTTCCGTATTTTTCCTGATAATAATCCAAAGGCTTAAGAAGCCTTACCATTGCAATTCCACACATTTTTTTTCCTTAATTTGAGATTTGCGTATTTTTAGCTTATAAATATTTCTATAAAAATGCACTATTAAATGAAAAACCCCCGCGCTCAGAATTTGATACGAAGGGGTTTTATTCTTATTCCACTGTTACCGATTTAGCCAGATTTCGCGGCTGATCCACGTCGCAACCTTTCACTACAGCAATATGATAAGCCATTAACTGTAAGGGTATTGCAGCTAATAAAGGCACCAAACATTCTTCTGTATCCGGTATGCTAATGGTGTAATCTGAAAGACTTTTAACCACCACATCACCTTCAGTTACAATCGAAATAATTTTTCCTTTTCGTGCTTTTATTTCCTGAATATTGCTCACTACTTTTTCATACATACCAGCACTTGGAGCAATGACTACTACAGGCATTTCGTGGCTGATAAGTGCAATCGGTCCGTGTTTCATTTCGGCTGCCGGATAACCTTCGGCATGAATGTACGATATTTCTTTCAACTTCAGCGCTCCTTCGAGGGCTACAGGAAAATTATATCCACGTCCCAGATATATAAAGTTTTGAGCGTATGTAAATGTTTTAGCAAATTGTGCAATTGCATCATTCTGCGTCAACAGCGTTTTCATTTTTTCCGGAATTCGTCCCAGTTCCTGTACAATATTTAAATACCTGTCCTGAGGAAGTGTTCCTTTTTCGCGTCCGATCATCAAAGCCAGCATAGTAAGCACAGTAACCTGAGCTGTAAATGCTTTGGTCGAAGCCACACCAATTTCGGGTCCGGCGTGAGTATAACAACCGGAATCCGTATTTCGCGGAATAGAAGCACCCACCACATTGCAAATACCAAAAATAAATGCTCCCTGCGATCGTGCAAGCTCCACAGCAGCCAGTGTATCAGCCGTTTCGCCTGATTGCGAAATGGCAATTACAATATCGTCCTTGTTGATAACAGGTTTACGATACCTGAATTCCGACGAATATTCCACTTCCACAGGAATGCGAGCAAACTCTTCGATAGCGTACATCCCAATCAGACCGGCATGCCACGAAGTTCCACAAGCAGTAATTATTATACGTTTGGCATTCAAGAATTTATCTTTATTATCAATAAATCCGGAAAGCGTAATATTATTTTCTTCCACATTCACACGTCCGCGCATCGAATCGCTGAGTGTTTTAGGTTGCTCAAAAATCTCTTTAATCATAAAATGCGGATAACCACCTTTTTCGAGTTGATTAAGCGTCATTTCGAGCTTTTTAATTTCAGGTGTTTTCTCCACATTCGAAATTGTTTTGATGCGAAGCTCTTTATCACGTTCGAGCGTAACAATTTCCTCATCGCCCACGTAAACGACTTTGTTGGTAAATTCAATGATAGGCGTTGCATCTGATGCCAGAAAATATTCATCTTCGCCCACACCTACTACCAACGGACTACCTTTACGGGCAGCCACAATTGTATCGGGTTCATTTTTTTCAATTACAGCAATGGCATAAGCACCTACTACCTGATTAAGAGCTAATTGAACTGCTGTAACTAAATCTACCTGATTTGATTTTTTCACAAATTCAATTAGCTGAATCAACACTTCGGTATCAGTTTCGCTATTGAAAGTGTAGCCATGTTCTTTCAATCCTTCCTTCAGAACCGCATAATTTTCGATAATGCCATTATGAATTATGGCCAGTTCTTCTGATTGCGAATAATGCGGATGTGCATTCACCTGATTAGGCTCACCATGCGTGGCCCAGCGGGTGTGTGCTATTCCGATTGTTCCTTTAATATCCTGTTGTTCGGCAAAACGAACAAGGTCGGCAACTTTTCCTTTTGCTTTGTAAACATTCAGATTGCCATTGTTAATCAGTGCAATACCTGCACTATCATAGCCGCGATATTCGAGTCGTTGAAGACCCTTTATCAAAATCGGGTAAGCATCCTGCTTTCCGATATATCCTACTATTCCACACATAAATTAATTCAGTAATTTTTAAATAAAGTATATTCTGATCAGTTTTTCTTTTTTATAAATTGCCGCGTATTCGCTCCATGGCAATCTCGGTACCTTCACGACTACTAAATCCGGTAAAACGCATATAGCCTTCGCCGGCATTTCCAAATACAACTCCGGGAGTACCTACAATTTGGAATTCGTATAATAATTGATGAAAAAATTTCCACGAAACCTCGCCATCCGGAGTTTTGAACCAAACGTAAGGCGAACTTTTACCACCGTATACTTTCAGGCCCATTGATAATAATTCGCGACGAATAAGCGCTGCATTGTTCAGATAGTATTTAACAAGTTCCTGTGTTTCAGCTTTTCCTTTGCGACTAAATACAGCTTCAGCGCCTCTCTGAACCACATAAGATACCCCATTGGTATAATTTGCATTTCGTCGGCTCCAGAGTTTTATTAGGGGGAAACCATCGCCCATCATATTGTGAACTGTAATTTCCGGTGGAAAGACCGAGAATCCACAACGTAATCCGGTAAATCCGGCTGTTTTGGAAAAAGAGCGTATTTCGATGGCAACTTTTTTGGCTCCTTTTATTTCATAAATGCTTTTAGGAACATCGTCCTCAGTAACATATGCCTGATAAGCAGCATCGTACACGATTATTGCATCCTGTTCAATAGCATAATCCACAAATCGTTTCAGTTCAGTCCGGTTAAGAGATGTGCCAGTAGGATTGTTTGGATTACAAAGATATATGATGTCGACTTTTTCCTGAGGAAGTTCGGGAATGAAACCTGTTTCTTCGTCGCAACGGAGATAAACCACATTGCTCCATTTTCCATCTTCAGTCTGAAATCCGGCACGACCACTCATGATAGTTGCATTTTCGTACACAGGATATACAGGCTCAGCGATAGCTATAATGTTATCGCGCCCCAATACATGACCGATATTGCCAATATCTGATTTGGCTCCATCATTAATAAAAATACTTTCTTTATCGAGTGTGATACCAAGAGATCGATAGTCCTTCAGAATTTTTTCAATCAGAAAATCATAACCCTGAGGTGGACTATAGCCTCTGAAAGTTGTCTGAACAGACATTTCATCTACAGCAGAGTGCATTGCTTTAACTACTTCGGCAGGTAACGGACGAGTCACATCTCCAACTCCGAGACGGATAATTTTTTTGTCAGGATGAAGCAGTTTGTAGGCATTCACGCGCTTTTCAATCTCATCGAAACAATATATTTCAGGAGTTTTCAGGTAATTTTCGTTCGCTAATGCCATTTTAAATATCGTTTTATTTGAAATCGTTCTTTATTCTGCAAAATTGCATTTTTTTTTTGACTTATAAAAGATTGAATAAATATATATACAATTCCGCGAGTCAAATGTTCGATAATGAAGCTTTAATGCGTTTATTTTTAGAAAAATGTAATCTCTCGAATTGCTTATTCTGCAAATTAATAGTTTTGTTTCTGTTCTGAACTACTGAATTTTTACCAGCGTACGACCTTTTAGTTTTCCTTGCAATATCAAATCTATTGCAGAAACGAGTTCATCTAAAGTGATTTCGTTATAAAGTTCCATTAAATGCGCAGGCTTCCAATCAGTTGCAAGTTTTTGCCAGAGAGGTTCGCGTAAATACATCGGATAATTTTGTGCTGAAATTCCTATCAATGAAATTCCACGTAAAATAAATGGAAATACGCTCATATTCAGCTGTGTGGCCGAAACACTTCCACATGTAGTTACAGCACCCAATAGATTGAGTGTTTTTAATACATTTTCAAGGATAGGTCCGCCCACAGTATCAATTCCACCTGCGAATCGCGACGATAGAATAGGACGTTTATCTACCTGAGCAAATTCTTCACGCGTAATGATCTCAGATGCACCAAGGCTTTTCAGAAAATCGTGTTCCGAAGACTTTCCCGAAACAGCTACCGTTTCGTAACCCAGACCGTTCAGAATTGAAAGTGCTACTGATCCAACTCCACCTGTGGCACCAGTTACAATTATTTTTCCATTTTCAGGTTTTACAAGTTCGCTCATTCGGGTTACCGAAATTCCGGCTGTAAACCCGGCCGTACCAATGATCATAGCTTCCTTCATTGTCAATCCTTCGGGCAGTTTTACTACCCAATCGGCTGGTACGCGAATATATTCTGCAAAACCGCCGGCGGTGTTCATTCCCAAATCGTAACCCGACACAATAACTTGATCACCGGCCTTAAATTCTTTTGAATCAGATAATTCCACAATACCAGCAGCATCAATTCCCGGAGTGTGAGGATAGTTTTTTGTCACACCTTTGTTGCCCGTGGCCGAAAGTGCATCCTTGTAGTTCAGCGATGAATAATAAACTTTTACCAAAACATCTCCTATTGGAAGTTGTTCACTATCAAGTGTTTTGATTGAACTTAAATAACCTTCTCCGGTTTCTTCGGTCACAAGTGCTTTGTATTCCATGTCTTTATATTTATTATTTGTCTGTTTTTAATTCAATTCAGATCTCTGCATTGAATGAATGTGAAAAAATGTTTGAAAATATTGTATTAATTATCAACAAAAAAACGTCGAAGTATACTCACTTCAACGTTTATATGTTGCTAACTTTACTTCATCTTTTATTCCGGCTTTACGCTGTTATTGTCACGCATTGAGCAGGTTCCGTTAAACACGGCATTGGGCTCAACTGACAAAGTTTTTGTTTTTACATCCCCTTTTATATTGGCAGTACTTCTCAGAAGCAGACTTTCGGTAACAACCACATCGCCCACTACATTTCCAATAATTTCGGCATTAATACACGAAATGGAGCCTTTAAGTAAGCCATTGATCCCCACTATCACTTTGCCGTTGCAAATTATCTCTCCTTCAACTTCTCCATCGATTCTGAAATCGCTATCAGCGACAATTTTACCAACAATTTTACTGCCGTTTGTAAGCGAATTATATGTAACTCCGCCATTTGTAACAACTTCTCTGGCCATGATAATTATGTTTAACTATTTTTTTGAGCGTTCAAAATTACTTCATTCCGCTGAAAAAAACAACAATTTTACACATAATAAAAAAACTAATTTTGATTTTCGCTCAAAAAAGATTTTTACGGTGGAAATAATCAAGTAAAAATTGTGTTTTCATGTAAAAAAACTTACTTTTGTTTGAGTAATGAATTTTGGATAGAAATTTACTACTTCAGATTGTTTTCAATGATTGAATGAAATGAGCAATACAAATTTTAATGAAATTTATTCAAAAGTTATAGGCAGTAAGTACTTAAAAAAAACTTACGATTCATTTTCTATATCAACATTAATTTCAAAATCAGGACAAAATCTTTTCCTTCCATTTTATCACACAGTTTCGAACAAAAGGCTTCCTCACATTGAAAATATTTATCCTGTAAGGAACGAAAAGCTATTTATTGAAGATTTGGATTTGATTCTTAAATACTTCGAACCGGTAAGTATTTACGAAGTGGAAAATAAGGTGCAGGCAGGTGAAAACTTCAAAAAACCTTCATTTCATTTGACATTTGATGATGGTTTAAGTGAGATTTATTCGGTTGTAGCTCCAATTTTAGAAAAAAAAGGTGTGCCCTCCACATTTTTTGTAAATACAGATTTTATTGATAATAAAGCATTATTTTATCGCTATAAGGTTAGTTTGATAATTGAAAAATTAAGAACGAACAGGGCATTATTAGAACCCTTATCTGAAGTATTATATGAAAAAAAATATGATTTTGAAGATGTGTCGAGAGCTTTGTTAAGTTTAAATTACACTTCAATAAATTTGATTGACAAAGTGGCCGATACCATCGAGTTGTGTTTTGATGATTATTTAACTAAAGAAATGCCATATCTTTCGACAGATCAAATCAAAGTATTAATAAGAAAAGGCTTCACAATAGGTTCTCATTCGATTGATCATCCATTTTTTAACGACATCTCATTTAATGAACAAAAAAAGCAAATAAATGAAAGCTTTCGTATTTTAATTGAGCAATTTGCTATAAACTACAAATTTTTCTCTTTTCCGTTTTCTGACGAAGGAGTTACAATCGATCTCTTCGATTGGTTATACGATGTTGAAAAGTGCAATTTATCATTTGGCACTTCGGGTTTAAAACAGGACTATTCTGTACAACATATTCACAGGGTGGCTTTCGATGGAACATTAAATAAGGCAGAAGATATTGTGAAATTGCAGTATTTCAATTATATAGTAAAGTCAATGCTGAACAAAAATTATATGATTAGATTATGATTAAGAGTTTATACAAAAAAATATTTTCAGAAAAAAATCAGACTTAACATTCGAATATTCCTTAATAGATTTTTCTCGTTTTTTTACATGGGTAAGAAATATTATTGTGTATGTTGTGATAAGAGTTTCAGAAAATTCAAGACTAAAGGATATTTAAAAAGAGAAAATGCAGAGTGTCCTTATTGTATGTCATTGGAACGTGTCAGACTACTAAGCTACTATTTATCCAATGAGTTGAATGTTGAAAAATATGCAGGAACAAAAGTCCTGCATTTTGCTCCCGAGAAATGCTTGTTTGATAAATTTAAAAATCTTGATATAGAATATATTGATACAGATATAAACCCTGCATATGCCCGACATGTAGTTGATATTACCAATATTCCGTTCAAAGATGATTATTTTCAATTGATAATTTTTCTCACGTATTGGGGCATATTCCAGATGAACGTAAAGCTATAAACGAATTATACCGGGTATTAAAACCCGGAGGCATAGCATTAATTTTGAGTTTAGTGGATCTGAAGAGAGATAAAACTTACGAAAACACTATGTACACAACCAAAAATGACAGACTGATGCATTATGGAGAGCCTGATTTATGCAGATTGCATGGAATTGATTTTAAGGAAAGACTCACTGCAGGAGGCTTTAAAGTTGAAGCAATTGACTACAGAAAGTATTTCTCTGAAAAAGAACAAGCAAAATTTTCACTTGGAAATGGAGAACGTGAGATTATATATTCATGTACTAAATAGTTTGTTAAGAGAAAAAATGAAGATACGGTAAATGAATCTTAAATATTTAAAACATAATGAGATAGACTTTGAGCTTTGGGATGAAAGGGTTAGATCTTCTATAGGTGGATTTCCATATGCGTACAGTTGGTATCTGAATGTAGTATCACCAAATTGGGAAGCAATTGTAAGTGAGGACTATGAGTTTTTAATGCCATTACCGGTTAAAAGAAAATATCTGTTCAGATATCTCATTCAGCCGGCTTATACTCAGCAGCTAGGGGTGTTTTCTAATAAATTTATTTCTAGTGATATATTGATTGACTTCGTAAAAAAAATTCCATTTTTTAGTTATCAAATATCATTTAACGAAAATAACAAATTTGCTTTTTGCAATCAGTTGCCTAATTACGTATTGAATTTGCAATTGCCGTATAAATTGCTTTTTGAGGGTTATTCGAAGAATACTGCCCGAAACCTTCAAAAGGCACGATCTAACAATTTGATAATCGAGTGTTTGCTGAATCTAACAAATACTGTTAAGGATTTTATGTTGCAAAATGCTAATTATCATTACAAAAATCATTTAAACGAAATTTTTGAATTAATTAAAATTGCGTGTGATTATTCTACAATGGAGATTTGGTGTGTCAGGGATTCTACAGGAGCACTTATCAGCTCTGCATGTTTTTACCGTACTTCAGGTAGATTGGTGTATGTATTTCCGGTGAATAGTAAAAAATCAAAAATCACTTCAGCAAATTTTTTACTTATCGATAGTGTTATATCAAAATTCTCGGGTAATGAAATGCTGCTCGATTTCGAAGGTTCCGAAATTGAGGGTGTTGCCCGCTTTTACAAAGGTTTTGGAGCTGTGAATCGCCCATATTATGTGATTAAAAAATTCAGACCTGCTTTTTTGGTAGGAAAGATCTAGTGTAAAAATGTAATGTCGACAATTTTATTTTATTCTAAAGTACATAATTCATTTGATGATAGAACATTTTATCATCATGCAATTGCATTGAAAGAATCCGGACATAAAGTATTTATCTTTTCAGAAATTGAAGATCTTCATTCTACAGAGATTGGCATTAAAATAATATCCCAAAACATTTCACATTTAAAGCCTGCTAAAAGATATCGTGAAATTAATAAACTATTACTTTTCACAAATCCGGATATCATTATTTGTGATTATCCAACATCAATAATATTGTTGAAAATATGTTTGTTAGGTAAAAAGAAAAGACTTATTTATGACATAACAGAATGGGTGCCATCCAAAAAAAACATAAATAAGGTAAAGTTCCCTTTGAATATAGTAAAGTCTGTTATTTTACTTATAATAAACTTATTAGCAGGCATTTTATCAAACAGATTAATGTTTGGTGAATATCATAAATCACTGATATTTAAATTACATTGGTTTCAAATAAAAAAAACAGTTTCTTATTTTCCAGATTCAAAATATATTAATTACAAAAAGACAATTCCCTTAGAAGACTCAATTAAGCTATTTTACAGTGGCTGGTTTAGCATTGAAAAGGGCTTTGACAAGGTCTTATTATTAAGTTCGAAGCTCGCCGAATTATTACCTGATAAAAGAATTGAACTTGATATTGTTGGTGATTTTAAAACAGAAACTACAAAAACATATTTTCAATCAATGATATCTCAGCTACCCAATAATGTTCTTGTAACATCGACGGGCTTCCTTAAATTTGGTGATTTCTGCCAGCACATCACTAATGTGGATATATTTCTGGATTTAAGAAAAAATGACTTTGAAAATACACACTGTTTACCAATAAAGTTATTTTATTATATGGCTTGTGGTCGCCCGGTCATTTACTCCGATTTAAAAGCAATAAAACACTTACTAGATATCAATGATTTTGGCTATTATTTTGACGGTAAAAATATCGATAAAATTGCCACTCTCATTGCAAATTATTTTGAAGATAAAGAGTTGTTTGAAAAGCATTGTTACAATGCACACAGTAAGTTTCACATGCAGTATAATTGGGGTTTAATAAAGTCTGATTTTATCAATTTTATCGTGAAATAATATGCATGGATTAGTATTTGTTTTATTCAACTCGCTGAAAGAACCAAATATCTCATTTAACTGGAAAACCAAATTCGATTTTCAGGATGATAGGGTTGTTCTTAAGTTTAAATCTCAATCATATATTGCAGAGAAAATCAGTTCGAAGAAATTTGCTTCAAATTCACTAAATATTGAAAATGAGGATTGTATTATTATTATTGAGGGCATAATACTTAATATTAATGAAATTATAACACGGAATAAAATTGATAATATAAGCGAATTTTTTGTCAATATAATTAAAGACAAAAAGCTTATTAATCAATTGAAAGGAAACTTTTGTGGAGTAGTTTATGACAAAAAAAGTAAAACATGTATTGCATTCAACAATCAAGCTGCTACAAAGAAAATTTACTTTTACAATTCACTTGATTATGTGGTAGTATCAACTGATTTATTTACAATGTCAAACACTCTTAAGCATTTAGGAGTACAAAGAACGCCCGATATTGAAGCTGCATATTATCTTCTTAGTAGTGGATTTATGCACGACAATAAAACATTATTGAACGAGGTAAAGCAAATACGTGCAGGGGAAATAATCGAATTTCAAAAAAAAATCGAAATGAAGGCATCTTATTATTTTCATCTTGACGATATTAACGAAAACAATGATACGAAAGATCAGATAATTGAAAAACTTGACTCATACTTCTCTAAAGCACTTGATTATGGTTTTAAGTTTGATAATGAGTTGAAATTAGATTCACTTGTCACATTGAGTGGTGGTTTAGATTCAAGACTTGTATCTCTTTATGCTTTCAAAAAGGGATATAGAAATCAACAAATAATTAATTTTTCAGAATTTGGGTATGCCGATCAGAAAATTGCTGCAAAAATTGCTTCTGATTATGGATTGAAAATTAACTATTGTAGGCTTAGTCCTGATTGTTTGAACTTTATCGACGAAACAGTTAGTGTGAATGATGGACTTACACATTATCTTGGTTCTGCTTTATTATTAAGTGTAGTTCCAAAAATTGAAATTATAAATTCAGGTTTATTACATACCGGTGTGTTGGGTGATGCAATTTTAGGAAGCTATTTAAAGAGTATTGAGCCACAAAAGGCAGCGCTGCATGACGGTAATTATTCTCCTTATATTCCGGATAGTGCAGTAGAATTAATCAAACACTCAATAAATAAATATGATAACGAGGAAAAGTACAAATTTTATAATAGAGGTTTCAATGGTATAAACAATGGAATTCTATATTACGATTTGATCACTGAGTCATATTCACCATTTCTCGATTTCGATTTTATGAGCTATGCGCTATCGATTCCTAGAAAATTCCGATACCAGGAAAGAATTTATATTGATTGGATGCAAAAAAAACACCCTGATGTGTGTAATTATATCTGGGAAAATATTGGGGGAAAGCCCACTAATAACCAATGTATTAGAAAGTTATATCGCTACAAGCGAGCAGTAATTAAACGTTTGCCTGTCAAGTCGATGTGGAAAAATAATATGGCACCTGAGCAGCTTTGGTATAATAAATCACAGAATGAAAGAGATTTTATGAATAAATACTTTTTACAACACATTGATATGATAGACTTTGATAATAAATTAAAAGCAGATTTGCAAAAAGTGTTTGGTCAAAATGGAATAAATGAAAAATCTCAGGCACTTACTTATTTATCTGCATATAAATTACTTTTTCTGGATTGATAATGTACAATTTATTCAAAACACAACTATCTAATCTAACCTCACGTGGCTTTTTCCATCTCCTTTCGGCCAATGTGCTGATTCAGGCGGTGGCATTTGCTTCTCAGCTTTTTGTAGCAGGAATTTTGTCGCCGGATGATGTAGGGCGCATAAAGGTTATTATGACTTTTCTCTCGGTTTTTTCAGTTGTAGGAAGTATGGGTTTTAATGGTTCCACATTAAAGTTATGCTCTGAAAATCGCACACAAGCCGAAGTGCGTCAGATATTTAGTGCGGGTGTTTTTTTTACTGTAATCTCAACCATTGCATTTTATTTACTGGCAATTATACTGAACTCATTCGAACTTTTTTCGTCTGATAAAATGATTCAATGGCTGATTCCGATGGGATTATTTCCATTGATTACAAACTCCGTTTTTATGGTTTTAGTGGCATATTTTCAGGCGATTAAAGAAATTAAAATCATGTCGCGTATCACTATTATCAATAAACTTATTTCAATTGCTGCAATTGTATTGTTGACCTGGCTATTAGGCATAAAAGGTTATTACATAGCATATAATATTAGTTTTATAATAATGCTCATTGTCGGAATGCGCTTGTTAAAATCTGATTTTAGCTTTCAAAAAAATGAGTTGAGAGCAAACTTGCGAACACATCTGACGTATTCAAAACCTTCATTACTGGCAAATTTAATGAGCGAAATATCTGCATATGCCGATATTTTTGTAATAAATTATTTGCTTAGCGATATGCATGAGATTGGTTATTATAGTTTTGCACTGACACTTACAGTCGCTTTGCGCATTTTTCCGGCTACTGTACAACAAATGGCAACACCATATTTTTCAGGTTTTTCGGCCGACAAAGATCAGTTTAAAACCATTTTCAAAAAATATAATCGTCAGCTGTATATGGTTGTTTTCATTACATTAGCTTTAGCTTTACTTGCAGGTCCTTTTTTGATTAAAACTATATTTTCAGGAAAATATGACGCAGCCATTCCTTATTTTATGTTTTTGTGTATTGGTTGGAGTATTCGTTTGATGACACAATTGCAAAGTGCAGCTATTTTTGGACTTGGAAAATTGCATTACAATGCGTGGATTAGTCTTATTTCATTGATATTTAATGTGATTCTGTATGTTATTTTTGTCCGTAATTTTGGAGCTATAGGAGTCGCTTGGGCAAGTATACCGGCCGGAGTGGTTATTTTGGTCACTTCAAGGATTTTTATGAACAGAGCGCTAAGGTGACATTGACGAATTGAACATAGTGAGTATTTATTTGTTCAGTTAGGGCAAACTAAATTTTTGATTAATTTTGCAAGCTCAAAAAAGAATTTCTTCAATTTAAAACCATATTCTAAAT
This sequence comes from Bacteroidia bacterium, assembly GCA_009929375.1. GTDB lineage: Bacteria > Bacteroidota > Bacteroidia > Bacteroidales > Paludibacteraceae > Paludibacter. The sequence goes on from SAAO01000007.1 coordinate 51,784, forward strand.
GGAAAATTTGTTATATACCATTATTGCCCTGCTTGCTGCCAGTGTGGGAAGTGTCACTTTAAGCGGTTCATTGTTGCTCTTAAACAACAAATGGCTTGATAAAGTATCATCGTATCTGCTTTATCTGGCCGGAGGTACCCTCTTAGGTTCAGCTATGCTGGGACTTATTCCCGAAGCTACTGAGGCGCTTTGTGTACATGATGTGGCTATGTGGGTGCTTATTGGATTGGTTCTATTCTTCGTTCTTGAAAAAATAATTCTTTGGCGTACATGTCACAATAAAGAGTGTGAGCGACAAAATCATGCTGCTGCACCTATGATTATTATTGGCGATGCTTTCCACAATGCAATTGATGGTGTGGTGATTGCGGCTTCTTTTCTCACTTCAGTGGAGCTTGGTATTTTTGTGACTATTTCGGTGCTTTTGCATGAAATTCCTCAGGAGTTGGGTGATTTCGGAATTCTGCTAAAAAGCGGTTATTCACGTAAAAAAGCGCTGTTATTCAATCTTCTTTCGGGAAGCAGTGCGCTGGTTTCAGGTGTTTTAGCATATTTTCTGCTCGATTATATGCAGGCTATTATTCCATATACTATTGCCATTGCAGCTGCGAGCTTCCTGTATGTGTCGCTGGCCGATCTGATTCCCGAAATGCATAAAGAGACAAAACCGCGTGAATCGTTGATTCAGATTTTTTTGATACTTGTTGGTATAGCGCTCATTTGGTTATCATTGTCGGGACATTCGCACGGACATGCGCATTAATTTGAAAATTGGATAATTCATATTTTGAATTATCATTAGATTCTGAATTTGTAAACAGTACAATATATGATGTAAAGCCGGAGTTAAAATTTTGACTCCGGCCTTATTTTTTGTATCTTTGCAGCCTGAAAATGAAGTTATGGGACGAATACTTGCGATAGATTACGGACAAAAACGAGTGGGCCTGGCAGTGACTGATCCACTTCAGATTTCGGCCAATGGTCTTGATACTGTGGGTGTTCACGAAGTTTATACTTATCTTGAAAAATATCTGGCTAAAGAGAAAGTCGATCTCTTTGTTGTAGGTTTGCCCAAACAAATGAACGGACTCGAGTCGGACTCAATGCAATACATTCGACCTTTTGTAACGGGATTGCAACGAAAATTTCCGGATATTGAACTTGTTTATGTCGATGAGCGTTTTACATCCGCTCTGGCGCATCAAACTATGCGCGATGCCGGATTGAAGAAAAAAGACCGTCAGAATAAACCGCTCGTAGATAAAATTGCCGCTACAATTATTCTGCAATCATATCTCGAAAGTCGAAGCGGGCTAAGATAAGATTTGAAAATTTGAGGATTTGAAGATTCAGTGCTTTCTGATTTTCAGAGGGCTTTTTTGATAAAAACACATATAATAAATTACACTTTCTAATTGAAAATTTCTGATTAAAATAATGATACTTCCTATTTACACTTACGGAACAGCCGTATTAAGAAAAGTGGCTGAACCAATTGACAAAGATTACCCCGGGCTCAAAGAACTTATCAGCAATATGTATGAAACCATGTATCATGCTGAAGGTGTGGGTCTTGCAGCTCCGCAAATTGGCAAAGCAATTCGTCTGTTGGTTATTGATTTAGCTCCTTTTAAAGAGGATGATCCGGAGCTTGGCAGTTTTAAAATTACGATGATTAACCCGCAAATGCTTGAATTTGGCGATTCAAAAGTATCTGGTGAAGAAGGCTGTTTAAGTATTCCGGGTATTTACGAAACGGTGATGCGTTCTGAAAAAATCAAAATTAAATATCTTGATGAGGATTTTAATGAGCATATCGCTGAGTTTGATGGCTACAAAGCACGTGTTGTTCAGCATGAATACGATCATCTGGAAGGCAATCTTTTTACGGATAAAGTTTCGCCTATCCGTCGTCAGCTTCTGAAATCGAAACTTACCAATATCGTAAAAGGTAAAGCCAGTGCAAGATATAAAGTAAAGACAGCTTAAATCGTCTTTACTTTATTGCTCAAATAAAGGAATCGCTTCGCCTACAACAAAATTACTGCCTCCGATAAAGATTAAATCTTCGGGGGCAGCTTCGTTTATAGCAGCTTTAACTGATTCTTTTACTGAATTATGGTATGCTCCGTTTAAACCAACACTTAATGCTTTTTCAGCAAGTTTATCAGCTTCCATTGCACGTTGAACATTTGCCTGCGTGAAATAATATTTGGCATTTGCAGGTAATAATTTCAGAATTTTGGATATATCCTTGTCATTGGCAAACCCAATAACAATGCGTAAAGTTTCGAAATTTTGTTGCTGAAGTTGCTCACAAACAAAAGCGATTCCGGCTTCGTTATGTCCGGTGTCGGTAATTACTTTAGGCTTAGATTGTAAGGTTTGCCAGCGTCCCTGAAGTCCTGTAAGGGTACACACATTTTCAAGTCCGTGCAATATTTTCTTATTATCAATTGTAAAATCGTTTGAATAATTCGCACGAAAAACTTCTAATGATTTCAACACGGTGCTCAGATTTCGCAACTGATATTTACCTGAAAGATCTGAAACTATTTTCCCAATTGAAGATTCAATCACAAATTTTTGATTTTCAATATAATATTTATCAAAAGTTTCTTCGGCAAAATAAATCGGAGCATTTTTCTCAGAAGCAGTTTTTTCGAATACAGGTTTTGTTTCGGGCAACCACTCTCCTACTATAACCGGAATTCCGGTTTTGATAATTCCTGCTTTTTCAAATGCAATTTTCTCCAGGGTGTCGCCCAGAAAAGCCACATGATCAAAACTGATATTGGTAATAACTGATAATAAAGGTATTACAATGTTTGTACTATCAAGTCTACCGCCCAATCCGGTTTCGATAATTGCAATATCAACCTGCTTGTCAGCAAAATAACAAAATGCCATTGCCATTGTGGCTTCAAAAAAAGATGGCTGAATTTCATCAAAAACTGATTGATGTTTCTTTACAAATTCAATTACATAGTTTTGCGCAATCATTTGTCCATCAACACGAATGCGTTCGCCGAAATCAACCAAATGGGGCGATGTGTAAAGCCCTGTTTTATAGCCGGCCGACTGAAATACAGCCGAAAGCATATTCGATACTGAACCTTTTCCGTTTGTACCGGCTATATGAATGCATTTGAATTTTTGCTGAGGATTATCAAAAGCATTCAGTAGTTTTATCGTATTGTCGAGTCCTGGCTTGTAGGCAGCACCTCCAATATGGTGAAAAACTGGAAGTCTGTCATAAAGGTATTGTAGTGCTTCGGAATATGTGTTCATTTTGCTGAATTTTGTGACTTTGCTAATGCATTTCAATTACATTTCAATAAAAAAGCAATAGATTGCTGCATTTTTAATAACTTTGCGGGTAATGATATTTCAGGAACAAAGATAATTGAAAATCGGCTCAAAAACATGTTAAACAGGGTAAAAAGCTATATTGAATCTGAGAAATTACTTCCGGCAAACGGAACTGTGCTTGTCGGGCTCAGTGGCGGAGCCGACTCTATGGTCCTGTTACATATTCTGCAAAGCTTGGGTTATAGTTGTATAGCTGCACATTGCAATTTTCACCTGAGAATGGAAGAATCAGACAGAGATGAAAAGTTTGTTCGCAATTATTGTCTGGCTCATAACATAAATTTATATTCAATTGATTTTGATACAATTGAATATGCTAAATCAAATAAAATTTCGATTGAAATGGCTGCCCGTAAACTCAGGTACGAGTGGTTCGAGGAAATTCGCAAAAAAACTGCTTCAAACGCCATTGCAATAGCTCATCATGCCGATGATAATGCTGAAACATTACTGCTTAATCTGGTTCGAGGAACCGGTATACGTGGCCTGACCGGAATAAGTGCAAAGAATGGTTGGGTAGTTCGTCCACTGTTGTGTGTACGCAGATCTGAAATTGAAAATTATGCATCTGAGCAGCAAATTGATTTTGTGACAGATTCCACCAATCATGAAAATGAATATCAGCGAAATAAGTTGCGCAACCAGGTCATTCCTCTGTTAAGTGAGATAAATCCATCGGTAGTGCAAACTTTGAACGATAATGCAGAAAGGCTCAGGAATACATTCAGAGTTTATGAACAATTCGTGGAAGAGAAAAGAAAACTGATTGTTGAAAAGCGGAATGATGAATTTTTTATCAACATTGAACTGCTGAAGAAAGAACCGGAAAAAGATACACTCTTATACGAGTTTTGCAGGGATTTTGGCTTTCATCCCGACCAGATTAAAGGAATTTTACAAAGTATTGAGGGTATCTCGGGCAAAATATGGTATTCAACTGAGTTTGTAGCTGTTAAAGATCGTAACTTTATAATTATAAGCAAAATACCTTCAAATAATTTTTGCGAAGAACTTATTTATGAAGATACTGAAATTGTATTCGAGCCATTAAAGTTAAGTTTCAGAAGCTTTCGCAGAACAGAAGACTATAAAATCGAGCGTTCGTGTGATTGTGCCCATGTGGATGCGACTTTGATGAAATATCCGCTGGAGTTACGCAGGGTTAAAACCGGAGACAGTTTTATTCCTTTTGGTATGAGAGGCCGAAAAAAACTAAGTGATTTTTTTATCGATTTAAAGTTGAATGCAAAACAGAAAGCCAATATTTTTGTGCTTGCTTCAGATAACGAAATCGTTTGGGTAATTGGTCACAGGGTTGATAATCGCTATGCTGTGACAGATAAAACCACAGAGATACTTGAAATTAAAATTTTAAGGGATTAACTCTTACTTTACCATGTGTTTCTGTAAAAGCTATTTTGAGCATAAGTGACTTTATAATCTGGTTTCGGATAGTTTACGCAATATAAATTTGCTGTCATTTTGCATATTTGGAAATTTAATTGTATTTTTGTACAAGTTTTCAATAAGGCAACGGCCTCCTGCTGTTGTTTCACAAAATCAACTATTAAATACATTCACTACGACGTTAATTTCCCATACATGGGAAAATTCCCTCTTTAAACGTATATCATCATTTTATGAGTAATTACACTATTTTGCAACTTAATGCGAAAGAACTGACCGAGTTAAAGGACATCGCAACCGAGTTAGGACTTAAAGTTTCAGGCTCTGCCAAAAAGGAACAACTTGTTTACGACATTCTTGACCAACAGGCCATAGTCAACGCACAAAGAAAAACGGCCGATAAGCCGGATGCAGACCGAAAAAAACGACTTCGTGTATCGGTAAAGAAAAAAACTGATACAAAGCCAAACACTCAGCCGGAAGCAGTTCAGAAAGAAAAAACAGCTGAGAAAGAAATTACTAAACAGGAAGTTACAGTCGCCCCCAAAGTAGTTGCTCCTGTAGAAAAAACTTCAAATGAGGCTGTTGAAACAGCAAATGCTGAAAAGAAACCAAATCAGAATCAGCAGAAAAAAAACAATACAAAATCTCCAAAAGCGAAGAAAACTCCTGCTCAGGAATCACAATCAGCTCCTGCAGTTACTGAAGAAACGCCTGTTGTAGCCGAAAAAGTTGCAGAGCCATCGGAAGTTAAGCCCGTTAATGTAAAAAAAATCGTTCTTGAAAAACGTCAGCATGTAGTTGAACAACCAGCAGTTGAACTGAATAACGATGAACCTATTTCAGTAGAGCCTGAAATTGAAAATGTAAGCGAAGCAGCTGTAACTGAAAATGCAGAATTGCCTGAATCTGCTGATAAAAAAGTAGTGAATGTAGATATGCGTCAGCCTAAGAACAATAATAATGGTCAGGCAAACGGAAATCAGCAGAATAATAATTCGAATCGCAATAAATTTCAGCCACGCAACGAAAAACAGGAAAAACAATTTGACTTTGATGGAATACTCGAAGGTACCGGAACGCTAGAAATGATGCAGGATGGTTACGGATTCCTTCGTTCGGCTGATTATAATTACCTTGCTTCGCCCGACGATATTTATGTATCGCAATCGCAAATCAAACTTTTCGGACTTAAAACCGGTGATACCGTTTCAGGTGCTATCCGTCCACCAAAAGAAGGCGAAAAATATTTCCCTTTGATTAAGGTCAACAAAATTAATGGTCGTTCGCCCGAATATGTACGCGATCGCGTTCCATTCGAACATTTGACTCCACTTTTCCCCGATCAGAAATTCAATTTAACTTCAGCTAAAAACGATCCGCTTTCTGTGCGTGTGGTCGACCTCTTCTCTCCTATCGGTAAAGGTCAGCGCGGACTTATTGTGGCTCAGCCTAAAACAGGTAAAACTGTATTGCTGAAAGAAATAGCAAATGCTATTGCCGCCAATCACCCTGAAGTGTATATGATAGTTCTGCTCATTGACGAACGTCCTGAAGAAGTAACTGATATGGCTCGTAGTGTACGTGCCGAAGTGGTTTCTTCTACTTTCGACGAACCTGCTGAGCGTCACGTGAAAGTAGCTGCAATGGTTCACGAAAAAGCCAAACGAATGGTAGAATGCGGACATGATGTGGTGATTCTGCTTGATTCAATTACCAGACTTGCGCGTGCATACAACACTGTTTCGCCTGCTTCAGGAAAAATTCTTTCAGGTGGTGTGGATGCCAATGCATTGCATAAACCCAAACGTTTCTTCGGAGCGGCACGTAACATCGAAAATGGTGGTAGTCTGACGATTATTGCGACAGCTTTGACTGAGACTGGTTCGAAAATGGACGAAGTAATTTTCGAAGAATTTAAAGGAACCGGAAATATGGAGCTTCAACTCGACCGCAAACTTTCGAATAAACGTATTTTCCCTGCTGTGGATATTATGGCATCGAGTACTCGTCGCGACGATCTTCTGCTCGATCAGGATACTCTGAATCGTATGTGGATTTTGCGTCGTCATCTTTCAGATATGAATTCACTCGAAGCAATGGAATTCCTCAAAGATCGTATGGAACGTACTGAAAACAATGATGAATTTCTGGTATCCATGAACAGTTAGTGTGCATATTATACTTTAAAAAGAGTGGAGATTATATCTTCACTCTTTTTTTTGCTAAACCAAATTTGTAGTTGTTGGCAAAATTGATCGGATTGTAAGCGAGAATTTTTTTATCTAATATTTTGTATTAACTTTGGTGCCCTTTTACTTAAAATTTTAAATAAACAAAAATGAAACATTTGATTAAATCTTACTTTTCGATAGCAGCATTACTGTCGCTATTGGTATTTACTGCGTGCGAAACTAATAAAGTAACCAGTGTAGTACTTGACAAAACAGAAGCGAGCCTTATGGTTGGCGACACTGATACCCTGACAGCTGATGTGGACTACTCGGGAAGTATAATTCCTGCAGTAATATGGAGCAGTAGCGACGAAACAATTATTAGTGTTAAAGATGGCGTAGTAACAGCACTTAAAGTAGGCTCTGCAGTTATTACAGCCACAGCTTCAGATAAATCAGCTTCGTGTACTATAACTGTAACCGATGAACTGAAACCTGTCTTCACAAATGCCGAAATACAATTTTATGGTCATTTTTATAATGACAGTCTGAATAACTTTGTGTTGATGCTCACGAATACTAACGACACATTATATCTTGATTTGAATACAGACACAACAGCCACAACCGGACTTCCTGCAGGAAAATACACAATGTTGGGTGATTTTGAATACTTTGAAGATTTTACACCAATGAGCATAATTCCTGCTTTCGAATTCGAAGGCAGTAGTTATGGCTCATGGTTTTTCAACAAAGTTTCCGAAAGACCGTTGGCTGAGGGTGAGATGAATGTAAGTCTGAACGGAACACAATATACTATTGGTTTTGCATTAACTGATTATGACGGCATTAAGGTTAACGGAACTTACAGCGGACCAGCTGTGTTTAATGACTATTCGGAACAGATGGAGGTTATTGCCAACAGTTCAGCCGCGAAAATCCCGGGAGTAAAACATCGTCGTACTTTTGGATTATTCAAATAATTTGTAGCAAAAGAATACTGTATTAAGAGTACTTCCCAAAATTGAGAAGTACTCTTTTTTTTTGCACAGAAAGTCAGCTTTTATGCATGTTTTTCATTAGATTATGAAAAAAAGCACTATCTTTGCCGGCGAAAAAATTATTTCTTTATCAAAATCTGACTCTTATTGAATTAATTTGTAGCTCAGTTATCAACAAAAAAAGAACTAAAAATGAAACTATTAGAAGGAAAAGTAGCTATTGTTACCGGTGCTGCCCGTGGAATCGGGAAAGCAATTGCCCTCAAACTTGCGAGTGAAGGTGCAGCTATTGCATTTACCGACTTGAACATCGATGAAAATGCACTGAATACGCAAAAAGAAATCGAAGCCCTTGGTGTAAAAGCAAAAGGTTATGCTTCGAACGCTGCCAGTTTTGACGATACGCACACAGTTGTAGACGAAATTGTAAAAGAGTTTGGTCGCGTGGATATTTTGGTAAACAATGCCGGAATAACCAAAGATGGACTTATGATGCGCATGAGCGAAGCTCAGTGGGATGCAGTAATCAATGTCAATCTGAAATCAGCTTTCAACTTTATTCATGCATGTACACCTGTAATGATGAAACAACGTACAGGTAGCATTATCAATATGAGTTCGGTAGTTGGTGTTTCGGGAAATGCCGGACAAGCTAACTATTCAGCTTCGAAAGCTGGTATGATTGGTCTTGCCAAATCGGTTGCCAAAGAATTTGGTTCGCGTGGTATTCGTGCTAATGCCATTGCTCCGGGCTTTATCGAAACCGAAATGACTCACGCACTTACCGACGAGCAACGCGCCAAATGGGCTGAACTGATTCCTTTGCGTCGTGGTGGAAGTCCTGACGAAGTAGCAAAAGTGACTTTATTCCTTGCTTCTGACCTTTCGAGCTATGTAAGCGGACAGGTAATCAATGTTTGTGGTGGAATGAACACTTGATTTATTTTTATTATTTATTCAGTTGCAATTAAAGTAGATTGTAACTGTTTTCAATATTTCAATAAACGCTTCGGGAATAAATTCCGGAGCGTTTTTTTATCTTTATAGTTTTGTAATTGTAATGTATTGTGAATAAACTTGCAATTCACATTTATTTTTTGTATTTTTGGAGTTATCCTCTTCGAATAAGGAAATATTTTTACGTCAGACAGCCAAATTCAACTCTGTCACCTCCCTTATTCACAATCAAAAACCAAAGGAAACAGGCGTTTTCCTTTTTCAAAAAATCCGCTTATGAAACTATTTATAATTTCAAATCGACTGCCCATTAAGGCAAACAGAAACGAAAACAACGAACTCGAATTTACAAGAAGCGAAGGTGGACTAACTACCGGAATGGATTCGCTTACTATGGATGTAGAGAAACACTGGATTGGATGGCCGGGCACTTATACCGAATCGGAAGAAGAGGAAAAACTTATAAGTGAGCATCTGGAAAAATTTAATTTTCATCCTGTTTTTCTTTCTTCCGACCAAATTCTGAATTATTACGAAGGATACAGTAATAGTACTTTGTGGCCGTTGTGTCACTATTTTTATACTTTTATTGAGTACGAAAACTTATACTGGAATACATACAAGCAGGTAAATGAACTTTTTGCACGAACAACTCTTAATCTGATTGGGCCGGATGACATTGTTTGGGTGCAGGATTATCAGTTAATGCTTTTGCCACAAATGATTCGGAAATCGGTCGACAATGTGAGTATTGGTTATTTTCACCATATCCCCTTCCCTTCCTACGAGTTGTTTCGTGTATTGCCTGAGCGGGCAGAGCTACTCGAAGGTTTGCTTGGAGCCGACTTAATTGGCTTTCACACACATGATTACATGCGACACTTTGTGAGTGCAGCCGAACGAGTACTCGATATTCGTTTCCGCTTCGATCAGGTTTTGCTCAACAACCGCATTGCTTATGTGGATGCTTTCCCGATGGGAATAAACTTCGACTTGTATTACAACGCAATTCAACAACCTGAAGTACAGGCAAAAGTAGATGCTATGCGCGAGACTTATGGCAAGCACAAACTTATTCTGTCGGTTGACAGGCTCGATTACAGTAAGGGAATTGTGCACCGTCTGCGCGGTTTTGCTCAGTTTCTCGAAAATCACCCTGAATATCGCGAAAAAGTGTCGTTAGCCATGATAGTAGTGCCTTCGCGCGATAGTGTGGACAGATATGCTTCGCTGAAAACAAAAATAGATGAAACAATAGGTACGATAAACGGAAAATTCTCGACGATTAACTGGACACCGGTGTACTATTTTTATCATGGATTTCCGTTCGAAGAGCTGGTTGCGCTTTATCACATGGCCGATATTGGCCTTGTAACTCCTTTGCGTGATGGGATGAATCTGGTTGCAAAAGAATATCTGGCTGCAAAACGTGAAAAAGCCGGCGTGTTGATTCTCAGCGAAATGGCCGGTGCAGCTATTGAACTGAACGAAGCATTGATTATTAATCCGAACAATATTGAGGAAATTGAAAATGCAATATATACTGCGCTTGAAATGCCCGAAGAAGAACAGATGCGACGTTTGAAAAAAATGCAACAATCTGTTTCGAGAAAATCGGTGAATAAATGGGCCAATGATTTTGTGAATGAACTGAAAGCAATTAATTTACGTAACGAAAATCTGAATACAGAGCGCATTGATTATCAGGCCAAAATAAAAATTCAAACTGAATATCGTAATTCGCAGAAGCGCTTGTTTATTCTTGATTATGATGGTACACTATCGGCGTTCAAAAGCCGACCCGAAGATGCTGTGCCTACGAAGGAAACATATAAACTCCTGTATAAACTGGCTGCCGATCCTAAAAACAAAGTGGTTATCAGCAGCGGACGCGATCGTGACACGCTCGAAGAATGGTTTGGAAGCCTTGCAATAGATTTGGCTGCCGAACATGGTGCATGTTATAAAGAACACGGAGTTTGGGTGGATAATATTGGCGACGAAAAGCCATGGGATAACGAAATTATGGAAATTGTTCAGAACTTTGTAGATAAAACCCCGCGTTCGAAAATTGAAGAAAAAAACACCACACTTGTATGGCATTATCGCAATGTGGACACATGGCTGGCTTCATTGCGTGAACAGCAACTTTTCGAAGCTCTGATGATTCCATGTGCACGGCTGGGTTTACAGATTATGCGTGGAAACAAAATTATTGAAATAAAATCGCCGATACACACAAAAGGCTCAGAGGCACGAAGATTATTGGCAACTCAAAATTTCGACTTTATTATGGCTATTGGCGACGATACAACTGATGAGGACACTTTCCGTGAACTGCCCGATTTTGCATATACCATAAAAGTAGGTAATATTTCGGAAGTGGCACGTTACAGTGTCAAATCGCAATCGAAAGTATTACCACTTTTAGATATAATTTCTGACTAAAATCAGGGGCGAATAAAGCGCGAGAGTTCAACCTTATCGGCAAAAAGCTTGGCGGTATTAATCAATGCCAAATGAGAATAAGCCTGCGGAAAGTTCCCTAACTGACGCTTTGATTCGAAATCAAGATCTTCACTGAAAAGGCCCAAATGATTTGAATAGCTCAACAGCTTATCAAAAATCACTCGGGCTTCTTCGTGCCGTCCCACAACATAAAGCGCCCGCACCATCCAAAAAGTGCAAATGGTAAAGGCTGAAGTTGGTTTTCCAAAGTCATCTTCGCTATTATATCTGTACATTAATCCATTGTTGTAAAGAGATTTATATACTGAATCTACAGTTTTCATATAACGTTCGTTATCACCTTCAATAAATCCATATTCTTCCATCAGCAGCAACGAAGAATCCATTTCCGTGTTTGCATAAGTCTGAGTAAAGCTTTGAATTTCATCGTTCCAGCCAAAAGTCATCACGTCTTCACGAATTTCATCGGCAATTGTTTTCCATTTATCTTCGAAATCCTTTTTATTCAGAATCGCGGCAATACTTACAGCACGATCCAGAGCCACCCACGACATTACTTTTGAGAATACAAAATGTTGCTCTGCGCCACGAATTTCCCAAATCCCTTTGTCGGGTTCACGCCAGTCACGACTTACAGTCCTCACAATATTTTTCACAACTTCGAACATATCCTCAATCTCGTCGAGTGTGCCCGGAAAGAACCTGTAATATTGGTAAATCACATCCATCAGATAACCAAACGAATCGTTTTGTTTCTGGTGATAAGCATCGTTGCCAATACGAACCGGTTTCGAGTTCTCATGTCCGCTCAGATGATCCAGAATCTCTTCAGTAAGCATTCTTTCGCCTCTTATGCCGTACATTATCTGAAAGTTATCCGATTTTTTACGGATAATAGTTTTAATAAATCCCATAAATCGTTTGGCAGCACCCTGATGACCCACAGCAAGCAAAGTGTCGATGGACATGGAGGCATCGCGCAGCCAGCAAAACCGATAATCCCAATTGCGCACCTCGCCTATCGACTCAGGAAGGCTGGTAGTCAATGCTGCTAAAACAGCACCACTTGGTTGATACGACATTAGCTTCAGTACCAATACGCTTCGTTCAACTCTGTCGTTGTACAGTGAATATTGAAATGTGCGGTTACTCCAGTTTCGCCAATATACTTTAGTTCTCTGATATTCAAGATCAACACGGTTGATATTTATGTTTATCAGTTTTTGATTATACGAAATTAAAAAGAAACCATCTTCCGATAATTCAATCTCATCGCCATTTAAAATTTTATTAAAATCAAACGAGCTATAAAGATAAAATGTATCATAAAGATTATCTTCGGCAAAAACCTTAATATAATCATCATTAATAAAATACGAAGGCTTATCCCGGGCATAATTCATTGCCGGGAAAAATTCAGGACGAAAACGCGGACGACCTTTGCGAACCTTGATATATCTGTAAACTTCTGCCGGAAGATAATGTGTATCGTACTCGCCAATACGATATCGTGGCATAAAGTCGAGTACATCGAAAGCCGCATCCTCGGCTACAAAAGAGGTGCAAAGAATATTTGTATGCGCAATGTATCGCTGGTTTATGTTATAACCGTTGGTATTGATACTAAAATGGCCGCCCTTTTCCTTGTCGAGAATTGATGCAAATACAGATGCGGAGTCGAAATCGGGTAAACATAGCCAGTCAATACTACCTTTGTCGGACACAAGAGCTGCTGTGCGACAGTTTCCAATTGCACCATAATGAAACATTTCGGTTGATAAGTCTTTATTCATATTTTAAAAATTGTTTCGTAATTAAGCATTTACAAAGATAACAATCTGAGACTTTCAGGCAAGAATATTATTTTTTATTGTATAAAAAATCATTTTATTTAGTAGCACTGAGCATAAAAAAAACCGTCATACCATTACGATATGACGGATTTAAAGGTATAATATTTAAGTCTTCTTGTCAGAACAAACTCCAGGCGACTGTTAAGCCTGCCATTACAATAGAAACCATACTCATTAATTTGATAAGAATATTGAGTGATGGTCCTGAGGTATCTTTGAAAGGATCGCCAACAGTATCACCAACAACTGTAGCTTTGTGATTATCAGAACCTTTTCCACCATAATTTCCTTCTTCAATGTACTTTTTAGCGTTATCCCATGCACCACCTGCGTTTGCCATAAACACAGCTAATACAAAACCGGTACTTAAACCTCCGATAAGAAGTCCAAGAACTCCACCCACGCCAAGAATGATACCCACTATTACCGGAACCACAATGGCCAGAATTGATGGGAACAACATTTCGCGTTGAGCACCTTTGGTTGAAATTTCAACACAACGTGCATAATCGGGTTCAGCTTTACCTTCCATAATTCCTACAATTTCGCGGAACTGACGACGTACTTCGGCTACCATGCTCTGAGCTGCACGTCCCACGGCATTCATAGTCAGACCACAGAATACAAATGCCATCATTGCACCAATAAAAATTCCCACCAGTACAATCGGATTCATAAGTGTTACATTGTAGTATTCCATAAAATCCTGGAATGAAGAAACTCTGATTTGTTCAACAGAAAGGATTTGATTTCCGACTTTTGTCAGACCATCAATAGAGCTGTTTGCGATACGTTCGAGTGCAATTTTAATTTCTTCGATATAAGAAGCCAGCAGAGCAAGAGCCGTAAGTGCAGCTGACCCGATAGCAAAACCTTTACCGGTTGCAGCTGTGGTGTTTCCAAGAGCATCGAGTGCATCGGTACGTTTGCGCACTTCGGGATCCAAACCACTCATTTCTGCATTTCCTCCCGCATTATCGGCAATAGGTCCGTATGCATCGGTTGCAAGCGTAATACCAAGAGTCGAAAGCATACCTACGGCAGCAATACCAATACCGTAAAGACCAAGACTCAGATTTGAATTAAAAGTAAAAGTCAGAAAATCGAACTGAGCCGACATAAATGCCAGTATAATAGCTATTGCTATCGTTACCACAGGAATAGCTGTTGACAACATACCTAATCCCAAGCCTGAGATAATCACAGTAGCAGGACCTGTCTGTGCGCTTTCGGCAACTTTCTTGGTAGGTTTGTAACTCTGTGATGTATAATACTCTGTGGCCTGTCCGATAATGATACCTGCAACCAAACCTACAATTACTGATACAGAAATACCCAACCAGTTTTCAATACCCAAAGCCCACAGAATAACAACTGTAGAAATTGCAATAAGCACTGAACTTACATTGACTCCAAGTCCAAGAGCTTTCAGCAGATCTTTCATCTTAGCACCTTCTTTTGTTTTAACAAGGAAAATACCAATAATTGAGAGAAATACTCCGACTGCAGCAATAAGCATTGGAGCGAAAACAGCTTTGAGCTGCATACTTTCACTTGCAATAAAGGCCGAAGCTCCCAAAGCAGCTGTGGCCAGAATTGAACCTGCATACGATTCGTAAAGGTCGGCACCCATACCGGCTACGTCGCCTACGTTATCACCCACATTATCAGCAATAGTAGCAGGGTTGCGTGGATCATCTTCAGGAATTCCGGCTTCCACTTTTCCTACAAGGTCAGCACCCACATCGGCAGCTTTTGTATAAATTCCACCACCTACACGAGCAAAAAGCGCCTGAGTAGAAGCTCCCATACCAAATGTAAGCATGGTAGTTGTGATGTAGATAAGCTTGTTGTGATCCATGCTGTCAACAAAATAATCGAGGATAAGAAACCAAACCGAAATATCGAGCAATGCGAGTCCCACAACAGTAAGTCCCATTACCGCACCAGAGCGAAATGCAACCTGAAGTCCTTTGTTAAGCGACTCTGAAGCAGCCTGAGCTGTTCGGGCAGAAGCATAAGTGGCAGTTTTCATTCCGAAGAAGCCTGCCAGACCGGAGAAAAATCCACCAGTCAGAAAGGCGAATGGTACCCAGGCATTCTGAAGATTAAAATAAGCCATTACAGCAAAAATAAGTGCCAGCACTACAAACACAATGGTCACCACTTTGTACTGTTGTTTAAGATAGGCCATTGCGCCCTTGCGAACGTGAGCTGCAATTTTCTTCATGGTTGCTGTACCTTCACTTTCCTTCATCATTTGTTTGAAAAAGTAATAGGCAAAGCCCAGTGCCACAATGGCTGAAATAGGAACGAGATAGAAAATATTATTTTCCATAAAAATTTAAATGATTAATTATTAATATTAGATTTTGCTATGATTCAAAAGGTTATTGAAAAAGAAAAAAGACAACAAAAAATTCAGACAGATTTTTTATGGCTGAGGTGCTGAAGGTGTATTCAGTAATGAAATATATTCCCGCAAAATTGCAAGCGAATAGTCGCCTGCATGCTGGTTTACAAAACCAATTGCCGATGTATGTGCTTCCTCGTCAGCTGAATCGGAAATAACACGCACCACTATGAGCGGAATATTATAGTCGTCGCAAACCTGAGCTACTGCAGCTCCTTCCATTTCTGCGCAAACAACTGAAGGTAAATTGCGAAGCAGTGCGTTTTTCATTTCTGAACTCGAAATAAACAAATCGCCACTGGCAATGTCGCCTGCAAGCATTTTAGGGTATAAAATGGATTGTGCTGAAAGTATTTTGCGAAACTCTTTGTCATTTTTCAGAAAATTATGTACTGCCTGCGACATGGTTTCCACATTTTGAGCAGGTACTTCGAATGAAGTTTTGCCGGTAAGAGGAATTTCGAATCGACGCATAAGTGGACGTGCATCCATATCGTGCTGATACAAACGCTGTGCTATCACAATATCGCCCACATTTAAATCGGGCGAAATAGCTCCTGCAACACCTGTGAATACAATGCGATCGACACCGAACTCCAGAATAAGATTGGTTGTGGTAATGGCTGAAGCTACTTTTCCCCATCGTGAAAAAACAGCCACTACATCCTGGCCAAATAATTGCCCGCGATAATACAACCGGCTACCACGCTCAATAATTTCCTTATTGCTGATGGCTGCAATTATTTTATTCATTTCCTCGGGCATAGCACCCATTATTCCTAATAACATATTGTTCGATTTACAATTATTACATTTACTATTTATGCTGAACGATATTGGCTATTCGTTGATAAAGTGTTGGGTGTGAGTAATGAAAGAACACATACACCGGATGTGGCATCAGATTGCTGAGCGAAGTGGACGAAAGTTTTTTCAGTCCGGAAATCAGTTCATTTCCAAGTCCGTGATTAGCTGTATAGGCATCTGCCTGATATTCGTACTTACGGGACAAAACGTTTGTAAACAAGTCGAGTACAAGCGAAAATGGCGAATACAGAATTCCAAAAGCAAGCACATTCAGATGAAAATTTGCTTTGGTTCCACCAAGTGCCTGTGCAAGCGGGTCGCTCTGCAGAAAAATTCCAAGCAAATAAAACAACACCAGTGTGGTTGCAAACGAAAGCAACATGTTTTTTATGGTGTGTTTATGCTTGTTGTGGCCTATTTCGTGTGCCAGAACCGATACAATTTCGTCCGTTGATAGTTTGTCCATTAATGTATCGTACAAAACAATCCGTTTTTTGGGCCCAAATCCGGTAAAGTATGCATTGGCTTTTGTGCTGCGTTTAGAACCATCGATTACAAAGATATTTTTGAGTTTAAAACCTGCTTTCCCGGCAAATTTTTCGATGGCAGTCCGTAACTCACCTTCTTCGAGTGGAGTTTGTTTATTGAACATTGGGACAATCAGTTCAGAATAAAAAAGTCCCATAAATAGTCCGAAAACTGTGACTACAGACCAGCCCAATAACCAAAAATAATCAGGTGTGAGTGAATATATCCACATTATCAGCGACAAGAGTCCAGCTCCGAGAAGCGCACTCATCAACCATGATTTTAGTTTGTCAAGTATGAAAATTTTTGGAGTTACTTTATTGAATCCGAATTTTTGTTCAATGACGAATGTGTCGTACAATTCAAACGGAATTCCAAGCAAATCAGAAATCCAGAAAATGACTCCGAAAAATGCGAGCGATAAAAGTATTGGATTATCAATATAGTTACCCAAAAATGCATCGAGCCAGCCGAAACCACCAAAAAGGTACATTGATAGCGTTATCAGAAAGCTGAAAGAGCCCGAAATCATTCCGAATTTTGAATTTGTACGGAAATAATCCTGCTGTTGCAGATATTTTTCATTATCGTAAATATCTGATAATTCGGCAGGAAGAGTTTTTTTTGAGTTTTGGATATTGAGGTAGGAAAGAAAACGCTCCAGTACGAAGTCGGCCACAAGAATAAAAACAATTATAACAAAAATAATCTGAGGCATATTAAGTGATCAGCAATCTTTCAAAAAAGCATTTTTAGAGGCACAAATATAAGCTTTTTTCTTTAATACTATAAATAAAATGCTATTATTACAAAAAAAACTATCTTTGTGTTTCAAATTACAAATTCATCTTTATGAAGCTCTACACACTCGTGCTGATACTTTTGTTGTTGATGATTATAATTCCGGATATCTTTTTTTACCGGAAGCTTCGCAACAATAATACGAAGCCGGTTTTTATTATGCTTCATTTGTTGTTTCCTGTTTTCTTCAGCATTTTTTTTATTTATATCAAAGTTGAAATGGCTCACATGCACAACTTCAGAGTGGTATGGTGGGTTATGTGGCTTTACTTCTTCTTCTTACTTATATATATTCCTAAATTACTGCATATTATCACGTATTTTATAAATTACTTATTTAAAAAGAAATCCGGACGTGATTTGCGTTTTTTGAATCCGGTCAGAATTATTTTAAGTAGTTTTATCGTGATTTTTATGCTGGTAAGTGCCTATATAACTCCACGCAATTACGAAGTTACTAATGTAGAAATTCCTGTTGCAGGTTTGCCTGCTGCTTTCAATAATTTTAGAATTGTGCAATTGTCTGACATTCATTTGGGTAGTTGGAACAGAGATCCGCAGCAATTCGATCCGATAGTAAAGCTGGTAAATGCGCAAGAAGCTGATATGATTGTTTTTACAGGCGATATGGTGAATAATTTTGCAACAGAAACCTATGGCTGGGATTCGGCATTTCATCAGTTACATGCACGATATGCCAAATTTGCTGTGTTGGGGAATCACGATTATGGCGATTATACGCACTGGAAATCAGAATTTGACAGATCCGAAAACAAAAGAAGAATAATGCTGGCTATTGAGCGTTTTGGTTTCAGATTGCTGTTGAACGAAAATGCTGTGGTTCACAAAGACTCTGACAGTTTGATTGTTGCCGGAGTCGAAAACTGGGGGAAATCGGAGACATATCGTTACAGTAAGCTTGATAAAGCTATTGAAGGCATTGCCGATAGCATAAGATTTATTCTGCTTTCGCACGATCCTAATCAGTGGGATGCCGAGATTGTAGGAAAGAACAATATAGCACTCACACTTTCGGGACATACACATGCTGCACAATCGGGAATCAGAATTGCAGGTAAATTATTCTCTCCGGCATCATTTGTTTTCAAACGCTGGTCGGGCCTGTATCAGGAAGGAGATCAGTATTTATACGTCAATCGGGGAGTTGGATATATAGGTTTACCAATGATGATGGGTGTTCGTCCCGAAATCACAGTAATTACACTTAAATCAATGAAATAAAAAACAAAATGAACTTTTCAACTGTAAAGAACAAAATGAAGAAATTTTCTCTGCTAATATTTATTATAATTCTGATTTTCAGTAGCTGCAAACCAAAGGACGAAAACGTAATCCGGATTGGAGTACTTGATGGACCAACCGCAATCAGCGTTATACGTTTGATAGATAAGCCTGTACAGATTAACGGAAAAAAGCTTGAAATAATTGTGAAGAGTGATCCTCAGCAAATTCAGGCATTGATGATGCGTCATGAACTCGACTTTGCAGTGTTGCCTACTGTAATGGCAGCCAATTTGTTTAATCGTGGTGTCGATTATCGTATGCTTGCCTGTCCGGTTTGGGGTACTTTATATATTGTGACAAATAATAAAGATATTAAATCGTTCGAGGATCTGAGTGGGCGAACCGTTGCTGTTTTCGGACAGGGAGCCACGCCGGATGTATTGTTGCAACGGGAAATTAACCGTAAGGGAATTTTGCAGGTGAAATATGACTATTCGCACGCAGGAAATCATGAAGTGGCTCAGGCTTTAATGCAAAAAAGAGCTGAGATTGCAGTGGTTTCGGAACCATTGGTAAGTATGTTGCTAACCAAAAATAGAAACATGCATATTGTTGAACGCCTTGAATGTGAGGAATTTATTCGAAATTCAGATGTGGATATTTTTGTGCAGAGTGCTTTTGTGGTGAGCAATAATTTTATTGAACAACATTCCGAATTGATTTCCGAAGTCAGTAATGCTTATGCCCTGAGTTGCAATTTTATTAACGAACAACCTGCCGAAGCTGCCCGAATGCTGGTTGCAAAAGGTATGATGCCCGATGAGCAAACAGCTCAGACCGCATTACCATTGTGCAATATACGTTATGTAAGTGCTTTTGCAATTGAACGTGAAACACGTCGATATCTCGAAATATTTCATGATTTTAATCCTGAAACCACAGGTGGCAAAACCAATGTCCGAGATTTTATTTACCAGTAATTGACACAAAATTCATTGGCAAAAATTTAAGTATTTCTCAGCTATACGCAGCATCGACAGGTTTAAACAATAAAAATAAACGAATGAAAATTAAGCAGCTCTTCCCTACCCTGCTGGCAATCATAGTTTTGCTTATTTTATGGCAAATCACTGCAATGCTGATCGCTTATCCGGATATTTTTCCGGGCGTGCCTGATTTGTTAGCTGCTGTTGCTAAATTATTTACTGAAACTGATTTTTACACTTCTCTTCTGTTCACCGTTCTTCGTGGATTGTTGGGTTTTGCAATTTCGTTTGTGCTGGCGTTTTCACTGGCTCTGTTTTCGCACTTTAATGCATTTTTCAAAGCATTCTTTCGCCCTTTTCTGGTTGTGATTCGCTCTATTCCTGTTATTTCACTGGTTCTGATCGCATTGTTGTGGTTTTCGCCTGATGGACTGCCTGTCTTTATTGCTCTTCTTACCATGTTTCCGGTGCTTTATCAGAATATGCTCAGTGGCTTTGAACAGGTGGATGTACGTTTGGTTGAGATGGCAAAAGTGTTTGGTCGCAAGCAGCTGAGCCTTCTGAGCGAAATATATATTCCTTCTGCACAAAATCTGATTTTTGCAGGTGTGGCTACGGCTACCGGGTTTGGCTGGAGAGCAATAATTATCGGCGAAGTACTTGCTCAGCCAGTTTCAGGTATAGGTAGTCGCATGAAGGAAGCACAGGCCTATATCAATGTATCAGAGCTTATTGCGTGGACCTTTGTGGCTATTGCTGTTAGTTTTTTGTTTGAATTTCTGTTTAAGAAAATTTCGGGCAAACGAATGATGTTTTTGAGATTAAAGCATAGTAAAACAACTAATAATGTAAAGCATTCCGATTCTGAAAATCTCAAAAAAATTGAATTAAAAGCTGTATCAAAACAATTAGGTTCAAATGAAATTTTCCGGAATTTGAATGCAGAATTGATTTCAGAAAAAATATATTTGCTGAAAGCGCCTTCGGGCAAAGGAAAAACCACTCTTTTGAAACTTCTGGCTGGTCTGTATAAGCCGGATGCGGGATTAATAACTAAAACAGATATTCAATCTGTGGCATTCTCGTTTCAGGACACCAGGCTATTGCCCTGGCTTACTATACGTGAGAATATAGCTTTTGCTTTGGGGCATCATTTGCATATTTCTGAAAATCAGAAAGAAGAAATTGATTTTTTACTTGATAAAACCGCACTGACCGAAAAAGCGGATGCTTTTCCACATGAATTAAGTGGTGGACAGCAGCAACGTGTGGCATTGGCCCGGGCATTGGTTGCAAAAAGCGATTTACTTTTGCTCGACGAGCCTCTTAATGGTTTGGATGAACAATTGAAACAATCTGTTTCAGAGCTGATTATGGATTACACGCGGAGTTATAATCCTCTGATTGTGTGGGCTACACACGAAAACATCAGTACCAGCAAAGCCAGTACTGATGTGATTATGTTGTAAGTTGCTTTTAAATTTAATCGGCTTTTACCTCGCTTGCGCCACTTTCGCTTTTGTTGATATTTACCGGCGATCCGCCGTATTTGATTGTAGAAGCACCCGAAGCATCAGCATCCAGTTTGCCTGTGCTGTAAACCCTGATTTTCGAAGCACCGTTGGCTTCTGTTTCGGCATTGACAGCTTTGAGTTGATCGGCTTCTACTTTCGAAGCTCCGCTGGCGTCAACTTTTATCAAGTTGGCAGTTCCGTCGAGGTCACAGTATGAAGCACCATTGGCTTCCACATCAACCACAGAGCTGATATTTAAATCCATTTTTACATTTGATGCGCCGCTGGCCTCAATATCAAGGCTTTTAGCATTCAAAGTATTGGTTGTGCGTACACGCGAAGCTCCTGAAGCTTTCATACTGTAAAGTGAATCGTTGCTTACAAACAAACGAATGGAGCGATTCATAAAAACCTTTTCGGAGTAAACCTTCAGAACGCCATTTTCAACTTTTGTAATCACCTGCCCTATTGAATTTTCGGGTGCCGATACTTTGACCGATTTGACAGAATCCTGTGTGAATTCAAGTTCTATATTTCCTGAAATTTCAATTTCGCGGAATGGTTCAACAGTTCTTTGCTCGTCGGTATAAGCCGAATTATCATCTTCGAAATTTATAATCCAGTTAGTATCGCTTTGTTTCCAGTGAATAAAGGTTTTTGCACCCACACTGTAGAACATAAACAAGCCCGCAAACCACAAAACGATTGTTACCCAGAATGTGTTTTTTGGAAATTCTTTTTTACCGGAAACCAGTCGAACAACCCAATGAATAATCATAAAAATCGGACAACCCACAACCAGTAAAAGTGAGATAATAAACAATACTGCTTTTTCGGAACTGAGTACATCGGTCGATGTTACTATTTCGGGTGTGAAGCCGTTGAGAATTCCCGGTTCGAAAATCAGAAATATAAGTGCCAATACAAGTACACCAAGTAAAATAACGCCAGCAAAACCAAGAACAGCCCCTAAGAATCCGAATATTGCTTTGAAAATTCCACCAAGCACATCGCCAATTGTTCGTCCTATGTTTCCGGCTGAGTTTTTGAATTTATCGCTTTCCACATAATTTTTCACATTATTGAATTCGCCTTTAATCGAGTCAATTGTCACATCTTCGCCCTGCATTTCGAGACGCTGAGCCACTGTAACTGCAGGTGGAGCAATAAGCCAAACGATAAGATAGACAGGAATAATCATTCCCACTCCCACAAATACAAGTATGATAAAAATAATACGTAACAAAGTTACATCCATACCCAAATAGGCTGAGAGACCACCGCAAACACCACCAAGCACCGAATTTTCAGGGTCGCGATAAAAACGGCGACTACGTTTCTTATCCTGTTTTCCGGTTTCTGATTGGGTCTCAGTTTCCGACTCTTCGCCACCAAACTGACTTGGTTTGCCCAACACTTCTATAATTTGCTCCACATCTTCCTTGTTCACCACATTTTTATTGCGCTGCAGGCGTTCAGTGAAAAGTTCAGCCACGCGGGCTTCAATGTCGGACATTACATCTTTTCTTTCGTCTTCCGAAAGTTGTTTTTCAACAGCCGACAGATAGTTCTGAAGGAGTTCGTAAGCATCGTCGTCGATGTGAAAAACGATATTATTTAAATTTACGGTCAATGTTTTTTTCATCTGTTTATATTTTTATAATCGTTTGAAATTTATTGTTTTAATTTAATTACCACCTGATTTATTTCATCCCAGGCAATTTCCAGTTCTTCCAGAAAACGAATTCCCTTTTCGGTCATTTCGTAATACTTGCGGGGCGGTCCTTGTGTGGATTCTTCCCAACGATAATCGAGAAGTTCGCTGTTTTTCAGTCGTGTGAGCAATGGATAGAGCGTTCCTTCCACCACAATCATTTTTGCATCTTTCAGTTCCGAAATAATATCGGAGGCGTAAGCAGCTTTTTTCCTGAGAATAAGCAAAATGCAATATTCCAGGTAGCCCTTTCGCATTTGAGATTTGATATTGTCGGCATTCATAATCTATATGGTGTTTATATCGAAATTTGTAATATGTTCCTAAAAATAAGACATATAGTTAAGGTTATTAGTGATTGTTTTTCTTAATTTAATCACATCAGCAATTCAAGAATTTTTAAACGGAAAATGTATTCGTATTTTGACTGTATAACTTCCGATTCTGCCTGCGAAAGATTGTTTTTTGCCTGATAAAGTTCATAGACAGTAGCACGTCCGTTTTCATATTTCTGATTTGCAAAGCGAAAGGCTTCGCGACTTGCATTTTCTGATTTAATGGCCGAGTCCCATTTCGATTTGGCTGCAATGGCATTGTAATATGCTTGTTGAACAGTTTTTCGCAAGTCGATTTTAGTATTTTCGAGATTAATTTTACTACTTTCAACTTCTAATTTCGACGAAGCAACCTGATTCTTTATGGCCATTTTGTTGAAAATAGGAACTTGTAGTGAGAAACCAATACCCGCACTGATTTTATCGGAAATTTGTTGATTGAATGAAGGCACCGGAATTCCACGTTGATTATAGTATCCTGAACCCAACGAAGCATTGAATGACAATGTCGGGAAATATGAAGATTTTGCAATTTGCACATTTTTTTCTTTGCTTTCGAGCTGGTATTCAGCCGATTTCACTTCTGGGCGGTTGGTTAATGCACTTTGATACACTGTGTTTACATCCAAAAGTTGAAGTCCTGTATTAAATAAATCTTCGGGAATTGTGACATCAATATTTTCGAAATCTTTTAGTTCAATAATCTGCGCAAGGTCGAGTAATGAAAGTCTCAAAGTATTATCAGCCTGAATTCTGTTGAGTTCCTCCTTCGATTGTTGCGCATAAAGCTCGTACATTTCTCCTTCAGCCAGTTTTCCGGTTTCGACCAGCTTTAGCTGCTGTTCTATTTTGTTTTTAGTAAGTTCCAGCTGATTTTCGGCCACTATCAGAAGTTCTTTATTCAATAACACCTGCAGAAAAACTGTTGATACATTCAATATAATATCATGTTTGATTTTATCAAGTTCAGCCTGCGAATTTTTTAATTCCGACATTCGGGCATCAATATTATATTTCATTTTCAGACCATCAAACAACACAATACTGCTTCCGATACCAAAATTTGAACTTTGTATGAGCGATGATGAATTTGTATAAGTGTTATTATCGTCCAACGCCCTACCCCAACTTAAACCATGGCTTGCCGATGCGTTTAAGTCGGGCAACAGGTTGAGTCGTGCCTGATTGTATGCAATTTCGTTGTTTTTCCGCACCAGTTCCCGTTGCTTTATGTTTCGGTTAAGCCAAAGCCGTATCCACACATTGCTGTAAAGTCCATTTTTGTTGGGCATTGGCAAACAAAGCTGCTAAAAGGGCACCGAGTATTAAAAATGTTCGTTTCATTGAATTGAATGTTTTTGGAAATAAGTTAAATGCTACTTTTTATCTGATTTCTTTTCCTGAATTTCAGATCCACGAATTTTGTCTTTTAATTTCAGCCCGCTTTTAATTTCAATTTTCATTCCATCTGACATTCCTGTTTTTACTTCTTTCTTTTCGAATGTTTGAGGATTTTCGGACTTCAGAGTATATACAAAAGCAGTATCACCACTAAATTCGATACAATTTTCGGGCACTGTGAGTATATTTTCAATTTTGTTGAGCACAATTTCGGCATTTGCACTGTAACCAGCCCTTATAAATACATCTGTAGGTACTTTTACAGCAGCTTTCATTTCGAACATAATAGCACCACTTTCTTCAACACCTTTTGGTGATATATACTCGAGTACAGCAGTGAGTTTGGTATCCTGCAAAGCTCCAATTCTGATATCCATAGGCATTCCCACATTCACCCTGCCCACTTCGGTTTCGTCGAGTTTTCCCACGAAAAGCATATCGCCCATATTGGCTACAGTCGCAATAGTGGTTCCATCGTTGAAATTATTCGACTGAATAACTGAATTACCAACTTTTACAGGTACATCGAGTATGGTTCCGTTTATAGTGGAACGAACCAGTGTGTTGCTAATCTGCGATTTATCATTTGAAACTCCATCGCGAATAAGTGCAAGGTTATCCTGAGCCGATTTCAGTTCTTCTTTGTCGTTTTTGAACTGTAACTCCGATTTTTCAAATTCCTCTTTTGAAATTACTTTTTCGTTGAAAAGTTTGCTGTTACGTTCAAAGTCCCGCTTCGACTGATCGAAAGCCAGCTGAGCGCGTACTACGCGAGATTCGGCTGAACTCAGGTTTACCATGTCGGGGATAACCTTGATTTTTGCAATTATTTCGCCCGCTTTCACCACATCGCCCGCTTCTTTATACACTTCAGCAATAATTCCTGACATTTGAGGTTTGATCAGAATTTCGTTTCTGGGCTCAACCTTTCCGGTGGCTACAGTACGCTTTTCGATGTTGTTTTTAGTGACTTCTTCAATCACATATTTCTTTTCGACAGGTTGCGATTTTTTCCACAAAAAGTAAAATGTGCCGAGCACAAGTGCAGCTAATAAAACGAACAGCAAAATTTTAAAAAACTTTTTCATAAAGTGCTGAATTATTGATTTATGATATGAAAATTTTTATATGATTTTTTTGTAAAATTATTCTTCTCTAATGGCTTCAATGGGCTTAATATTCAACGCTCTGTTGGCCGGCAGAAAACCTGCAAAAGCACCAATCACAACCAAAATAAAAAGGGCTCCAATAGCAACTCCGAAACTGATTTGCGGATCTTTAAAAAACTGATCGCCGGTGCTTAATAAAATACCAACCACATGTAAAAGTCCTACGCCCAATAGTATTCCTGCAATCCCGGCAAGCATTGTGAGTACAACGCTTTCGCTGATTATTTGTCCTATTATATTTTGAGGTGTGGCTCCCAAAGCTCTGCGAATTCCAATTTCTTTTGTTCGTTCGCGTACTGTTACGAGCATAATATTGCTCACTCCAATTCCACCGGCCAGCAATGTGCCCAGTCCGACTATCCAAATCAAAGAAGCAATCCCGATTCCCAGATACAGAAACATGGTAAACTGATCTTCGATATTCATTCCACCCACAGCAGTTTTGTCGTCGGGCGAAATGCTGTGTCTGCTTTTCAAAACCGCTTTTATTTTATCTTCAATCACTTTTACTTTTACTCCCGGCATTGCTGTCACGGCAATAAAATGAACCACATTTCCCTGATTAAAGGCCTGTTGCATTGTTGTGAATGGCAAAACAACAGTTTCCTGAGCATCACCGCCAATGTTGACATCCGAAGTATGACGTGAAACACCAATTACCTGAAAATAAACACCATTTACCTGAATATTCTTACCCAATGGATCTTCGTTCCCGGGGAAAAGAACCTCGTAAACCCTTTCGCCAATGACACAGACTTTTCGTTTTTCAGCTATATCAATATCATTTATGTAGCGGCCATAAATCATTTTACTTTCGTCAATCAGATTGTATGAAGGATAATTTCCCTTCAAACTGTACGTGCCTGATTTATCGTTTCGCATTACATTATTATCCTGACCTCCGCCAAAAAGAATAGGTGCAATATGTTGAATTTCAGGAATATTTTGTCTTAAAAGAATAATATCTTCGTTGTACATATTCCAGTAACGACCTTTTTTTAAACCTTTGTAAGGTACCGACGTTTGCTCAGACCATATAAAGCATGAATTGGTTGCAAAACCTTCAATTTCAGAACTAATACCCTTTTCGAGCGCCACTCCTGCTCCAACCATTACCACAAGCATAAACATGCCCCAGAAAACGCCAAAAGCAGTCATTATACTTCGCGATTTATTATGTGTAATGGTAATCCATATTTCCTGCCAGCGATCAGGATCAAAAAAAATGCGTAGCAAGCTAAACATGCTTTTCGAAGTATTATTATTTTTATGTTGCGATGGGTAGTCCATTTGTTTATTCAAAATATGCAATTTAAAAGCTTATTACTCTTCTCTCATTGCTTCTATTGGTTTAATTCTGACAGCTCTTCGCGCAGGCATATATCCGGCCAGCACACCAGACAGAATAAGAATAGCAGTAGAGATATACACGTATGAGAGTTGTACTGAAGGATCTTTAAAAACCGACATTCCTGTCTCACTTTGAGCAGCCGATTGCTGTAAAATCATATTAATAACTTCTATAAGTCCAACGCCGAAAATCATACCTATGTAACCAAAGACTGTCGTTATCAGAATCGATTCGACTATTATCGATAGTAATATTGATCCCGGAGGCGCACCAATGGCTTTACGGATACCTATTTCGCGGGTCCGCTCCCGAACCGAAACCAGCATGATATTGCTTACGCCTACAATTCCTGCAATAAGCGTAAAAATTCCGATTATGCTTACAAAAATGGTAATTCCCCCGAAAATCTTCATTGTTTGAATGTAGTTTCGTTGCGAATTTCTCAACCAAAGCGCTTGCGTATCTTTGGAGTCGAAAAGCATGCTTTTCGACATTGTTTCTTTCAATCTTTCGTTGAAGGCATCGTTTACCTCCATGGTTTCCATCCCGTTTACCTTCATTGCAATGTTGTAAAACTTGTTATCGGGATTAAAAATTGCTTGCGCAGTCGTAAAAGGAATATAGGCCGTTCCATCTCCCCAACGTTCTTTCTTAGTATTGATTCCCACAACTTTAAACATAACTTTACCTACCTGTATATATTTTCCTATTGCCGGTTCGGAGCGAAAAAGTGTTTCCACAATTTTTTTATCAAGTACAATCACTTTGTTTTTATTCACAAGGTCAGGCTGATTTATAAAACGACCATTTCCTGGTTCGAATTTCAGATTGAAAAGATCATTGTATACAGGCTCCACACCTTTTATGCTGAAATTACCATATTCATCCTTATATGTGATAACCAGATTATTGTCAATTATTCCCGATTCAGCCTCTGTATTATCCATATTCTCCTGTACATCTGAAATTTGTTTGTCGCTAAAACTTAACGAACGACCGCTCTTTAATCCTTTGTACGGCATCGAAGTACGTCCGGGCCACATTTGTACCATATTTGTAGCACGATCGCTAAAATTTGAAGTGACTCCGTTTTGCAGACCATTTCCGGCAGCAAGCAACACAATCAGGATGAAAATCCCCCACGATACTGACAATCCAGTGAGTATTGTGCGGAGTTTATTGTGTTTTAAACTGGCGAATATTTCCTGAAGTACATTCATTTTATTTCAATGGTTTTGTATTGATATACCGTCTTAGGTCTGAGGATTAATGCGTATTAATTTTTCTGGATGGAGCAATGAAAAAATACACAATTGCACCAAAAGGTATAAAAATTACAATCAGAGCCATAAGCAGTGCATCATTCCCTTCGAACTTACTTCTCAAAATATCGATAATTGCTATTACGGGAAGCAATAGAGCAAAAATAAATATCACGGGTATCAAAAAAAACAATAGCATTGTACTAATCATATCTGTTAAATTTAAAAGTTTATCGTCTGGTTGTCTGAGAAATATGAGTTATCTTGATTCCACATTTTCAATTAATCCATCTTTGATATGTATTATCCGTCGGGTTTCTTCGGCCACAGAACGTTCGTGGGTTACGATGATCGATGTTAGTCCGTTACGGTTTAATTCTCTCAATACCTTCATCACTTCAACCGATGTTACGCTGTCCAAAGCTCCCGTAGGTTCGTCGGCCAGCAGAATTTTGGGTTGCGAGATAATGGCTCTTGCAATGGCTACGCGTTGCTTTTGGCCACCCGACATTTCACTGGGTAAATGATGAGCCCATTCTTTCAGTCCCATTTGGTCGAGATATTCCATAGCAATAATATTGCGGCGTTTCCGGCTTACATTTTTATAATATAATGGTAAAGCCACATTTTCGAGTGCATTTTTAAAATTTATCAGGTTAAACGACTGAAAAACAAAACCTATCATTTCGTTACGATAAGCAGCAGCCTGTTTCTCGCTCAGGTTTTTGATTAATTTTCCGTTCAGAAAGTAATTTCCCTTGTCGTAACTATCTAAAATACCGATAATATTCAGCAAGGTAGATTTACCGGAACCCGAAGCACCCATGATCGATACATATTCTCCTTCCGTGATTTCCAAATCGATGCCCTTTAATACATGTAATGAGGTGGCTTCGGTATAATAAGTTTTATGAATCCCTTCTATCTTTATCATTCTCGTTTGAAAATTATTGTACTACTTTTTTACTGCTACTTACTAATCACAGATTTGTCAATTATTTTGCAAATATATATCTTGTAAAAGTACTATGCAATACATAGTACCATATAATGGAAAGGTACTATATTTCTTGTGTTTTTATTTATCACATATTCAGGTGTTTATAGGATATGGCTTTGTAAATATTAATATTATTTAACGTATTGCTTTTGAGGTAATGAATAAATGAACTGAAAAAGTTTGTATCTATACTATGGTTTCGTCAATAAAAAATCACGCTATTACTAAAGAAAAAATAATTTTGACTAATGCATGAACAACTTGTTTTGTTTGTCTGTTATAGGCTGTAAATACAATAAAAACAACAATTACTAACTAAAAGAAATAATTAATTATGGCAATAGCAAAAGTCTGGGTTGAAGAAGACTGTATAGCATGTGGAGTTTGCGAAGATCTCTGCCCACAGGTGTTTTTCGTAGAAGATATGTCGAATGTAAAAGAAGGTGTCGACTTTTCACAATATGTAGATCAGATTCACGAAGCAGCCGCAAGCTGTCCAGTGGAAGTTATCAAATTCAGTGAAGAATAATTAGTTTATGAAACAAAAAAATGCCTGGCAGATTATTCTGTCAGGCATTTTCTGTTTAAAAGAGTGTGTGACTTACACAATTTTCTTCATAGCTGTCATAGCAGCACGTAGCTGAGCACCAACTACTTCAATAGAATGTGTACGCAAAGCTGCATTTACTTTTACCAGTTCAAAGTTGTCCACGTGTCCGTCTTTTCCTTCGTTGAAGTTTTTACCAATTACATTTGGCTCAATTTTCTTCATAAAGTCGCTCAACAGCGGTTTGCAGGCATGATCGAAGAGATAACAACCATACTCAGCTGTATCCGAAATTACGCGGTTCATTTCGTAAAGTTTTTTACGGGCAATAGTGTTTGCGATGAGCGGAGTTTCGTGAAGTGACTCATAATAAGCCGATTCAGGTTTGATTCCGGCGCTAACCATAGTTTCGTAAGCCAGTTCTACTCCCGATTTTACAAACGCAACCAACAGCGTGGCATTGTCGAAATATTCCTGTTCGCCAATTTCAACATTGGCAGCAGGTGTTTTTTCAAATGCAGTTTCAGCAGTAGCTGCACGCCATGTCAAGAGATTTTTGTCACCGTTAGCCCAGTCTTCCATCATTGTTTTTGAGAATTCTCCCGAAAGAATATCGTCCATGTGCTTGATAAACAGCGGACGCATGATTTCCTTCAGTTCTTCTGAAAGCTTGTAAGCTTCAATTTTGGCAGGATTCGACAAACGATCCATCATGTGTGTAATACCACCGATTTTAAGTGCTTCGGTAATTACTTCCCAGCCATACTGAATCAGTTTCGAAGCGTAACCTGCTTCAATTCCTTTTTCAACCATTTTGTTGAATGAAAGAATTGAACCTGTTTGCAACAAACCGCAAAGAATGGTTTGCTCGCCCATAAGGTCCGATTTTACCTCGGCCACAAACGACGAAAGCAATACACCGGCTTTGTGACCGCCTGTTCCCACGCAATATGCTTTTGCAATTTCCAAACCGTCGCCGTTAGGGTCGTTGTCGCGATGCACAGCAATAAGGGTCGGAACACCAAAGCCACGGAGATATTCTGCACGCACTTCTGAAGCCGGCGATTTAGGAGCAATCATTACCACTGTAATGTCCTTGCGGATTTGCATACCTTCTTCCACAATGTTGAAACCATGTGAATACGAAAGACAAGCACCCTGTTTCATCAATGGTACAACTTTGTTTACAACACCTGTGTGCTGTTTGTCCGGAGCAAGGTTCGAAACCAGGTCGGCAGTCGGGATCAGTTCTTCGAAAGTACCAACTTTAAAGCCGTTTTCAGTGGCTTTTTTCCACGATTCACGTTTCTGATCGATTGCTTCCTGACGAAGTGCATAAGATACGTCCAAACCGCTGTCGCGCATGTTCTGACCCTGTGCAAGTCCCTGAGCACCACAACCAATGATCACAATTTTCTTTCCAATGAGTTTCTTTACGCCATCAGCAAATTCGCTGCTTTGCATAAAATCACATTTTCCTAATTCCTGCACTCTTAAACGATGCGGAAGTGAGCTGAAATAATTTGCCATTTTACTAATAACCCCAACCTTTACAGGCATTTAGAGGTAGTTTTTAAATTGTTTATATTATCTGTTTTTATAAATTACTTTTTCAAAATACGGTTCAAATCAATAACCTTATAGTTATTCTCCGAACAATACGCGCGCTTTGCAGGCTGTGTTTCCGTTTTTCCTGAGTTCGAATCGAAAATCATCGATTTCAGTCTCCTGCATATGAATGCTTACTTTATCGCCAAACAAAATTTCGTTTATATAATTGATTTCGAAACGTTTGATCTGTTTGCTTTTATATGTATCGAGCGAAAAACAATCGGTTATCCATTCCACATAGCGAATACTGTTTGTATGTCCGTTAATATCAATGTGACTGTATTTTACATTAAATTCGCCAACGGGTTCTGTTTCCACCGATTGCAGTCGCACAGGTTTTTCCATTTCGTTGCTTTCGCCATTTGCAAAAGCATGAATGCCTTCAAGTGCAATCAGATCCTGTGCACGACGGGTTACCACATTGATCATAGCCCAGTTCGAAACTGCTTTTACAATGAGTTGGCCTTCGGCATTTGTAATACGGAAATTACGCGTTGTCGAAGCTCTTCCTACTTCTTCCACCCATGTTTCAACTTCGATTTTTTCGTATTGTATGGGAAATTTTTTGATTTCTACCGCCATTCGGAGCAAAACCCATGAGCAGTCGTCGTTGTTCAGGTCGCGAATACCGAATCCGTTTTCGTCAGCATTCATACCAGCTGTGGTCAACAACATATCGATAAGCGCTGCCGGTGTTATTCTGTACTGAAAATCAACATCCTGTGGTCGTACATCGAAAGAATAAGCTTTTTTCATTTGTCTGTAAGTTGTCTGTTTTAAAGAACAAAATAACATAATTTATTCCATTAACCGACGCACAAATAACATTATTCTTCTATTTCGTATTTTTTTATGGCCTGTAGCATATCACTCAGACGCTCTACTTTCGATTTTGTGATGGCTACCCTACCCGACCGGATAAATTGCAGTACACCAACCGTTTCGCTTAACTCTTCGAAAAAGCGCTGCGTTTCGTCGTGATGTCCGGCTTTCTGAAAAACCACAAAAGTTTCGTTCATTTCAAGAATTCTGGTATTATAATCGCGAATCCAGTTTTCGACCGAGCCTAATGCAAGCAGTTTATCGGTTGCGACTTTGTAAAGCGCAATTTCCTGATGTACAAGATCTTCGTCGGTATTGAAATATGATTTAAGGATATCAACTCTTTTGTCTATTTGTTTTACCACTTTTTCAACCACATCCTGTGTGCTGAAAATGGTAATGGTAAATTTATGAATACCTTTTATAGCCGATTGTGATACCGAAAGCGTTTCGATATTCAGCGCACGACGCGTGAAAATAATAGTGATCTGATTAAGCAAACCCACTGTATTTTCAGAAAAAACGGTGATGGTATATAATTTTTTTTCCATGATTATCTTTGTCCCTGCGGGAAAATTTAGTTGTTAGAAATTTTCAGTATTATCTTACTTCAATTTTGCAAAACAGCATTATGAATTCGTATTCTCACCAAGTAAGATATTTGTAACGGTGGCTCCGGCTGGAATCATTGGATAAACCATACCTTTCTTTTCCACATTTACAACCAACAGATAGGGTTTGTCGTCCTTGAGCATATCGACAATGGCTGCATCGAGATTTTCACGTTTCGACACCTCAGTTCCTTCAATGTTATAGGCTTTTGCAATTGCCACAAAATCAGGATTTTTCATGTGGGTAAATGAGTAACGTTCGTCAAAGAACATTTCCTGCCACTGACGTACCATCCCGAGGAAATGATTGTTAAGTACAACCATTTTTACGCCAATATTTTCCTGCATAATGGTACCAAGTTCCTGAATTGTCATTTGGAAACCGCCATCACCGGTGTACATTACCACTGTACGATCGGGAGCTCCGATTTTAGCGCCCATAGCTGCCGGAAGTCCGAATCCCATGGTGCCAAGTCCGCCCGAGGTAACCAAACTACGTGTTTGCGAATATTTGCTATAGCGGGCTGCCATCATCTGATTCTGACCTACATCGGTCACAACTACCGATTTATGTGCTGTGGCTTCTGAAATTTTATTAATCACTTCACCCATAGTCATTTCCGGACCTTCAGGATAAATCTCGCGTTTGATAACAACCTCATTTTCTTTTTCATCATATTCGGTGAACGAATCAATCCATTCAGTATGTTTTGCCAATTTCAAAAGTTTTGTAAGTGCAGGCAATGTATCCTTTGCCGAACCTAATACAGGTGCATCCACTATTACATTTTTGTTGATTTCAGCGGCATCGATATCCAAATGAATGATTTTAGCCTGTTTGGCATATGTGTTCAAATCGCCGGTAACACGGTCATCGAAACGCATTCCAATAGCAATAAGCACATCGCATTCGTTGGTTTTCATATTGGGCGACACATTACCGTGCATTCCCAGAAAGCCTTTGTTGAGACTAAAATCCGACGACATAGCGGAAGCACCAAGTAAAGTCCAGGCGGCAGGAATATCAGCTTTTTCCAGAAATGCTTTCAATTCAGCTTCAGCATTTGCCAAAACCACACCTTGTCCAACCAAAGCATATGGTTTTTTTGCATTATTGATCAATTCAGCAGCACGTTCAACCTGCGACTGATCCACTTCGGGTATTGGGATATAGCTACGGATAAATGTACAAGGTTTATACTCAAAATCAAATTCCTGAACCTGAGCACTTTTTGTAAGGTCGATAACCACCGGGCCCGGACGACCCGATTTGGCAATATAAAATGCTCTGGCAATTGCCCATGGAATATCTTCGGCACGACGCACCTGATACGCCCATTTTGTAATTGGCTGTGAAATACCCACAACGTCGATTTCCTGAAAGGCATCTGTTCCAAGAAGTGCTGAGCCAACCTGTCCGGTAATGACAACCATTGGTGTACTGTCGAGCATAGCATCGGCAATACCGGTTACTGTGTTTGTGGCTGCCGGCCCTGAAGTTACAAGGCAAACGCCTACTTTACCCGAAACACGTGCATAACCCTGAGCAGCATGTGCAGCTCCCTGTTCGTGACGGGTCAGAATGTGATTGATCTTATGATCGTAATCGTAAAGTGCATCGAAAGTGGGCATAATGGCTCCACCCGGATATCCGAAAATCGTATCAACACCTTCCTGTATCAACGACTCTATTACTGCTTTTGATCCTGTTATTTTCATATTATAATAGATCTCTACTCTCCTTTAAACGAAAATAGAGAATAATTTTACTGTTAATATATATTCGTTTTTAAAAAGCCTGTTTTGTGGAATTATCTTTAATCAATCATTCTTACTGCGCCTTTGTCGGCCGAACTTACCATTGAAGCATAAGCCTTAAGCGCTTTACTGACGACACGGTTTCTGTCTT
Organism: Bacteroidia bacterium; assembly: GCA_009929375.1. Classification (GTDB taxonomy): domain Bacteria; phylum Bacteroidota; class Bacteroidia; order Bacteroidales; family Paludibacteraceae; genus Paludibacter. Next base: position 87,046 of record SAAO01000007.1, read on the forward strand.
TAGGTGTGAAAGCATCTTTGCCACGTGCAAGTTCTTCGTTACGACGTGCTGTAAGTTCTTCATCGCTGAGAAGTACATTCATCGAGCGGTTAGGAATATCTATTTCGATAATATCTCCGTCTCTCACCAGACCGATATTTCCACCGGAAGCAGCTTCGGGCGAAATATGTCCGATTGACAAACCCGAGGTTCCACCTGAAAAACGACCATCAGTAATCAGTGCACATTTTTTACCTAACTGACGTGCTTTGATGTATGAGGTTGGGTAAAGCATTTCCTGCATTCCGGGACCTCCTTTAGGACCTTCGTGTGTAATCACAACCACATCACCGGCTTTTACAGCTCCACTCAGAATGCCATCGCAAGCGGTATCCTGCGAAGTGAACACTTTGGCTGGGCCTCTGAATTTCCAAATGCTTTCATCGACTCCTGCGGTTTTAATTACGCAGCCATCCTGTGCAATATTGCCTTTCAGAATTCCCAGACCACCGTCTTTGGTGTAAGCGTTTTCCATGTTACGGATACAACCTTTTTCTCTGTCGGTATCAAGTTCTTTGTACTGAGAATCCTGAGAACCCATAACCAGATTGAATCGATGTGCGGGTGCACTTTTGTATAATTTGACTACTTCATCTGAAATACCGGGCATTGTAATGTCGTACTTCGAAAGAGCCTGTTTAAGATTTAGTCCGTCAACTCTGAAAACCGAGGTGTCGAGCAACCCTCCTTTATTGAGCTCAGCCAGAATTCCGAGAATACCACCAGCGCGGTTCACGTCCTGAATATGATATTTATCTGAATTTGGAGCCACTTTACAAAGGCACGGAGTTGTGCGCGAAAGTCGGTCCATGTCGTCCATAGTAAGCTCTACTCCGGCTTCGTTGGCAATAGCCAGAATGTGAAGAACAGTATTTGTCGATCCACCCATTGCAATATCAAGTGTCATTGCATTTAAAAATGCTTCACGTGTGGCAATGCTTCGAGGTAAAACAGTTTCGTCGTTGTCGCGATAATATTTATATGCATTTTCAACAATCAGTTTGGCTGCATCCATAAAGAGTTGCATACGATTGGCATGTGTAGCCACGATTGTTCCGTTTCCGGGAAGCGCAAGTCCGATTGCTTCATTCAGACAGTTCATTGAGTTTGCGGTAAACATTCCCGAGCAAGAGCCACAGGTAGGACAAGCCGCATTCTCAACCTTTTTAACATGTTCGTCAGATATTGAGTCGTCGGCAGCCTGCACCATTGCATCCACAAGGTCGAGCTGTTTCCCATCGAGTTCGCCGGCTTCCATCGGACCACCTGAAACGAATACAGTCGGGATATTTAAACGCATAGCAGCCATAAGCATACCCGGCGTAATTTTGTCGCAATTACTGATACAAATCATGGCATCAGCCTTGTGCGCATTTACCATATATTCCACACTGTCGGCAATCAAATCGCGCGAAGGAAGCGAATAAAGCATACCATCGTGTCCCATTGCAATACCATCGTCAATAGCAATAGTATTAAACTCAGCAGCAAAGCAACCCATTTTTTCAATTTCGGCTTTTACTTTTTGTCCGATTTCATGCAAATGCACATGACCCGGCACAAACTGAGTAAATGAATTTACAATTGCGATGAGCGGTTTGCCCATATGTTCGTTTTTCATGCCATTTGCTTTCCAAAGGGCGCGGGCGCCAGCCATTCGGCGGCCTCCTGTACTTGTTTTGCTTCTTAATTCCATTATTTTAGTTTTTATTAATGGGTCATCTGTAAATTGGTTTGTCACTTTATTAATATCCAGACTAAATAAAAAAACCTTTCTCTGTTATGGTGAGAAAGGTTTTAATGCTTTTATAATACATATTTGCTTATACACATGACCATCCTCACCTTTGCTTATTGACCAAAAGTAGCACGACGATAATAATAATAGTATAAACAACTTCGTATATCATGACTGTTTCTTAATTTGAGTGCAAAGATAAATGATTTTTCAATACCGAACAATAGTTTGGAAGAAAATCTTTGTTTTTTTATTCAAATTGAAACATGAATGCGGGTCTAAGTAGAAAAAAAAATAGTTTGCTGAACATTAATGAGCAAATTGAGCAGTTTTTTGTTATGTATTATAACAGTATTAATGCGAACATAATAAAAGTAAATCTGTTTTGAGTTACTGTGACACAATGAAAACGTGTTTCGTATGTTTTAAACAATCGTTGAAAATTATTTATATATACATGAAATACAGCACTTTTAAATAACCATAATTTAATTAACCACAGATAATCACCAAATGTGCAATTATAAAAGAAATAAATTAGAAAAGGTAGGAATTTTTAATTATTTTTGCACGCAATTTTTACGCGAAAAATGACAAAGGAATCTTTTAAATATCTTTATAATATTGACTCTCCGGTCGATTTGAAGGCAGTACCGCGTGAGGAGCTGACAGTAGTATGTGATGAACTACGCCAGTTTATCATTGACGAAGTGTCAAAAAACCCCGGCCATCTTGGCTCAAATCTGGGTAGTGTAGAGCTTACTGTGGCTTTACATTACGTTTTCAATACTCCATACGACCGTATAGTTTGGGACGTAGGCCATCAGGCTTACGGACATAAAATTCTAACCGGACGACGGGATGTGTTCCATACAAACCGTCAGTTGAATGGTATCAGCGGTTTCCCGAAACCCACGGAAAGCGAATATGATGCTTTCGGTGTAGGTCATTCCTCAACTTCAATTTCAGCAGCGTTAGGTATGTCGGTGGCATCACTTATGAAAAACGAGCCTGATCGTCAGGTGGTTGCTGTGATTGGCGATGGTGCAATGACGGGCGGTTTGGCTTTCGAAGGTCTGAACAATACGTCGATGGATAAAAACAACCTTCTGATTATTTTGAACGATAATCAGATGGCTATCGATCCGATTCATGGAGGTTTTACACAATATTTAATTGATATTACCACCTCCCGCACATACAACCGCTTCAGAAACAATGTTTATCTTACTCTGAAAAAGCTGGGTCTTATCAGCGATAAGGGAAAAGAAAGGATTATTAGTTTCAATAATACGCTGAAAGCTGCTCTTACCAAGCAACACAATATATTTGAAGGATTAAATATCAGATATTTTGGTCCGGTGGATGGACACGATGTGGATGGACTGGTAAAAGTACTCAACGATATTAAAGACTTTAAAGGTCCAAAAGTACTCCATTGCATTACCAAAAAAGGTAAAGGCTACGAACCGGCCGAAAAATCGGTTACCGAATGGCATGCACCGGGAAAATTCTGTGTGGAAACCGGAGAACGAAGCAAAACCGGTCCTACAAGTCCTACTCCTCCCCTTTTTCAGGATGTTTTTGGCGAAACCTTGCTGGAACTGGCCAATAAAAATGAAAAGATTGTGGCCATTACTCCTGCAATGCCATCGGGTTGCTCTATGACGATTATGCAAAAAGAGCTTCCAAAACGGGTTTTCGACGTGGGAATTGCCGAAGCTCATGCAGTTACTTTCTCGGCCGGACTTGCAAAAGATGGAATGGTGCCTTTCTGCAACATTTACTCTTCGTTCATGCAACGTGCATACGACAATATAATACATGATGTAGCTTTACAAAATCTGCCTGTGATTTTCTGTCTTGATAGAGCGGGAGTCGTAGGTTCCGATGGAGCCACGCATCATGGTGTGTTCGATCTGGCTTATATGCGCTGTATTCCGAACATGACTATAGCTGCTCCCCGCAATGAAATTGAACTGCGACACATGATGTACACCGCCGAACAGTTCGGAAAAGGACCATTTGTAATCCGATATCCGCGTGGAAAAGGTTTTATTGTGGACTGGCGTCAACCTATGGAAAAACTAGAAATAGGTAAAGGCGAATGTTTAAAAGCCGGAAATGATGTAGCTGTGATTACTATTGGAACCACTGCTTACAACACCGCCAAAGCCATCGAAAAAGTGGAAGCCACCACAGGAAAAAGTATTGCGCATTACGATATACGATTTCTTAAACCTCTTGACACTGAACTTCTGAATGAAATCGGTCGAAAGTTCGATAAAGTTGTGACTGTGGAAGAAGGCGTTCTTAACGGAGGATTTGGTAGCGCAGTGCTCGAATTCATGGCCGACAATCAGTATAAAGTTTCTGTAAAACGTATAGGTATTCAGGATGAATTTGTAGAACATGGCACTCCTGAAGAACTGCATCAGCTTATCGGGCTCGATGCTGAAAGTATTTCAGCTTCTTTGATTGATTTTATTGAAAAATAGATTACCTTAGTGTCTTGATTGCTGAAAAAATTACGTAAGAGCAAAAGTAGGTTTTTTAATATATAAAAAAGATGAAAATCATTATTGCCGGTGCCGGCGAAGTTGGTACACATTTGGCAAAATTGCTTGCCCGTGAGAATTTCGACACGATATTGCTGGACGAGGATCCCGCAAAACTGAAAGATTTGGAAGCCAGTCACGACTTGATGACTTATACAGGTCTACCAACCTCAATAAGTGCACTGAAAGAAGCTGGTGTGGCAACGGCAGATTTATTTATCGGGGTTACGCCATCCGAAAGTGTAAACATGACTGCCTGTATGCTTGCCACTAATCTGGGGGCTAAAAAGACCCTGGCTCGTATCGACAATTATGAATATCTGCAACCTAAAAACAAAGAGTTTTTTGAAAAACTTGGCGTCGATAATTTGATTTATCCTGAAATGCTTGCGGCCAGGGAAATTGTAGAATCTCTTAAAACAAGCTGGCTCCGTCAGAATCTGAGTTTCTGCGATAATGCTTTGATATTGCTCGGAATAAAAGTAAGAGAAAACTCACGCATTCTGAATCAGAAATTCAGCACCGGATTTTTCGATCATAACAAATACCGAATTGTGGCCATCAAGCGCCAGAACAGAACTATTATACCTCTTGGTTCTGATATGGTATTGGCAAACGATATCGTTTATTTTATCACTACCCCTGAATATCTCAATCTGGTAAAAAACGAAGCTGGTAAGGAGGATTTCCCTATCAAAAATATTATGGTTATGGGCGGAAGCCGCATAGCTCAAAAAACCATTCAGAATCTTTCTTCTAATGTAAACGTCAAGATTTTGGAACGTGACAAGGAAAAAAGTTACGATCTTGCTGAAAAGTTAGGCAATGCAATGATTATCAATTGTGATGGTCGTAATATTGAATTACTAAAAGAAGAAGGCATTCAGGAAATGGATGCATTTGTGGCTGTTACGGCCAATTCTGAGGCCAATATTCTGGCCTGTTTAACCGCAAAACGTCTTGGTGTAAAGAAAACCGTGGCCGAGGTGGAAAACAACGACTATATTATGCTGGCCGAAAGTATGGACATTGGTACAGTGATAAATAAAAAAATGATTGCAGCCAGTTATATATATCAGCTGACACTTGATGCTGACGTACTTAATGTTCGCAGTCTAAGTTCTGCAGACGCAGAAGTGGTTGAATTTGTGGCCAAACCCGGTTCGAAAATTACGCGTTCAAAAATTATGGACCTCCGCTTACCCGATCAGGTAAATATCGGAGGATATGTACGTAACGGAGTTGGTAGTACTGTAAATGGAAATACCATCATTATGCCCAACGACCACGTCATTGTGTTCTGTGTATCATCGGCGATACGTAAAATGGAAAACTTTTTCAATTAGTTTGCTTTGCAATGAACAGAGATTTCAACTGGAGGCTAATCAGGAAACTGCTTGGTAGCCTGCTGATTATAGAAAGTTTATTTTTTGTTCTTTGTATCGGTATTGCTCTGATATACAAAGAACATACATGGATTTATTTTCTTGAATCGACACTCATTGCATCTATAACAGGCATAGCATTACTTATTTCGGGTCGGAATGCAAGTTCCACAATTGGTAAAAGAGAAGGTTCTCTCATTGTAACACTTACATGGATTATTTTTTCGGCTGTGGGTATGTTGCCATTTTTACTGAGCGGTGCTATTCCCCGTGTCGAAGATGCATTTTTCGAAACAATGTCAGGGTTTACAACCACAGGAGCATCCATTCTAAATAATATCGAAGAATTACCTCACGCGATATTGTTTTGGAGAAGTACAACTCACTGGATTGGTGGTTTGGGTATAATTGTTATTTCAATGGCATTACTACCTGTATTCGGTTTCTCAGGCATTCAGGTTTTTTCGGCAGAGGCTACAGGGCCAACAAAAGATAAAATACACCCAAAAATAAGCGAAACAGCAAAACGCTTATTGCTGATTTATATTGCCCTTACATTATCCGAAACAGTACTTTTGAAAATAGCAGGAATGACCTGGTTCGATGCTGTATGCCATTCATTTTCTACTATTGCTACAGGTGGCTTTTCGACCAAACAGGCAAGTATAGGATATTACAATTCTCCCTTTATTGAGTATATTGTGATTCTTTTCATGATTTTTTCCGGAGTGAACTTTAGCCTTTATTACTTCTTTTTTAAACTCAAATTTGCAAAAGTAATCAAGAACGAGGAACTCAGGACTTATCTTGCTGTAATTGTAGTTTTTACGGTAATCATTACACTTACCAACTTTGATTTTTCGGCTTTATCGCTTTCAAGTGCTGAAGAGTTATTGCGTGAAAGCCTGTTTATAGTGTCTTCCACTATTTCAACTACCGGATTTGTCATAGTAGACTATTCGCTCTGGCCTACATTTACATGGATTTTGGTACTTGTTTTAATGCTTATTGGCTCATCTGCCGGTTCTACAGCCGGTGGAATGAAAGTAATAAGAGTCTTACTTACAGCCAAATACAGTTACTATGAGTTTAAGCGCCTGATACATCCAAATGCAGTTTTTCCTGTAAGATACAACGGACACGTTTTGCAGGAAAGTGTAATTGCCCGTGTGCTGGCTTTTGTAATTCTCTACTTTATTCTGATAGTGGTTGGAGCGGTAGCTCTGAGTTTTACCGGTATGGGATTCATTGAGTCTCTTACAGGACAAATTACCTGTTTGAGCAATGTTGGTCCCGGTTTGGGTGCATTAGGCCCTGCATTCTCTTTCTCCGAAGTTCCGGTCCTTGGCAAGTGGATTCTATCGCTGAGTATGATGATTGGCCGCTTGGAATTATTTACAGTTTTGGTGGTTTTGACACCGGTATTCTGGAAAAAATAAATTTTTCCTGAAAAAGATGTATTTTTGTGTCACTTTTCAATATACTGTATATTTCCCTTTTTTACAGCATATTAAAGAATAATACCTTATTTCGAATCCCTGTCGTATCGTTTGAATAACCGACAGTATACTATATGTAAAACGCTATTCCAAAAACATTGTTGCAGGAGTGCGGCTTTCTGAAAAAACAGGAGCGGTTCTTATGCTTTCAAAATAAACATACAGGTTTATGAATAAGGAGTTTAATATGCGATTAGTACTTCGGGTGATGGGTAGTCTCACATTCGTTGAAGGTGTTGTCTTACTGGGCGTTTGCTTTATCCCGATTATTTATGGCGAGAATGATTTGTTTTACTTTCTCTTATCGGCTGCCATCAGTTTTGCAGTTTCGGGAATTTCACTTTTTTTAGGCCGAAATCCATCACCCAGCATAGGAAAACGTGAAGGTTCAGTAATTGTGACTTTTACATGGATTATTTTTTCGCTGATTGGTATGTTGCCTTTCTGGCTGAGCGGTAGTATTCCTTCTTTTACAGATGCTTTTTTTGAAACAATATCAGGATTCACTACCACCGGAGCTTCTATCCTGAATAATATTGAAGAACTCTCGCATGGAATGTTGTTCTGGCGTAGTATGACACACTGGATGGGTGGACTGGGAATTATTGTTATTTCTCTCGCTATTTTACCTGTGTTCAGTGTGAGCGGAACGCAGCTTTTTGCCGCGGAAACAACCGGTCCGACGAAAGATAAGATTCATCCTAAAATTAACGAGACAGCCAAACGACTTTTTCTGATTTATATCATTCTGACGATTGCTGAAACCATTTTTCTGCTTTTTGGTGGAATGAATTTGTTCGATGCTGTCAACCACTCGTTTGCCACCATTGCAACAGGTGGGTTCTCGACCAAACAGGCAAGCGTCGGTTACTGGGATTCTCCATATATCCAGTATGTTATATCAATTTTTATGATTCTTTCAGGCATAAATTTCAGCCTTTACTACTTCGGTTTTAAAAATAAATTCAATAAAATTCGCGAAAATGAAGAGCTTCGTTATTATTTAATTGTATTGTTCTTCTTTACAGCAGTAGTGGCAGTATCTTTGATTGATTTCAGCAAACCATTCAGCTTTCCGGTAGTAGAAAAAGCCTGGCGTGACTCTATGTTTACAGTATCGTCGCTCATGACTACAACCGGTTTTTCTACTGTCGATTATATGTACTGGAAACCGCTTACCTGGGTTATTTTACTAATTGTGATGCTTACCGGTGCTTCAGCCGGATCGACAAGTGGAGGAATAAAAATGATTCGTGTGGTCATTTCAGCCAAAGCCTGTTATTACGAATTTAAGAGATTGATTCATCCTAACGCAGTGATTCCCGTTCGTTATAACGGTCATTTAGTTCGCGAAGATATTCTGACTCGTGTATTGGCTTTTACACTGTTATATCTGGTTGTGGCAGCGTTTGGTATACTGGTACTGGCAGTTTCCGGTATGGGATTTCTTGAGTCGGTCGGCGGTATGATTACCTGTCTTGGAGGAGTCGGGCCGGGTTTGGGACTTGTAGGTCCTGCCGGTAATTTTTACGCTATTCCGGAGTTTAGCAAGTGGTTTCTTTCGTTGATGATGCTGGCCGGACGTCTCGAACTGTTTACAGTATTCCTTTTGTTTACTCCTGATTTCTGGAAAAGATAATGGATTATCAGATTCGGATAATTAATTTATTTTGATTACGTTTGTATATCAAAAGTGACATATATGCCTGATTTAATGAAAACAGAAAGAAAAAATTTAATGAAGCAGGGTACTTACATTCGTTTTTTGAGGAAATTTACCTCAAAAGTTGAAAAACTAATAGTTACTATATTGATTTTTATGATGTCTCTGATACTTATTTCAGCTACGTTGGAATTGGTGTATACTTTATTTACGGACTTTTACAACAATGAAACCCTGCTTATTTCATTGAATACTCTCATGGATAGTTTCGGGGGATTTCTGCTGATTCTTATTGGTATCGAATTACTCGAAACAATTAAGGTTTATCTGAAACAAAATATCGTGCACGTAGAAGTTGTGGTATTGGTGGCCATTATTGCATTAGCACGAAAAATTGTAATAATTAATATTGAAGAAGTACCTGTGAATACAACTATTGGAATGGCACTGCTAATAATTTCGCTTGCTGTGGCTTACTTCCTGATAAAAAAAACGGGAGTTATGACATTGACACTTGATAATAACTCAGACAACGATGAAACGCCGGAACAGGAAAACAACAATCTTTTGAAACCATAAAGTCTATTTATTTTGAATTGATCTATAAAAAACGGACAGGATGAAAAAATATCCTGTCCGTTTTTATTATATCCCGTTGGAAAATATATTTTGGCATCGTTACCAATTTCTTACAATAAGTATAGATGCAAAATCAGCCACTCACATTTTACTGTAAGTGGCTGATTTTCAAGTCGGGGTAGCGGGATTCGAACCCACGACCCCCTGCTCCCAAAGCAGGTGCGCTAACCGGACTGCGCTACACCCCGTTGCTATTGTGTTTCTCAAAAGCGAGTGCAAAGATAGAACATTTTGCTGACTTTACAAACATTTTGTTGTATTTTTGTACAGATAATTCAAATATTTATTTCACAGAAATATTATCGTTCTGTGAATCTGTTTATTAAATCAATGGCCGGAATATACATACATATACCTTTTTGTAAGCAACGTTGTACTTATTGCGATTTTTATACGCAGGTTGCACCTCAAATGACCCCCGATTTGGTGAATGCACTATGTCGGGAAATGGAAATGAGGAGCGATTACAACCAACATGAAACTATCGACACAATATATTTTGGTGGTGGAACGCCAAGTTTACTCAGTGCTTCGCAGTTCAATCTTATCTTTGCTGCAATTTTCAGTTACTACACTGTGGCTCCCGATGCCGAAATAACTTTTGAAGCGAATCCGGATGATTTATCTCCCGAATTCTTTTCAGAGATCAGGAATTTACCTTTCAACCGTATCAGCATGGGCATTCAATCGTTCGATGATAACGAACTGAAAGCAATTAACCGTCGCCATAGTGGCGAGCAGGCTGTAAACGCTGTGTACTACGCCCGTGAAGCCGGTTTTAAAAACATCAGCATCGATTTAATTTATGGATTACCCGGTCAAAGTATCGAAGACTGGGAAAAGCAGTTAGACAAAGGTTTAAGTCTACAGCCTGAGCATATCTCGGTATATGGTTTAACTTACGAAAAGGGCACAAAACTCTGGAAACAAAGAGAGAAAGGCCTGATTGAGGTGGTTGATGAGGATAGAATGATTGAAATGTACGAGATGCTAATCGATAAGACGGCACAGGCAGGATTCGAAGCATACGAAATTTCAAACTTTGCCAAACCGGGTCATCGATCGCGACACAACAGTGCTTACTGGAAACTCACGCCATATACAGGTTTGGGCCCATCAGCTCATTCGTTCGATGGCATTTTGCGTCAATGGAACATATCTTCGACGCGTAAATATATTGATGCCATGCAAGAGGGCAATCTTTTTTTCGAAAAAGAAGAACTCAACGATACAGATAAATTCAACGACTTTATTATGATATCGTTAAGAACCAGAGAGGGACTGAATTTTGAAACAATAAAGCAAATATTTGATAGTAAGTATACTGAACACCTGAAATCATTTGCACAGAAATATATTGATTCAGGACATATTATATCTGAAAATAAAAGGCTTTTTCTCTCGTTGAAAGGAATACATATCTCTGATGCAATTATCAGCGACCTTATGTATATTGAATAATTTGCTATTAAATTCTGATATACAGTCAGATACATAACATTTCTGTTCGATTTAAAAATCAGAAAAAAAATCGTATTTTTGCATTATGAATCCGTTAAAAACCAGATTATGGCTAAAATAACTCAAAATAAAGACTTCAAATCGAAATTCACTACATGGTTCTGGGGCCTTTTCGCTATTGGAATAGTGGCAATAGTGGCAATTTTTACTTTTATAAGTATTGGTTGGCTGGGCTACCTCCCTCCTATTGATGAGTTACAGAATCCGATAAATAAATATGCAACAGAGATATATTCATCTGATCTTCAGCTTTTGGGACGGTATTCAAAAAATAAGGAAAACCGCGTGAAAGTTGAGTACAGCGAAATATCTGAACATGTAATCAATGCTTTGATTGCTACTGAGGATGTGCGCTTTTACGACCATTCGGGAATTGATGGAAAGGCACTGACGCGTGCAGTAATTTTACGTGGAATTTTTCAGAAAAAAAGTGCCGGAGGTGGTAGTACTCTCACACAGCAGTTGGCTAAACAGCTTTATTCGCCCGATGCCGATAATTTTGTTCAGAGAGCCTTGCAAAAGCCAATCGAATGGGTGATTTCAGTAAAACTGGAACGTCTTTACACCAAAGAGGAAATTATGACGATGTATCTCAATCAGTTCAGTTTTCTCTACAATGCCGAAGGTATTAAATCTGCCTCGCAGGTTTATTTCAGCACTACGCCCGATAAATTAAAAATTGAGGAAGCCGCTACGCTCATTGGAATGTGTAAAAATCCATCGCTTTACAATCCAGTGAAATATAACGAGCGTTCGCGTGAAAGGCGAAATGTAGTACTGAATCAAATGCGAAAAGCCGACTACATAACGCGCGAACAATTTGATTCGCTGAAATTGCTTCCTTTGGATGTAAGGTTTCAGAGAACCGACCACAAATTGGGTTTAGCGCCTTATTTCAGAGAATATCTGCGCTTAATGCTTATTGCCAAAGAACCTAAAAAAAGCGATTATGCTGACTGGCAGGAACAAAAATACATTGACGATAAATGGCAATGGGAAAACAATCCGCTTTATGGTTTCTGTGTAAAAAACAAGAAACCTGATGGTTCTCCTTACAATATTTACACCGATGGGTTGAAAATTTATACTACTATCGACTCACATATGCAGAAATATGCTGAAGAAGCTGTAAGCGAACATATGCAATCTCTTCAGAAAACATTTTTCAAAGAGAAGAAAGGTCGTGCCACAGCTCCGTTTTCACGCCGTGTGAAACAGGAAGAGATTGACGGTATAATGAGCAGAGCTATAAAACAGTCCGATCGATATTATCGTATGAAAGCTGCCGGATTTACCCGTGAGCAGATTGATGCTTTGTTTAAAAAACCTGTGGAAATGCAGGTATTTTCCTACAATGGAATGATTGACACAGTAATGTCGCCAATCGACTCTATTAAATATGTAAAACACTTCCTGCGTTGTGGATTTATGTCGATGGATTCCCGTAATGGCCATGTGAAAGCTTATGTGGGTGGTCCCGATTTCGAACATTTTCAGTACGATATGGTCAACCTGGGACGACGTCAGGTAGGTTCTACAGTAAAACCATATCTCTACACGCTGGCAATGGAAGAAGGCATGAGTCCCTGTGACAAAACCACAAATCAACCTATCACACTTACCGATGGAGCAGGCCGTCCGTGGTCGCCACGAAATGGTTCAAAATCCCGTTTGGGCGAGCAGGTAAGTTTGCGCTGGGGACTTGCTAACTCAAACAACTGGATTTCGGCTTACCTGATGAGTTTGTTTACGCCTGAGTCACTTGTAAAACTGATGAAGTCCTTTGGCATTCGCAGTCATCTCGACCCTGTGCTTGCACTCAGCCTTGGAATTTGCGATATCTCGGTAGCCGAAATGGTAGATGCTTACACAGCTTTTCCTAACAAGGGAATCAGAGTAGAGCCTTTGTATGTAACGCGTATCGAAGATTCGAATGGAAATGTGATTGCTTCGTTTAATCCTGAAATGCATGAAATTTTCAGCGAAAACACTTCATATAAAATGATTTACATGCTCAGAAGTGTGGTCGATGGTGGTACCGGAGGACGAATTCGCAGTCGTTATGGTCTTAATATGCAAATGGGAGGTAAAACAGGAACCACACAGAACAACTCCGACGGTTGGTTTATGGGCTTTACGCCTTCGCTCGTTTCAGGCGTGTGGGTTGGTGGTGAGGATCGCTCTATTCACTTCGATAATATTGCCGAAGGTCAGGGTGCAAGCATGGCGCTTCCAATTTGGGCATTGTATATGAAAAAAGTGCTGAACGATTCGAAAACAGGTTACTCTGCTAACGAAACTTTCGAAATGCCTGAAGGATATAATCCAAACAGTGGTTGTGAAGAAAAAATGTTCGATTAGCAAATCCTTTTTGTAGCGGATTAAACCTTTTTATAAAAAAATAATCAGATTATTCCGAAACAATCTTAAAATTTCGGCTAAAAACTAAAACTCACGGGTTGAAATTACGTTATTTGCATAAGTAATAGGAATAATATAATGTCGCATTTTAGCAGAATTTCAAATGTCATAATAACTTATTGATGCTCTTTTGAACGGCTTTTGTACCTTCGTTCGGTTGTTTAGCCCGCTAAACGCCCTCACTTAAGTCCAAAATCCATTTCAAAATAGCTATCAAAAATTACAACATTATATTCTTCCTATTACTTAGTATTTGTTTCGATTAAATTTTTGCAAATAATCAAGGTATAATTAGATTGAAAAAAGCGCTGTTCATATTTGTTTTATGCATTTTTTCACTGGCGGGTTACGCTCAGTGGAACACAGATCGCATTCTTACCATTGGTCGAAATGCGCTTTATTTTGAAGACTATGTACTTTCCATACAGTATTTTAATCAGGTAATTAAGATAAAACCCTACCTTGCCGAACCTTATATGTACAGGGCTATGGCAAAAATTCAGCTCGGCGACGATAAAGGTGCCGAGCTCGATGCCAACGAAGCTATCGAACGTAACCCGTTTATACCTCAAGCCTATTATATCAGAGGTTTTGCACGTCGCAGATTAGGACTTTATGCTGATGCAGCCAGCGATTTTTCTAAGGCACTCGAATTCAGTCCGGCAAGTTTCAACCTTCTGATGAACCGAATGGACGCGCTGATGCGTCTTGAGGATTATGAAGGTGCTATGCGCGATCTTGAAACCTACATGAAACAGAATTCGAAGAATCCGGCTTTATTCTACGAAAAAGGTGTGATACAGCTCGCCCTGAAAGATACTTTAGCTGCCGAAAGTTCGTTTAATGAACTTTTGAAACAGGATAGCACCAACAGTCTGGGTTGGAGTGCAAGGGGGCTGCTACGAATGCAAAAGGAAGACATTGAGGGAGCTTATGCCGACTATTCTAAATCCATTAGTCTGAAATCAAATTACTTCGGCGATTATATTAACCGTGGTATTTTAAATGTGCGTCGCAAAAACTTCCGCGAAGCCCTCAGCGATTATGATAATGCGATAAAACTCGAAAGCAAAAGCGAACTCGCTTACTACAATCGCGCTTTGCTGCGTGCCAGTCTTGGCGACAACAACAACGCTCTGAGCGATTTTAATAAGGTACTCGAACTGGATACCACCAATACTGAAGCTCTGTTTCAACGGGCTATGCTCCACAATACGCTCCGACAATACAAAAGTGCAATAGCCGATTACAATCTGATAATCAAAAAATATCCATACTTCATTCCTGCTTACTGGGGAATTGCTGAAGCCGAAACAGCTTTGGGAAATGTGCGGAATGCATTTAAGTACCGCCAAATGGCTGCTGATATTGAAAAAAACAAGGATAAAATTCAGAAAAAACAGAAGGAAGAAGAGCTTATTGCCGGCAATAAAATGGTAAAAGGCACTGCCCGTAGCAGCAATAGCCGTAAGACAGAGCTTTTCAACCGTTTTGTAACCCAGAATATTGATGATACCAAATCGGAATCGAAATATACCGATTCGCGACGTGGAAATGTACAGGATCGTTTTGTGGATGTGGTAAACGAACGAAACTTCATGCTTTCGTACTACGCAAAAACCGATGAAATCCGTCGTACCAATCTGTATCATGCCATGGTGGACGATTACAACAAAAAACGTCTGCTTGGAGCTTCGCTCAAAATTACCAACAACGAAGTTCCGCTTACTTCCGACCTTGTAAATACACATTTTGAGGTGATAAACAATATCTCGAGTCGCCTGGATAACGAGAGTTTTAATGCTGATTTATACTTTTACAGAGCTGTGGAATTTGCTTTGGTTCAGGATTTTAATAGTTCGATCGAAGATTTGAATAAGGCTCTGGCCATTCGTCCTGATTTTGCTCTGGCATATTTTGCCCGTGCGAATATCAGATACAAACTTATGGATTATCTGAAAAGCACTTCCGGCGAACAGGCAGGAACATTGAACGAAGCCCGCACCGATCGCAATAACCAACTTCTTCTCGAAAATCAGTACAAGTTTGAGGCAGAGATTATTATGCGCGATTATGATAAGGTAAATGAACTGCAGCCCGATTTTGCTTTTGCCTACTTCAATAAGGCTAATATTTTAGCATCGCAGCAGGATTTAAAATCTGCAATTCAGTTTTACAGCAAATCTATCGAAGCAGAACCTGAATTTGCTGAGGCATATTACAATCGTGGACTCACCTATTTGTTTATTGGCGAAGATGAAAAAGGCCTTGCTGATTTAAGCAAAGCCGGTGAACTTGGTATTTACAAGGTTTATAACCTCATTCAGCGATTCGGAAAATAGTTTATTAGTTCTGAGTATATAGTTTTGAGTATTGACTCTGAAATCTTCAAATTTTCAAATTTTCAAATTTTCAAATTGAACCCCGAAACTACCCAATCACCTCCATTTGGCACTTTTTACAATCGAAACGAAGTTCAAATTTTTGTCCTTTGTGAGTGAGGAAAAATGGTTCGTTGACTTTCTCTTTATAACCTTCGCGCGGACACCATCCCATTTCGTATTTTATACAATGCTTTGTAAACATCAATGGCACTCCTTGCTGATGCTTTATTTCGAAGCCCGGTTGAATACTTTCCACGCCATGTTCACGATAAAAAGCTTCTGCATTTTTATTAGTTACATTTCCCAGATATGTGAGTTGTTTTATTGGAAAATCGCTGTGAACAGCTTTCCGGGGCAATTCCCGTACATAATTGTTTGCTCTTACCTTGTCCAGTTTTTCAATTGCCTGCCTGCGCCATTCACTCAATACAGATGCCGGGAAAAACCACGTATTTTCGAGTTTAATTTCAAGTTGCTGTAATTCATAAATGCTGTTCCCTAGTTTCGAAAACTGCTGACGGATATTCGGTTCCACGTTTTCAGGTTTCGAGGCTAGCTGTTTCTCATATTCAACTGCAAGCGTTGCAGTTTCATTTTCCTCCGAAGTAATGCTGAGTTTAAAACCATTTGCGGTTTCGGCGAAATTCATCTTCACTCCCACTCTACGATCAGCCGTTTTTCCATTCAGAATTTTCTCAAAAGCCTGATCCTGATTTCGATATATCAATGTTCCGGATTCAATTACCGGCATTGTGTCAGGGTAGCAAAATGCAGTTTTCTGATTTCCCAGAGTTTGTACAGTATTGAGACGGAAACCCTCAAGCTCTCCTTTTTTATTTATAAAACAAAGTCCATCACCATTATTTAACAAGTGGCCATTTTCAAGTTCAATGGCATTTCTCTTTACATTCAGCACTTTACCAATGGGTTCGCCAAGCGATTTTGGTGTTTCGGGCTGAATAATCGCATTGTGACGACCATTCAGAAAATAATCGGTAGCATTCCGACGGAAACTCTTTTCAGGATTTGGTTCGAAAAAGAAAGTTGTTTTGCCCGATGAAGTTCGCGAATAACCGGCTTTCTGTTCAATGGCTGCATCCAGTTTTTTGCGGTAGTAAGAAGTGATATTCTTCACATAGTCAATATCTTTCAGTCGTCCTTCAATTTTGAACGACATTACTCCGGCGTCAATTAATTCAGGGAGATAATCCGAGAGATCGAGATCCTTGAGTGAAAGCAAATGTTTGTTGCGAACCAGCACATTGCCATCGGCATCGGTCAGGTTATAAGGAAGGCGACAAAACTGCGCACACTGGCCACGATTTGCGCTTCGGCCGGTCATCGACTCGCTTATATAACATTGTCCGCTGTAACTCACGCAAAGTGCGCCATGCACAAATGCTTCGAGCTCCACATTGGTTTGCGACGAAATTTCAGCTATTTGCTTCAACGAAAGTTCACGGGCAAGCACCACGCGTGAAAAACCAGCATCCTGAAGAAATTTTACCTTCTCCATAGTGCGGTTATCGGTTTGAGTGCTGGCATGAAGTGCAATGGGCGGAAGATTCATTTTCAGAATGCCCATATCCTGCACAATCAGTGCATCGGCTCCGGCTTCGTAAATCTGATGAATAAGTTTTTCAGCATCCGTTAATTGAGCATCAGTCAAGATGGTATTCAGGGCCACATAAACCTTTGCCCTGTACTGGTGTGCGTATCGTGCCAGCTTTTCAATGTCGCTCACTGAGTTTCCGGCGGCTGCACGCGCACTGAATTGCGAAGCACCAATATACACTGCATCGGCTCCGTGATTGATAGCTGCCATGCCACATTCGATGTTTTTGGCAGGCGAAAGCAGTTCCACTACAGATTTAGCGGCAATTTCGTTTTTTAAATTCATTCAGCAATTGTTGTTCAATAAAATCTTCTTATTGAATTTTTGAAAGATCGTAAGGAGTTTCCTGATATACAAAATAGTTGAGCCAATTGGTGAAAAGCAGATTGGCATGACTGCGCCAGCGCACAAGCGGCTCATTATCAGGATTGTTATCTCGATAATAGTTCTGAGGCATATTAATCGGTAACCCTTTCGAAATGTCGCGTTTATATTCAGTATCGAGTGTCAGAGGCGAATACTCGGAATGACCGGTAATATAAAATTCGCGTCCGTTTCGGGCCATTACCATGTACACACCCGATTCCGGTGATTCGGAAAGCAGTGTCAGATCAGGATTTTTGCGGATATCTTCGGCTCTGATTTCGGTATGACGGCTGTGAGGCACATAAAAAATATCGTCGAAACCACGAAAGATCGGATTTTGCGGATCGAAAAGCCGATGCTCGAATACGCCAAACATTTTAGCATCAAGCGGATATTTATTGATGCCGTAGTGATAGTACAAACCAGCCTGAGCAGCCCAGCAAATAAAAAAAGTAGAAGTCACATGTGTGCGCGCCCAATCGAAAATTGTCGTAATCTCGCTCCAGTAATTCACTTCTTCGAACGGCATTTGCTCCACAGGTGCCCCGGTAATGATCATGCCGTCGTAATTGCTTTTTTTAATTTCGTCGAATGTTTTGTAAAACGACATTAGATGTTCGATAGGTGTATTTTTCGAACAATGCGTTTCCATGTGCAA
This sequence comes from Bacteroidia bacterium, assembly GCA_009929375.1. Taxonomy (GTDB): domain Bacteria; phylum Bacteroidota; class Bacteroidia; order Bacteroidales; family Paludibacteraceae; genus Paludibacter. The sequence goes on from SAAO01000007.1 coordinate 105,532, forward strand.
AAAGTCAATTTCAATCTGCAGCGGCGAATTCGAAAGCAGGCGAATCAAATCGGTTTCGGTAGTGATTTTTATCGGCATCAGGTTCAGAATCACAATTTTCAATGGTCTGATTTCCTGAGTCGAAGCTCTTTCCGAATCCATCACAAATATATTTTCTGTTCTGAGTGCTTCCACTGCGGGCAAAGTCACCGGAATATTTAATGGCATAACTTTAATTTACAATTTTAAATTTACTATATAATTTATACAAGTTAGATATTTAACCACATAGCGACACAATAGAATTTATTCATAGAACTGTTGAAATGAAGAACACATAGCTGTAAATGTTTAAAAACATTTACTTTCAAACTCAACAAACCGTCAAATTCGATCAAGCTACGTGAAATAACTTGTTATTTCACAACTATGTGTTCTTTCTTTAAATATCTAACCAGTGAAAAACTATTGTGCAACTATGTGTTTATGTAACTTATATAATAATTAATTTAAGAACAATAGTTTCTGAAAACGAAACACATTTACTGATACTTCCTGTATATTTCCCAATAGACAGAACTTCCGATAAATTCATTCAGAAAACTGTTCAGCGAATCGCGCAAAACTGTAGCATTAGGATGCACAGCCCAACCGTATTCCTGCTGAAAACCTACAGGAAGGTCCGTTTCCAGATTGCTGAATCTGGTTTTAAAGTTCAGTGTCAGAATTTCTGGACAAACAGTATTTTTAATTTCGCCACGCGAAACCATTTCAACCATTTGCTCAAGCGATTTATTCTTCAATTCAATAATTTTGATTTCCGACGATATCTCGTTGGCCAGATTTTTAATTCTTGGAATAAATACCGATCCTTTAGCTACATAAATCGTGTCGTCGGCAAGTTCGAGTTGCGATTTTATATTTGTGGAATCGGATTTCTGTACAAGTTGTAGACCTGTATTCATAAAGGCTTTTGTGAGCAACAAACGGTCGATGTTTTCTTTATTTGCAGGGATAAAATGCGCCAGAAGTTGCGATTCTCCGTTGTATAGCTCTTCAATTCCGGCTTCGGTATCGGGTGTTTTGCTGATAATAAGCTCTAAACCATGCCTGTTGGCAAATTCTTTTACAATTTCGTACTGAAAGCCGCCTACACTGCCTTTATTTACCGAAAATCCAAGACTGCTGCTGTCGACAACCACTGTTATTCTTCCAGATTTCATTATTTCAGGAAAATCTTTTGGCTTATTGTTTCTGAATAGCAGAAAATAAATTAATCCGCCGGCCAAAAGCATTAATGCTATGTATATCCACCATTTTTTCATGTCCTGACAATTTAGCTCCGGCATTTCAGAAGCGCGGAGATTGTTTACAATTAATCGTAGAAATTCCAGGTCAAACCAAGTTTCAGCAATGCCGGATTGATAGGATATCCGGGCATCGAATAGTACAAACCGTTCATAAACAATTCATTTACATGATAATATTTTATGAAGAAACGTGTACGTTTCAGATGCAGATTGGCATACACACTCATTTCGGGATAATTACCAATTTTCATCTTATCCTGCGCGTAAAACTGTCCGGTAGCAGGCATATAAGCCGGAGCATAATAAGCAGTATGATAACGCACATCGACACCAAATTGTGCACTCAGCACATTGAACCACTTGTCGTGAAAATAAAAATTGTGATAAAGTGCCAGAGCAGGAAGTGGCAATACCGACTGATTGGAGCTTAACTGATAAACCACATTGTTTTCCAATGCAAACTTACCAAAATAAAAATCCTGTTTCAGATTGGCTGATACTATTTGCACATTTCCTTCGAACTGACGCGGCAATGCCAGCGAATCGAAATACAGTTTTCCGGTCACATTTTCCACAGCCACATCGAGTGAGAAATTGCGTGTAGGTACAGCAAATGTTCCTCCAACATGTGTACGAAGCGTTTTTACAAAATTATTCTCCCATTTAAAGTGGTTCGATTCGTAATGCTGAAACAGATAGGATGGTTCGTCCAATCGCATAAAACCCTTTGCGCGCAGCGAAATTGTATCTTTCCACAGTCTGAAATTTCCTGCAAAATCAGCATCGAGCAAAAAATCGCCGATTTTTGGGCCTAACAGTGTAATTTCTGCATTCACTTTGTAGGTAAAAGCCTGTCCTCTTTCTTTCGAAAGAATCCCCCCGATTTTTGTATTGGATCTTAAACGATTCTGTAACGAATTATCTTTCATTAAATAATATTTCTCCACTTCGTTTTCGGCATAAGCACTCAGTCCGAACTGCATCCATTTGTTGAATTCTTCGGCCAGACTTACGGCGAACATATTGCTTACGCGCTGAAAACGCACTGTATCGCGTGTTTCATCCTGCACGTAATAAGTATTCCGGTAAAAATTCTTATCTACACTGTTTTCGAGATAGCGACGCTGGTTATCATCCAGCTGAATAGTGTGCGTGAAGCGCGTCACAGGCACAAATTCCTTGATAATTGAGTCATTTTTCTGTTTTACATCGCGTTCGAAACCAAGACTGTAGCTGTGGTTGTAGAAAAACTGGAATTGCTTAAAAGTATTTTGCACACCATCGCTCAGATTTACCGGAATAGTAGCTGTAGTATATCCAAAAGGTGGGTTCAGTATGTAAAGCGGATCCTGAATACCTCCGTTTTCGAAATGATTCAGACTATTGTAAGCAATCACTCCTTTCGCTGAATACCGACGACCATCATACGAACCAAAAAGCGAACCTTCGAATCGTTTGACAGCCTGATTCTGATATTCGCCACGAGCATAAATATAGTCGAGTGTGGTACCGAAGTTCAGTTTTTTGTTTGCATTGGCAGTAAACAAAAAGCCAATCTGATCTTCTTCGCGGTAATTTGTGCCTCCGGTAAGGTAGCGCAAACTGCTGAATGGTGTTTTTGTATTGTAAAACACATTATTATCGATGGTTTTGATATAAGGCACATAGGCCTCACCAAATATAAACTCCTGTGCTGCAGGCCGATCGAAATATATTTTTGATTGTAGCGGCGAACCCAGATTGCCATTGAAGGCATTGGCTATGCTAAACCTTTCGACTGCATGTGTCTGCTGAAAATTGCGATGCGCTGTATCCACGGGAATAGTGTCCACAGCCCCGAATTTGTTGGCCACTTTCCATGTTTTTACATATTTGTTTTCTTCGGTAATTTGCGAGAAAACATATCCTGTAAAAGTTACAAACGATATTATGCTAAAAATAAACTTCTTCACACTCTGAATTTTGGGCGTTAATGCGGAAAACGACTGTATTTAAGCCTATTCCGAAATGTTTGCAAAGATATAAAAAATATAATGCTGAATGAAAGCAGCTACGTTATAAAAACAAAAAGGCAGACTAAAACATTATTGTTTCGGAAACGGTTTTATTGTTCAGGCAAATAAACCGAAACAACAAACTTACTTTCAACCACAAAAAAATCGACTATATTTGTAGAATATATTTCGAATCAGGCAAATGCAACATTCATAATGAAGATATTACTCCTCACTCCTCCTCTTACTCAGCTGAATATGGCCTATCCGGCCACTGCTCAGCTTACCGGATTTCTGAAAACACAGGGAATAGAAGTGGCTCAGGCCGACCTTGGCATTGAATTAATCGAAACATTATTCAAAAAAGAGAATATCCGTAAAATTTTCGAACTGGCAGGAGAACAAAAACTGAGTAAACGCCACAGGATTATTGTCAGCAATGCCGATTTTTATATTCATAATGCTGAACCAATCATTGCTTTCCTTTCGGGACGCGACCGTACTGCTGCACTTCGCTTCAGCCGACGCAATTTCTGGCCTGTGGCCGATAAACTACCTTCCGAGGAGGATCTTGAATGGGCTTTTGGAACGATAGGAAACCACGACCGTGCAGTGCATCTCTGCACATTCTTTATCAAAGACATTGCTAAACTGATTCAGGAAACTATCGATCCGCATTTCGGACTTATTCGTTATGCCGAATCGCTGTGTATTCATTTACCCGAATTCGAGCCGCTCGAAACCGAACTCAGCAAACCGCTTCCGTTTACACAACAGCTGTGTATCGATATTTTTTCAAAGAAAATTGAAGAATTAAATCCTGAATTTGTGGGTTTTACAGTGCCTTTCCCGGGCAATCTGCTTTCGGCGCTGCGTTGTGCACAGTGGATTAAGCAAAACCGTCCCGACATTAAAACCGTTATGGGTGGCGGATTTGTAAATACCGAACTGCGGCAAATGACCGATACCGGCATTTTTAAATATATGGATTTTCTGACTTTCGACGATGGCGAATTACCACTTCTGCGCTTACTCACCAATGGCGAAAAAGTACGAACGCTTAGCTTCGAAAACAACGAAATAGTAAGACATAATTTCGACAGTCGCGAGAATATTCCGTTTTCACAATGGCCTGCGCCCGATTACAGCGGTTTGCTCAACAAATCATATATCAACATGATTGAGCTCACAAACCCTATGCATGCGGTGTGGAGCAATGGTCAGTGGAATAAAATGACGCTTGCACACGGTTGCTACTGGGGTAAATGTGCTTTTTGCGATGGATCGCTCGATTATATTGGTAGGTTTGAACGCACTACAGCCGAAGCGCTGGTGGATCAAATTGAACAGGTAGTGGCGCAAACCGGGCAAACCGGTTTTCACTTTGTGGACGAGGCTGCACCTCCTGCCATGCTTCGTAAACTGGCTGAAGAACTTCTCAGGCGAAATGTACAGATTTCGTACTGGACAAATGTAAGATTCGAAAAATCGTACAATGCAGAGCTGTGTTATCTGCTTGCCAAATCGGGTTGTGTGGCTGTGGCCGGCGGTCTCGAAGTAGCTTCGGAACGCGTGCTGAAACTTATCAACAAAGGAATTACCATTGAAACAGCTTCGGAAGCCATGAAAAATCTGAGCAATGCAGGTATTATGACTCATGCATATCTTATGTATGGTTTCCCAACGCAAACAGAAGCCGAAACTATTGATTCGCTCGAAAATGTACGTCGGCTTTTCGAAAATTGCTGGCTGCATTCTGCTTTCTGGCACCGTTATGCAATGACTATTCACAGTCCGTCAGGCATTAATCCGGCTTCGGTTGGAGCAAAATCGCTGCAAACAAAGCCCAATCCCTTTGCAAACAACGAGATACCTTTCAGCACACAGCCTGTGACCAATCTCGATGCTCTTGGCGAAGCACTTAATCTGGCTACATATAATTACATGAACGGAACAGGATACGATATTCCTGTTAAGAAATGGTTTAAGGCAAGGAAATAAGAAAACTTCGATTTACTATTTATTACCATCGTCTTCATCAACCAATCAACTATGCGAAGATATAAGATACAAGGCTACGCCCCTGAATTTATGAAATTAGCATCATAGCTGTGATATCATAAGTAAACATAAGGTATTATTGATATCTTTCTTTATCCCTGAGGGATAACATATTTATAGAACAAAAATTATAACATACACATTCGACCCCAACGGGGTCGTATTATTGTATCAAAACAATATCTATAAACATTTGAATCCTACGGATTCGAAATAATAGACTCAGGATCAATTCATTTTGACTCCTGATTCACTTAAACTAATTAACTAAATAACTAATCAACCAAACAAAAAACCATGCACGATCATCATTCCCATCAACATAATCATACGCACGACGCTGATGTAAAAAACATCAGCGTGGCATTTTTTCTGAATCTGAGTTTTACGGTTATTGAAATTATCGGAGGCTTGCTCACCAATAGTATGGCCATTCTTTCGGATGCCATTCACGACCTTGGCGATTCGTTTTCGCTGGGTATGGCCTGGTATTTTCAGAAATTCTCGAAAAAGAAAAGTGACAGGCATTATTCCTATGGATACAAGCGTTTTGCTCTGCTCGGAGCTATTATAAACTCAATTATTTTGCTTGTAGGTAGTATTTTTATTATTTACGAAGCTATTCCACGCATCCTTGAACCACAGCAAACAAATACAGTCGGTATGTTTGTTCTGGCAATTCTGGGTGTGATTGTCAACGGAGCAGCCATGTTTCGTCTGCGCAGAGGTAGTTCGCTCAACGAGAAAGTGGTTTCATTGCACATGCTCGAGGATGTACTCGGCTGGATGGCCATTCTTATAGGCTCAGTGGTGATGTACTTTTTCGATTTACCTGTTCTCGATCCGCTGTTGTCGGTAGGTATTGCACTATTTGTGATTTACAATGTGTTTAAAAATCTGAAACAGAGTCTTAAAATTGTGTTACAGGCCATTCCTGAAGAAATTGATTCGGAGGAAATTGCCCGTGAGCTTGTTGCTTTTGACGAAATTGAATCGGTACACGATCTTCATATCTGGTCGGTGGATGGCGAATATAACGTGATGACGCTTCATGTGGTGGTGGCAGCCAATCTGAATATTGTTGAACAGTCGGCACTCAAGCAGAGAATACGCGATTTCCTGCTGCACGAAGGCATTCAGCATGCCACGATTGAGTTCGAGAATGAATCGGAATCATGTACGCTCGAAGAATGCTGTTGAGCACAGACAATCAGTTTATAAAGAAACATTCTAAGGCCGTACAGTGTTACAAATATAAAACCTGTTTTTTTCTTCGGGTTTTTCTTAATATTTTTTCTTAAATAATTTGTTTTTTATTATACAATCATTATATTTGCAGTCTCAACATTATTATTCACCCTAAAAAACTTAAATGCCTATTGCCGTAAGATTACTCTGAAACCCCAAAATTTAGACGTAATGAAAAATCTTAGTCAGTTAACCGATGATAAATTGGTGAAATTGTATGAAGACGGCAACAATGATGCATTTGAAGTTCTGCTTTCCCGCTATAAATCAAAAGTATTTTCGTATATCTTTCTGATTGTACGCAACCGCGAACTTACCGAAGACATCTTTCAGGATACATTTATCAAAGCCATTGCCACCATACAGCAAGGTCGTTATGTGGAGTCGGGAAAATTTCTCGGCTGGATCAATCGTATAGCTCATAATCTGATTATCGACCATTTTCGCCGCGAGAAAAACGAAAATACCTTTTCGGCGGACGGAACGGAATATGATGTAATCAATAACTCAAATCTGTCGGAAAAATCGGTGGAAGATACCATGTCGAACGAGCAGGTGCTGGCTGATGTGGTTCGTCTTATCGAATTTTTGCCCGAATCGCAACGTTCGGTAGTGCGTATGCGCTATTTCGAGGATCTGAGTTTCAAGGAAATTGCCGAAAAAACCGATGTGAGTATCAACACCGCACTGGGCCGTATGCGCTATGCTTTGATGAACATGCGGCGTATTGCACTTGAAAACGACATATATCTGGAGCTGAAATAAACTCATACTAAATATTTTTCGGGCGGAATATACTTTTTTCACTACTATCCGAAACTTTAAAAATTGAAAAAGCCTGAGAATCTCATATTTTTGTAGTCGACCAAAACATACAGAAAATATGAAACTCCACAGGCGCAGTAAAAATAACAAAAAACCAGTTATCCGACAAGTTTTAGACTTAGTACCAGAATTTATCCTTCGTCATTCTATACGAAAATATCAAAGCGACAAAGGTTGCCATAAATACAAGACTTACGACCAATTAGTGGCATTAAGTTTCGGACAGCTTGGTAAATGTTATACTCTATCAGACATAAGTTGCGGATTATCAATTAGTAGTACCTTTATGGTTGATTTGGGATTAAAGCAGAATCCGGTTAAATCAACGATGAGCGATGGAAACAAGAATAGAGATTACAGAGTATTCGAAGATATTTATTATCAGCTGATTAAATACTACGGACGCACATTAACAGACAATCGGGAAAGATCGGTCATTGAAGAAGTAAAAAATGAAACCATAAAACTGATTGATAGCTCTACTGTTAGTCTGTGTTTGAATCTTTTTGACTGGGCAAAGTTCCGAACAGCTAAAGGCGGGTTAAAAATCCATACCGTTTGGGACGACACACTGGGATTGCCTGATTATATCAATGTAACCGACGCCAAGTTACATGACAGCAAAGGGTTAGTCAGCCAAATTTTCCCAAAAGGGACAATTGTAGTCGAAGATAGAGCATACTTTGATTTTGAGTTATTTAAGAAACGAATCGATGCCAAAAATATTTTTGTAACGCGCCTGAAAAGCAACATACTATACGAAAGTATCGAGGAGTTAGATTTGCCAGATGACAGAGACCAAAATATATTGAAAGATGAGCTAATAAAGTTCACAAGTAAAGATGCGTTGAAAGCCGGACTTGAAGATCAGATATTCAGATTGGTAACTGTATATAAAGAAGATGAGAATAAGGTAATTCACCTTATTACCAACCAAATAGATTGGCAGGCAATTACAATTGCTGACCTTTACAAGAAACGTTGGGATATTGAGATATTTTTCAAATTAATGAAACAGAACCTGCAAATTAAAACATTTCTGGGTACAAGCGAAAATGCCGTAAAGTCGCAAATATATGTGGCTATGATAGTTTTCCTGCTTTTGGAGTTAATTCGTAGGGTATATTGCAAAAATAAAACGGGTTTTAGCAACTTTTGTGAAAAAGTACGGATATGTTTACTTCATTATTTGTCTTTCGAGTACTTGTGCAGTATTAACGGAAAGGTTCATAAAGTAGAAAAATTACCAGACAAAAGTCTATTTGACCAAGATGAATTCTGCGTTCAAGCAGAATTATTTTCGTAACTCATTAAAATACAAACAGTTGCGTTTCCTAAATAATCTTTTATAAAAACTTTCGTACGGCAGTGTACTTTTTTATATACAGCTGCGTTATTAAAGTAAAACAACAAAAAACGCGCAGTTGCCTATGCAAAAAACTACTACTCCTTTAAAAAAAACTGATTTAGAAACCCGAAAAAACGAAATGAGCATGGAACCCTCGCTTCAATCATTACAGAAAATTATGCAGTTTGCTGCTAACTACAGGGTTCAGAAAGTCAATAAGAATCAGTTTGTTGAAATGTATTTAAGTTAGAAATAAAAAAATCTTCCGCATAACGGAAGATTTTTTTTGTGTTTCAGTGTTCCAGAGTTCCAGAGTTTCAGAGTTTCAATTTGAAGATTTGAAGATTTGAAGATTTGAAATTTGAAATTTGAAAATTTTGGACTACGGAAGTTATTCTCAATTAATCACGCGTCACACAGTCATTTGTCTTTCGTCTTGACTCCTGACTCCTGACTCCTGACTCTTGGCTCTTGACTCCTGGCTCCTGGCTCCTGACTCCTGACTCTTGCCTCCTGACTCCTGGCTCTTGCCTCCTGACTCCTGACTCCTGACTCCTGACTCCTGACTCTTGGCTCTTGGCTCTTGACTCCTGGCTCTTGACTCCTGACTCCTGACTCTTGCCTCTTAATTATTCATTGTCAATTAAGCATTATCCCTCCACAATCACAATCTCCGATGTAACAGGAATTGCTTTGCGATACAATGCCCCTACTCCGCAGTATGTTTCTTCTGACATACTTACAGCTTTTTCTACTTTTTCGAGCGGAATATCATGTCCGGTAATTGTATAAATTACATGCATATTTTTATAATGTACCGGATGTTCTTCAGTCAGTTCACCCTGCACTTCAATATCGAGCGCCTTAAACTCAACCCTCATCTTTTTTAGTATTGACACAATGTCCATTCCGGTACAACCACTGAGCGAAGCCAACTGAAGTTTTTTAGGTCCCGGTCCCAGGTCTTTTCCTCCCGAAGCTTCAGGTGCATCCATTATCAGTTTGTGTTCGCCTATCTGAGTCTGGAAAGTCAAGTCTCCTTTCCATTGCGTTTTAATTACATGTTTGTCTGCCATAAATTCTGTTTTAAAATTGATTACATAAAAAGTAACAGTTGGAAGATGGAATTTGTTCCACGTTCCAGGAGTTTCACAGTTTCAGAGTTTCAGGGTTTCACAGTTTCAGGGTTTCAGGGTTTCAGGAGTTTTGCATTTCGGAGACTATCCTCATAATCAGGATAAGAAGTCATCCTGCACCCGCCGCGGCGAGGGAGGGGTCTAAAGACTCCGGAAATTTTATAAGGTTTTAAAATGAGGATTGCAAAGTCATTTTCTACTAAGGTTTAACTTTGAAACTCTGAAACCCCTGAAACTCTGGAACTCTGAAACACAGAACCCAAAACTCTGAAACCCCTGAAACTCTGGAACTCTGAAACACAGAACCCAAAACTCTGAAACCCTGAAACTCTGAAACCCTCTTTAATCCTACCTGTAAATCACTTCCACCCCATAAGCCGGCACTTTCACGCTGAGTTCGCTGTTTTTCAGCTCAAATGCGTTTCCGTTAAATGCTTTCAGACCTGTGGCTTTCAGCACAGCAGGCAGTGTAACCTTTATTTCCTTTGCCTGATTGCTGTTGTTGAGTATTACAATGGCTTCGCTACCGAAGTATTTGCGTGCATACACCCAGCTGTCGGTTTTTGTTTCCACATTGATAAAGCTACCGTAAATAAACACCGGTTCGCTGCGACGAAGTTTGGCCAAACGGCTGACACCGTTGAGAAGCTTTTCTTCGCGTGCATTCAGTCCGCTGAAACGCATCATGCGTCTGCTGTCGGGGTCGTTACCACCGGTCAGACCTATTTCGTCGCCATAGTAAATTACAGGCACTCCGGGAATAGTAAGGTTAAATGCATGAAACAGCAGGAATTTATCGTAAGCAGTGGAGTCGGTAATGCCAATTTCGCGGTTCCAACCGGCAGCTTTGGCATCTTCGCCAAACTTCACATCGCCCGAGGCATAAGCCATAAAGCGTGCTTTGTCGTGATTACCTGAAATATAACCCATCAGATTGTGATTGCCGTACATTTGCAAACTGGCATTCAGCACACTTTGCACACGTGTAAAATCGCCTCCACCCACACCGGCAAAAGTTGTGTTTGCAATGTCGTACACATTGAAGTCGAACTGGCCATCGAGCATACCTGTAGTCAGATAGCTGGCTATCAAACGCGGACTGCCATAAGTTTCGCCAATCTGATAATTCATATTGTCGGGGAAATTTTGCTTCATTTTAAGCGTAAGCAGTCGCCAGAATTCCAGATTTACATGTTTGCAGGCATCGTGTCGGAAACCATCGAGTTTGAACTCCTTCATCCAGTATATAGCTGAGTCGGTCATCATATCCACCACTTCGGGGTTCGAATAGTCAAGCGAAGGCATAAAAGTATCGAACCAGGTGGTAAGACGCTGCTCGTCCCACTTCTCCACATTCAAAGTGCCATCGGGCAAATACAAATCTGTTGCGAATTCGGGATGCTCTTTGTACAGAGGGTGTTCTTCGTGTACATGATTAGCCACATAGTCGAGTAACACATTTACCTGATGCTCATGGGCTTTGGTCACCATCGTTTTCAGTTCGTCGTTTGTACCAAAGCGAAAATCCACTTTCGACGACGACACTGGCCAGTAACCATGATATCCTGAGAATTTTGTATTCTTAGGCGCATAAAAACCGTAAGGTTCGAGCGGATTCTGATTAAGTGGCGATACCCAAAGTGTATTTACGCCAAGTTTTTCAAAATATCCATCCTCAATCTTTTGTTGCAGTCCGGCAAGGTCGCCACCCCAGAAATCCACACGCGGATCCACATCGGGACGGTTGAGCGGTTTATCGTTCAGCGTATCGCCGTTCATAAAACGATCCACCAGCATAAAATACATAATTTGAGCATGTTTATCGGTACGGGTAAGCTGCTTGCTTTGCGTCAGCACATCGCCTTTGTGAAGGGGAATAAGCACATCGTTGCTTACACCTTCGGCATTGGCAGCCCAAACACGAATAAATGAGCGTTCGAGCGCTGTGGCTTCGGCAGGAATATCGAAAGTAATCTGACCATTCACCACTTTTACAAACTTATCGGGCAAAAGGTAATTTTGCCAGTACACAAACACATTCGTTACTTCATTTTGCACAGTGAGTACAATTTTGTTGTCGTCGGTTTTTTCGGTATAAAGCACAGGGAACAGATGACTTTTTCCCGGGACTTCGAGAATGGAATTGTACTTTCCAAAACCATTATCCACTTTTTGAGGATTGTTGGCATCATGGTTCTGATCGCCATCTAAGTTCATTTGATACAGGTAAGTACCGGGACTAAGCTGAAGTTCCACTTCATACAATCCCTGTGCATTCAGCTGTAGGTCGGGAGTGCGCGAAGGCGTCCAGTCGTTCATCTGACCGGCTACCTGTATGCGGTTGTATTTTTTCCCCTGAGCATCGAAAGTAAACTTATAAGCCGTTTTATCAGTCTTCCGACATGGAACGGAATATGCCACACCTTTTACATGAATTTTCAGGTCAACAAACTGCTCCGTTTCGGGACTTACATCAACCGTGGCAATGGTTTTGTCAGCATTCATACTGATTTTTACAGTCTGCGAACTGCTGGTCACCGAGTCGATACTCTCAGGCTTCAGAATAAAATCCTGAAGATAAATGTCGTTCGCGCCCATTTCGAGTGTCAGCAGCGAGTTCAGATTGCGATTGTCGGGCGCTGTGGCCGGCTGATGTAGTGAAGGCTGACAGGCTGCGAGTGAAACAGCAAGTAATCCTCCGAGCCATAAATGTTTTGTTTTGAATAACATATTATTTTTATTTACAATTTTTTCATTTACAATTGATAATGCATAATTGAGAGCCAAGAGCCATGACAATAGACTATGTGACTGTGTGGCTGTGTGATTAATTGAGAATTACTTCCGAATTGCAAAACTTTGAAACTCCGAAACTTCTTTCATTCCACAAATTAAGCTAAAACAATCGACAGTAAAAAGCAGCTATTCCAAAATAGTATTCAGTGTTTATGCAAACGATTGCCCTGCATACAAAAAAAGGTGCCGGATCACAACCGACACCTTTCCTCACATTCACCTCTTATCACGATCACTTTCTTTTTACACCTTTCTGATTTGATAAAAGATAAAAGATAAAAACTAATCACTTTTATTTCTGATTTCTTTTTTGCATCATGCCAGCTCTGTGCTTTGCATTATTGCCTTTTCGTTCAGCAATTTTAGCCTGACGATCGGCAACCTGTGCTTTGTGCTGTGCAAATTTTTCAGGGCCAAGAATTTTTTCAAGTTCAGCCTGATTAGCTTTACGCATGTCCTCAGCTTTTTTTAGTTGTTCTTCACGCAGTTTTGCCATTTCGGCACGATGTTCTTCACGTTGTTTGTCCTGTTTTTCGAAAAACACTTCGAGCTTTTTGCGCTGCGCATCGGTCAGTTCCAAATCCACAGCCATATAGCCGGCGCGTTTCTGCGGTGTCAGTTTTTCTTTATTTTCCTGACGCATTTCCTTACGTTCACCCTGACGGGCTTTCTGGTTCGGACGTTGAGGCTGCTGAGCCATCATTACTGTGCTAAGGGCAAATATCATTGCCACTATTGTAATACCATACTTTTTCATAAATTATTCCTTTTAAATAAGTTGTTGTTTGTTATAAACTCTCAATGACACATTCTGATTAACCCGGGTGTAAATAGTTTGCGTACAGTACTTCTTTCTTATTTTTTGAAAATAAAACAGAAGTAATCGTTTTCTTTGTATGTATTGACTTGCAGCGATGCAAAAGGTTTAAAACGGCAGGAAGAAGTTTTTTTTGCCCCAGGTCCCTGACCAAACAGATATCTTATTTCAGCTACTAGACTTCGCACACGTTCGACGGAAACCAGAGGTCACGACCATAGGGATTTATTGAAATCCGGTAGGAATATATTATAAGGAACCAACGGTCATGACAAAAAGGAA
>SAAO01000062.1 GCA_009929375.1 Bacteroidia bacterium
AAAACAAGCAACTTAGGAAAAGCGGTGCACAACGTGGCGAAACGCCATGGCTTGACGGTCATCAAAAACCTGACCGGACACGGTGTCGGACGCGCAATCCACGAAGCACCGGATCATATCTTCAATTACTACTCGCGCTGGGATGACGAAATTCTGAAAGAGGGCATGGTCATCGCCTTCGAGCCTTTCATTTCCACATTCGAAGAGGAAGTTTTCCAAGTTGAAGATGACGACTGGACCTTCTTTACAGAAGAAAGCATGGTCGCCCAATACGAACATACGATCATTGTGACGAAGGAAGGCCCGATCATCACCACGCTTTAAGAGCTTTGAAACTCCAATAGGCGCGTTTGCGGGACAAGGACAAACACTTGCATGTAAAAAAGCACAGGTTAATTTCTGTGCTTTTTTACATACCATTTTAGCTATCTACACTCGCGGATAGCACGTGATCATGCATTTGATTTTTTAAATAGGAGCAATCCTGCAAATATCATCAACCCACCAACACATGTCGCCAATGTAGGGATCTCGCCCATTATCAGGAAGCCCATCAAAGCGGCCAATAATGGGGTAACAAACATATAATTCGTTACATCGCTTATTTTTTGCGCCATTGTTAGTGCTTTTGCCCACAACATATACGCGAGTGCGCTTGGGAACACACCCATGAAACCCATCACCAACAACTGATAGAGAGGGGCATTGCCGAATTGTATCGCCGCATCCGGTAAATACACCAACAGGAATAGCGTTCCGGCAAATACGCTGTAAGCCGTCGCTTGTAAGGGAGAATATTTTTTCAGTAAAGAACGTTGCAGAAGATTATAGCTGCTGATGCAGACAGCTGCTCCAAACATCCATAATATGCCTGCATTCACTGAAAGGATGCCGCTCCATAAGATCAAAACCAGAATGCCGCTGAACTCCACTGCAATCGCGAGCCAGCCTAAGGGTCTGATTTTTTCCTTGAAAATGATCCGGGCGAACAGAGCAGTCAGGATAGGTGCCGATGCGATGACAACACTTCCCGTTGCTGCTGTCAGCGATTTGGATGCTTGGTTGAAGGTGATCATATATAGCGCAAAACCTAAAACACCGGCTAGCAGGAATTTAGGGAAATCCTTTTTTCCGGAAATCCAATTTTGTAAAAAATTCCGATTGCTATAAATAATAGAGAGGCGATCACATAACGAAGAACGCCTATCGCTTCTGCGGTATAGTAAGTCAGCGCGATTTTTGTAAAAACAAATGCCGACGCCCATAGAAGCACTGTAATAAAAGCATATAGTTGAGCCTGATTTTTTGTCTTTTGCATTTTTCCCTTCGCGTTCTTGAATAAACAAGTCACTCCTGGTGAAAATTCATTCAGCTTTATAAATTCTCTTTTTGATATAATTGATTCATAGCAAACAACCCCAAATCAATCATACAAAAAATTTGGGGTTGTTTGTATTTTTATGCCCTGAGGGGCGTGAAAAGTTGTAAAGTGGTGTAATACAAAAACCGAATAAAAAGAACTATATGTCTATTTACTTCGCTGGATAATGATAGATAATTTAACAAAATATTTAATTTATATTGACAATTATACGACAAGTGATATGATAAAGACAAGATAGCGCTACCAATAATGGAATATGTTTCTAGGTTTCTCCACAGCAAGTATTTTTAAAAGCTTGTCACTTGGAAAGTGGAAAGGATGATGAGATGGATAAGTCAGAAAGACAAAAAATGTATACCTATTTTTCATTTCAGCCAGCAGTAGGAGTAACAATATCCATCGCTTTGGTATTCTACTATTTTTTTGTTGGTGCTCCGAGAACTTGGAACAGCACACTTTATATTCTGGTCCCCACTGTCACCCTATTTTTAATTTATTTTCTACTACGGCTATTTCTGGGTCAAAAGATTACTATGTCTCCCAAAATAAGAACTATAACCACTATTTGGACAATCTCCTTAGCTTTGTTTCTTGGTATGTTTGTCATGTTTAAGCCTAATCTCGAGATAGAAAAAATCACATTAAATGATATTGAAGAGATTAGTGAAGTTTTTAACAAAGATGACTACTATTTAATTTACAGTGCAGATAGCTGTGTATATTGCCAAAAAATGAAACCAGTTTATGAAGCCTCTTTCTTTCGATTCAATAAAGACGAAAATGTTTATATTGTCGATTTATCAGCTGTCCAAGTACAGGATGAGCGATTAAGTGAATTGGATGTTTCAAAGATCCCTTCATTGCGGCAATATTCCAAGGGGGAAGAGACAAAGCGTATAGATGGAGTTAAGAGCCTCGAAGAGATAAATCAATTTGTGGATGGTGAAGGGTAATTAAAATCTAACTAAAGTGAAGGTACTCATGAATAATATAAAAAGAATATTGAATATATCAATGATACTTTCAATAATACTATTTTCTTTTGTCTCGTCTCTTTTTCCTGCCCAGGCACAAGCAGAGACAATCTCCCTCTCCTATAAAGAAGGAATTAAGCAGATTGTTAAAGAAAATGATGTAGAAGTGTCCGTTTTCTCTTCTAGTTGCAGACATTGATGGAGATAGACTATATCCATTTATAATATAGAAGTTAGAATTGGCATTTAGTAATCTAGCACCCTATAATTAACACTGTAGGGCGCAACTTCAAATGGCCGAAATGTTGCGAGATATGGTCGAGGCAACTGTAAAAGCAGCGAATAAAAACAATAAATAAGGAAATGAGACCGTATTATTTGAAAGAGCAAAACAATTTCCGATGGGTGTAGAGAGTAGTGCCATTGATTATAGAACCCTTTTTCTTAGAGCATAGGTTATGCACTATCCATAACCGATTAAAATTTGGTCTTACATCATGGCAGGGTTAGAAGGATTCGATGAAAGAACATGTTATATTCCTCATTTCTGAAAATCAAATAGTAAACTGTGATAGGTATCAGTACGATAAGAAGTAAGCGTGAAAATTTCTCGGCTCAGTAACAGTTACTTTGCGGATACTGGCATTTCTTCTGTTGTTGGGAATGCGTAAGTCGCATTAAAAGTGGTACAGAAGCTATTATCAAAGACGAAAGAGGAGAATAGTATGCTGAACAAAAAAATTATATTAGAGAGTATACCCGAGCCGCAAGTGTTCGAGCGTGTCGCTCCTACTTTTTTAAATGCTGAAACGATTGCTGAACGGAAACAAAAACTGTTGCAGAGAATGAGTGAAGAAAACTTTGAAGCTTTGATTATTTATGCGGATAAAGAGCATGCAAGCAATTTTGAGTATTTAACCGGCTTTATTCCCCGTTTTGAAGAAGGTCTGCTAGTTGTCGAAAGGCCAGAGAAATTTACTTTGATTCTTGGCAATGAGAACTTAAAGCTATGTGCGCATGCACGCGTTTCGGCCGATTTGATCCATTACCCACAGTTCTCATTGCCTAACCAGCCGATGGAGAATGAAAAAACACTTGAATCCATATTCCTTGATTTGGGTATCGCCAAAAAGAAACGGGTCGGTGTTATCGGCTGGAAAATGTTTACGACGAAGCAAAGTGATCCGTCCACACTGTTTGATGTACCGTATTTTATTGTAGATGCCCTCAAAAATACCATCCCAACAGAGTGTGAGTTAGTTAATGGTGCGTATGTGATGATTGGGGATAACGGCGCCCGGACTACGAATAACGCAAACGAAATTGCACACTATGAATATGGGGCCAACTTGTCGTCGCGCTGCATGCTGCGGGCGATGAACGCTATTGAACCGGGCTGCAAAGAAACAGAAATCGGAAATTTGTTGAACGCCGATGGGCAGTACAATTCAGTCGTCACGATTGCGGCAGCAGGGCAGCGCTTTGAACTTGCCAATATATATCCCACTCATAAAGAAATTCAGTTGGGCGAGCCTATGTCCCTGACCACCGGATTCAAAGGTGGTTTATCCAGTCGAACCGGGTTTGTGGTTGAGCAAGCAGAGCAACTTCCGGATACGCAAAGAGATTATTTGGAAGCCGTAGCAAAACCGTATTTTGCAGCTGTAGTCAGTTGGCTGGAAAACATAAAAGTTGGAATGGCCGGAAATGAATTGTACCAGCTTATTGAGGATGTATTCCCTAAAAGCAAATATCATTGGCATTTGAATCCAGGGCATCTGACAGCGGATGAAGAATGGATGTCCTCCCCAATCTATGCAGATTCTTCTGAGAAACTGAAAAGCGGCATGATTCTGCAGATCGATATCATCCCATCGGTACCTGGGTATACCGGAGTGAGTGCCGAAGAGTGCGTAGCTATAGCTGATGAAAACCTCCAGCATGAAATACAAAAATCTTATCCGGAATTATGGGAACGGATTTCTGTCAGAAGGGACTATTTAACAAATGTATTGAATATCAACCTAAGTGTGGATGTGTTGCCATTATCCAACACAGTCGCGTATTTACGCCCATTCTATTTAGCGAAGGAAAAAGCTTTTAAGATAGAATAACTAACTTCAAGCACTAGCATTCTTTTTTCCAAGGGATGTCAGCAGAAGCTAAGTTTGGATTCAAAAGTGAAGATAGCAAAAGCGCCTCTCGATACGAAAGTCCGTATCGGAAGGCGCTTTTCATATGCTTTAACAAAAATCCATTCAACGAATCAGTCGCCGAAATGATAGCGAATCTTTGCGAACATATCCTCTAAGATAACGTTGTTGTTGACGATGTGCCTATCACGTATTGGCTTTTTTGAACAGCAACAAGCCGGCAAAGATCATCAGGCCGCCCAACCATGTCGACAATGCAGGGATCTCTCCCATTATGAGGAAGCCCATCAAAGCGGCCAGCAATGGCGTAACAAACATGTAATTCGTTACCTCGCTTGTTTTTTGTGCGAGCATCAGCGCTTTTGCCCACAACATATACGCAAGTGCACTGGGGAATACGCCCAGAAAAATCATCACCAGCAACTGCTGAAGTGGGGCATTGCCGAATTGGACCGCCGCATCCGGTAAATACCACAGCAGAAACAGGGTTCCAGCCAAAACGCTGTAAGCTGTTGATTGTAAGGCAGAGTATTTTTTCAACAAGGAACGTTGCAGCAGATTATAGCCACTGATGCAGACGGCTGCGCCAAACATCCAGAAAATACCTGCGTTCACCGAAAGGATACCATTCCATAATGTCAAAATCAGTATTCCGATGAATTCAATGATGATTGCGACCCATCCCAGCGAGCGGATTCGTTCCTTGAATATCATCCAAGCAAACAGGGCCGTCAAGATAGGCGCGGAGGCGATGACAACACTGCCTGTTGCGGCCGTCAGCGATTTTGAAGCCTGGTTGAAGGTGATCATATAGAGCGAAAAACCTAAAGCACCGGCCAGCAGGAATTTAGGGATATCTTTTTTCTCCGGCAATCCAATTTTTTGGAAAACCCCGATTACAATGAATAATAGCGAAGCGATCACATAACGGAGAACGCCAATCGCTTCTGCTGTATAGTAGGTCAGCGCGATTTTTGTGAAAACGAATGCCGATGCCCACAGCAGCACTGTAACAAAGGCATAGATTTGTGTCTGATTTTTTGTCTTTTGCATGTTTCCCTCGCTATCCTGAATCATCAATACGCTTCCGATGAAAACGCATCGATTTTCATGACACTCATTTTAGGTATGTTTATAGGATAATTTAATTACAGGAAAAGTCAATGATTTTCAGAAGGGAGATTCTGTGGTGTTCGGAAAAAACGATCATCAGTGATCGATTTTTTTCACTATCTAAAAGTAACTTCCTGTTATATAATGAAAAAATGTTATGAATTGGCGGAGCGCCATTTTTGGGGGAGAATAAGACTATGTCCAAAGAAATTGCAACGCTTGCCGGAGGATGTTTCTGGTGCATGCTTGAACCGTTTGATGAAAGACCTGGAATCGAGTCCGTTGTTTCAGGCTATACCGGGGGTTTCAAAGAAAACCCGACGTATGAGGAAGTGAAGGCAGGAGGAACCGGGCACACAGAGGCGATCCAGATCACTTTTGATAATAGTGTGATTTCCTATGGGGAGTTGCTGGATATTTATTGGCAACAAACGGATCCGACAGATGCCATGGGACAGTTCATGGACCGCGGCTCGTCGTACCGTCCGGAAATCTTTTATCACTCGGAAACACAGAAAGAAATTGCGGATCGCTCAAAAGAGGAGCTGAAAGATAAGCTGGCAATCGCTGCAACGATCGTCACGCAAATTTCACCTGCAAGCATCTTTTATCCTGCGGAAGAGTACCATCAGGATTTTTATAAAAAAGAGGGAAACCATGAGCGAATGATCCCTTTGGAAGAAGACAGGCAAAATCGCTTAAACGAAGTATGGGGAGAGGCGGACAAACATGAAAAAAATATTTAAAAGTTTAGTAACGGTTGGGGCAGCGGCATTGTTTCTCGCTGCGTGTGGCCAGGAAGCGGCTCAAGAAGATATCCGGACTGTGAAAATTGGCGTTGTCGGTGAACGGAATGAGGTGTGGGAACATGTTCAAGAACAACTTGAAGAAAACAACGAACCCGTAAGAATCGAGCTGGTAAAATTCACGGAATATGTGAAACCGATCCAAGCTTTGGAAGAGGGCGAAATTGATCTACACGCGGCTTTGACTGAAATTTACATGGAACAAGTGAATGAAGATGCTGGATACAGCAACACAACAATCGCGTATACGACACTGAATCCGATGGGGCTTTTTTCTGAAAAACACACATCTGTAGATGAAATACCGGATGGTGGGGAAATCGCAATACCGGATGATGTTTCGAACGAATCCAGAGCCTTGCTGTTGTTGCAGGCTGCCGGCTTGATTGAATTGGATGCAGAAAAGGGCTTGTTGCCTACTGTAAATGACATCACATCAAATCCGAAAAACCTCAAATTCACGGTCTTGGCTGCCAATCAGACGGCTCGCGCCATGACGGACGTCGATGCTTCCGTAGTCAATAATGACATGGCTGCTGATGCAGGCTTGGTGCCTACTGAGGACGCCATTTTCCTTGAACCCGTGGCCGACTCATCCAAACCTTATTACAACGTGATCGCTGCTCGAGAAGATGAAAGCGAAGACCCTGATTTCCAAATCATCGTCGATTACTATCAAACTCCTGAAGTTGAAAAAATCATAGATGAGGTCACCAACAAATCGTCCATACCCGTTTGGGAATAAGCACTAAACACCGCCAAAGTCAGCCAGGTATCAGCTGACTTTGGCGGTGTTTTTACCTTCATCTTTGTTGTTGAAGGGTTAATCTTTGATAGTGCAGCCAAGTTTCTATAAAATAGAGTTGTAACAGAGTATCGAATAAGAATGTGGAGGTAATGATTATGGCTAAGTTTGTAAAAGGCTCCTACCGCACCATTTCAGAAGTTCATGCTGTTCTAGAGGATTTGCGTAAGGAAGGGTACGCGGAATCAGACATTACGCTTGTCACAAATAAAGATAACACATACAAGGAATTGGATGATTCCACAGATGCACAGATCAAATTGGAGGAGCATTATGCCGAACATTTTTCGCTTTGGGAAAAAATCCTGAATATGTTCCCCATTTTCACGAGTGATGATTACGTGACCAACACCGAAAACCCCGACTCTGAAGCGGAAGAGGACACTTTGTTGGATGGGTACCAGAAACAATTGGATGATGGCGAAATCATTGTGATTGTGGATGACTTGTTGAATAAGGAAAGTGCGTTGAACTTGGAACCGATGAACCCAGATCCAGGCGTAGCCAAAGATATCCTTGAAGATGCGCCGGAAAAGGATTCTCATCCCGATGTCGAGGCAATGGAAGATGTTTTGGAACAAGAAACAACATATGTTCCGGGAGATGAAGACAAGATCTGACATAAAAGGCATTGTTTGACCACCAGGCAATTTCCGCAACAAGCAACCGCACAAAGTTGGATCCTATAACAAAATGCACCCGATACTAGCCTGACCAACATCTGGTCGGATTGGTATCGGGTGTTTGCCTGCTCATTTCTGTCAACTAACCTTCCAATAATGCGGCTATTTCCATTAAGTTTGATACAGTGTATGTGCTTTGCGGGGCGAATGGATCAGGTTGACTTTTCTTCCGGTCAAACCAGACGCAGTCCATTCCTATGTTGAGAGCGCCTTTGATATCTGAGGATAAGCGATCCCCGATCATTAAAAATTCTTCTTTATGGCTTGCGTTCAAAGTATCCAAAATATGTTGAAAGAAGAGGGCATTCGGTTTCTCATGCCCGATTTCTTCGGATATGAAAATATCTTCAAAATAGCCTTGCAGCTTGGAATCTGCTAATCTTTTTCTTTGCGTATTGCCTACGCCGTTTGTGCCAATATATAATTTGTATCCTTGCCCACTTAATGTGTCCAATAATTCAGTTGCGTGGGTAATGGTCGAATGGCCTTGGTTTAAATGCTCACGGTACATCGCCTCTACTTTTGATCCACTCTCATCTATCTGAAATTCTTTCAAAAATAAGGAGAAGCGTGTTTTTAAAACTTTCTCGTGAGAAATCAAGCCCTCTTCCAATTGAGACCACAAGCCATCGTTAATGCCTTTATAACACGCAATAGTCTGTTTATTGTAGGGCAAATTATACAATGTAATAATTTCTTTTAAAGCCTGTTCTTCTGTATCTTGAAAATCAAGTAGTGTATCATCTAAATCAAAAATGATATGCTTATATTTATTCATTCTTATCCACCTCTTCTTTGTAATATATCCTATATCAGAATATAATAATAGGAGAT
>SAAO01000093.1 GCA_009929375.1 Bacteroidia bacterium
CCTCTTGTCTCTGCGAGCCAAGACATACTGTTCGACTAATCTGCTGACGCAGAAAGTCTCTCAGCAATTGCGCTCTTCGATGCTCAGGCGGACAGATTTTCTAAATTTCTTTCAGGGCTGAACGAACCCGTTCAGCTTTTCTTATATAACTAGGAAAGTATATAATTTTCCGGCTGTGGAACGTTGTGCTAGTGCATGTTTCACAGTTTTTCTTTTGGTTCCACAGTGGTAAAATAGAGGCATGAATAAGAACATTCTCCATACTATTTTCTTTGATGAGAACAATCATTGGGACCAGTTTTCTAAAAAAATCAAGCTGAAGATAAGACCTGTGGTCTTTCGAGAAGTTGAGAAGTTTAGATACTGTGGGGATATTTCTAAAGGATTCCGGTTATTCGTTTGTGAAGGATGCCATGCGGTAAAAAAAGTTCCGATTCGGTGTAAAGGCAAATTTTGTCCGACCTGTTCTGTCGGTGAAAGTGAGCGGTGGAGTGAAATTGTATCTCAGGATATGTTCCACACCACTCACAGACATATTGTTTTTACAATTGATGAAGGCTTGAGGAATATCTTTTTAAAGTACCATCGGGAAATACTTTTGAAAGGACTAATGGACGAGGCTGCGCAAGTAATTTTGGACTATTTCAAGAAACAGAAGATTCGGCCTGGCATCATTTTGACTCTCCACACTTTTGGCTCCAAACTCGAGTTTAACCCTCATGTACATATGATTGTAACCATGGGTGGACTGACCAAAGGTGGTGAGTGGAAAGATTACGATTATATTCCATACAAAATGTTGCGGATAAATTGGCAGAATGCAGTGTTAAAGTTGATTCGGCGCGTGTTATCTCCGAAGGAGAAAAAGGAAGTACAGCCACAGCTTCAAACAGCCTATACTAAAAATGCTGAAGGCTTTTATGTCAACGCTCCGAAGAGAAGCCGAACGAATGTCAAAAGAGTTCTGCAGTATATCAGCCGCTACATGAAACGCGGACCGATCGCGTTAAAACGTATCCTCATGTATGATGGTGATATCGTAATGTTCCGTTATCACGATAAGCGTACCGATACCGATGAAACAGAAATCATGCTTGCAAAGGAGTTTATTGCAGCTTTAGTAAGGCATATCCCCGATAAAAACTTTAAAATGATCCGCAGATATGGGTTATACAGCAGGAAACTCAAGACAGTTGCAAAAGAAGTCGTTAAAGAAATCCAATCAAAGATAAAGCGGCTGTTGCTGAATGTTTCGACTGCATTGAAACCAAAGAAATGGGCTGAACGAATTGTCGAATGTTTTGGAGAAAACCCCCTAAAATGTTCCTGTTGCGGAAACCTCTTTGTGTTCCGCGGGATTGTTGTGTCTAAAAATGGAGGGCTTATAATCCAATACGCGAACGATTCGGAGACTAGGAGATATCTACGAGAGGAGATTCGGTACATTGAGTCAAAAGAATTCAAAATTAACCAAAAACAAGCTGAAAAAGAAATTTATGAAGCAATTCGCTTCGACTGGGAAAAACAGCGTCAGCTATATATCCTGGATTCCCGGAGACACCTAACTAGGAACAAATGCAAAACCCGTCAAATCAAGGTTTGGACAGTATTTTGAGGTTCGATTCACCTAGTTATGT
>SAAO01000008.1 GCA_009929375.1 Bacteroidia bacterium
TATGCATCAAATATACTAAAACTTGCAGATGTACACAATACTTTTAAGATTTATTTTACTGATAATCTTATGTTTATGGACTTTTTAAGGGTCGACTATGTAGTTTTTTATATTACAAATAAAGTTTTTTTGTTTAAAATTCAGAAGAAATAAATATATTTGCAAAAATAACTTTCCGCTTTTTAATCATTCGCTGTCTTTTTTCATTGATATGAATAAATGCCTTTTCAATACTTTAATTATCAGTTTGCTGTTTGCTTTTTGCAGTGTCGTCAAAGTTGCTGCTCAATCGTCGTTTAGTGAACAATATAAGGCTTCAAAGTTAAAAAATGATAGCTCTGCCATGATACAATCGTTGAAATTCTGGGGCGATTCTTTGAGTGAGGAAGCTGATTTTCAGCGTGGCGATAGTTTGCTGACCATGGCTATTGCCTTGTCCGAAGCCTCAAAAAACAATTACGAAACAGGAATTCTCTACAATCTACTGGCTTCCAATGCAAGTTATTCAGGCAACCGTCCGCTCGCAATGAGCTATTACCACAAAGCATTAAAAGCTTTTTACGATATCCGTGATGCCGACAAGGTAGCTATGATTTTGATGAACATGGGTTCGGAGTACGAATATGCAGGAAATCTGAAGCTGGCCATTGCCTACAAACTGAAAGCGCTGAAAAACAAAATTGCCTCCGGAAAAAAGAAAAATCTCGATTATTATTATCAGCAGGTGGGGCAGCTTTTCAAAGAAACCAACACCGATAAATGGGAATTTTACGTGAAAAAAGCATACGAGGTTTCACGTACCTTACCTGAAAGTCGCATTCAGACAAAAGCCGCGATTTTCAACGATTTGGGTGGGATAAGCAAATTGCGTGGGAAAAACGATGAAGCGCTGGCCTGGTACGATTCGATGCTGGTTATTTCGCAGGCAAATAACTATATTACAGGTTTGGGAACTGCTTATTCAAATCGCAGTCTTATTTATATGGCGCAGGAAAAATATGCTGAAGCTTATGCCGATATTCTGAAGGCGATTGAATACGCCGAACAGACCGGGAAAATTTACGCGCAGATCATCGACCGCATCCATGCGGCCAATATTCTCGAAAAAATGAGCCGCTTTACTGAGGCCGGAATTTATGCCAAAAAGGCGTTGGCACTCGCCCATGAATACAAGACTTATCCCGAAGAGGAAGCGCAGGCGCATTTGGCACTGGCACGTATTGGCGAGAAAACCAAAGACTGGAAAATGGCTTATGAGCACTACAATGCTTATAAAGAGGGTGTGGACTCGCTTCGAAATGCCGATGTGGAGAAAAACCTGCACGAGATGGAGCTGAAATATCAGACTTCGGAAAAAGAAAAGGAAATTGAACGACTCGACCATGAAAGTCGACTAAAAACAATTAGTTATCAGCGTCGTAAATCGATTATGGTTGCTGCTGTTTTTATCATGCTGCTTTTTGCCGCCATGTTGTTTCTGTGGTCGCGCCGTAAGCTGTTCGAAACACGAAAGGAACAAGCCGAGCTCAGGGAAAAACTGCTTCGCTCACAAATGAATCCGCACTTTATCTTCAATACGCTGAATGCTATTAATCAATACGTACAGTCGGGGAAAAGCGAAGAAGCATCAGGTTTCCTCTCGCGATACTCGCGACTTATGCGCCAGATTCTCGAAAACTCCAACGAGAGTTATATTTCGCTGACTGATGAAATTGAATTTCTGAACAATTATCTGAAAATGCAGCAGTTGCGTTTCGGAATTAGCTTTGAATATGAAATCAGTGTGGGTGAAGGTATTGATGCCGATAATACGGAAATTCCGCCCATGATTGCACAACCATTTGTCGAAAATGCTGTAGAGCATGGCATTCGGGGCATCAAAGACGGGTTGATTACAGTGAGTTTTAGTATTGTCGGCAAAGAACTGATTCTTACTGTGACTGACAATGGTGTGGGTATGAAAAATGCTGAACCCAATGCAAATCATCGCTCAATGGCCATTGATATTACACTTGGCCGGCTCCAAATGCCGGGTGGTCGGCCGGATAGTTTGACGATAGAAAGTCCTGTTCCCGACACACAAAGCGGTACACGCATTAGTATGGCCATTCCTTTTAAAACGTTCAATACATGAAAATTCTGATTGTTGACGACGAAGCACCGGCACGCGAAATATGCCGGAATTTGCTGCGAAAATATTTTCCTGAAACCACAGTCTGCACCGAAGCTGTGACGGTTGAAGAGGCTTATCAGGCTGTTTTGCTGCACAAT
Source organism: Bacteroidia bacterium (assembly GCA_009929375.1). Lineage (GTDB taxonomy): Bacteria > Bacteroidota > Bacteroidia > Bacteroidales > Paludibacteraceae > Paludibacter. The sequence goes on from SAAO01000008.1 coordinate 2,272, forward strand.
CCTGATTTGGTGTTGCTCGATGTGGATATGCCCGATGGAACGGCTTTTGACTTTCTGAGGAAACTTACAACCGTGAATTTCAGCATAATTTTTATCACTGCTTACGAAAAATATGCCCTGCAGGCTATAAAATTCAGTGCGCTCGATTATTTGCTGAAACCTTTTTCTGAAGGTGAATTTGCCGATGCTATAAGAAAAGCACAACGCCGGGAAACTGCCCGTGAGACTGAGTCGAAATTCAATACTTTGCTGCAAAATTTTCAGCAGCCTGCACCTACCCGAATTGTGTTACGCACTGCCGATTCGATGCATGTGTTGCAGCTCGATGAAATAGTACGTTTGCAGGGCGAAGGGGCTTATACCAGCTTTTATTTGTCGGGACGAAAGCCGCTTATGGTTTCGAAAAACCTCAAGGAATACGAAGAATTGCTCGAAAACAACAATTTTATCCGCACACATCAGTCGCATTTGGTAAATTCAAAATATATTGTCTGCTATCACAAAGCCGATGGAGGTTACCTGAGCCTGGCCGACAAAACGCAGGTGCCTGTGGCTACGCGATACAAAGAAAAAGTGATTGCGAGGCTCAATAGTCTGTAACTCGCTTTTATTTCGCAATCCCGCACATTTCAATCAATTCTCCACACATATAAATTACAGTAATCAATTGAAATGGTAGCAAACTATTTTTGTAACGTTCAAATTGACAATTATGACTGAGAGCTGTGAAACAAAAATTATTATAGAAACCGACGAATATATTCTGGTTTCGGAAAAGTCGAAAATCCTTTATGCGTTTTTCTGTCGTAACCGGAAAAAGCTAAAACTAACCTGTGTCGACGAAAACTTTGAGTTGGAAGGCGACGAAAAATTCTTCTTTTCCAAACTTATCGAAAACGGTTTTATTCGTATTTCGGGCTGCTGTTGCATAAATCCTTCGCTTATAAAAGAATATAAAATCAGTGCAAAGCAAATTACCATGACCGACAATAGTGCTCTGAACATTGAATCCCGGTTTAAAAATCAGATAGAAAATTATCTCAACTCGTTCGAAAACAAACTAACAAACCCATAAATACACGCTTTATGAAAAAACATTTACTCCTGTTGTTGCTTTGCCTGTTTTCGTTTCCGGCATTGCAGTTGAAAAGTCAGACCACTCTTGCACCCGGCGATGTGGCCATCGTACAAGTGAATTACAGCTACAATTCGTTCGATTTCGTATGTTTAGTCGATATCGAAGCCGGTACAAAAATCCGATTTACCGACTATGCCTACAGCACAACACTCAGCGATCTCGATCAGACAACAACTTCGGATGGAATATACGAATACACTGCTCCAAGTACTGTTTCGGCCGGAAAGGTGATTCAGTATAGGGTGAACTCAGACATAAATCCTGCTTTTCAAACCATTGCCGGAAGCAGCCTTAGCCTTCGTTCGTACAAAAATAGTTATACCCTGGCAGGCGAGAATATTCTTGTATATCAGCAGAATAATGATATTAAAACCTTTGTTTTTGCAATGGGCTGGATGCGTAAAGATAATTTTTCAATCAATCCTCTGAATACAAATGCAAAAGTCTGCGGTATTCCTCAGGGACTTTCCAAAAGCAATTTTACTGTTATTCAGATCGATTCGGTGATGAAACCCGGACAAAACCCTCAGTTAGCACGTGATTTCAGATACAATAAATACGATGGTTTTACAGGCACGGCTTTTATGTTGCGTCGTTATTTGTCGTCAGCACTTAATTACAATACATTTAGCGGGGCTTATGACAATAATGCGGTTGAAGATTTTACTGTTTTGGCTCCCGATAACACTGCGCCTGTGTTAACTTCGTCTTATCCAACAAACAACAAAATCAATGTTTCGGTCAATAGTGGTGTGGAATTGATTTTCGATGAAAAAATTGAGGTTTTAAAACCTCTTTTAATACGAAATACAGCAAATGAATCTACAATTATTGTAACTACCGATGAGATTGCTGTTGTCGATTCAATCCTTTCATTTTCATTCGATAAACGACTTGAAAATGCCGGAACTTATGTGCTCGAAATTCCTCAGGCTGCCATACGCGATTTGAATGGAAATACATGGCCTGCCAATAGTAACAGCATCAATTTTGCAACAAGCGCAAAACGATCGAATATTGCGATTGACTTTAGTGCTCCGAAAGAAAATCTGAAATGGACTACGCAGTCTGCTGTTGCCGATTATGAAGGCTTCTATTTGTTTGGTTACTGGTCGTTTAGCATGAATAATCTTCCTATGCGCTGGTATGTGAACGAACATGGTGAGACCGTAAATTCAATTCCTGCATCGCCCGGCTCAGGCAACGATATGTTTATTGGCGGAATGAATAATAGCCGGTTGGTAATTGATGTAAGTGCCATAAATAATACCATAACCAATATTGACAGCTACGTGTACGACAATAATTGTCAGATTGTGACTTCGGTTTATAGCAATGGAAATGTTGTTAAATCGAAGAAAGTGACAAATTCAATTAACTCACCGTTTACAATCAATGAGCAACACTATGTAAAGCAATATATTGCAAATGACAATGATGTAAAAATCGATTCGGTTGTCTTTGCCAGTCCCGAAGGGCGCGTGTTTAAAACAAACTTTGAATTGATTGATCTGATGGCTCCGGTTGTTGAATTCGGTGATGCACGTGTTCTATGTGAAGGCGATTCGACACAATTGGATGCGGGATATACACCGGGTGCTGTGTATGCCTGGAGTACAAACGAAAGTACGCAAAAAATATGGGTGAAAACTTCGAACACATATTCGGTGACTGTGAAAAATACTTTGGGCGAAATGTCAGACAATGTTTTGGTTACTGTGAAACCCAAAATTTCCTTGTCATTGCCCGATACGATTTACGCTTGTGTGGGCGATACCGTCACTCTTACAGCGGGCGCAAATACCGAAAACTCCTATCTTTGGAGTCCGGGAGGACAAACAACGCCTTCGATTCAGGTTGCTCAGAGCGGAATTTATCATGTGCTCGTGAGCAATGGTGCCGGAGGTTGCTTGTCGACCGATTCTACACGCGTTATTTTTAAGGGTGCACGACTGAATGCTACTTTTTTGCAGGGTGGAATGACCGGATTTGAAGACGTGCAGGGCGAACTTTATAAAAAGAATAATGCCGGGAAATTTGAACTTCTCAGGGCGGCCAATATGCCACAGCTTGTGTTTTTCGAAGAATTGCCCGCAGGAGATTATATTTTAAAAGCTCATTTTGTAAGCTGGACTTTTCCCGGCGAAAATCCTTTTGTGGATACTTATCACGATCAGAAAGTGCTGTGGTCGGATGTGAAACCATTTAAACTCACTTGTGAATCCGATACCATGCTCATGTTTCTGCTTCAACAGAAAAAAGCTGATTTTGAATTCAATGGAACTGCTGTTATCTCGGGAATAGTAGCTGTTGTGGGTGTGCAAAAGTCACCGGGAATGACTAAAATCCTTCGTTCAGCCGATTACGACACCAGGGTGTTGTTGTTGAATAGTGCAGGGGAAGTGATTGCCACACAATGTCCTGATGCAAACGGAAATTATAGTTTCACGAATTTGCCGGCCGGAACTTACAGCATTGTGATTGAACGAACCGGGTACGACATGACTGAGCCTGTGACTGCAGAACTCGACGAAGGTGAGCAGGTTGTGAATGTGAACTTTACTGTGGATGAAGGAACTCAATCTGTGCAGGTTGGAATTACGACCGCGATTTTCAGTCAATTGTTTGAATACGACAAGGCTGTGAATATATTTCCGAATCCGGTAAGAGATGTGCTGAATGTGAAAATTGATACAAACGGTAGCAAGCAAGTCCGGATTATTCTGACCGACCTTACCGGACAGCAGGTTCTGTTTTTTCAACAAAATCTGAGCCCGGGTGTTAACTACCTAACTCTTCAGAATCCGGGATTAAGAGGTATGTATATTCTTACAATAATTTCGGATGGCCCGAAAATCAACAAAAGGGTAATATTCGATTATTAGACTAAATCTGATACTTTTGACAATAAAGGCCGAAGCTTCATCAAAAACTCTTTTGAAACAGCTTCGGCCTGTTTTTCTTCATTGAAATATCAGGGTTTTGTGTTGTTGATGTGTAAGTTGTTTGCTTTTTCCAAAACAATCATTACTTTTACGCAGTGAAACTATTTTGCTGGTTCACAAAGTTTTAAATATTCACAAATGAATAGTTGAAATGGATGCAACAACTCCGATAAGACTTTTTCTGATTGACGATTCCGAGATCCTTGTGTCAGGAATAAAATCGTTGTTGGTTGGAAATAAGCTTGTAAGTATATCGGGTTGTGCCGGAACTGCAAACGAAGTTCTGCAAAGCAAAGAATTGCTTCAGTCAGATGTGGTTCTGCTCGATTTGATGCTCGAAGGTACGACCGATGGTTTTGAGCTGATTGATCCAATTCTGGCATTAAATCCGGCTTTGAAAATTGTGGTACTGACCTGTCATAAAGATGTGAACACCATAGTGAAATCAGTTCAGAAAGGCGTTTCAGCATATATCGGAAAAGATAGTTCGATAGATGAACTGATTGCAGTGCTGCAACTGGTTATGAAAGGAAACGGATTTTTCTTTGGCGAAACCATTCCACGTTCGCTATTGCTTGATTGCTTTCCCGATGTGGTGAATACGCACCCCAAACCCTGGAATCTCACCGAACGCGAAATTGAAATTATTGCTTTACTCACGAAGGGATTTATTTCGAAAGAGATTGCCGGTAAACTGAAAATTAATATAAGTACTGTAGAAAGTCATAAAGACAATATCAAACGCAAACTTAACTGCAAAACAGTGATTGATATAGTAGTTTTTGCTTTAAAAAACGGACTTGTCGACTGATGTTCTCATCTGCACTTCTTCGTTCTTCTCCCCAATTATTACTATTCCCTCTCCCAAAATATCAGGATTGTTTGTTATACATATTTTTATACATATTTGAATAATTTTAAATGTAGATTTAGTTCTGAATCTTTTGTAAATTATTTACTGTCCCTGAATGAATTTCATGTTTGATCATTGGTGAATTATTGTTGATAGTATTATGTTGTTGTTAAATTAATTTTAAGTTAACTGGCAGATATATAGCATTAAACAATATAAACAGTGCGGCGTCAGCACGATAAATTCTGACAAAAGGGTTATGAAAAAACTTATACTTTTACTTTTAGTGCTTAGTCCTGCACTTAGTGTTTTTACGCAGGTTTCGGTACCCAATGGTGGATTCGAATTATGGACGGCCACCACATATAGTTATCCTGCAAATTACCTTGGAAACTCAAATAACGACAATGATGGCTTTATTAATGTGAGAAAAGCAGTTGGTTACACCGGTAATTATGGGGTTGAGCTCGAAACAGTGTTAAATGATGGTGTCAGAATGGGTTATTTTATGACTGTGGAAGCAGAGGAAGATGATCCTTCTTTGTGGCATGGCGGAATTCCATATACTGAAATTCCGACTGGTTTTCAGGGTTATTATAAATATAACCGTGCTTCAGGCGATAATGGATTTATGGTGATTGCTTTCAGTAAAAATGGAGTGAATCTCAGGACGTACTTCTTTAATCTGGACGGTCTTCATACCGACTATACCCCATTTAATTTTACGTTAGAGCCAGCATTGACCATAGCACCCGATTCGGTAATTGTGGCTTTTGCTTCAAGCAATATGGAGGGTGGACTTGTGGGCAGCAAACTTGTAGTTGACAATGTGTCGTTTACCGGTGTGTCAGCACAACCAGCATTACTAAGTGGCGATTTTGAAGAATGGACGGATGTGACAAAAGAAACTCTTGATGAGTGGCATGCCGAAACTGAGAGAGGGATAGTTTCGGTGAAGAAAACAACTGATGCTTACAAAGGTGATTATGCTGTAGAGTTGAAAACTTACCTTGGTGAGAAAAATAATTTGCCTGTAGCAAGATCGGCCAGTTTGATGTCAGGGTATTATCCAGATTGCAATGGTGGAGATTGTTATCCGGCAGGCGGACAGCCTTTTAGTAATCAGACAGATGTGTTGGAGTTTTATTATAAATACATACCTCAGGGAAGCGACTATGCAAATGTTGGTCTCTATTTTAAGAAAACTGGTGGCCCTAATGGCTGGCTTGCCGGAACAAGTTTAACTCCTGCTTCGGAATTTACTTATGCTGAAATTCCTGTGAATCTGTTTTTTGAGCCCGATTCGGTAATTATCCAAATTCAGTCTTCAGGTAATTGGGAGTCCATGTCGTTAGCTAATGTAGGGTCAACATTAATTATCGACGATATGGGTTTCCGTTCGCAGAAATATACTTTGAGTAAAACAGTAGTGTCTACACCCGGTGCGCTTTCTGCTTTGCTAAGCACCGCGGAACTGAATACGATTACTCATCTTACTGTAACCGGAAACATCGATGCCCGCGACTTTAAAACCATGCGCGATTTAATGCCTGTATTAGCGAATGTTGATATTTCGGGTGCTACAGTGATGGCTTATTCCGGAACTGAAGGTACTGTTAATACAGTTGATTTTGTTTATCCTGCGAATACAATTCCACGCAATGGAATGTTGGGTAAAACCACACTGAAAGGTTTTCAATTGCCTTTAGGTATAACAGCAATAGGCCGTTCGGCCTTTAATCGTTGTGAGAAACTGACTTCGATTACAATTCCACCAACTGTAACTGTAATTGATACTATGGCATTCAGATCCTGTAAGGCGCTCACTGACATCGCAATTCCTACGTCAGTAACAAAAATAAATCAATCGGCATTTTTGCTAAGCGGGCTTAAAACGATCTCTTTGGCAGAAGGGTTGGAGGTCATCGGAAATTATGCTTTTCAATCCTGCGACTCATTACAGTTCTTATCCATTCCTTCCACCGTCCGAAGTATTGGTTATTGTGCCATTACTTTTGTAAACTCTTTGCAGGGAATATCTGTACCAACTTCCAATCAGCATTACGCCGCAATTAACGGAGTTTTGTATGATAAGTCGATGCAGCGATTGATAGCTTATCCTCCTCTCAGATCAATGCATTACGATATCCCACATGGGGTGACAGTCATTGATACTGCTGCTTTTGAAGGGAACTGGCGTTTGCGCAGCGTTGCTATGCCGGCTACACTTACTGAAATTGCCCCGGAAGCTTTTTATATGTGTAATATGCTTTCAACTATCGATATTCCTGCTTCGGTAACCGAAATCGGCGAATATTCATTTTATAATTGTCAGGGATTGGCGGCTGTGTTTGTAAATACGGTCACTCCATTGGTTACAATTGCAAGTGACAGCATTTTCAAATATGTTAACGCTGGTTGCACGCTTTATGTGCCTGTGGGTAGTGCTGCAGCATATCAGAGTGATCAGGGTTGGAGCGCTTATATAAGCAGAATAAAGGAGTTTGAGCCGGTTACAGATGTGGAAGGTAACGTGTACCACTCTGTGCAGATTGGAACGCAAAAATGGCTCGTCGAAAATTTGCGAACAAGGCATTACAACAATAATGATGTAATTTTGACTTCAACGAATCCGTTTGACGATTTGAGTTTTGATAATATGGCAAAATACAATTGGGCCGCGAATAATAATGAAGCCAATAATTATTTGTACGGGCGACTATATACCTGGAATGTGCTCGAAGATGCCCGTGACATTTGTCCGGCAGGCTGGAAAATACCGACCCGCGCCGAATGGGAAATATTATTTACTTATGTGGCAGGTATTTATAGTACTTCGATTAATAAATCGCTTGCGGCTTCTTCAGCATGGGCTACACAGGCTGATCAGATTTACAATACTCCGGCTTACAATCAGCCAATGAATAATCAGAGTGGATTTCTTGCCTTCCCAGCCGGTGTTCGGCAAACTAATGGCGGATTCATTGGTTATTGGGGTACCACATATTTATGGACATCAGAAAAAATGGATAACTACGTAGCTTACGGATATAATATTGATTACAATAAACAGTATATGAATTCCGGTTTATTACAGCGACAGGAAGGTTTTTCAGTTCGTTGTGTAAAGACCGACGTGGGTACACATGCCGAATTGCTGGCAGATAAGGAACTGAAGATCTATCCGAATCCAATCGAAAATGGATTTTATTTGCCTGAAAATGTAACAGTATCAGAAATAATTATTTCCGATTTGCAGGGAGCCGTTTTGATGAAAATTGCAGATTTTGATAATTATGTCACTATCAGCAGTCTGGCTTCGGGAGTATATGTGTTGCAATTACGGACAGAAGAGGGTGTTTTCAAAACCAAGCTTCTTAAAAAGTGAGATGCCTTACAATGAATCGCAGGCAATAAATTTTGAGTATATAAAAAGGCTGAACCACTGGTTCAGCCTTTTTATATACTCAATTTGTAAACATTAAGCAAAAATCAGATCACCAAAGAATTCCGGACGATGAAAATCAGGTTGTTTGGTTGATATCAGACTCCAGCTCAGATAGTGCGGATTCGAAGTGCCGTCAGCGCATTTGTAGAAATTTGCTTTCACACGTTCGGGCAGATTATTTTTGTCCAGTCCGAGTAAGTCAAACGGAATGGCGAAAGTAAGTTTCCATTCGAAGCCGGCTTTTATTTCGTTGAAAGGTTGATCGCCAAGTGTGGCATAACGTTTAATGCGCGACATTTTTTCAGGTCCGAACATTTCGACTCCTTCCTCGCGTCCTGCACGTTCGGCAGCCAGACAGGTACCAATACAATTCAGTTCGAAGTTGTTGTATGTTTTCTGATCGGGACGCTGAAAGAAGAACTCAACGCAACTATCCTGCCATACAGGGTCGTTGTCGTTGGTAAAAGTCGCTTTTACATTGTTTTCCACCACTTTAAAAAAGAGATAAAGTGCGTCGGACGAACGTGCAATTTTGAAACGACAATCGGGTTTGTACGGATATTCGGAAGGCCAGTTAAGCATATCCACATATTCGTATGTTTCGTGTTGCTCAAAATACTGAGCAGCAAAGCGAATGTCGGTGCCATCAAGGCGGGGAGCGTATGAAACTTTAAGTGTTTTCATTATGTTTATCTTTTTTATACCCCAAAAAATATTACCTTTTTAAATTGATTTTTTTAGCTCCTCAGCCTTCTGTTTTGTATTCTACAAAGGCTTCGATGGCTTCGTAAGAGGCAAGTCCAAGCTTTTTGTAAAGATCGGCTGTCGCCTGGTTGCGGTCTTCGGCGCGTTGCCAGAAGAGGCGTTCGTCATTACCCATGAACGGTGCGCTTTCCATTTGCGACTGATGTTTCAGAATGGAGTTTCGTTTGCTGCGAAGTTGTTCCGGACTCATTGGAACGGCCATTTCAATGTGGTCGATTTCCCACTCAGCCCATGCACCACGGTACATCCAAATGCGGCAATCTTTCATCCATTCCTTTAATTTCAGTTCATCGATGGCGGCCAAAGCTGCGTTCAGACAAACTTTGTGGGTTCCGTGCGGATCAGCAAGGTCACCGGCTACAAATATCTGATGTGGCTGCACAGTGTCGAGCAATTGCATTACGATACGTACGTCTGCCTCAGTCAGTTTTCCCTTTTGCACTTTTCCTGTTTCGTAAAATGGCAAGTCCAGGAAATGTACATTTTCAGGTTTCAGACCAATAAACCGGCAGGCTGCACGAGCTTCTTCGCGACGGATTTGTCCTTTCAGAAACAATACATCGGCTGTGTCGGTGTCACCGGTTTTCTTTTCGTTGAGCAGGAAGTTAAGAGCTCTGTCGAGTTTTTCGAGTAATGCTTTGTCAGCGTTGTTAAAGCCATTTATTACATTTTTAAACAGTGCAATGTAACGGATTACTTCATCGTCGCCTACTGCGATATTTCCTGAAGTCTGATAAGCCACATGAACTTCGTGTCCCTGATCAACAACTCTCTGGAAAGTTCCTCCCATTGAAATAACATCGTCGTCGGGGTGCGGACTGAAAACAAGAACTTTTTTAGGATATGGACGCGCACGTTCGGGGCGGTTTGCATCGTCGGCTCCTGGTTTTCCTCCCGGCCAGCCAGTGATAGTGCGCTGTAAATCGTTGAATATGCGAATGTTTACATCGTATGCAGAGCCGTACAGCGACAACAGTTCGTCAAGACCGTGCTGATTATAATCCTTGTTAGTTAGTTTCAGAATAGGTTTGTCAGTTTTTTCGCAAAGCCATACGATAGCGCGTCGTATCATTTTGTCGGTCCACTCACAAGGGCCTACGAGCCATGGGTGGCTAAGGCGTGTAAGCAACTGAGCTGCGTCGAGATCGAGAACCACGCTGGCATTTTTATGTGTCTGCAGGAATGAAGCAGGTACGTTGTCGTTTACTTTACCTTCCACCACTTCTTTGATAATGCTGGCTTTGTGTTCACCCCAGGCCGAGAGTATAACGCGGCGTGCATTCATTATGGTCGAAAGTCCGATGGTGATGGCACTTGCAGGTACATCATTTTTCGAACTATAGAAACCTTTGAGCGTGGCTCGTGAGGCATCATCGAGAAGCATCAAACGGGTAGTGGAGCTAAGTTGCGAACCTGGTTCGTTGTAACCCACATTACCTACAAGTCCTACGCTGAGCAATGCCAGGTCGATACCGCCAGCCTGTTCAATTTCCATTTCGTAGTTGCGACAGAAATCGTAAATTTCTGAACGAGCCATTGTATGGTCGGGTGTAAAGAATGCTTCCGGAGCAATGTCAACTTTATTAATCAGTTTTTCGCGTAACAAAAGACTGTTTGAATGCAACTGACTGTCGAGTACCGGATAGAATTCCGACACATTAAACACAATTACATTTGCAAAACTCAGCTCTCCATTTTTATAAAGACTTACAAGGTCGTTGTACACGCTCAGCCACGACGAGCCTCCCGAGAGTGCAAGTACGCATTTCTCGTTTTTTGAAGCTTTTGTTTTTATAAGCTGAGCAATTTCCTTTGCAATAGCATGTGAGCCATCTTTTTCTGAAGTGTAGATGTCTGTATGTAGCTTTTCGAAGCGAGTCTGACGAGCCGCTTCAAAAGCATCTCCCGGACGATAATATCTTTCGGGGATACGTTCGAGTGTAATTTTTGAACTTAAATCAAAATTCATTATACTGTGATTTTTGAGTTTTTATATTGGGCTTCGAACACAATTTGTTTCATTTTTTCAAAGTTTTCCTCCTGACTTTTCAGTAAGGCAAACTGGGCCAGCGTGCGCTGCATATTGTGTTCGGGATGTTGTATCTTATAATAAGTGTCACCATTCAGGTAATCGGTGAAAAAGCGCACTGTCTGCATGTAGCTTAAAAGTTTTGCTCCAAATGCAAGATATTCAAGTTCGGTGTCACTCAGGAATGTGGCTTTGCTCAGATAGCCTTCGCTGTAGGCTTTGAAAATTTCGAGATTGATGCCTACATTCTCAAGATTTTCGTCATCTTCGGCCCCTGTGTTAGCTGCTGTGCGCATAAAGTCGCCAAAATCGGAAAGTACAAAACCCGGCATTACAGTGTCGAGATCCACAATGCAAATAGGTTCTTCGTTTTCGTCGAAGAGCATATTATTTACCTTGGTGTCGCAATGGTTGATGCGTTTTTGCAGTTTTCCTTCACGGAACATACGTTCGGGAGCACACATTCCCCATGCACGTTTTTCAATTTCGTCCACCATGAATTGCGTTTTTTCGAGTCTTCCTGCCGCATTGTTTTCCACTGCTTCGCGAAATTGTTTTAACCTGAATTCCATATTGTGAAAATCAGGAATAGTTTCAATCAGTTCATCGTGCGGAATGTCGGAAAGCATGCACTGAAAATTTCCGAAAGCCTCGCCTGCTTTGAATGCAAGTTCGGGCGAAATGGCATCGTAACTGTGAGTATTTTCAATATTCACATACATTCTCCAGTATTCGCCTTCTGTGGTTTTATAAAATAATTCTCCGTTTTTGGTAGGTATCAGTCGGAGTACTTTACGTTCTATGTTATTTTGTCCCTCGGCAGCAAGTTTTGATCTCAGGTGGTCGGTTACTATGCTAATGTTTTTTTGCAGACCCGCCACATTTTTGAAGATATTGTGGTTGATTTTCTGTAAAAAATAAGACCCTTTCTCTGGTGTATTGGTTTTCAGAATAAATGAATCATTGATATGCCCGATTTTTAGTGGAGACACAGTAGTGATTTCACCTTGAATGTCAAATTGTGAAATTATCTCTTCCATTTTTGAGTTATGTGTTTTAAAGTAATATAGTATTAAGCCTGTAGTAATATGCAATATTCGTAGCATAATTACTGCCTTTTTGATTTGTCAGATTTAAAGTGTCCTTATATATAACGTATAATTTAATATCAAAGTGATTTGTTTCTCTTTCACATTAAAATATTCTTGCGTTAATCTGTGAATTATCCGCTAATTTTATTTACCTTTGCAAAGATAATAAATATATTCAATAATAAATCTACAAAAATAGGAAAATCGCTAAAACTGTATTATTTTATCCTGTTTTCGTACAATATTATCCTGTTTTAAGTGGAAAATGAGCTAAAAATAGCCCACTGCAATTTGTTTAGGGATGAAATTGAAGTGAAATTTTAATAATTTTACACAAAGGTGACATGTTTTTTACCTGATTTTTGCCAATAAAAAACTATTAATTTATTCATGGAAATAAAAGTTGGTTGACTGAAATTCATTTATCTTTGTTGTACGAAATGTAAAAAACAGAAATTCAAAATGGAAAGTATAAAATCAATATACCGGATAGGAAACGGACCTTCGAGTAGTCATACCATGGGGCCAAAAAAGGCCGCTGAATTATTTCGTATTAAAAATCCGGAAGCAACAGCGTTCAGGGTACATCTGTACGGAAGTCTGGCTGCGACCGGAAAGGGACACTTTACAGATAAAGCCATTGGCGACGCTCTGCATCCATGCAATGTGGAGTTTGTGTGGCATCCTGAACTTGAGTTGCCGCTTCATACCAACGGAATGAAATTCGAAGCACTCGATACTAAAAATATTATATCTGATAGTTGGGTTGTCTACAGCATTGGGGGTGGAAAAATTATTGACGAAACCACCGATTTGTACGAAAAACAGATTTATGAGCACGAAAATATTACCGATATTTTAAACTGGGTCGAAAAGAGAGGAAAAACCTATTGGGAATATGTGCAGGATCGTGAAGAACCGGATTTGTGGGATTACCTGAACGAGGTCTGGAAAACCATGCAGAAATCGGTACGTGAAGGACTCGAAAATGATGGTGTATTACCGGGTGAACTGAATCTGCGTCGCAAGGCCGCTTCGTACTGGATTAAAGCCAAAAGTTACAAAGTGAGTCTCCAGAACCGTTGCCTGATTATGGCTTATGCATTGGCTGTGTCCGAACAGAATGCAAGTGGAGGTGAAGTGGTTACTGCACCTACCTGTGGAGCCGCAGGTGTACTGCCTGCAATTTTGTACCATATGAAAAATTATCACGAATTTTCGGATAAAAATATACTTCAGGCACTTGCAACAGCAGGACTTTTCGGAAATGTGACACGTAAGAATGCTTCTATTTCCGGAGCTGAAGTCGGTTGCCAGGGCGAAATTGGTACTGCCTGCGCCATGGCCGCAGCAGCTTCAAACCAAATGTTTGGCGGTTCGCCACAGCAAATTGAATACGCTGCCGAAATGGGACTTGAACATCATCTCGGACTGACCTGTGATCCTGTGTGCGGACTGGTACAGATTCCATGTATCGAGCGTAATTCGTTTGCTGCGCTTCGCGCACTCGATGCAAACCTTTCGGCCATGATGGGCGATGGAAAACACATTATCAGTTTCGATAAAGTGGTGGAAACTATGCGCTCTACCGGTCACGATTTGCCTAATCTTTACAAAGAAACTTCGCTTGGCGGTTTGGCAAAATTTGCACATGTGTCTGGTGAAATGTGTTGATCTAATTCATTACAAACTATATATTTAAACAATCTATTATTTATGTATTCAGATTTTCAATCACACCTGCAAACCGAGCTTTCCGATATCCGTGAAGCTGGTTTATATAAAAATGAGCGTGTCATTGTATCGCCACAGGGTGCGCTTATCCGCGTTGGCGATGGCAAGGAAGTGCTTAATTTTTGCGCTAACAATTATCTTGGACTCTCGAATAATCCTGAGTTGATTTCTGCAGCTAAAAATGCCCTCGATACTCACGGATATGGCGTTTCGTCGGTACGTTTTATTTGTGGAACACAGGATTTGCACAAACAACTTGAAGCATCGATTGCACGCTTTTTCGGTACTGAGGATACAATATTATATGCAGCCTGTTTCGATGCCAATGGTGGCGTTTTCGAACCATTGCTCAACGAGCAGGATGCGATTATCTCTGATGCCCTGAATCATGCATCAATTATCGATGGCGTTCGTCTTTGTAAAGCACAGCGTTACCGTTATGCTAATGCCGACAAGGACGATCTGGAAAAACAGCTTATTGCAGCTCAGGCACAGCGTTATCGCCTGATTGTGACCGATGGGGTTTTCTCAATGGATGGAAATGTGGCACCGCTCGATAAAATTTACGAACTGGCCAATAAATACAATGCCATGGTTATGGTCGATGAGTCGCATTCGGCAGGAGTGGTTGGAAATACAGGTCGCGGGGTGACTGAACGTTATAATCTTCGTGGCGAAATCGAAATTATTACCGGAACACTTGGTAAAGCATTTGGAGGTGCTATCGGTGGATTTACAACCGGTAAAAAGGAAATTATCGAGCTGCTTCGTCAGCGTTCGCGTCCTTATCTTTTCTCAAATTCAATTCCGCCAATGGTGGCTGCAGCAGGTATCCGTATGTTTGCCATGATGGACGAAACCAATGAATTACAGGATAAACTGCACAAAAACACAGCTTATTTTGTGGAAAAAATGAAAGCAGCCGGCTTTGACATTAAACCAACTGAATCAGCAATTTGTGCCGTAATGCTTTACGATGCCAAATTATCGCAGGAAATGGCCGCCCGTTTGCTCGACGAAGGCATTTATGTAACCGGTTTTTATTATCCGGTAGTTCCTAAAAATCAGGCACGTATCCGTGTTCAGATTTCAGCAGCACACAATCCCGAACATCTTGACAAATGTATTACTGCATTCAGCAAAGTGGGACGTGAGTTGGGTGTAATAAAATAAGAAACACATTTAAACTAATCAAATAGACGAATTTGATTTTTAAAATAACAATTATCTACTAATAACTCAACTTCTTATTCCCCCTTGAGGGGGTTAGGGGGCTAATAATAAACGAAATGAAAGCATTAGTAAAAGCCAGTCCTGAAAAGGGAATTTGGATGCAGGATGTACCAATGCCAAAGGTCGGCATTAACGACGTTCTGATTAAAATAAAGAAAACCGCCATTTGCGGTACCGACCTTCATATTTACAAATGGGACGACTGGGCACAGCGTACCATAAAAACGCCTATGACCATTGGCCACGAATATATGGGTGAAGTGGTGGATATGGGAAGTGGTGTGAAAAACATCAAAATCGGTGACCGTGTAACCGGTGAAGGACATATTGCCTGCGGACATTGCCGCAATTGCCGTCGTGGTAAACTGCACGTGTGCGAAAACACTGTTGGTATTGGTGTGAACCGCGATGGTTCGTTTGCCGAATATCTTTCGTTGCCTGCCGAAAATGTGGTACATTTGGATAGCCGCGTTTCCGACGAAATGGCTTCGATCATGGACCCGTTCGGAAATGCCACGCACACAGCACTTTCGTTCCCGCTTATCGGCGAAGATGTGTTGATTACAGGAGCAGGACTTATCGGTACTATGGCTACAGCTATTTGCCGTTTTGCAGGTGCCCGCAATATTGTGGTGAGCGACCTGAGCGATTATCGTCTGGATATTGCCCGCAAAATGGGTGCAACAGTAACTATAAACCCTACAAAAGGCGAAACTATTGAGGCTGCTATGAAACAGCTGCATATGCGTGGTTTCGATATTGGTCTCGAAATGTCGGGTTCACCCAAAGCATTCGAAGGCATGATCGACAATATGTACAACGGTTCGAAAATTGCTTTGTTGGGAATTTTACCAAATACAACTACTGTGGACTGGGGTAAAATTATTTTCAAAGCTTTGACACTGAAAGGTATTTATGGCCGCGAAATGTGGGAAACATGGTATCAGATGGAGCAAATGCTGATTACCGGCATCGATCTTTCGCCAGTGATTACGCATCGTTTCGGCATCGACGATTTCCAGAAAGGATTCGATGTAATGGAAAGCGGCGAATGTGGAAAGGTAATACTGAGCTGGGATTAAGCATAACGTATTTACAATAAATTTAAAGGCAGGATATTCATTTGGATATTCTGCCTTTTTACTTTAAATGCATCAGGTTTTATATTATTGTACAGTTTTCCATATCAGATCGTATGGATTGTATTTTCTTTGTAAACCGGAATTTTATATAAACAGCTTACAATGATAAAATCAAAATATATCTTCTCAATTCTAATTGCAATTTTGCTGCTACCGCAATCCGCATTTGCCGGATTCAAATTTCAAAGTGGCAAAATGGTACGTGCTGATATTTCTGTAAACGAATCGGAAGTGGTAAAAACGGCTTTCGGAATGTTTCAGAATGATTTTCTCCGTGTTTTCGATGCCGAAATACAGCAAAATTCCAAACAGGCTAAGTTGTTTATTGGTACGGTCGGACTTCAAAGTAAAGCCGAAAACTATGCTGATAAAGGCGAACTCGGATTGTTAAAACAGAAGCGTGAAGGTTTTCTGATTTTTGTAAAAGGAAATTCGCTTATAGTGCTTGGCAGCGATAAGCGAGGCACCGCTTACGGATTGCTTGAATTGTCGCGCATGATGGGTGTTTCACCATGGGAATGGTGGGCTGATTCGCCTGTGGAGAAACGAAAAGAACTTGATTTTCCGGATCATTTTCGCGTGATGCAATCGCCTTCGGTAAAGCACAGAGGCATTTTTATCAATGACGAAGACTGGGGATTGATGCCCTGGAGTTCGCAGAATTTCGAACCTTCGGACGTAAAAGGACGAATCGGTCCAAAAACGCATGCCAGAATCTTCGAACTGTTGTTGCGACTCCGTGCCAATACCTTCTGGCCGGCTATGCACGATTGTTCCGAAGCATTTTACCTCACGCCCGGAAACCGCAAAATGGCTGATAAATATGGTATTTATATAGGGACATCGCATTGTGAACCTATGCTCAGAAATACGAACGCTGAATGGAAAATTGCCGGAACGGGTGTTTATGATTTTGTGAATAATCGTGACAATGTGCTGAAATTCTGGGAAGAACGAACACGCGAACTGGCTGGTTCAGACAATATTTATACTTTGGGAATTCGTGGTGTGCACGATAGTAAAATGTTGGGTGCAAACACATTGCAGGAACAAAAAGATGCACTTGACCAAATTCTGAAGACTCAGCGCGAAATGATATCCGATAATGTGAATCCGGATTTGGAGAAGGTTTCGCAGGTTTTTATTCCGTACAAAGAAGTGTTGGATGTGTACAAAACTGGCTTACAGGTTCCTGAAGATGTGACGCTAATGTGGACCGACGATAATTACGGCTATATTCGTCATTTTCCCGACAGCGCTGAACAGACCCGAAAAGGCGGACATGGCATTTACAATCATCTTTCGTACTGGGGTCGCCCGCACGATTATCTCTGGCTTGCCAGCACACATCCGGCTCTGGTTTATACGCAAATGAAAATGGCCTACGATAAAGGTGTTCGCGATATGTGGATAATGAACGTGGGCGATATTAAACCTGCCGAATATCTGATTGAACTGAGCATGGATATGGCGTGGAATATAAATGCGATTGAAAATAATATTGATGGGCTCGACAAGCATTTACAGAATTGGTTGATGCGGGAATTCGGAGAAAAAAATGCCACAGATTTACTTGCTGTAATGAACGAATATTACAGACTGGCTTATATCCGAAAACCTGAGTTTATGGGCAATACACGTACCGAGGAGCGTGATCCTGCATGGAAAGAAGTAAAAGATTTGCCATGGACTGAAACTGAAATTCTGGAGCGAATAGCACAATATAAGACTATAGATGAAAAAGTGCAGCAAATTTCAAAAACTATTCCCGAAGAAAAACGCGCTGTATGGTTTCAGCTGGTCGAATATCCGGTTCGTGCGGCTGCAAACATGAATTATAAGCATTTACATGCGCAATTAGCCCGTCACTCCAAAAGTGACTGGAACAAAAGTGACACTGCTCACGACGAAATTGTAAAACTTAATGAATATTATAATTCATTGGCCGAAGGCAAATGGCGATTAATGATGGATGCCCGTCCGCGCAGGCTTGCTGTGTTCGATCGCGTAAAAAGAGCAGAAGCCGTGCAATCGCTTTGTGAAGGCGAAAAATTGCTTTGTAAATGGAACGGAGTTGATTTTCATCGTTTCGAAGGTCCGAAGCCACTTGCTCATGGTTTGGGATACGAGCGAAAAGCTGTAAGTCTCTCGCCCAACACGACGCTGATTTACAATTTTGAAGTTTCGCAAACCGATTCGTTGAAAATCACAGTGGCACTTGCTCCGAATCATCCCGTAAACGGCAATACATTGCGCTACGCCATTTCTCTGAATAATGAAAAACCTCAAATTGTAGATTTTCAAACACAGGGTCGCAGCGAAGAATGGAAAGAAAATGTACTTACCAATCAGGCATTGCGAACCACTATTCATGAAGTAAAACAAACAGGTAAGCAGACCTTGAGAATCACGGCTCTGGACGAAGGAGTTATTGTGGATCAGATAAAAATCAAAAATTAGACAAACCTGTAAATAGAAAATGGCGCTAAAGATAAAATCTTTAACGCCATTATCAGGGATTTATGTCTTACTCAAAGCTAATCTTTGTCTCTACTGATTTCAGCAATGGAGAAGTAAATTTGAGATTCACCTCACCTTTTTCGCTGGCTTTGATGTAGGCCAGAATCTGTCCGTTGAAAACACGATGACGATTGTCAGTGTAGTCGCTCATGTCCGAGTTGTTGCTGGCTTCGAGACCAAGCAAGCGGGCGGGACCGGCTATATGACAGGTCACTTCATTGTCGGCAAGCATTACAGGTACTCCATCTTCGTCCACTACTTCAATTACAACCTGTGCGAGTCCGTTTTCGTTCAACCCAGAATTGATTTGCTTTTTAATTTTAAGCGCATAGGGACGTTTCGACGATTGAATGCTGTAACGGGCAATTTCTTTACCGCTTTTATCCATTCCCAAAACTTCCAGTTTACCGTCGGTATAAGGAATATCCCAATAAATAATGCCTGTGCTTTTATCGTAGTCTTTGGTTGCGCCCACTTCTTTTCCATTGAGCATTAGTCGTGCTTTGGCGGCATTGGTATAAGTCACCACACGAATCATTTGCCCTTCGTTGTAATTCCAAACCGGCCATGCGTCCATCGACGGGCGTTGCTCGCGGCGACCCTGCGAAGCTTCGAGTTGCGACCAGACATCTGCATTGTGCGAAGATACGCCTGCTCCGGGAGCCGGATAAGTGCCGATATAAGCCATGGGTTTGTCCGACCAGAGCGACTGACGGAAGTAGCCTCTTGGTTTTACAAATCCGCCAAAATCGAGCAGTCCCGAATAAAAACCACGCGAAGGCCAGCGTCCTGATTCACCCAGATAGTCGATACCCGTCCAAAGGAATTGTCCGAAAATAAACTCATTGTCGGTCACAGCTTTCCATGCATCCAGATCGTGGCGGTTTTCGCTGCCGAAAATAACGCGTTTCGGATATTTTTCGTGATCGGTTTTGTACATGCTTTCGGTATAATTGTAACCTGCAATGTCGAGCGCCGAAGGATATTCGGTTTCGTTGGACATGGCCACACCGGCCAAACCTGCTGTTACAGGACGTGAAGGGTCGTGTTTTCTGACTACTGCTGCCAGACGTTTGGCAATAGCCCCAAGTCGCATCGCATCAGGTGCATCTTTTTTATATCCGCCAAAAATTGGTTGGGTAAATCCGGTTTCTTTTCCTCCGGCAAGTACAGGGTGCGAATACGGATCGTTTGGATAATCCACTTCGTTGCCTATGCTCCATGCAAAAATGGAAATGTGGTTGCGGTCGCGGCGTACCATGTCGGCAAGGTCGCGTTCGCCCCATTCTTCGAAAAAGTCAAACGTTCCCTGAAAGCCCGGAGTGCCTACATTCCAGCCTTCGAGCCATTTGCGTTTTGGGAATTCCCATTCGTCGAAAGCTTCGTTCATAACCAAAAGTCCGATTTCGTCACAAATTTCGTACAGATGCGAAGCCTGCGGATTGTGACTTGTGCGTATGGCGTTACAACCAAGCTCTTTCAGTGTCAGTAGGCGACGTTTCCACACTTCTTTGTACGAAGCAGCGCCAAGCACACCTGCGTCGTGGTGCAGACACACACCTTTTACTTTCATCCATTCGCCATTCAGTGCAAAACCCTTGTTAGGGTCGAACGTGTATGTGCGGAATCCGGTACGTGTAGTCGACTGATCAATCAGTTTACCATTCTGATATACCTTTGTTTTTAAAGTATATAAGGCGGGTTTGTCAAGGCTCCAAAGTTCCGGATTCTTGATTTTAATTTTGCTTGTGGCCTTGTTTTCGTTTCCGACAGCTGCTTTGAGAGTGGTTTTGCTTTTTCCGGCCACTTTGCCTGCTGGCGAAATAAGTTCGTTTTCAATCACCACGTTAGCTGTTTTTCCTGTGCTGTTGGTAATGTCTACCGACACATTCAAAGTGCCGCTTTTATTGCCCGAAGTTTCGGGATGCACATACACGCCCCATTGCGAAATGTGTACAGGATTGGCATAAACCAAATATACGTCGCGATAAATGCCTGAACCTGTGTACCAACGCGAATCGGCCGACTGACTGTGATCCACGCGAACGCTAATGACATTGTCCTGTCCGAAATTGATGTGTGGAGTGGCATCGTAAGCAAACGAAATATAACCATTTGGACGTTTGCCGAGTAACTGACCATTCAGATATACTTCGCTGCGGTTATAAACGCCTTCGAAATATAAATATACATTTTTTCCGTTGCGTTCAGCAGGAATGTTGATGGTTTTGCGATACCAGCCAATTCCGCCGGGCAGGTAGCCTGTAGCACTTGCCAGAGTGGGGCTGTGCTGACCACGAATGCTCCAATCGTGAGGCAGACTCACCGTTTGCCAGCGATGATCATTGAAGTTCTTATTAATCGCTTCGTGGTTGGCATTGTTCGAGAATTTCCATAAAGAATTTATTCGTTCCGATTCGCCAAATGATAGCTGAGCTTGCATTTGTATGACCAGAAAAAGTGAAAATGTAAGTAAAAAAATCTTCTTCATAACCTTAAAAAATAATTGAATAGTTTTCTGTTAAAACATGTGTTTTTCAAAACGGAAACCAAAAATAGAAAATAAAACAGAGCAATCTTTTGACATGCAAAAGGTTTACAAATTTGTACACCTTATTGATTTGTTTTTCCTCTAAGAAAGCTGTTCGGATTGTGTTACAGCTTATATTGAATGCATATTTTGTATGATTAAAATCAATATTTAGAGCAAAAAATCATTTTTATTGCTTTATATTCGCATTCGGATTATATCCGGCCTGAAAATTTGTATCAAGGAAAAATCACATTCATGCGCAGTTACAAAGCTTTATTCAATATTTTGACGTTTTTGGCATTGTCAGTTACAGTGCTGAAATCCGAAAATCAGCCCACCATCGATCATATTACGTCGAACAATGGATTGTCGCACAATACCATACGTTGTATGTTGCAGGATACCACGGGTTTTCTGTGGTTTGGTTCGCTCAACGGGCTTAACCGTTATGATGGACATAAAATAAAAACCCTCAATCCCGTCAATGCAAATGTAAATTCTCTCTCGAGCGGAAAAATCAAGGAATTATATCAGGATAGCCGTGGTTACATTTGGGTACGCACCTACAGCGACATTATCCACTGTTACAATCCTTACAGCGAAAGTTTTTTACCTTTATTTTCAACCCGTGCCGAACGTCAGGCACGTCATAATCTTTTTTACGAGGATAAGGAAAAAAATGTGTGGCTCGGAGGTACAGGTTCGGGTTGTGTGAGAATTTCTTTTTCCGGCGAAAAAATTGAAACAAAACAATTTCTTTCCAATTCACCGCAAACAGGTATCGCTTCGGATACGGTAAACGACATTTTCGAGGATAGTAAACTGAATGTATGGATACTGACATCGAATGGCATTAGCCTGTACGAAAACCAGCGAATGAAACTCATGGAATGTCGTGCGGGAGCATCGCGAAATTTTCTGAAAGCCTACGAAGCCAATGGGAAAATTTATTTTATTGCCGACAACGGTTATGTAATTGCTTACGATCCTGCTAAACAGAAAATCTCGGATTATTATAATTTGCCTACAGGAACACAGGTTTTTCGTACCGCAATGTTTGGGAAAGATCGTGTGCTTTTGTCTACTTCGAAAGGCGTATATATGTTTTTGGTAAAAACAGGTCAGTTTCTGACCTCCGAAATGTTTGCCGGAGAAAAAATTGGAGGCAATGCAGGCTTTCAGAAAGATAAATCCGGAAATTTGTGGATTTATAACTTAACCGGAAATGTGTGGCTGATGCATTCGGGAGCTGCGGTAAAAAAACTCAATCTGATTCCGCCACAGGTTTTACAACTGATTGATGAGGAAAGATATCAGTTTCTGGCCGACCGTTTTGGCAATGTGTGGATCACCACTTACGGAAACGGTTTATTCCGCTATACAATTGCCGATGGAAAACTCACACATTTTGCTTACGATAAAAATATTCGTGGTATTAGTTCCAATTACCTGCTTTCCATAGCCCTCGACAGAAACGACAATATCTGGGTGGGAACCGAAAGTATGGGAATAAATAAACTGTCCTTCGCAAATCGTGATGTACAGATGATTTACCCGGATATTACGCACAAACAAAAAAACGGAAATGTGGTTCGTTCGCTGTTCGAAGAT
Organism: Bacteroidia bacterium; assembly: GCA_009929375.1. Lineage (GTDB taxonomy): Bacteria > Bacteroidota > Bacteroidia > Bacteroidales > Paludibacteraceae > Paludibacter. The sequence continues at coordinate 25,314 of SAAO01000008.1, forward strand.
CACAAGGGAAATATCTGGGTGGGAACCAAATCAGGTAGCCTGTATCGTTACAATGCCGATTTGTCGCAACGGACAGTGATATTCGAAAACGGTTACAATGTATATAGTTTGCTCGAAGACAATGCCGGAAATATCTGGATAGCCACGCGCGGAAACGGACTTATGCAGCTTCCGCAGGGACAATACCGCAATCCGCTATTTCATACACATTCTGCAAACCCCGGAAGTTTGAGCAGTAACAGTGTGTTCTCGATGATTTTCGACCGTCGCGGGCGCTTGTGGACAGCAACTTTTGGTGGAGGTGTGTCGGTGAAACTGAACAAGGAGGGCGTTGATAATTTCAGAACATTTTTCAATAATGATGAATGGATAAGATTTACCCGTTATGTGTTCGAAGATAACAGTGGCGATATCTGGGTGGCAACTACTAACGGAATTCTGAGATTTAATCCGGATGATTTGCTGGCCAATCCTAAGGCTTACAGTTACTACACTTTTGATCCGGAGTCGGATAATGGACTCAGTAATCCGGAAGTGCGCTATATTTTTCAGGATTCAAAAAACAATATATGGCTTGCTACTGCAGGCGGTGGATTGAATAAGTTTGTAAGGGAAACACCTTCCGGAAATGCAGTTTTCGAAACTTACCGCAATCAGCAGGGAATTGCAAACGACAACATTATGTCGGTGCTTGAAGATGGAAGTGGCATGCTTTGGGTGAGTACCGAAAGTGGTTTGCACATGTTCAATCCCGAAACAAAGTTGTTCAGATATTTCAGGTTTACCGACGATTTTTCATCCAATACATTTTCCGAATCAACAGCATTCAGATGCCGTGATGGACGCTTGTTGTGGGGAAGCCTGAATGGTTTCTATGCTTTTCATCCTTCTGCAATACATAAGGAACCTGAGTTTGTCGATAAAGTTGTGCTTACAGGATTCTTTATTTACGATGTGGAAGCTGCTATCGGTGATAAAAAAGCACCTTTGCTAAAATCGGTTTCCTACTCCGATAAAATTGTGTTGAATGCCTCGGATAAAGTGTTTCACATCGAATTTTCGACGCTGAACTTCACCGATCCTAAGGCAAATCAGTTTATGTATATTCTCGAAAATTATGAAAAACGCTGGAATAGTTCGGGAGCTTACAATGTGGCTACTTACCGTAATGTACCACCGGGAAAATATATTTTCAGAGTAAAAAGCGTAAACAGCGATGGTGTCTGGAGCGAGAATGAAACGACGCTACGTGTTGTCATTCGTCCGCCTTTCTGGGCCTCTGTTCCGGCCTATATCATCTATTTTATCCTGTTGTTGCTTGCGGCATATTTTGCTTTCCGTTTGGTTCTAAAATTCAACAGGCTGAACAATGCTGTGAAGGTTGAACGTCAGCTCACTGATTACAAATTGCGCTTTTTTACAAATATCAGTCACGAATTCCGCACGCCGCTTACACTTATTAAAGGAAGTGTGGATACGCTTAATGAAATCAGGGAAAAACTGTCGGCTCCCATGCAGAAACTGGTGGGCGAACTTGATAAGAATACGTCCCACATGATGCGACTTATCGAACAGTTGCTTGAGTTCCGTAAACTTCAGAACAATAAGCAGAAGCTTAATCTGCAGAAAATGGATGTGGTGGCATTCCTGAAAGATATTTACGACAGTTTCAGTAATGTGGCTGTAAAAATGAATATCGATTATCGAATTGTGACGCATCCTGACACCATTGAAATGTATATCGATGCCAATAAAGTGGATAAAATTGTGTTCAATCTGCTTTCGAATGCATTTAAATTTACAGCCCGTGGTGGAAAAATTACATTGATGGTGGACGCACTTGAAAAAGAGAATATGTTACGCATTTCTCTGGCCGATAATGGAATAGGTGTGCCACGCGAAAAACAGAACCTGCTTTTCAGCCGTTTTATGCAGGCTAACTTCTCAGCTTCGGGTACAGGTATCGGTCTGTCGCTTGTCAATGAGTTTACAGCACTGCATAAAGGTACTGTGCAATTTGCCGAAAACGAAGGTGGCGGGTCTGTGTTTACTGTAATGTTACCTTTGGGAGCCGAATTGTACGAAAAAGAAGATTTTGTGAATGAAGAAGTGGTCGTGCGTAACAGTCCAAACAGTGAAGTGTATCATATTTCGGATTTTATTCAGCCCGAATTGGAAAATGTGGCTTTGAGCCTTATGGTACACGAACCTGTAGCCGGTAAAAAATACCGCGTGCTGGTGATTGACGATAACGACGATATCCGCGAATTCCTGACGGTTAAACTATCGCCCTATTTCGAGGTGATTACCGCTGTGGATGGCAATGAAGGTATTAAGCGAAGTGTAAACGAAGATCCTGATCTGATTATTTGTGATGTGATGATGCCGGGCATGAATGGTTTTGAACTTACCAAAATGCTCAAGGATAATTTCGAAACCTGTCATATTCCGGTGATTTTGCTTACGGCTTATGTGTCCGACGAGCATCACACCGAAGGAGTGGAAGCTGGGGCCGATGCTTATATCAGCAAACCTTTCAGCATGAAGCACCTTATGCTGCAGATCAATAAGTTGCTCGAAAAACGCGAACTCCTGCACAAACATTATTCAGGCAGTGTGGTTATCGACGAAAATGCAGCGGAAGAGGCTGATGAAAGTACACGATTGCCCGAAAAGGACATTCAGTTTATGCGATTGGTGGAAGAGTTGCTGGCCAAGCATATTGCCGATCCCGACTTTTCTGTCGACGATTTTGCAGCCATGACCAATACAGGGCGTACATTGTTTTTCAAAAAAATAAAATCGCTTACAGGTCATTCTCCTAACGAATTTATCAGGTATCGCCGTATGAAAATGGCTGCCGAACTGCTTAAAACGTATAAATATAACGTATCTGAGGTGTCGTACATGGTCGGTATCAACGATCCGTTCTATTTCAGTAAATGTTTCAAAGCCCAGTTTGGCTGTTCGCCTTCGAAATATCTTAATTCGTAACTCAAACTCAAATGCAACCGTAAATAAACCTGCGGTTGCATTTTTTTTCTGTAATAACCTTTTTACCACACAAAACAATATTTTTTGTTATCTGCTTAGATTTTGTTTAATAATGCAAAAACTTATTAACCCCGGACAAAGACGGGCGAAATTGTGTAAAATATATCAAAAATTGTGACTAACTTTGCAGCGCTAAAAATAAAGGCTTATTTCGTGAACTTCGGGCGAGCTAAAGCGTTTATTATCTTGCAGATTGAATCATATCAGAAATTAATTTCAATATAAAGTAAAATGAGTAAAATTGAAAAAATTGTAGCCCGCGAGGTATTGGATTCGCGCGGAAACCCTACTGTAGAAGTAGATGTGTTGTTGGAATCAGGTGTTATCGGTCGTGCTGCCGTTCCATCGGGAGCTTCAACCGGTGAAAACGAAGCCATCGAATTGCGCGACGGCGACAAAAGCCGCTACCTTGGTAAAGGTGTGTTGAAAGCTGTTGCTAACGTAAACAACGTGATTGCTCCTGCTCTTGTAGGAATCAGCGCTCTGGAACAACGTGCTATCGACAAAAAAATGATTGCACTGGACGGAACCAAAACAAAATCGAACCTGGGTGCTAACGCCATTCTTGGTGTATCGCTTGCTGTAGCCAAAGCTGCTGCCGAATATCTTGGTTTGCCTTTGTATCGTTACATTGGTGGTACAAATGCTTTCACTCTTCCTGTACCTATGATGAACATCATCAACGGTGGTTCACACTCTGATGCTCCTATCGCTTTCCAGGAATTTATGATTCGTCCTGTAGGTGCTGCTTCGTTCCGCGAAGGTCTCCGCATGGGTGCTGAAGTTTTCCACTCATTGAAAAAAGTATTGCATGATCGTAACCTCAGCACTGCTGTAGGCGACGAAGGTGGTTTTGCTCCAAACCTTGCAGGTGGTACCGAAGATGCTTTGGAATCAATCCTGAAAGCTATCGAACTCGCTGGTTACAAACCAGGAAAAGACGTAATGATCGGTCTCGACTGTGCTTCTTCTGAATTCTACAAAGATGGAATTTATGACTATTCGAAATTCGAAGGTCCTAACGGTAAAAAACGTACCTCTGCCGAACAGGCTGATTACCTTGCTGAACTGATCTCTAAATATCCTATCGATTCTATCGAAGACGGTATGGGCGAAGGCGACTGGGATGGCTGGAAACTGTTGACCGAAAAAATCGGTGACAAATGTCAGCTCGTGGGCGACGACTTGTTCGTAACCAACGTTGAATATCTGAAAAAAGGTATCGAACTCGGTTGTGCTAACTCTATCCTTATCAAAGTAAACCAGATTGGTTCGTTGACTGAAACACTCGACGCTATCGAAATGGCTCACCGTGCAGGATATACTTCAGTAACTTCACACCGTTCGGGCGAAACTGAAGATGCTACTATCGCCGATATCGCTGTAGCTACTAACTCAGGCCAGATCAAAACAGGTTCGTTGAGCCGCTCTGACCGTATGGCTAAATACAACCAGCTTCTCCGTATCGAAGAAGAATTGGGCGATTTGGCTGTATATGGCTACAAAAAATAAGAAATTCTGACAGTTTTAAACTGACAAATTTTATTCGCTTTAAAGAGCTGTCTGACATTCAGGCGGCTCTTTTTTCATTTCTTACGTTAAGCTTATTAAAAGTTAGCACTGTGTCTGCTTAAAACCCGTTAAGCGCTGAATTACAACGTTAAATTTAGAAAAATATCTATATGTTCAAAAGTCATGGGAACATTTTTTGTATAAATTCGCATACCACAAATGAGGAACGTATACTGTGGAGCCTTAGCATTTTTTGATGTTTTATAGCTGTTCGTTCTCCTTTTTTGTTATTGAAGAAATAAAAAGTATTAACCATAAAAAATTTCAACTTTATGAATGTATCAAAATTAAAAACTGCCGGATTGTTTGTGGCAGTAGCTGCAATAAGTGTGGCGACCACGCTTGCAACTTCGCATTTAAGCAGAAATAGCGAGATGGTTTACAAAACAGGTGAAAATAAAATTCCTGCATCCTATGCCGCATTTGCAAATGCATCGAGTGCGCTCGACACCGATTTTACAGTAGCGGCCGAACTATCGGTGCATGCTGTGGTGCACGTTAAAACTAAAACGCCAATGCGTACTCAGTCGTTTGGTGGTTTCAGCGATCCGTTTTTCGAATATTTCTTTGGCCCGCAACAACGCCGTCAGCAGCAACCTCAGGAAGCGCCTATGCAGGAAGGTTCGGGTTCGGGTGTCATTATTTCAGAAGATGGATATATTGTGACAAATAATCACGTAATTGATGGTTCGAAAGAAATTGAAGTGACGCTGAACGATAAACGCACATTCAAAGCCACTTTGGTTGGGGCCGATCCGAATACTGATATCGCCTTGCTAAAGATCGAAGCCGAGAATCTGCCTGTGATAATTTTCGGAAACTCAGATGCACTGAAAGTGGGTGAGTGGGTGCTTGCAGTCGGAAATCCATTCAACCTGACTTCTACCGTAACTGCAGGTATTGTAAGTGCCAAAGCGCGTAATATCAATATTATCAACTCGCAAATGCGTATCGAGTCGTTTATTCAGACCGATGCAGCAGTAAATCCCGGAAACAGTGGAGGTGCGCTTGTAAATACACGTGGCGAACTGGTGGGTATCAATACAGCCATTGCTTCGCAGACGGGCTCGTATGCAGGATATGCTTTTGCAGTGCCTGTGAGCATTGTGCAAAAAGTGGTAGCCGATATTCGTAAGTTTGGTGTGGTGCAGCGTGCGGTACTTGGTGTAAGCATGCAGGACATTACCAGCGAACTGGCTAAAGAAAAGAAACTGAAAACCCTTGAAGGTGCTTTTGTGGCCGAAATTGTGGAAAACAGTGCGGCAGAAAAAGCAGGTATCAAAAAAGAAGATGTAATTGTGAAGGTAAATGGAGTTGCAGTGAAGTCTTCATCTGAACTTCAGGAACAGATTGGGCGTTACAGTCCGGGCGACAAAGTGGAAGTGACCGTGTTGCGCGATAACAAAGAGCTGACTCTGAAAGCCGAACTTAAAAACCGCCAGGGAAATACTGAGGTAGTTTCGGCCGATGCTACCAGCGTGGACGTACTCGGTGTGAAGTTTAAAGAGATGAATTCGAAAACTAAAAACAGCCTGGGGCTAAGCTACGGTCTCGAAGTGGCTTCGGTAAGCAAAGGTAAATTCCAACAGGCGGGTATTCGTCCCGGATTTATTGTGGTGAAAATCAATAATCAGGCTATTCGTTCGGAAGACGATGTGAAATCGGCGCTCGATGCAGCCATAAACACTAACGATCAGTTTAAGGTGTTGAATGTGGCCGGAGTGTACCCCAACGGAAAAGTAACCTATTACGCAATTAATCTGGCCGACTAATAGTTTTCTCAATAATTTGCTCAGGGCATCTGTTCGTTGCGGGATAGATGCCCTGATTTTTTAAGCATTATTGCACAAACTCATTTTCCGGAATGCAAAACATTTTCCATTTTGTGACGTTTCATTATCAAATGTATATTATTTCTGTTACTTATTTAAATAAAATGCTTGTTGTTCTTTAAACTATCGAATCATGAAGCGAATTTTATTCATTGCTATTCTTTTTGTAATGCCGTTTTTGTTACAGGCACAGTTAATTGAATTGCCCAAAATGAAAGTACCGGGGCTCAAGTGGGAAACTGCCTATCAGTTCGACAAGGTGAATCATTTGAAAGTTGATTATTACGATAAAAAAGGACGCCTGAAACAAAGTCACGATTACGAAATATATTATCAGCAAAGCGGAAAAGACTTTTGTGTAAAGCTCATTACCGGAAAAACTGATATTGAAACTGTTTTCGATCTGAAAAACGAATCGGTGGTGCAGACCTTCTCCTCAAAAGGTACTGAGTCGATGTACAATGCTACCCGATTTACTTTTCCCGACGAGAGTAAAGCCAAAAGAATTGAGCTGAAGCCCACCGGCGAAAAGCGCGAAATACTGGGTTTGGAATGCGAAGCATTTATTTATACCCTTCGAAATCAGACAGGAAAAGCATGGATAGCCACTTCGGAGCAAATGTCGAACGATTATGGTATTTTCAGAGCTTCCAAGATGGGCATGTTTCACAATACGCTCTCCACAGGAGGCTTTGTTGTGGAGATTGAAACCGAAGATACAAATGGCAACAGAACGCTGATGCAAACTATATCGCTGAGGAATAATGCAAGTTATAAAGCAACCTTCGATGGCGTAAATATGGGAACTGCCATTAATAAGGTCAGCTATTTTAATTTCTGAAAAAACGAATTTATATAAAACCCGGATCGCTTTAGGTATTAGTGTTTTTACATTTGCCGGGCTCGAAAAAAATTACTACTTTTGCAAGCTAATTTTCTATAAAGAAATGAGACAATTAAAAATTACGAAATCGATTACGAATCGAGAAAGTGCATCGCTTGACAAGTATTTGCAAGAGATTGGACGTGAAGATCTTATCACGGTTGAGGAAGAAGTGGAACTGGCGCAGCGCATTCGCAACGGCGACCGTATTGCACTCGAAAAACTTACCCGTGCGAATCTGCGTTTTGTGGTTTCAGTGGCCAAACAGTATCAAAATCAGGGCTTAAGTTTGCCCGACCTTATTAACGAAGGTAATCTTGGACTGATAAAAGCTGCCGAAAAATTCGACGAAACACGCGGATTTAAATTTATTTCGTATGCAGTGTGGTGGATTCGTCAGTCGATTCTTCAGGCTTTGGCCGAACAATCGCGTATCGTACGTTTACCTCTGAATCAGGTTGGTTCGCTCAACAAAATCAACAAGGCGTTTTCGAAATTTGAACAGGAAAACGAACGCCGCCCTTCGCCCGAAGAATTGGCTGAGCAACTTGATATTCCGGTAGACAAAATTGCCGATACAATGAAAGTGTCAGGTCGCCATATTTCGGTGGATGCGCCGTTTGTGGAAGGTGAGGATAACAGTTTGCTCGATGTAATGGTAAACGACGATTCTCCTAACGCCGACCGCGCGCTGATCAATGAGTCGCTCTCGAAAGAAATTGAACGTGTGCTTGCACATACACTTTCGGACAGAGAACGCGATATCGTGAAGAAATTCTTCGGTATCGGAGTGACCGAAATGACACTGGAAGAAATCGGAGACGAGTTTGGACTTACCCGCGAACGTGTACGACAAATTAAAGAAAAAGCAATACGCAAGTTGAGACCAACTTCGAAAAGTAAATTGCTCAAAAGTTTTCTTGGATAAGAAAAAGAAAATCCACCACAAGTTGCTTGTTGGTGGATTTTTTTATGCCTTTATTCTACTAATCTGGTGACTACAAGTCACCAGATTAGTTAGTTATTCCCTCTCGTATTTTACTTCCCGAATGCGTTACACCCACTGCTTCATCTCTGCCTGACTACATACTACTAAGTAGTCACTTTGATACGTACGTATCAAGGTGCTTGACAGGTACGAATCAAAGTGTTTGATACGTACGTATCAAACCGACAGTATAATGGCTGTGTGAATGACTATAATTAGTCAGGCAGTAAGGCTTTATATAGCTGATGGGTCGGTAAGTTTTACGAAGAAGCGAATGACAAAGCCTATGGCCAGCAGCGAAATGCCATACACTATAACCATAAAGGGCAGCGATACGGACATTGCGACACAGCCTGTCAGTCCGAGCCAGGGAATTATTCTTCCATAGATTTGCTCTTCGCGTGGTTGGCGAATGGCCGCTACATTGGCTATGCTATAATAAAGCAAAATGGTGAAGGTGGCTGTGCGCACCACAAACTCGAACGATCCGAAAATGGTGATCAGCAGAATCACAGCACCTGTAAACAGAATTCCTAAATGTGGTACATAGGTTTTGCTGTGAATCAGTTCGAAAAAAGCTGGTAAATCTTTTCGTCGCCCCATGGCCAGTAGCATACGGCTAATGCCCAGAATCTGACTGAGCAACACACCCAGCATGGCTGTAGAAGCTCCGAGCGTAATGATAGTGCTTATGCCTCCTGCATTCATTATTCGGGCTGCTTCCTGTAGCGGCGACTTGCTATCGGCCATGCCCGCTGCGCCCAAAACGCCCACTGCTACCACCGAAACTGCTGCATAAAGTATTATGGCTGCAATAATGGTAATGATAACAGCCCGCGGAATGGTTTTGCGGGGCTCTTTTACTTCTTCGGCCAGTGTGGCAATACGCGCGTAACCTGTAAAAGCAAAAAACAATATGGCCGACGATTCGGCAATTCCTTTGAGTCCGAAAGGGGCAAAGGGCTTAAAGTTCACTGCTTTTATGTCGGGAATACCGGCCACTACAAAGTACACAAGTGAGGCTAAGGTGATAAAGACAATCAGAATATTGATGATGCCGGCCTTTTGAATTCCCCATAAATTAGCTATCGTGAGCAATACCACAGCCGCAATGGAATAAGTCATAGGCGAGGCAAAGGGTAAGAGTTGATGGAAATAACTTCCGAAGCCAATGGCTACAATGCCAGCTGCCGATAGTTTGCTGAGAATAAACATCCAGCCAGCCGAGAATCCGGCCGATGGATTAAGGAGTCGGTAGCCGTATTCGTAAGTGCCACCCGACTGCGGATAAACGGCTGCCAACTGTGCCGAGCTAAGTCCGTTGAAAGAGGCTACAATGCCGGCAATCATTAAACCGACTATAAACGATGCGCCCGAAACGCCTGCCGCCACTCCGGTGACTACAAATATTCCGGCTCCTATAATAGCTCCAAGTCCCACGGCTACTGCATCTTTCAGTCCCAGAACGCGTTTGAGTTTTGTCATAATTATTTGTGTTAAGTTGTTCTGTTTTTGTTGAATAAACTCGTTTTGACTTTTTATAATGTCGCTCCTATGGAGCTATTTTGCACAAAGGACTAATAATAACTACCATAATTATGCTCCTAACGGAGCAATTTCTTAGCTTCGGAGAAGCGACATTATGGTAGAGCTATTTATGTCGAGTGTTTTAGAGCTCCGTTAGGAGCGAAATTATATTGTTTATAAAAAGTCAAGACGACATCTATAAGTAAATTGCTTTGTTGGGTTATTGTAGCTCTTAATCTTCAAATAAATTCGTTACAATATTTAATGATATGTTTCTAACACAATAGCACACATAGAAATTATTTAGGAAAAAGACTTAGTTCACATAGAAAAAGTATCTGACGATACTTTTATCGCTCTGAAATTATCCCGAATATCGGGATAATCCTATGTGTTCTTAGTCTTTTCATTTGTTTTCAGAACTACTGTGTACTATGTGGTGAAAACAAATCAATAATAATTATCGGTAATATAAACATATCTTTAGTTTCTGATTATTTCCGGTTTCAGATTTCCGTATTCGTCGAAAAGCTGTTTTCCGGAGAATAATATGCTTAAAATCAGTGTCAGCGTGCATCCCACAAAAATGGCCAGCATAATCATTATCTGATATTTTATGGCAATGGCGGGCGAAGCTCCTCCCAGAATCTGACCTGTCATCATGCCGGGTAAGGAAATAAGTCCCATGACAGACATGGTGGCAATCAGTGGATTGAGACCCTTGAGCAGCGCATCGGACACAAAAGGTAGTAGTGCCTGTCTTTTACTGCCACTGTTGGTGAGTAAAAAGTAATACAATTCCTTTTTTTGCTGCAACCCTCCAAAATATGCCGTGAGTCCGACAATGTTATGGTTCAGCGAATTTCCCAAAACCATTCCTGTGATGGGTATAAAGTAGCGTGCATCGAAGAAATAATCGGGTTGCAGAACGATTCCGATAAAAAAGCTGTCGATAATAAGCATGGAGACAAAGCCTGCCAGCGCAAATGGGAGCAGAAATGTTTTCCAGTTCAGTTTTACTCTTTGCAACACAGTTCCTGCACCGACGAAAATCATAATCAGCACCCAAAGTGAATTTATCCAGGCACTGTTGAGTTTGAAAATCCATTCGAGATACACCGCGACCAGAAACAGCTGTACAACCATGCGGATCATGCCTACAAGCATGTCCTTGATGACTTTCAGTTTAAAATAATAAAATACAAAAAGGGGAATAGCCATTCCGACAAAAGCCAGCAGCAAATTCCATAATCCTATATCGGTGGTTTCTTTCATTTGTTTATTATTTAACCCGGCCCCCTAACCCCCTCAAGGGGGAATAAGAAGAGGAATGTGTATGATGCAATGAGTTTTTATTTAATTTTTAATCATTAATCCATTGATCTTCAATTCCCCTGAGTGATCTTCAATTTTAAATGGTGTACGGGTATTTTTATTCTGCTATATGTTTCTTTAAATAGAAATTACTCTACCAGCTGCATTGAGCCATTTGGAGTTGTGCGAAGCCGATACAACAGTGGTGTTTTCAAGGCCTTTTATACATTCGATCAGCGCATCGATGGCTTCGTCGTCGAGTGAGGCTGTGGGCTCGTCGAGTAGCAGTATTTCGCGTTCGAGCGACAGACAAACAGCTATCACAATACGTTGTTTTTGTCCTCCACTCATTTCGTCGAAACTGCGTGAAAGCATTTCGCGGGGCAGACCCAGTTTTTCGCAAAAGATTTCAGCTTTTTCACTCAGCTGACTTTTAGCAAGCATTTCGAGTAGTTCGGTACCGTTTTTTACAGGTAAATGAATGTTCTGAGGCACATAGGCCATTTTATTTCTAATGTTTTTAACCTGTAATCTGTTCAGCGTAAGCCCGTCGATGCTGATTTCCCCTTTTGCCGGAATAAGGTAAGCCTGAATGATTTTGAGCAGCGACGATTTACCGCGCCCCGAAGATCCCGAAAAGCAAACATGCTCTCCGCGCCGGATTTGTGCCGAGAAATTATCCAGTATGGTTTTATCCTGAAAGGAAAGTGTAATTTGATTGATATTGATCATAGTTGCAAATATAAGAAAAATCAGTGTTTATAATAAACAACACCGGGGTTTTCTGTGTTCGGCAAGCTCCTAGAATTCCTTCTCTGAATTTAATGAATAAATACGCTAACACGATATTGCGAGTTAGGTTGAATGTCGGTGAGCGATAAATAGCCACTTCTGAGTTTTTGGTTTTCAATGACCAGCGGATAAGTTTCTGTGTCCTGTAAATGCTGTTGCCATAATCCGTTCTCAGTATCAGAGTGATCCACCGAAAATGTGCCTGACGATAGGGAGTGAAGGAAGCGGTCGGTGAAAATGCGGGCTACATATCCCATGGTTGTTCTGAGGTTTATTTCCACGCAGGGATGCAGTTTTGTGATTCCGTTTTCGCTATACACAAACATGTCGATGCCTGTCACACCCTCGTAGAAAGGGGCAATGTTCGTCTGGCAGAATTGTAAAAGTCCCAGTTTTACATTCAGGAGTAAATCTGCCGGAATACCTGAATTTATAAGATACTGTTCGGTGTCGTGGTTGCTCAGAAGGATATTGCGGCGGTAAATGCCTTTTTCTGTTTCGAAGAGTGAATAGCCTCCGAAACGGCATATGCCTTTCTCCATGCAGAACAACATCGCAAAATTCTGCTTTACCTCATATATTTGTTCAGCCATTACGCTGCCCTGTTTTTGAATAATCCGCCTGCACCAGCCTTTGTGACTTTCGGTCGGATTGTGGCGGGCCCAGCTCAGACCCTTTCCGCTTCCTGACCATGGAGCTTTAAACACAACAGATTTATTGTTTTTTAAAAACAGATCGAGTTCCTTTTCGCTTTTTATTTCCACAGCTAGAGCCGGAGTTGCCGAAACTCCAATGCTGTTCAGATATTTCAGGGCAAGTACAGCTGTTCGGCGGTGCGAAAGTTCGCGTATTTTCAGTAGCTTTTCCTTTGCGACTAACAGGTCGGGATTTGACTGACTATTGATGGATGCTAATTGTTTCAAAACGGCCGGATCCCAGCCCCAGGGTTCGGCTGCGCTGAATGAAAAAGAGCTTTCTGTACCAACAGTATCAATGTGTTGTAAGTCCGGAAACAGACTTTGCATTCCGGTGAGCCATTCTGTGTGAGTATTCCTGCAGAGTACTTTGCTACCCGGTTTTGCATACCAGACAGGGAGCATTTCGAGGTCACGGGCAAGTGTCATGGCCGATTGTGGTGGCACAAAATTAGGATCGTTGTTGGCCAGCGCCAGATCGTGCTCCGGGTTGAAAAAATACAGTAGCTGATTCATGCTGCAAAATTAAGTCAAAAAGACTTCTTTCCGAAACATGAATTGTTGATATTTTTCCCGAAAGCTTATCCGCACGGCAAAGAGTGATGTGAAAATGCCATTCCCGCAGCCGGATCATTGATAACTTTGATCCGAAAACTGCGAGAATGGCATTTGATATGAAAACGAAACGAAAACTGCTATTGAACCAGAATTTTTTTGTTGTATTTAAAACTGTTTATCACAATGGAAGCCACATATGTACCTCTTGTAAGTGTACCGATATTCACCACGCCCGAAGCCGGAAGTGCTGAATGAAGTACGGCTTTTCCGCAAAGGTCGAACAATGTAACAGACGCATTATTGTCGATAACATGTGCGGAAGTGATATTCAGTTTGCCGCCCACTACCGGGTTTGGTGAAATAAACACGTCGGAACTTTGATAATGATTGGGTTTCCCGAGCGATGTAACCTCAGTGTACAACTGACTTTTGGGAATGATTTCGCGGGCCTGCATGCCGCTTGCCCATTCCAGAATACATTTTGCGTTGCCTGTGTTATCAAAATATTCAAGTTTGATATTGTACTTCTGACCTGCTTCGAGGGCGATTGTGGCGCTGTAGGTGCTTCCTGTGTTGGTAGTCCACCTGTCGATAAGCAATTGATCGTTAATCCAAAGACGTGATCCGTTGTCGCTGGTAGTGTAGAAAGTGTAAGTGCCCGAATAACGTGGTTGCACAGACCCTGTCCAGCGAACCGAAAATCCATCGGTATTTATGTTTTCGGCAGGTGCACTTTCGGCCCAGTTGAAATTTACTTCGCTATCGTTGCGGGTAAGCACTTCTGTCTCGAAGTTAGTACCGTTGAAATAAGTGCCTGCCAAACCATCGCCGCTACCTTCAATTCCACCGGGATTTACGGTGAGTTTATTGGCCTCGCGCATAAGCATAAACAAATGATCGGGACGAACGACACTGTAATCTGAACCCAGAGAGTTTTTTACGTTTTTGAAACTTGTGGGTGTCACACCTCCCCATGGTGCTGCCTGAATAATCACAAAACGGGGCGAGGTTTTGTTCCAGCCTGAGCTGGCACTTGCAATATGATCCTTCATGGCTTGCTCGCCACTGCAATAATTACAGGATAGTGGCATTCCGGGCAACGACACATTGTAAACCGAAAGCGGACCTCCGGTGTTTTGTGCGGTCATACCAAGCAGAGTAGGAGCGTTGTTAGCATAGTTTTGTCCCACTGTTTGATTGATTCCTCCGGTAATGGTGTTCCATACAGTCACCACACGAAGTCCGGCTGCCTTGTTGTAGGCTTCCGTAGCACTGATATACTTACTGAGAATCGACTGTGAAGTCCAGTAATTCGGATAAGTATATCCGAGTCCCGAAGGTCCGGAAACAAGATTGTCGTTGTCGGTCGACGATTTGTGCAGATAGTTGAGCGCACCGGGCATGGCATCGACCATGGCGGGTGAAATAGTCCAGCCCATTGGCACAGAACCTCTGTCGGGATTATTCCAGAGTTTTCGCATTAAGTGCTCAATGTACTGAAGATTATCGCCATCGCTCAGGATAAAAGCCACATATATTTTATTTTCCAATGCAGGTTTTGCAGGAATTGGCTTGATATTAATAGTACGTGAAGTACCACTGTGAACAGTGAGATTTGAGCAGAAATCGCTCGGAATAGTTGGAATGCCATATAGCGAACCACGCATCACACCGGGCTGCTCTTCGGGCCACCAGCCCATATAATTAGCTCCGGCGGGCATCGACGAGAGAAATCTGTTGAGCAATGAGCTTTCGGATGTGATATCCGGATCGAGCCAGATAACAGCTGTGCCAATCCCTGCGGCATATTCGCGCAATGATCCTTTGTGTACATTCGGGTTCAATCCAATCAGCAATCGTTTGTCGGTGTTGTTCCAGTGATTGTCGAATAAATCCTGATAAACCTGAAGTTTACTTGTGTATTTGCCGCGCAAATCGAGCAGAATAGGGAATCCGAAAGTAGATGTGAGGCGCGTAATAAGCGAAGGAGCTGCTACTACCGCATTCAGATCTTTGGCCAGGGTTGTGGCCAGATTGACGGTGTGAATCTGAGTCGGGTCATAAATAATAAGCCCCGAAATTTCTTTCCGGTATTTATTCAGAACCACCCAACCACTCGACTGTTCCACCCAGCGCAGACCGAGCGATTGCATCCATGTAAAAGGACCTTCGGCAAAAGCATCGCCATCGTACGAAAATATACGTGGTTTGGTTTTGTTTACAATGCCTTTCATGGTCGAAAACAAATATTGTTCGGCTCCGGCATTGTCCTGAGATATTTCCACCCAATCGGCTTTGAGGGTTGCATTCCCTTTCCAGAGTACGCGCATTTCCACATGCTGACTATCGGCGGGCATCATAAAGTTCATTTTTATACTTACATAGCTTCCTGCTGCTGTAAATTCCTTGCGCGTTACACTTTTACTTACTAATACTTTGTTGGTGGTAATGTTGCGTACATCGAGTACGGCCACTACATTGTCGTCCTGCGAGTTATTGTCGATGCGCAAACGAAATTCAGCCACGTTTTCACCCATAGTCACAGTGTTGTCGGCTGCACTGACGAGCATATACTGATTTGCAGCGTCGGTTGCGGGTGCGCAAATCCAACCATCGGTTTCAGCGCGACCTGTGGCGTGTGTGGTTTCCACAGCTTCGGCCTGCCATTTCCAGTTACGTGTGAAAGGAGCAACCGAACCATTCATATAAATGAAATCCATTGTTGGCGAAACGTCAGGAAATGAAGGTAATTTCTGATTTTCGGGCCAGATAACCTGCCCGAAAGTATGCAATGCAACGAACTGAAGAAGAAGTACAGAAATAAGGAAATGCTTTTTCATTTGATTATGATTGATTTTGGAATATACAGGTTTACGATGAATTTAATGTGATGGTTGGGGGAATTGAAAATTGAGAAATGTTTCTGCAGTAATAATATTTACCGGCAGAGGCGTGAAGATGTCAATTCCAAAGGGTTGATGTGTGTATAAAAAAGTAAAATGTGATTCATTTGCACGAGCATTTAAGTTCAGTATGCAAATTAAATCACATTTTGTCAATTATACGGATAAAATAAGTCCAAAAAACAATAATCATCGACCATAGTAGGAAATCCGGTTTACTGCGTTACTGTTTGTGCGCTTCATCTTATTTGATCACTGTTTCAGGCTTTTTAGCCGCAAATATTCCTTTTCGCTTACTTCGAAAATAGATCCGTGACGAATGCCGCGGGGTAATTTTATTTTGTCCGAAATGTCCGTCCAGGTTTCCAGATCAGTGGATTTTATGGCACCGTAGCGATGGTCGCGGTAACGGTCGAAATACACTATCCACTCATTGCCTCGTTTCAATGCTGTTGGACCTTCGACCCAGAAATTGCCCGTAATCGGTTTTCCTGCTTTGCTGTAAGGGCCTGTGACTTCGTCGGCGTATGCAATTTTCAGATTTTTCTGCACAGGTTCGCGTGTCTCATCTTTCAGAAACATCACCCAACGCTGGCCGTCGTGCAAAATAGTAGCATCTATGACATTAAATCCCGGATCATAGAGGAGTCTGGTTTCGCTGAAAGTTTTGAAATCGCGGGTGGTCACATAATACATGCGGTGATTCAGACCACTTTCGTGTTCGGTTTGCGTTTCGGGGAAAAGTCCGGTAATGGTGGTTGCCCAGTAAATCATGTAGTTTTGCGACCACGGATCGTAGGTAATTTCGGGAGCCCAACTGTTACGGGCACCGGCCTCGTGAGCCATTACGGGCAGGTATTTTTGTTCCGACCAGTTGATCAGGTCGGGTGAGCTTGCATAACCAATACCTTTGTCGGTCCAGCTGACCGTCCACACCATGTGAAAAAGTCCATCTGCTCCCCGAATAATGCAGGGATCGCGCATCAATCTGTCATTGGCCACCTGTGGCGTCAGAAACGAAGAGTCATTTTTGAATACTTCCCAGTTTAAACCGTCAGTGCTTCCGGCCAGGTGCAGTCCATCGCGACTATTGTTTTTGAAATACGAAAAAACATAATATCGCTTATTGTCAATGGCCTTAATCTGATAGCTTTCTCCGCTTTTGGTGTCGAATTCAGTCACATAAAAACCTGATTCATTTTTCTCAGAAGTCGCATTGATTCCTTCCACTTCAATGGCTGTAGTGGTTATCAAGCGGCAGCGGTTTCCGTTCAGTGATTTTATACTGGCAGTTTTCAATCTGTTTTCGCTCCACAGGATTGTCACTTCAAAGTTTCCACGCGCTTTGATGCCCGATATTTGACCTTCGTTCCAGGCCATCGGCAGTGCAGGAAGCAAACGTATTTCGTTGCGGGTGGATTGCAACAGCATTTCGATGACAGCTGCAGTGCCACCAAAGTTTCCATCTATCTGGAAAGGTGGATGTGCATCGAAAAGATTAGGATAAGTGCCACCACCACTGCGTTTGTCAACTCCTTTGTAGCCGTCCGGGTCGACATACCGAAGCAGTTCTCGGTACATTTTGTAAGCTCGGTTGCCGTCCCAGAGTCGCGCCCAGAGGTTGATGCGCCAGCCTTTGCTCCAGCCAGTGGTTTCGTCGCCTTTTACTTCGAGTGTTTTTCTGCTTGCAGCTGCGAGGTCGGGCGTTTTTTCGGGTGTGATGTGTTGTCCCGGATGCAGACCAAACAAATGTGTCTGATGACGGTGGCGCGGATCTTCATCTTCCCAGTCGTGATACCATTCCTGCAGATGACCATTTTTACTTATTTGATAAGGATAAAAACGTTTCAGTGCGCTGCTGAGCGAATCGCTGAACGATTTGTCGAGTCCAAGTTCATTGGCAGCTTCAATGGTTTGAGCAAAAAGTTCGCGCATCATGGCAAGGTCGGCGGTTGCACCATACAAAGTCGCACCTTTGAAACCTTCGGGCGTTTTGTAGCGGTTCTCGGGCGAAGTGGACGGTGAAGTAATGAGGAATCCATTTTTATCTTCCACAAGCCAGTCGAGACAAAACTGAGCAGCGCCTTTCATAAGCGGGTAGGCTTTGTTTTTCAGGAAATCTTTATCGCCGGAAAATAAAAAATGTTCCCACAAATGTGTGCTCAGCCATACGCCTGCCATGTTCCAGTTGGCCCAAGAAGGATCGCCATCGCCAAAATCGCCCACAGGATTGGTCATGGCCCAGATATCGGAATTGTGTGCGCAAACCCAACCACGTGTACCGTAGAAATTGCGTGCAGTGATGGCGCCTGTTTTCGACAGATTTTCGATAAAACCAAGCAAAGGTTGATGCATTTCGCTGAGATTTGCTGTTTCGGCAGGCCAGTAATTTTCCTCTGCATTGATGTTGGTGGTGTAATTGCTGCTCCAGGGCGGACGAATGTAAGGATTCCAGATGCCCTGCAGGTTGGCCGGAACCGCAGGAGTTCGCGACGAAGAAATGAGCAGGTAACGACCGAAATTGAAATACAGAATTTCCAGGTTTTTATCTTCTTTACCCAATGCATAGCGTTTCAGGCGCTCGTTGATGGGCAGGTCGGGCGCATTGCTTTTGCCAAGCGAAAGACTTACACGATTGTAAAACTGTCCGAAATCGTCGGTGTGGCGCTTGCGGATTTTTGTTTCTTTTTGCGCAAAAGCTTTTTTCAGTTGTGTAGCCGCAATCTTCCGGGCATCTTTTCCTTCGGTCATTGGGTTGCGGTCGAATCCGTTGAAACTGGTTTCCACCGAAATGTAAATAATAGCTTCGGAGGCATTCTTCAGCACCAGACTGCTGTCGGTAACCGATATTTTTCCATCTGTGTTTTTAATTTTCATTTGAGTGGAAAAGCGTGTTCCGCGTTTGGCATCGTACAACACCGGCTCTTTCACGTTTCTGCGATAGTTCGGCTCAATTTTGTAAGGCGTTTGTCCGTTGACAAAAAGCGTTTTTTGCTTCACCGACACTTCATGACGAAGCTGACTGTCGAAGTTCAGACTGAAGTTCAGACTTCCCTTTTGCGATGCATTGAGTTTGATAACCACAACCTTGTCGGGGTAAGAAACGTAATACGAACGGCTGAATTTTATTCCGTCAGCATTGTAATCTACAGTGGCAATGGCTTCACGAAGATTTATTTCGCGGCGATAGTTGCTTATATTTTTATGATCGAAATGTATGTAAGCAGTACCCAACGGTGCGTAGGATTGCGAGAAGGTACCCTGCACTTTTCGTTGTAACTTTTCGGCCAGAGGATAGTTTTCGTTGCGCAGTGCCTCGCGTATTTCGGGGATAAAAGTGTGCGCCTGTGGATTCATATTGGCATTTACAGGTTCGCCGCTCCACAATGTGGCATCGTTGAGATAAATTATTTCCCGGTCGGTGCGTCCGAAAACTGTAGCTCCCGTTTTGCCGTTCCCGAGTACAAAAGTTTCTTCAAAAAAGGCTGCAGGCTGGTCAAAATAAAAAGAATGCGAAGATTGAGCCACGAGAATTCCTGTACAATTCAGTAAAAGAATAAGGGCAAAAAAGAGTTTTTTCATTGCTGTCATAATTGGCTTTAAAACAATGTGATTTCAGTTTTTTAATCTCACAAATGTACAAATATTTTCACAATGGCTTTGCAGATCTTATTGTACGATTGCATGTCAATTTGTACTTATTTATGTGACATCGTGTTTTCGGGCAATTTTTTATCATGTTTATTATACGCTTAATTTTCTTATTTTTGTAGTCATTATCCTTATTCTAAAACTGATATCAGTATTACAGTTGTGAAAATCATGCGCAAATTCAATATATTATTCCTTACCTGTTTTATTTCCTTTCTTTTTTCAGAGGGATTGCCTGCTCAGACGGGTTCATTTTATTCCACCGATAATGTACTCTCCAACAGCCTGATCAATGATATTTATCAGGATAGCCGTAATTTTATATGGATAGCTACCGAGGATGGACTTAACCGTTACGACGGTGTGCGTTTTAATGTGTACCGTAACAGACGAAATGAGACAGGAACGCTGAAAAACAATTACGTACGAACTGTTTTCGAAGATAGCAAAGGACGGTTTTGGGTCGGTTGTATCAATGGCCTGATGCGTTACGATCGGGGTACTGATAGCTTTACCGAAATTCCTGTTTATTTCCGTAACCAGATTGTGGAGCCGCATATTACTTCGGTGGTCGAAACGCCTGAAGGCGAAATCTGGATTTCCACCTCAGGAGGTGCTATCATTCGGCCTAACAAAGATTTCAGCGCTTTTACTGTGGATGAAAACCTGTTTCCGCATTTGTGCAGCCGTTATCTGGTGAAAATATTCCGCGACAGCGAAGGTTTTCTATGGGTAGCTTCCGAGAATCAGGGTCTGAATCGTATCAATATGCAGAATATGCAAATCGAAACTTTCAGAGCGCCGGTTTCCATTGGCAGCAATCAAATTTCAGATATTGTAGAGGATACAGAAGGAAGTATCTTTGTTGGAACGCTTACAGGCGGGCTTTTTCGTTTCGACAAAACCACACAAAAGTTTGTATCAGTGCCTTACCGCAATCCGGAAGTGGTGCTGCCGGTGAAAAGTTTGCTTTTTGATAAACAACGGGGTTTGCTGGTGGGTACCGATGGTCGCGGTATCATGTATCTCAACCGCAATTCGGGCAAGCTCGATGATTACAGAATTCAGAATGCGCAATTCGACTTTTCGAAAACAAAGATTCACGTATTGTTTACGGATAAAAATCATAATTTGTGGACCGGACTTTTTCAGAAAGGAGTGTTTCTTGCGCCCAATCATCCGAATAAATTCCGTTACTGGGGAGCAAAATCATATTATCAGAATGTGATTGGATCAAGTTGTGTGATGTCGGTTTTGCGTGATGAAAATCAGTTGCTTTGGGTGGGAACCGACAATGATGGACTTTATGCCATTGATCCTCAGGGTAAATCATTACATTATGATCTGAAAACTTCGCCTAATGGTGTTTCGGGCACAGTAATGGGCATTCTTAACGATGGCCCGGGTTCTTTGTGGTTGGCTTCGTACCTCGATGGTTTGGTTTTTTTCGATAAACGTTCGGGTCGCACCAGAAGTTTCAGGGATCAGCTTTCTGGTTTTCAGTATCATACTTCGGCTGGCAGAGCAATGACGCTGGCAGCGGGAACGAAAAATGATATCTGGGTGGGAACAAATGGTGCAGGTGTATTGGTGTTTGACAAATCGCTTCAGAAATATGTAAAACAATATCTTTTTCATGAAGAAGACTCATCGGGAATTGCAAACAACTGGGTAAATACTTTGCGCAACGATGGCGATAGCCTTATGTGGGTAGGAACTTATGGCGGTGTGAGCAGTATCGATTTGAGAAACGATAAAATTACCACTTACCGTATAAAAGGAGGCATTTTACCCGGGAATATCGTGTATGCAGTTGCCCGCGATAAACAGGGAAAAATGTGGTTTGGAACTACAGAGGGTCTGGCCGCATTCGATATGAAAAAAAATGTTTCGACACATTATACGATCAATGAAGGACTTCCCGGAAATGTAATTTGTGGCATTCTCGAAGATGAAAAATCGAATCTATGGATCAGTACACACACCGGAGTCGCTCAGTTTGTAAAAACCGAAAACCGTTTTCTGAACTATTATGCTTACGACGGACTTCAGGGCAATGAGTTTTCGATGGGAGCAGCTTTCAAATCGGAGGATGGAGAGTTGATCTTTGGTGGAGTAGGGGGCGTGAGTGCTTTTTATCCTTCGCAAATAGTGAATCGCCGTGCACCTATCAAAGTGCAGCTTACTGGCTTGTATGTGTTCGATAAACCCGTGGTGCAGGGACAAAAATCAGGACGTTTTGTGATTACAGACAAATTTATCATCGATACCGAAAAAATTCGCCTGAGCCACAAGGACAATATGTTCAGCTTCGAATTTTCAACTTTCGATTTTGGTGCACCGGGTCGCGTTTATTACCGTTATCGTATGGAAGGTCTTAACGATCAGTGGATAACTACCGAACAGGGAACAAGTCGTATCAGTTTTACGAATCTAGGTTACGGGCAATACAAGCTCAGAATAAAAGCAGTGGTTGACAACAGCGAGTCGGAAGAAAAAGTGCTGAGCATCATTATTTATCCACCATGGTATCTCAGCTGGTTTGCCAAACTGATTTACTTCCTGCTTTTTGTGGCTTTGCTCTGGGGTGTTTACCGCTTTATCACTGAGCGTTTACAACACAAACAGGAAATGCTGAGGCGCGAACATATCGAACAGGTAAACGAAGGAAAACTACAGTTTTTTATTAATATTTCGCATGAAATACGCACGCCAATGACGCTGATTATCAGTCCACTCGAAAAACTGCTGACTGAAAATCCCGATCCGGCAAAACTGCAGGTTTATCAATTGATGTATCGAAATGCACAGCGAATTTTACGACTGATTAATCAAATGCTCGATATCCGTAAAATCGACAAAGGTTTGATGTTTGTGAAAATGCGCGAAACCGATATGGTGGGCTTTATCGACGACCTGATGACGACTTTCGATTATCAGGCTAAAAAGCGGAATATCAGTTTTGGATTTATTCATGAAATGCCTCATTTACCGGTGTGGATCGATTTGAATAATTTTGACAAAGTGTTGGTTAATATCCTTTCAAATGCATTTAAATTCACTCCCGAGAATGGTGGTATTGTGATAAAACTTGCTACCGGAACCGATGCTGATATTTATGGCCCGCTTAGTCAATATTGCGAAATCAATGTGAGCGATACGGGCTCAGGTATTCATGAAGATAACATTGAGAAGATTTTCGAGCGTTTTTATCAGGTCGATCATACGCAAATGAATGTGAACTTTGGTACGGGTATCGGACTTCATCTTGCCCGAACGTTGGTGGAACTTATGCATGGTAAAATCTTCGCGCGCAATCGTCATGATGGCCAGGGTTCGGAGTTTATCATTCGTCTTCCGTTGGGTAGCGATCATATTCCGGCTGCAGAACTTGAAACACAAATAGAGCCATTGCCACATAAAATTACAGAGATTATTCAACTCGATGAGCAGGATGAAATTAATCCGCAGTATAATATACGACCACGAACAAAATACCGTGTGTTGATTGTGGAGGACGAGAGCGATATTCGTCATTACCTGAGCGGTGAATTGTCTGATACATACCGTATCAGCGAATGTACAAACGGCAGGGAAGCGCTTGATTTTATTCTGAAGGAAAAGCCTGATCTGGTGATCTGCGACGTGATGATGCCCGAAATGGACGGTATTACGCTTTGTAAAAAACTGAAATCGAACGTAAATATCAATCATATTCCGATCATCCTGCTCACAGCCCGTTCGAGCGATGAGGATAAAGCAGAAGGATTCGATATCGGAGCCGATGCTTATGTGGCCAAGCCTTTCAACCTGGAACTTTTGCGTAAGCGGGTTGCCAATATTCTTGAAAACAGAGAACGTCTCGAACTGAAACGTGGCGATCAGACCAATCCGAACATTCCGCTGATTAAGCAGGTGGTTTTGAAATCGTCGGATCAGATTTTACTCGAAAAAATTACCCGCATTATTAATCAGAATATCGATAATCCTGATTTGAATGTGGAAATGCTAGCCGAAGGTGTGGGTATGAGCCGTGTGCATATGCACCGCAAACTCAAGGAGCTGACCAATCAGTCGGCGCGCGATTTTATTCGCACCATACGTTTGCGTCAGGCAGCCGAGTTGCTTTCGAATCAGAAACTTACAGTGTCGGAAGTGGCTTATGCACTCGGATTCAGTAATTTGTCGCATTTTTCGAATACTTTCCGTGAGTTTTACGGCGTTTCACCCAAAGAGTTTGGCGAAAATGGCCGAAAAGCAAATAACTCTTAAAATGATATAAGGAATGTAGATTCAGTGTGACCTTCGGGTCATCAAACTGTATTAACCTTGAGATTACTGTTGGTTTTACTCCGGTGAATTTCGCGGTGCATATTGTATTTGCAAAATCTAATTATCAAAATAAAGTTTATAATCGATCTACATGAAACACATTTCTTTTGCATTATTATTAGTGCTGATAACAACAGGCTGTGGTGCTGCTCGTAAAGTTGAATTGTCGAACATTGCGAAAGCACAATCCACACTTGATTCTGTTTATCGCTATTACAGCGTGCAAAATACCACGCTTTTGAGAGAAACTTTTCCTTTCAATAGCGATTATGCAGCCACTTATCTCGACAATCAGGATCAGGCCAAACCGAATCCTTATTCATTTCTGTGGCCTTATTCAGGTAGTTTGTCGGCTGTAAGTGCTATTATGATGCATAAAAAAACGAAGGGTGTGGAAAGTTATCTTACAGCAAAGGTTTTGCCCGGACTGGCACATTATTTCGATACTATCCGGTCGCCTTTTGCTTATGCTTCGTATATCAACGATGCACCGCCATCCGATCGTTTCTACGACGATAATGTGTGGCTGGGAATAGATTTTACAGAGTTATATTTGCATACTTCAAAAGCTGAATATCTCGAAAAGGCCAAGCTTATCTGGAAATTTATCGAAAGTGGAACAGATGAAAAACTCGGTGGTGGTATTTACTGGTGCGAGCAATCGAAGAAAAGTAAAAACACCTGCTCGAATGCTCCGGGAGCGGTTTATGCGCTGAAATTGTTCGAAGCTACTAAGGATAGCAGCTATTTCAAACAGGGAAAAGCCCTTTACGAATGGACCAAAAATACGCTTCAGGATAAAAATGATTATTTGTATTTCGACAATATCGGGCTGAATGGTCGCATTCAGAAACGAAAATATGCTTACAACAGCGGACAAATGTTACAGGCGGCAGCATTGTTGTATAAACTCACAGACAAAAAGGAATATCTGGTGGATGCGCAAAATATAGCACAATCGGCGCACAATTATTTTTTCGAAGATTTCAGTGCTGCTGATGGCAGCAAAATGAAAATCCTCAAAAAGGGCGATATCTGGTTTACAGCCATTATGTTTCGTGGATTTGTAGAACTGTATCATTTGGATAAAAACAAAACTTATTTGCAGGATTTTGATAAGAATCTGAATTTTGCATGGAAAAATATGAGAGAACAAAACGGTCTGTTTAACAGCGACTGGAGCGGACAAACCAAAGATAAATCGAAATGGTTACTCACACAGTTTGCCATGGCTGAAATGTATGCCCGAATGCCCGAATTAAAATAAACACTTCAAATAATATTTTATGAAAACACCTTCTCACATGATTAAAAAATGTATGACCATTATGGTTATGAGTGCTTTTGTACTTACGGCGCAGGCTGGCGTACAAAGTTCGAAAAAATCGACGCGCTCGAAAAAAGCCGCAAAAACGATTGTGGCCGATAACACACAGGTATATGTGTCGCAGCGTCCCAAACCTGAAAGCCGTCTTTTTGTGTCGAAAGCAGTGGACGATAAAATTATTGCTATCAAAAAAGTATTGAAAAATCCGCGTCTGGCCTGGATGTTCGAAAACTGTTATCCAAATACCATCGATACTACTGTGCGTTATTACAGTGCCAATGGCGAAGATGATTCGCTGGTTTATACAGGCGATATTCACGCCATGTGGTTGCGCGACTCAGGTGCACAGGTTTGGCCATATCTCGATTTGGCAAATCAGGATCCAAAACTTAAAAGCATGCTTCGGGGTGTTATTTTGCGACAATTCAAATGTATCAATATTGATCCATATGCCAATGCTTTTCTCGATCCGCACGATCCGAATCCCGATCATAACTGGATGAGTGATATGACCGATATGAAACCCGAATTGCATGAACGCAAATGGGAAATCGATTCACATTGTTATGTGATTCGTTTGGCTCACGAATATTGGAAAGAAACCGGAGATGCTTCTGTATTTGGCGAACAGTGGTTGAGCTCCATTAAACTTACTTTGCAAACATTCAAAGAACAGCAAAAGAAAGACGGTCATGGTCCTTATGTGTTCCAGCGCAAAACCGAACGTCAGCTCGATACTATGTCCAATGGTGGCAAGGGACATCCCGTAAATCCTGTTGGTCTGATTGCGTCTGCTTTCCGTCCTTCTGACGATGCTACAACTTTCCAGTTCCTTATTCCTTCTAACTTTTTTGCTGTGACTTCGCTCCGCAAGGCTGCTGAAATTCTGAATTCGGTAAATAAAGATGAAAAACTGGCTGCTGAATGTACTGCACTTGCCGAAGAAGTAGAAACTGCTTTGCAGAAATATGCTACATTCAACCACCCGAAATACGGAACTATTTATGCTTACGAGGTTGATGGTTTTGGCAATCAGCTTTTTATGGACGATGCCAATGTGCCAAGTTTATTAGCAATGCCTTATCTGGGCGATGTGAGTGTAAATGATCCTATCTATCAGAATACACGTAAATATGTTTGGAGCACCGATAATCCTTACTTCTTCAAAGGTAAAGCCGGCGAAGGAATTGGTGGTCCGCACATTGGTTACGACATGGTTTGGCCTATGAGTATTATGATGAAAGCCTTTACAAGTCAGGACGATGCTGAAATTAAAGCTTGTATCGAAATGCTTATGACTACTGATGCCGGTACAGGTTTTATGCACGAATCGTTCCACAAAGACGATCCAAAAAACTTTACACGTGCATGGTTTGCATGGCAGAATACGCTTTTCGGAGAGTTGATTGTGAAACTTGTTGACGAAGGCAAACTTGATCTGCTCAACAGTATTACAGTGAAATAAATTTACAGAAAATGAATTGCTGAAAAAAGGAGTTGTCGGATCGATGACTCCTTTTTTTATTACCTGCTTGCAGACGATTTTCGATATTTGTAAAACTTAAATGTCTAAATGCTAAGGTGTTTGTACTGTTTAGATGTTCTCAGAATTTGTATCTCGCACCTATACCTGCCAGTATAACAGATTCACCTTTAAAATAATTTTGGTATTGTGTTGATAAATTAATTTGCCAGCGATTGGATACCAGATATTTTACATCAACTGATGTAATGACCCCGGCATAAAAAGCACTGCTTGCATCTACATTCATAACAGTATTCCATAAATCACTCTGTATATTGCGTAAGTATTCATAGTGCGAAAGGGTGTATATTCTGCTCTGATATGCACATGAGAAACCAAGACCTGCCGAAAGTTCTAACCGATTAGCAGAAACAACATTCCATGTGGGGATTATTGCCAGATTCATTTGTGCCAGATTGTAATATAAATCTTTCATGCGTAGGTCACCAAATGTTTCATTCATTTCACGTACTCTGTTGACGGCAAGCATACCTGTTTCAATTTTGTACGATACAGGACTTTGAGTGTTCCATTCATAACCAATTGTATAGCCGGCTCCGTTTAGCATGTTGTGCGGAACAAACGCATAGTTCAGTTTTCCATAAAACTCTTTTGTTGCCTGCGAAAAAACTGAAATAGATGCAAGAAGGAGTAGTGATAATATTGTTTTTTTCATAAAGATCATTTTTATTTTTTAGTCAAAGTATAAAAGGCAATGGTTGAACCAATCTGACTTTACATTGATAGGATTTAGGTAAAGAAACAAACCGTACCTCATCAGAGTTTTTTGTAATTTCCAGTGCCCATGCATGATCATTATCCACCTCTGTTGCAGTCCAGTAATATCCTTTTTCTCCATTTTCCTTTATCTCATTTTGTTCGCAATATCCAAAGAGTCCTAATCCCATTCCATATACATTATCTACCTGTAAATTATAACCAGCAAGCTCATTGCCATAAAAAAGTGTGATTAATCCGTCCCAGTGTTGTTTGGTTGCCAGTTTTAAATCAATATTGGGTATGCTAAAAGCCTGAGCCTCATTCCAAGCAAAATAAGACCCATTATCAAGTGAGTCTTTTGCGTTGTAAATATTGT
Organism: Bacteroidia bacterium; assembly: GCA_009929375.1. Lineage (GTDB taxonomy): Bacteria > Bacteroidota > Bacteroidia > Bacteroidales > Paludibacteraceae > Paludibacter. Next base: position 53,363 of record SAAO01000008.1, read on the forward strand.
CAGAGCTACCTGACATCATGTTTTTACGTGTCCACCAAAATTGATCTATATTATCTGAGTTTTTCCAGGAATATGAATTGTAAATTATGGTTTGCGATTGAATTTGTATTGTATCATGTCTGAAACTATACACAAATTCACTTCTGTGTACTTCTTTGCAAACCTGATTGATTAATCCATCTTCATTTTTTACCTCAAGGGTTACAATTTTGATGTAATTGGTTTTTGATTTGCCATCGGCAATAAAGACCGGATTTGTTAACCACGGAGTGTCAAATTGCGATTGATCTTCATCGTAATCCCAGCGGTACTGCAGGTTTTGACCATTTATAGATACAGAGCCTGTGGCATCGAGAACCCATTTAAACCCGGGAACAAAACCTGTGGTGGAAAAATTCGGAGCAGGATATAAATCATCTTCGTAACATGAGCTAAGCGAGATGACAGATAGTATGATGATAAATAATTTTAGTTTCATTTTTATTTCATTTAAATTTATTATTCGCCGACATTTATGGCAAGTCCAACTAAAACTTTTAGCCCGAAACCAGGCTCGTTTGTTGCAGTATCGTAATTGACAAATACATTTGCATCTACATAAAACAGATTGTATATTCGCTGTTGAATACCTAAATTCAGTTCAGGTATAATGTAAAATCCTACGTATGTGTCGTTAGAGCTGTCAATTATTGTTTTGGTAGCTCTTAATAAGTTTGAGGCTTTTATTCCTGTATATACTCCGTTGCAATTGTTTCCACTTACTCCTTTTTCAATTTGTCGGGATTTTAAAAAATAGTTTCGAACGCCCGGATCAAAGGAGTTGATAAATACAACGCCATCTTTCAAAAGCATAAATTCCTGATTCAGCTCAGCAACAACAGTCCAGTTTTTAGATAATTTGCTCTCATAACCTAATTGTGATAAAATGATACTGAAGTCATATCTTTCGTTGGGCTTAAATGGCGATACTGCAAATTTGAAAAGTCGTGTTTCGTCACGCAAAAACATGTCAAGTGTCTCATACTTCAGTTTGTAATAATCATTTTTGTCAGCAGCTAAACTCTCCACTACAATTGTATCCTGTTGAGCAGATATTACTATATTGTTTAAAACCAAAAGTGTAAATGTGATTTTCAGTAATAATAAATTTCTTTTCATATAGTTTGTTATTTGTTTAATGCGTTTATGCCAATTCCTACCGATAGTGTTGACACTATATTACCCGAATTAAATGCAGTTGTTTGTGCACGAATATTTAAGTAAATCCTTGAATTTACTTTGGTGATATATCCTGCCGATAAGGTAATGCCCGGCGTAAGATGAAATTCATGATCATAGTTTATCCAGTTTAAGGATTGTACATCTCCATTGAATGTATAATTGAAATGATAGCCCGAATTAGGCGATATGTTTGATATATAGCCTAATGCTGCACCACCTGCCAGATAAAAAGTTCGTTCCCCACTTTTAAATGGTACGATTCCAATTTCGGCAGTTAGGTTCAATCCTGTCTGGTTTTCATATCCGCCATTAATCCAGCTATTGCCGTTAATTATCCATCCTTCTGCACTTTCGCGGTGAAAAAACCATGGTGAAAGTGTTTTAAGATGCGAAAAACCATTGTTTATCCCCCAGCAGTCGCCTGACCCTGAAAAGGTATAACCGGTATTTACCGACACTATTCGATGATTGTAACGGCTATCTTCAAAGTCTCCAGCCATTGTATAATTGCAAATCAGCAAAACAATGTATGTGAATGCGGGTTTAAGAAATTTAGTGGGTTGAATCATTTTAAATGTATTTTTATAGGACTATAGCTTGTTCTGATATATATGTTTTTTGTAAAATTTTTGTTAGTGCTCCGAAATTGCTGGTCGTGGTTTTCATCAAAAATAAATAGTTTGTTAAAGCTGGTTTTGACATCCATATTATATTCTTTATCAGGTGTTTGTATTTGAATTTCGGCACGTTCTCCGTTTATTCTAAAGTTTTTGCAGTTGTTCAATAGAGATGCGTTTAGCGTACCATAACTCATATTTAGTGATACATTAGCTTCACAATTATTTATCAATACATTCGATTTTGATAGAGAACCTGTTAACTGACCGGCGATGTTGTTTGTACTAATATCGCTGTATTTCAGTTGTATATTGGTTTTTCCGGAGATGTTTTCCAGTTCAAGACGACCAAATGAAATGTGTATTTCTTTAGTGCCTGTTAATTGTTGCAGATTAATACTACCATATAAGTTTCGAATATCAAGGAATATTTCTTCCGGAATAATCAGTTCGTAAATAAAGCTTAAATTGCTTTCAATCTTCTGATTAGCGGTTTCGTAGTAGTTTCTGAGCAGTAGTTTTGAACCTTCTTTCTGGCTGTCGAATCTAATGTGTTTTAAATCCCTGATTGCGGTAGCTTGTTTTTTATGTTTAGCGATATAAGTAATTTTTAATTCAATTGTATTTTGAGGTTTAGCACTGACTTTTATAGTCGCCTTTTCTCCCTGAATGAGTAAGGCCTTACAATCCTCAAAGCTATATTCAATAGTTTTTGATGCTTTATGAATAGTGTTTTGCGCTCCTACATTCAGTAGATTCAAACTTATTATAGCGATTATGAATATTCTTTGCTTCATGATTGAATGAGTATTATCATGTCCTGAAGTGTGGCCGATTTTAGATTTTCAATTTTTACTATTGACTGAATCATTTCGGGGGAATCACCAAACTGTTGAATAGCCCGATTAAGTTGTGCCTCTTCTGCTTTCAACTCTTCGTACAATTGCATGAGTTCTTTAAAACGACTTTCTTCGCAGGCAGGCATTTGTGTTGAGCAATATGTTTGTATTTCGGCAATTGCAGCCTCTTCCAGATCATTTTCAGAAATACTGTGCTTTTGTGTGATAGTAGCTATGTACTTGTCTTTTCTAAACTGCTGAACCATAATTGTTGAGGTTATTATGACTACTGCAATGGAGGCTGCAACGTACAGGTATTTGAAGTTAATTGTTTTTTTGCTGTGAAGATTAGAAGAAATCTTTTCCCATGTCGCTAAATCCGGATAATGCACTGGAAGTTCACAGAGACAGTTTGATAGCTTTGATTCAAAATCAAGTTTCTCCTCAATTTTTCTCCAAACGTCTTCGTCAGGCTGATGCAAATACAGTCTTTTGTTCCAGTCAATATTTTTATTTTTTTGTGGCATATTCTGAAGTGTATTCATTTAACGACTTTCGCAATAATTTCTTTGCGTAATTCAACTGTGATTTTGATGTCCCTTCTGAAATGTTTAGTATTTCGGCTACCTCTTTATGTTTATAACCTTCAATCTCTATCAGCATAAAAACTAATCTGTTACCTTTTGGTAACGACCGAATTGCTTCATCGAGCTGTATGGCTGTGAAATTGAAATCAGGTAATGTTTCATCGTTTATCTCGCTTGCATCCGTAAAAGTTATTTTACTTCTTTCCCGCATTTTCCGGATAGCTGTTCGTACAACAATCGTTCGGATCCAACCTGCGAGCCGTTCAGGATCATTAAGGTCGGCAATAGTTTGGAATATGGTTATAAAGGCATCCTGTAATACATCATTTGCATGCTCTCTGTCGTTGAACATTCGAAACAATATTGAGTACATTGTTGTCGAGAATTTATCGTACAGCGCTTTCTGATGCATTCTGGAGTTTTTTACACAGCCAGTCACCAATTCGCTATTTGACAATTTCATTTCCCGTTTTAAATTCATGTTCTGACTGTAAGTGCTAATTAAGATGAAAAAGGTTGGAAAGTAGTATGAAATATTAATTATTAACCGCAAAGTTAATTTAAAAAACAATAAGAATGTTCACATTGTTATCTGTTGTTGTGAGTCGTTCAGTTTTTTTAGTGGAATACAAAAAATAGTTTATATTTGTACTTTCATTCGAATTGGCAGTTCTACTGATTTTTTCGAATGAGCGAACAATTTGAATGTTAATCTCTTGCTGTACTAATGACGGAAAAGGAGTATATTTTACAATTGCAGAATGGCTCAAACGAGGCATTCGAATTTTTGTATAATACATATTCGCCAAGGCTTTATGGTTTTGTATTAAAGCTTACACATTCGTCGGATATGGCCGACGAGGTAGTGCAGGAGACTTTTATAAAGATTTGGGAAAACCGCGGGACTATCATTCCCGAACTTTCGTTTAAATCCTATGTGTTTATGATTGCGCGTAATCATGTGATCAATGTGTTTCGCCGTCAGACAGTAATTACCAATCTCGAAGAGTATAAGGAATATCAGAACGATATTTCACTGAGTGAAAATAATTCGGAGAAACAGACTGAAGCAAACGACTTAAAAGCATATATCGAAAAAGCTAAAAAACACCTGACGCCCCGTCAGCTTCAGATCTTTGAACTTAGTAAGGAAAAAGGTTTGTCGAATCAGGAAATTGCCGACCTGCTTAAAATTTCCAAACAATCAGTCAAGAATCAGCTTTCAGCCTCATTACATACACTTCAATCCTATTTTAATACCCGAATGTGGTTGCTGCTTCCACTGCTTTATTATTATTTCAACGAACAATAAAGTGCATATTAAACCACTTATTTGTTTCTGATTGCTATTGATTCACAGGGTTTTATTTTCGTTCTGTTTAGCCTGAAGCCTGCCCCTTATCTGAAATTTTCATGAGAAATTTCTTTACAGCGTAAAAAGATTTTTTTGTAAAACATCAAAAATTTATGGTACGTTTCGGATATGAAATTGTATTAGCCTGTAAGTACACAAATTTATTGTGACTGCAAACACAATTTCTTAATTAAAAATCTTAAAATCAATTCTCATGAAAACTCTTTATTCATTTTTATTAGCAACGTTTTTATGCGTAGCGCAGTAACAGGCTGCACCCACAACAGGCTTGCAATTCTCAGGTGCGGCTACAAGTTTCGTCGATCTGGGTCAGCAATCTTCCTTTACTCCTCAGGAGCTTACACTCGAAGTGTGGGTTAACTATCAGGTACTCAACGGAGGCGGTTACATTATTTCCAACGAAGGCTGGAGTCCCACAAATCATGGTTATTCATTACGTTTGTCTGGAGCTAAACTCGAATTTGCTTACGGACACACCAACCAATGGCCTACAATAAAAAGTTCGTCGGATATAAGTACGAATACATGGTTTCATGTGGCAGTAACTTATACGCCAACCGAACTGAAATTATATATCAATGGCGTACTCGATGCTACTGCTGCTGTCACCACACCAATGGGAGCCACTTTGGCTAAAACATATCTTGGCGAAGGTCCAACATGGGCGAATCGTCGTTTTATAGGACAAATAGCCGATCTGCGTATCTGGAATGTGGCCCGCACAGCAACCGAAGTGGCAGCTGATATGAACAATACACTTACAGGAACCGAAAGCGGACTTGTAGCTGCATGGAAAATGAACGAAGGTTCAGGCAATAATGTAGCTGATATCAAAGGAACCTACAACTTTACAAAACCGACTGATGTGGCATGGTTTTTCCCAAGCACCGAACAGGAAATTGCGGTTGTGGCTCCGTCAAAAGGTCTGATTTTGGATGCTTCCAAAGCAAATAGTCTGGTTGATTTTGGTCCGGTTCCGGCCATTTCCAATGCTACTGAATTTACTGTGGAAGCAATTGTAAACTACAATTCTGCAAACAGCGCATATATTCTATCCAACGAAGGTTCGACACAGGATCTTGGCGAACAGGGTTTTTCGCTTCGCATGGAAAACGGACGCATAAACTTTACTGTAGGTGTAAATACCCGTCAGTGGGTAGGCATTACAGCACCGGCAACTGCTGAGTTGAATAAATGGTATCATGTGGCTGCCACTTTTAGTGCCAGTGCTATGAAGTTGTATATTAATGGTATTGAAGTAGTTTCGCTTGCCAATCCTGCTCCAATGACAGCTTCGGTTCAGAAACTGATTATGGGTGATGGCGCAATGTGGCAGGGACGCAAACTCGATGGTCGTCTCGGATATGTGCGTGTGTGGTCGGTGGCTAAATCGAAACAGGAAATCAGAGACAATGTAAATACTTATGTGGTTGGCGACGAAGCTAATTTGCTTGCAGCCTGGAACAATGATGTAATAAATGCCACTGTGCTGGCTGATAAGAAAAATGCTGTTCCCGGAACTATCGGAAGTGATGTGGCCTGGTTTGGTTTTACAACGAATACTCAATCGCTGAAAAACAATTCGGATATTGAGGCATTGTTTGTAGCTAAAAACATGACCATAACAAATAAAACTGACGGTCTTGTAAGCTGGAATGTTTACAGTGTTTCAGGACAAAAAGTGTTGAGCGGAACAACTAAATCGGGTGAAGTAGCCGAAATGCAGCTTCACAATCTGTCGGGTTCGTACATTCTTCGCGCTATAGCCGAAGATGGTTCAACCATGACCAAAAGATTTATCGTGCAATAAACTGAAATAATCAGTCGGTACCGGTCTGAAAAATGGTCGGATGAAAATTCGAAAATAAAATTCACAAACTCATTCTCATGGAAAAAAACAAATTATACGAATTGCTGTCGGCTTACATAAAGCAAAAAAATGCAGGTACGAAAAACAGCGAGATGAACAAAGTCATTCGTCAGACTTCCGACGAGGAATTGGGTGATGTTTTATCCGGTTTGTGGAACGAATTCGAACTGACTGAAAATTACGATGCTGAGCTGAAAGCAAACTTTAAAGCCATCAAACGCAGAATCAAAAATAAACACATATGGTTCAAAACCCGACAGATCGTAAAATATGCTGCGGTGTTGCTTCTGCCGGTTTTATCATTGCTTTCAGCCTGGCTTCTTATCGATCGCAGTAATGTGCGATCTGAAAATGCCGTATTCTCGGTAAGCGTTGCTCCGGGCGAATCGTCGAAAGTACGCCTTCCCGATGGCAGTGAAGTGAAACTGAATGCTGAATCGGAAATCACGTTTTGCAACAATTATCAGGAGAATAAACGAATGCTTCAGTTGAAAGGAGAAGCAGTGTTTAAAGTGGCTAAAAATAAGAAAATGCCTTTCGTGGTGGCTACCGAATATCTCGATGTGGAGGTATTGGGAACTACTTTCAATGTAAAAACCTACGAATCGGATAATTTACACGAAGTAGCTCTGGTCGAGGGAAGTGTGAAGCTCAGCACACGTTTCAATGATACTGAGAAAAGCATTTACCTGCAACCCAACCAAAAGGCAGTCTTCGATAAATCGACCGGAACGCTTAGCGTGAAACCTTTCGAGGCAGAGAGTGAACTGGCATGGACAAAGGGAATTATGGTATTTCACGGCAGGTCGCTGCTAGAAATTAATCACGAACTCGAGCGTAAATTTGGCGTGGATATCCGTATGAATTATCCCGAAATTGAAAAGGATTTGTTTACCGGAACTTTCGATAATAATTCTATTGAAGATGTGCTCGATATACTCCGCATTCACTATGGTTTCGATTATCGCATCAACCAGAAAACGGTGATAATTTATCCTTCAGTGAAAAAATAAGTATTTAAAAGTCGTTGATATACAGTTTTATTTGAAGAATTGTGTGTCAGCACCCTTAAATCAGAATAAATAAAAAATGATTCAATAAATCTATTCATGAACAAAAAACAATTTAAAAACACAGAAAAGAACCGCAGAAAGTGGATTTTCCCGCTTATGGCTTTTTTGCTGATTTTTAGTTCGACGGGTCTTATGGCTCAGCAGACTAAAATCAGTCTTTCGGTGGAAAAAGTAAGTTTGCGACAGCTTTTTGCTGCCATCGAAAGTCAATCCGATTACAAGTTTTTGTACCGCGATGTAATTCTCGACGACAAAAAGGATATTTCGGTGAAAGCCGATGGTCGCGAAGTGACTTTCATTCTCGATCAGGTATTGCCAGCCAGGGATTTGCAATACAAAATTGTGGGTAAAAACATCAATATTATTCGCAAAAGCACAACGGTTGCTACCGGAAATCCGGTAACTGTAAGCGGTACGGTGGTTGACGACAGGGGCGAACCGCTGCTTGGAGTGACCATTTTACAAAAAGACAACAGAAGCAACGGACAGGTTTCTGATTTTAATGGAAATTTCTCTATCTCAGTTCCTTCAGGCTCAGTGCTGATGTTTTCGTATGTGGGTTATCTCGACGACGAAGTGGTTGTGAAAGAAAGCAAAGCTCTGCGTATCCGTTTGCTCGAAGATACAAAAGCCCTCGACGAAGTAGTGGTGATTGGTTATGGAACCACACAGCGTAAAAGCGTGGTGGGTTCTGTGGATCAGATCAATGCGGGCAAAATTGAAGATCGTCCTGTAAGTAATCTTTCGCAGGCACTTCAGGGCGTTTCGGCCAATCTTACAATTCAAACAAAAAGTATGAATCCCAACGATAATCAAATGAGTATCAATATTCGTGGGGTAAGTACAATGACAAATAACGACCCTTTGATTGTGATCGACGGTTTGGTTGCAAACTTAAGCAGTTTGAACCAGTTGAATCCCAACGATGTGGAAAATGTCTCGATTCTGAAAGATGCCGGTAGTGCTGCTATTTATGGTTCGCGCTCGTCAAACGGGGTTATTCTTGTGACAACAAAAAAAGGAAAACTCGACCAGAAACCGGTACTTAAAATGAGTTCGCTCGTAGGTATTCAAAGCCCCGATGTGTTATTTCGCCCGGTGGCAGGTTACGAAAATGCAATCCTGAAAAATATTGCTGCTTACAATACCGGCAATACATTGCCTTACACACCTGAGCAAATTCTCGATTTGCAACAAAATGGTGCCAACAGCAAATGGTTTCTCGACGAAATTCTTCAGAATGCCCTTCAACAAAACTACAATGTGAGTTTAAGTGGCGGAAGTCAGTACAGTTCTTATCTTTTTTCAGCCGGTTATCTGAATCAGGAAAGCAACTTTGTGTCGGGTTCGGCACCTGCTTACGGTATGGAGCGTTTCAATTTCAGAACAAATCTTGTAAATCAGTACGGACGTTTCAAACTTACCACCATCATGTCGTACAATCGTACGTCTTCAAATGCGCCTAATGCAAGTGTCAGCAATTTAATGGTGGACGGTAGCCGTATTCCAAACTATTATTATTACAATCAGAAAGATCCGAACGGCAATTACCTGATTAATGATGTATTGTCGCAGTTTACACCGCTTGCTACGCTTGAGGCTGCCGGATTTAATAAATATGATACCGATTATATCAACGGAAGTATTGCGGGTGAGTTTAAAATCTTCAAAGGATTGACAGCCAAAGCGCTGATTGGTCTCGATCATTATGCCAATCACCGTTACAGTCGCGAGCTCGAAGTGCGCTATTACAGCAGTCCCGAAGCTACGCAGCCTTCCATTATTCAAAATGTGGGTGGCCGCACAAGCGACTGGAACGAAAAAGCTTCGACCATAAACTCACAATTTTTACTCGATTATGCGCAAACATTCAATGAGTCGCATCAGGTGAATGCCTTGTTGGGTGTTTCGAACGAAGCTTACTCGCGTTTCTCGAACGAAATATGGATGAAATATGTCGATCCGAAACTTGGTATTCCTACCTCGGAAACTGCCATTGCAGGGAATATGGGTGGAAACACTACTGCCATGGGCACTTCACTCAGCAACATCGCTTCATTGTTCGGACGTGTAGGTTATTCGTTCCGCGACAAGTATTATGGCGAAGTGAGTTTCCGTTACGATGGTTCTTCTAAATTTGCCCGAGACAATCGCTGGGGATTTTTCCCTTCGTTGTCGGCCGGATGGCGAGTGTCCGAAGAGTCGTTTATGGATAATTACAGATCGCAGGTGGGCGATTTCAAAATCAGAGGTTCTTACGGTATCCTGGGAAATCAGAATATTGGCGATTACAACTTCCTGACAGTGTACGATACTTACAAAGATACTTATGCTTTCAATGGCGTATCGGTAAGTGGAACAGGTTTTCGTTTGGGTAGTCCGCTAATTACATGGGAAAAATCGGCCACCTTTAACGTGGGTTTTGATGCCACTTTCCTGAAAAACAAACTTTTTGCGTCTTTTGATTTCTTCAATAAAGTGACTTCCGGAATTTTGCTTAATCCTGTCACTCCTTCGGTTTTGGGAACGGCAGTAGGTATGCAAAACTCAGGGGAAATGCAAAACCGTGGTTGGGAACTTACTTTGGGCTACAATCTGAAATCGGGCGATTTCAAACATGCTATAAGTCTGAACTTAGCCGATTCGAAAAACAAAGTGCTTTTATTCACTGGTTTCGAGGAAATTCATTCGAGCGATAATAAATCAGATATCATTCGTGTAGGTGCGCCTTTTGCTTCGTATTACGGATATCGTACCGACGGATATTTCAGCAGTTATGCCGATATTCAAAACAGTGCTTTGCCTGTGGGTCTCGATGCTTCGCAGCTTGCTCCGGGTGATGTGAAGTACAAAGATATCAACGATGATGGCGTGATCGACAACAAAGACCGTCAGATTCTCGGAAATGCATTTCCACGTTATACCTTTGGTGCGACTTACAATCTCGACTGGAAAGGGTTTGATTTGAGTGTGCTTGTGCAGGGTGTGGGTAAACGTACCATGTATCTGCGTGGTGAATTGATTGAGCCATTTCACTCAAATTATTCATATACAATGTATCAGCACCAAATGGATTACTGGACACCAACCAACACCGATGCGCACTGGCCACGTTTGGCGCTTGCCGGATCGACTTCTACGGTGAATAATTATGGCTACAGTTCCGAAATCGGAGTTTTCAATGCGGCTTATCTGCGTCTGAAAAATCTGGCACTCGGCTATTCATTGCCAAAAAATGTAGCTACAAAACTTGGTATGCAGAAAATCCATTTTAGTGTAAATGCTCAAAATCTGCTCACACTTTCCACACTCACTTTCTTCGATCCTGAATCGTCGGAATACGGAAACCATATGGGTGGTACAGGTGGTGCGGGTGCTAATAGCGGACGAAGCTATCCTACACTGAAATACTTTGGTTTTGGTATTGATGTTGAATTTTAATATTACAGATAATGAACAAGAAATTAAAAATATATTCCACAGCCATTGTCACTTCGCTGGTGCTTTTTTTCGGTTCGTGTAACGATCTGGACCAGATTCCTCAGGGACAGTTTACCGACGATACTTACTGGTATTCCACTGAAAAAGCATCCTATGTGCTGAATATGGGTTACAATCAAATGATGAATTCCGGATATTTCTTCGCTAACGAAGCATTATCCGATAACATTTTCTCATGTCGTACTTCCGACGAAAAGCTTATTTCATCGGGTATTGCAAATGCTACCACAGGCCGTTTTGCCAACGAATGGGCCGATTGCTATGGCGGTATTCGTACCTGCAACACTTTTCTTGAAAATGTGGATCGTGTTCCCGATATGACTCCGACGCTCAAAGCGCGAATGATTGCCGAAGCACGTTTTATCAGAGCTTCATTGTTTTTTCGACTGACAAGCTGGTACGGCGATGTACCACTGTTCGAGAAAAACCTGACCTTTGCTGAGTCGAAAATTATTCGTCGTGCTCCACATGCCGATGTGATTAAATTTGTGCGCGAGGAACTTGATGCCGCTGCCGCTGCGTTGCCACCTTCGTACACCGGAAACGATGTGGGTCGTGTAACTTCGGGTGCTGCCATTGCGCTGAAAGCCAGAACTTATTTGTACGAAAACGACTGGGAAAATACAGCGCTGGTTTGTAACGAAATTATTACAAGTGAAACTTACTCGCTTTTCCCCGATTATGCAGGATTATTCAGTATTCAGAATCAGAACAATAAAGAAGTAATTCTGGATATTCAATATGTGCCTTCGTTGCGTACCTGGAGTCAGTATTTCGATTTTGCACCACCTTCGGCTGGTCGTCGTGTAAATCAGCAGGCACCTACGCAGGAATTGGTCGATAGCTATCTGACTCTCAATGGCGATTCCATTCGTCAGACAGGTTCGGGCTATTCCGAAAATAATCCTTATGTAAACCGCGACCCCCGTTTAGCAGCCACAGTATTGTTCGATGGCGGAAAATGGAAAATGCCTGATGGAACCGAAATGACCATCAAAATTAAACCCGGCAGCGGAACAATTGACGAATATAAACCCGGTAGCGGAAACAATTCGCTTACAGGTTATTATATGAAAAAATACAGCGATCCAACTTATACCGGAAATTTCGAATCGGGTCTGAATCTGATTTTAATCCGTTATGCTGATATTTTGTTGATGTATGCCGAGGCCAAAAACGAACTTGGACAAATGGATAAAACTGTTTGGGATCAGACTATTAAACCAATTCGTGCCAGAGCCGGATTTACAACTGCCAATGCTCTCGAATTTAAAGCGACATGGACGCAGGACGATCTCCGCAAAATTATCCGCAACGAACGTCGTGTGGAACTGGCGCTCGAAGGTACGCGCGTATTTGATATTCGCCGCTGGAAAATTGCCGAAGAGGTGCTGAATGTATATCCGCATGGAGCAAAATACGGTCCGTCATCTATCGATAATGGCTATATCCGTCTCGATAAACGATCGTTCAACCCGAATCGCGATTATCTCTTTGCAGTGCCACAGGCTCAGAAAGATTTGAATCCTAATCTCGGACAAAATCTGGGCTATTGAGTTTAGTAAATCAAAAATATATTTTTAAATATTCTCACGTAAAAATGACTCCTGAAAAATGAACAGGAACTTTTATATGACATTAAAAACAAATTATTTACACATGAAAATATCATATTTTAAAACTGCTTTATTTGCCTTGATGACAGTAGCTTTTGTTGCCTGCCAAAAGGAAAATACTTTGAACAATCTGAATGTAGCAGCCGTAAAAACCCTTTACGAGCCGGTAAATAACAAGTCGGTGGTATTGCAATCGTCGGCTACAGCTAGTGTGTACTTCGAATGGGAGCCTGCGCTTGCTGAAGATGGTACTTATACACTTTATCAGGTGGCTTTTGACAAAGAAGGTGGCGATTTCTCGAATCCTGTGTACAAAGTAACTGCCGATAACAATGGATCGAACAATCATGCAACCATTACACATAAACAGCTTAATAAAATTGCTGCGCTTGCAGGAATTCCTTCGGCTACTACCGGGAAATTAATCTGGACAGTTATTTCGTCGAAAGGTGTAAATCCGAAAGTGGGTGCTACTGTGTACAATCTGGAAGTGACCCGTTTGGCCGGTTTTGCCGAAATGCCAACCAGCGTTTATCTGACAGGTGAAGCTACCGAAGCAGGAACTGATGTGGCAAATGCATTGGAAATGAAATCGGTTTCAGATGGTGTATACGAAATTTACAGCCAGCTTACCGCAGGTAAAAACTATTATTTTGCAGATGCCAATGTGGGTAGCCCACGAAAATTCTACACCAACGAAAACGGAGTGTTGATGGAAAATGGCGAAACTTCGGTTTCTGTGACAGGTGTTTATCGCATTGTGCTCGATTTTTCGATCGGTGCATCGACCATGACACGCATTACAAAATGTGAATTCTTCTTCTGTCCGCTTAACGAATTCCAGTTCGAACTTCCTTATGAAGGCAATGGCGTTTGGACTGCCAAAAGCAAACCAATTACGTTCAAACAGGAAAGCTGGGGACGTGACGAACGTTATAAATTCAGAATGACGACTGCCGATAGTTCAGGAGCACTTTCGTACGAATGGTGGGGAGCACCTGCAAGCGTCGATTCACGTCCTACAGGCCTCGATAGCTATTATTATCTTGTGGTAGCCGACAACAGTCAGTGGAACAACAAGTTTAAATTTGCCGGCGAAATGGACAATGCACTTGTGGATATGAGTGTTATCATGAGTGCTACAGGGCCTTATACCCATTCGGTGAAAAAAGTAGGTGACCAGTAATTCTTTCTGAATCAAAATAATGATACCTGCTTCATCACTAAAAAGTGAAGCAGGTGTCACTAAAAAAATAAATTTATCACATGAAGAAACTAATTATAATGTGTCTGGCCTGCGTAGCTGTACTCTCATCCTGCGAAGAAGATTACAACAATATTGTGGTGACCGACAACAGATACGCCATCGACTGGAATGCTGCGGCCGATAGCAGTAGCACGGGCTTAATCAGCAATTTCTGGAACTCAACATCCAACTATTTCAATTATACTGCCACTGGCACCGAGTTTCATTACTGGCCACAGGCACATGGTTTGGACGTGTTGCTCGATGCTTACGAACGTACAAAGGATGAAAGCTATAAAAGCTATTTCGATAAATGGTTTACAGGAGTAAAAGCCAAAAACGGCAACACATTTTTGAATTTTTTTTACGACGATATGCAATGGAATGCCTTGTCGATGTTGCGGGCTTACAATGCTACCGACGATGAAAAATACAAAACAGCGACCATCGTACTTTGGGATGATATAAAAACCGGCTGGAACGACAAAGGAGGCGGTGGAATTGCATGGAACAAAGGAGAACTGAACAGTAAAAATGCCTGTTCGAATGGTCCAGCGTGTATTCTGGCTGCCCGACTTTATCAGCAGTTCAACGATGCAGCCGATCTGGAGTGGGCCACCAAAATTTACAACTGGGAGAAGGAAGTGTTGTTTAACCCTTCGAATGGTGCTATTTACGACAATCTGAATGCGTCTACAGGTGTTATCAGTAACTATATTTCTACTTACAATCAGGGTACATTTATTGGCTCGGCAGTGGAATTGTATAAAATTACGGGTGAGAAAACCTATCTGAACGATGCAATTAAAGCAGCCAACTATACCATTAATAAACTGACTGCCAATCGTATTCTGAATGCGGAAGGAAGTGGAGACCTGGCATTGTTTAAAGGAATATTTGTGCGTTACTTTACACAGCTTATTCAAACTCCCGGATTGGATGCTGCAACCAAAAAACGTTTTGTGCTTTTCCTGAAATACAATGCCAACGAATTGTGGTATACGGGAACAAACAAGCAATATGTGGTGTTTAAATCCGATTGGAAATCTGCTCCTTATTTCCTTTCTGAAACAGAGTTGAATGCTCAGTTGAGCGGTAGCATGTTGATTGAAGCAGCAGCCTCACTCAAGAAATCAGGCGATATGGATTAATAATCGTCCTGTCATATTTCAAATTAAAAACCTCAGGAAAATAAATACATTTCCTGAGGTTTTCTTTTCAAATCACTCTCTCCTCTCTTATTTTCTTATATTCAGTCTTTATCTCACTCCCTGCTTTAGTTCATCAGGACTTCCTTTGGTGAAGAAATTAATTGGTGCAGCGGTTTTTTCATACAAATCTTTGATTTGCTGAACATCCACCGTTTGTTCCGGGCGGAAGGCCTGCGAATTCATATAGTTTAGTATCGAATATCTTAGTTGCGCTGCGACAGGACGTTCATTCAACTGATTTTCGATATCCATACTTGTCATCATAAGTTTTCCATTTCCCACTTTAGCTTCAAAAAGCATAGCAAGTTTGCGGTTTACAAACCATGTGTCGATAGGTTGCACAATGGGCTGAAATCCTTTCGGAAAATCGGTCAGCAGCATGGTTTGCGTTCGGTTTATCAGTTCCCACCATTGCATATTGCCCCACGATTCGGTTACAAAATTCTTAAATACAGGGTGATAATGATTGATAAATACGCCTGTAGTGTGCGGTGGACGCATTTTAAACCATGAAGTATTCCAAAAAACCGGACTATAATATTGCTGTACATCTTTTCCGTATTCAATTTTTCCGGCTGCTGTGAGCAATACTTTTCCGCCTTTTTCGAGTGTTTCAATGGCTTTTTGATCCAATGAATTGCTGATATAGACTTCTTTGTTCCCAACTTCAGGCAAAGTAGCCGCATAAACCCAGAAATCCCAGTCGTTTACAATGTCGGTACCTTCGATACCAATTTCCAGATTCAGTTTTTGTGCTTTTGTGTATTCACTAAGCTTAGAGCTGAACTTTCCTATGGACTGATTGCTGCCGATTTGTATTTCGTTTACTTTGAATTTACCCTTATGCAGAGCATTGCCATAAGTATCTGAAATTTTCCAAAACACGTTTACATTTTTTAGATTCTCCTTTCCAAAATGAGCAAATTCAATTTCAACTTCGGCTATTTCGTTGTTTTTATACACAAATTTTTCGGTGCGAATCAAAGGAACTGTGGAACTGCAGAATCTTCTGAATTCGGAAGCTGTCATATAGCCTTTTTCGTCCCAAAAAGCATCGAGCACACCCACAAGAGCAGTTCCCTGACCCGAGAAATCGTTCAGACTCAGCAGTTGAAATCCTGCATAATCCGGTGTGCGAAGCGTGCGTTCAATTTCGTGCTTGTAGCACAAAGCCTGCAAATGTCCCGAAGCCATAAGGAATTCGTGACTCATTTCGGCCATGTCGTTATCGGCCAAATGTTCGCGGAAAAGTTCGAAATTGCGCGAGCGGGTATTGCCCGTATATTTTTTTATTTCATCGAAATTAGGGAACACGCACCACTGACCTGTTTCATGCGACACATAAGGCTCCTTTATACTGTCGATGCGCTGACGGTAATCGCTCATGCTTTCAGGGCACGAGCGGCTCCAGTTGAGTCCGCGTGCTCCGGCTTTTACGTGAAACTGGTTGGCAGGTTGCCACGACCAGCTTTGTCCTACCGAAGCACCGGTATAAACCCTTCGTGTATCCGTTTTTTTCCAGAAATTCACAAACTTACTTACCCACGGAACCCAGTTTCCGCGTGGTTCGTTGCCCGCAGCCAGAAAGGTAAAGGAGGCGTAATTTCCAAAATCTTTGGTTAGTCTGATGGTTTCGTCCATCAGGTATTTGTCAATGGGCAATCCGCGTCCCAGTTGTGTGCTGTGATTTGGCCAGCTCGGTCCTTCAGGCTGCAGGTAAAAGCCGATTTTATCAGCCGCTATGAATGCCGCTTCCGGCGGGCAGTAAGAGTGAAAGCGCATGTGGTTTAACCCGTAGGCCTTGCAAATACGGAAAACTCGTTCCCACGCAGCCACATTCATTGGAGGATAGCCTGTCAGCGGGAAAAGTGCATTTTCAACAGTTCCTCTGAGCATGGTTTTTCGTCCGTTGATGTAAAAATATTTTCCTTCGATGCTGATTTCACGCATCCCGAATTGTACCGTTTTTTGGTCGCTGAGTTTGTCGCTTTTTAGTTCGGCGCTGAGTTTATACAATGCCGGATCGAATTCGTCCCAGGTTAGCATTTCGCTACCCATTGGAAGTATGTATTCAAAATGCTGAATTTCCTTGGATTTGGAAATGCTAAGGTCGAAACTAACAGGTTTTACAATGTGTTTTTTTTCTGAATTAAAGCTTTTGGCTGATAATACGATGGAACTTTTGCGTGCTTTTCCGGTGTTGTTAAGAATGGCTACTTTTATTTTTGCCTGTTTGTTTTTCAAATCGGGAAAAATCTGAATATCGTCGAACGAAATTTTGTCGTAAGCCTGAAGTTCAATTTTGCCCACCACGCCGTTCCAGTTGCCCTGTGTGTGGTCGGTGATACTGTGCGAATTTGCGCCCACATCCACGTCTTTCATTCGGTTATCGATGCAAATGGACACGATATTTTTGCCGGGTTTCACATAAGGCGTTACATTAAATCTATGAGCTGTGGTCAACGAATTATTGCTGCCGACTTCCTTTCCGTTTATCCATATATGGCTTGTAAAATGCACTCTTTCCAGAAAAAGAATGATTTCCTGACCGCGCCATGTGGCTGGAATTTGAATTTCTTTCTGATACCATGCCGGACCTACATAATATTTATTTTGCGTAAGCCAAAACGGAACTTTAATATTACCCGGCTGGCGAAATTTTGCCATGTAAGGATTATGATACCACGAACTGTCGTAAATACTGGCTGTAAACTTTGTGGTGAGCGAAATGTCATCTCCTTTGAGATTATCGACCAACGAGCCCGGAAGTTCGACTTCATCAGTCAGTTTTTTTTGAAACCATTTTTCCTGCATGCCTCTGTCTGAAGCGTCAAGAGCAAATTTCCATTTTCCTGATAAATCGATGATGCTTTTTTGTCCGGTAAGGTTGGCTGTATAAACTGCGAAAATCGAAAGAATAATAAGTATTTTTCTCATTATAAGATAATTATTTTGGATAAAAGTATATTGAAATATTTAACGATATATTTCTAACACAATAGAACACATAGAAATTATTGAGGAAAAAGACTTAGTTCACATAGTAAAAGTATCTGACGATACTTTTTTAGCTCTGAAATTATCCCGTTTTCGGGATAATACTATGTGTTCTTTGTCTTTTCTCTTACTCTAAAAACTACTGTGGACTATGTGGTGAAAAATAGATCAATATTAATTATCGGTTACTTATGTGTATTTAGAATAGTTTTTTTGAGTGTTTTTGAATTGTCTGTTTCCCTATGCAAAACAAATTAAATATGCTTTAAACTGAAATGGAATAACGTACAGAATAAATAAAAATGATACAATGGCTTTTTGTGGAAGCTTATTCATACTTAATTTGTATTTTTGCATTAACGAATATAGTCATTTTTCACGAATGGAGAAATTTACCACCATACTGAAGCAATACTGGGGTTATGATAATTTCCGTCCGTTGCAGGGCGACATTATCAAAAGCATCGCAGCCGGACGGGACACGCTGGGTTTGATGCCTACGGGTGGTGGCAAATCGCTCACTTTTCAGGTGCCTGCGATGACCATGGAAGGCGTTTGCATTGTGGTAACGCCTCTGATTGCATTAATGAAAGATCAGGTGGAAAACCTCAAACGTAGGGAGATTAGTGCTGCAGCCATTTTTACCGGAATGACTTCCGACGAAATTCAGCGTGTGCTCGAAAATGCCGTACACGAAGCTTATAAGTTTCTTTACGTTTCTCCTGAGCGACTTGCAACGCCTGCATTCATTGAAAAACTGAAACTGATGCGGGTTTGCCTGCTGGCTGTCGACGAGTCGCACTGTATTTCGCAATGGGGTTACGATTTCCGGCCTTCGTATCTGAAAATTGCGGAAGTGCGTCAGTATTTACCCGATGTGCCAGTGCTGGCACTTACGGCTACTGCCACTCCCGAAGTGGTGGACGATATTCAGGAAAAACTGCAATTCAGCGAAAAAAATGTATTTCGTAAAAGTTTTCATCGCAGCAATCTGGCTTATGTGGTGCGAACAACCGAAAATAAGGAGGAATATCTGCTCCGGATTCTGAAAAATGTGTCCGGAACTTCGGTGGTGTATGTGCGAAACCGTAAACGTACAAAAGAAATCGCCGATTTTCTGGTGCAGAATGGAGTCAGTGCAGAGCATTTTCATGCCGGACTGACCAATCAGGTAAAAGATGCCCGACAGTTGCGCTGGAAAAATGACGAGACACGTGTAATTGTGTCTACGAATGCTTTTGGGATGGGTATCGACAAAGCTGAAGTGCGCTCGGTGGTGCATCTGGATTTGCCCGACTCCATTGAAGCTTATTTTCAGGAAGCGGGCAGGGCAGGTCGCGATGAGAAAAAAGCTTTTGCCGTAATTCTTTATAATAATGGCGATGCTGTAAAGATGCGCAAACGCGTGTCCGATTCATTTCCGGGCAAAGAGATGGTGCTGAAAGTGTATGAGTCGCTTGCCAATTATTTACAGGTGGGCGTAGGCTCCGGACTCGATGCTGTGTTTGCCTTCGATATCGCCGATTTTTGCAGTCGCTTTAAATTGCCGATTCTGATTACATATAATTGTCTGAAAATATTGCAGCAGGCCGGTTACGTTGATCTTACTGATGAACAGGATAATTCTTCGCGGGTGCTCTTTGTAGTCGGAAAGGATGATTTGTACAAGCTAAAGAACAGTGCCGAGCAGGAGAAATTGATACATGTTTTATTGCGTTCGTACACGGGGCTTTTTACCGATCCGGCTTATATTGACGAAGATGTGCTTGCAAAACGGCTTGGCTGGTCCCGTGAGCAGGTTTACGAGGCGTTGATTGCACTTTCGAAAGATCGGATTGTTCAGTATATTCCCCGTAAAAAAACACCTTTTCTGACCTTTACACGCGAACGCGAAGACAGCGAACGTCTGGTGCTGAGTAAAGAAGCTTACGATGACCGCCGCGAAAGGTATGTGTCGAGAGTGAAAAGTATGCTCGATTATGCGCAGGAGGAGACAAATTGCAGAAGTCAGGTTTTATTGTCATATTTCGGAGAGAAGAATACCCAGCCCTGTGGACAGTGTGATATCTGTCTGAAAAACAAAGAAAATACCGTTTCGGATGATGAATTTTCTGCCATTGCGAAGCAGATTTTTGAATTACTTGAAGCAGAACCAGCAGTAATTACTTCATTGGTTCGGAAATCCGGTTTAAAAGAACAAAAAATTCTTAAGGTAATACGATTTTTACTGGACGATGGTAAGTTGGTTGAGGATAATTTTGGCCGGTTAAAAGTCAAATAAAAGTTTTCTTACTGTTTTTTTTGGAGATTGGCTCAAATCAGTCTTTTTTATGAAGCTGTTATTGCCCGTATATACTGAAAATGGGAATGTTGGACTAGCAATAAATGCTACTTTTTAGTTGGTTCTGTAGTAGTAAATTTTACGAACAAAAAATTAATTATAAAGTTCTTAGTTAAAAAATAATTGTTTTTACGTTGGTTAGTATGTTGGTAATTAAGATATTATTGTTTTTTGATTTTGCACTAAAAAATTTTTTTATTATTTTTCTGAGGAAAAATTTGGTCGTTACGAAAAAAGAGTGCATCTTTGCATAGTAAACAAACAGATAAATTTTTCATAGTTAAGGTTTAGGTTAAAATGTGCAATGGGTGGCTGTGAAGTTACCCATTGTTTTTTGTGTAAAATCAGAAACTTTTTTTTATCCAAAAGGTTTTATTATATTTGTCATCACAAACAGTTAATCGGATGGATAGTATAGGAGATTATATTTATTTGATCGTGATTGCGATAGCAGCACTGAGCGGCCTTTTCAAAAAGAAAAAGCAGCCCGCAGCTACTGTTCCTCATGATGATGAGCCGATTGATATAGAAGAGCAACTCCGTGAACTGTTTGAAGAAAAAAAAGTTCAGCCGCAGCCCGAGATAATCAGGCCGGTTGAGAAACCAAAAGAAGACAGCTTTTCAAACTATAAATCGTACGAGACCACAACTGACACTGCAAGCCTCAGAGCGCGCAAACAGGTCACCAAAATTCCAAAGGTACCGGTGCAAATGCAGGAAGAAGTACCCGCGATGTTGACAGTGGAACTCGATACGGTGGAACAGGCCAGAAAAGCATTTATTTACAGCGAGATATTTAATCGTAAATATTAAACCATTCAAATATAGTAGGATTAAAACAATGTTTTAAAACACTCTTTCGATGGTTTGAAACCCGAAAATAGCTCGTATATTTGCAAAAATAAATTATAATTATTCAGGAGTTCCGGCTTATTTGTCGGAATTCTTTTTTGTTTACACAGTATATAAATTGAACATTTAAAAATTTAAAAGGAGAAAAACATTATGGCAGTAACTTATATGACCGCCGAAGGTTATAAAAAACTTGTTGAGGAACTGAATGAACTGGAAAGTGTGCAGCGTCCTGCCATTTCGAAACAAATAGCCGAAGCCCGTGATAAAGGAGACCTGTCGGAGAATGCAGAATATGATGCTGCAAAAGAAGCGCAGGGTCTGCTCGAAATGAAAATTTCGCTGCTGAAAGAAACTATTGCTTCGGCCCGTATGATTGATGAAACAAAAATAAAAACGGATGAGGTTCAGATTCTGACGCGCGTAAAAATCAAAAATGTGAAAACGGGTCAGATGATGTCATATATGATTGTGTCGGAAAGTGAAGCTAACCTTAAAGAAGGCAAGCTGTCTGTTACTACTCCAATTGCAAAAGGATTGCTGGGAAAGAAAATCGGTGACAAAACTGCTGTAACTGTACCTTCGGGTGTGATGGAGTTTGAAGTGATGGAAATCTCGCTGTAATTTTTTTTGTCTGAAAATTTAAAATCAAAGTGCTATGACCATTTTTAGTCGCATTATCGCAGGTGAAATTCCCTGTTATAAAGTTGCAGAAGACGATCGTTTTTTCGCTTTTCTGGATATAAATCCTATGTCCAAAGGACATACTCTTGTTGTGCCTAAGCAGGAAACGGATTACCTCTTTGATCTGGACGATAATATGCTGGCCGACATGATGGTGTTTGCCAAAAAAGTGGCTGCTTCACTTCAGAAACATATGGACTGTGTACGGGTTGGAGTGGCTGTAATCGGACTTGAAGTGCCTCATGCTCATATTCATTTGATTCCGATTAAATCAGAATCAGACATGAACTTCCGGAATCCTAAACTTAAATTGTCGCCTGACGAAATGAAGGAAATTGCTCAGGCTGTGAGACTCTGACAGCGTGTAGATTTGAGATTGTCGAAGATAGAATAAAAAAAAGACGACCGGAAAAACATTTGCTTTTCCGGTCGTCTTCTTTTTTTTTGTGATTATTTTCTCTCTTTTTTGCTGAGCAATACATTTGCTCTTTCAAGTGCTTCGTTGATGTTTGGATAGATATTTTCCGAACCAAGGAGTTTTTCAATACCCACATTTGTCAACACATTTCTCACGTTATCGTTAACGCCCGAAAGCAAAATCTGAGTTTTGTCCTTTTTCGACATTTTAATCAGGTTTTCGAGGTTGTGTGTGCCTGTAGAGTCGATGAAAGGAACTTTGCGCATTCGGATAATCCGGATGGCAGGTTTATCGCCAATTTGTTTCATCGTTTCCTCAAACTTATTGGCCACGCCAAAAAAGAAAGGTCCTTCAATTTCATACACTTCCACACCTTTGGGCAATAGCAGCTTTTCTGTATCCGAAGAGCCTTCCACATAGTCGGCCTCGTCTATCTCACTTTTGAAAATTGAAATACTTGTAGTTTCAGAAATACGTCGCAGAAACAAAACTACAGCAAGCAAAAGACCGATTTCGAT
Organism: Bacteroidia bacterium; assembly: GCA_009929375.1. GTDB lineage: Bacteria > Bacteroidota > Bacteroidia > Bacteroidales > Paludibacteraceae > Paludibacter. Next base: position 76,329 of record SAAO01000008.1, read on the forward strand.
GGCTATGGTCAGGTCGAAAATCACTGTCAACAGAAAAGTGGCAAGCAATACAGCAACATCCGACTTCGGATTCTTCATAAGTGCTTTAAATGTGCGCCATTCGCTCATATTGTACGCCACGATGACGAGTACTCCGGCAAGGCAAGCCATCGGAATATGTTTTGTGAGATCGCCCAAAAACAAAAGAATTAATAGTAAAACGGCAGCATGAATAATCCCTGCAATTGGCGTGCGTCCACCATTGTTGATATTGGTCATGGTACGTGCAATAGCTCCTGTTGCCGGAATTCCTCCAAAAATTGGTGTGACCACATTGGCTACGCCCTGTGCAATAAGTTCGGTGTTTGAGTTGTGCTTGTCACCAATTACCCCATCGGCTACAGTTGCTGAAAGTAAGGACTCAATGGCGCCCAGCATGGCTATTGTAAAGGCTGTGGGAAGCAGTGTTTCTATTACCTTGAAATTAATTTCAGGTGCTTCAGCTTTTGGAAGTGACGGGTCGATGCTGAAACGGTCACCAATGGTTTCGATACCGGTTATACCCATTTTTTCGCGCAGGAAATACACAATCACTGTCATTACCACAATGGCAATGAGTGAACCCGGGATTTTTTTTGAAACCTTCGGGCTCAGCGCAATAATCACTATTGACAATATTCCTACAGCAGCCGACCACCAGTTAATAGTGGAAAATGTGTTGAAATAAACACCCCATTTCGACAGAAAGTCACCGGGCATTTCACCAGTTTGTAAACCTAGAAGGTCTTTAATCTGAGTGCTGAAAATGGTGAGCGCAATACCGCTTGTAAATCCTACAATTACCGGAAACGGAATAAATTTAATGACACTGCCCAGTTTCAGAAGTCCCATGGCAATAAGCATTACGCCGGCAATCATGGTGGCAATCGCTAATCCGGTAACACCGAATTCCTGAACAATACCATATACAATTACAATAAAAGCCCCTGTGGGGCCTCCGATTTGAACTTTACTTCCTCCAAGGAAAGAAATAATAAAACCTGCGATAATAGCAGTAAACAGACCTTTTTCGGGAGTAACACCGGATGCAATACCGAAGGCAATGGCAAGGGGGAGAGCCACAATACCCACGATCACACCCGCCATAAGGTCTTTGTAAAACAACTCTTTAGAGTAGTTTTTCAGTGTGTTGAGTAATTTGGGTTGAAAACGCATAACAATTCATCTTTTTGAAATCGGGTGCAAAGTTAAGGCTTTTTAAGTAAAAGTGTACCCCGAACTAGATGAATTGTTCTGTTTTCTGCTTTTTTTAGAATGATTACAGCTTCCAGCTTAGTCCTACTGACCATGTGCGGCCATTGTTATACGCCTTGTTACGAAGTGTGGCCGATTTGTTTTCGCCGTTTTTTACATATTCGTAAGTCTGCTGGGTTACATAATCCTGAGCCAGTAAATCTTTTATTCCGAATTTCAACTCTAAATGATTCCCGATTTTTTTGTTGAGTGAAAAATCGAGGACATGGCGGGGCATTTCATATATGTCGGGTATAACCACTTGCGACTGATTGAGCTGAGCGGCTACCATAATGCGTTTGCCCATTGTATTGTACATGATTGATGACGATAGTCCTGCTTTGTCGTTTTGGTAAAAAAGGGCTGCATTGATGACGTATGGCGACTGTCCCTGAAGTGGACGGGCACGTTCGGTTTCAGTGTTCTCAAATTCCACATTGCTGAAAATATAGGAAGCGTTCAGGCTTGCACTGAAATTTTTAAGTCCGATCAGATTTTCGAGCGAGCGTTTGATTTCAAGCTCGAGGCCATAGTTCACGGCAGCTTTTGCATTGTCGAACGAAAATTCACTTGTACCGACATTCACCATTTCAATAGGATTGTTGAAATGTTTGAAAAATGCTGCCAACGTAAAAGTTTCGTTTGGTGTGGGGTAATGTTCAAATCGAAAATCGACATTCTGAATAGAAGCATCTTTCAGATTCGGATTTCCGCGCACCGAAAATTTTTCGGTAAAATCATAATAGCTAAGCGGTGAAACTTCCCTGAATTCAGGACGATTGATGGTATGCGCATAAGCCAGACGAAGCAGATTTTTTTCGTTCAGATTAAAGCTACTGTTGAACGATGGAAAGAAATTCATATTAGGTTCATCTACTTTTACAGGAGAGCTTATGTTGTAATATCCCTGAAGTTGCAAACGGTTATATTCGGCTCTGACACCTCCGTTAAGGCTGAATCTTCCCAGTGGAAGTGATAGGCTCAGATATCCGGCTGAGAGTAATGCTGATGCTTTGTAACTGTTGGCAATATTGGTTTGTTCGTCGATACTCAGCACTTTGTTTGCTCCAAGGTAAGGTTCGGTAAAAAGTGTTTCGAAATCAAGTGCATTCACTTCTGAGTCAGAGAATTGTCCGTAAGCCTTTCGATAGGTGATACTTCGTTCGGCAAAGTTACGGGTTTTATATTCGTTGTAAAGTCCGGTTTTCAATGTCCCTGAAATTTCTCCGAGCAATAGTTTGTGCTCGTAATTGAGGGCAGCTGTGGCCACATGTTCGTGATTGGTCATAAAAAGCCGTCCCAACTCGTTAATACTGGGAACATCAGGCAATGCATATTCGTAAACTCCGGCTGCATTTTGTTTCATACTGCGGTTTTGACGGTCGGGTTCAATGCGGTTAGCATATGCATAGCCCAGATTCCAGTCGAGCTTACGATCATCACTGTTTTGTAGTTTGTGGTTTCCGCTTATTTGTCCTGAATATGTGGTACGGGCCGAATACTGATTACTGTTATAAATGAAATTTCCCTGGCGATTATTATTCCAGCCTTCGGTAATGGCAGTTTTGTCCACACCCATTTGATTGAAAATGTTCTTGAACTCAATACGTGTTCCGTTAGTGGTTTGGTATGCCCAATTGTGCATCAGGCCCAGTTTGAAATCACGACTGTAAATGTCGGCCAGATATTCGTACATTGGAGTTGGTGTTTCGCTGTCAGCATCATAACGTTCGTACATATTGTTGATCATGTTTGAACGTGTGCTGTACGAGTTACTGTAGTTGAGCGAAGTTATTGTTCCGACTTTTGCGCCATTGTCAAGGCTCCATTTACGACCGATACCAAAACTGAGTTTCTGGTTGGGTAATGCCATTGTTTTTTGTGCTGCCCAGCGGTTGTTGAGTTGCAGTGCGTATGCGTCGCGCTGATTAAGCGATACATTATTAAGGTTTGAAGGAAAATTTTCAGGAATATTGCGCGATCCGGCTCCCAAACCAAGCACATCGGCTGTTTGAAAAGGAAGAAAATAAGCATCGCCAAAGGTAGTCTGATCATTGTAAGCAGCTCCGTATTCCGCATTAATAAAGTTCTCGTCAGGAATATTTTTAGTGGATATCTTGATAAATCCTCCTGTAGCTTCGGCCGAAAGTTCCGGCGATCCGCTTTTGTATATCAAAAGATTATCAATCATATTACTTGGAATGGCGTCGAACGAAAAAGCTTTTGCATCTGTTTCGCTACTCGGAGTGGCCGCATTGTTGAGCCATACATTATTGTAACGCTGGTTAAGTCCGCGAACCACAATGAAACGATTGTCCTGAATGGTGACGCCCGGTACGCGTTTTACCACTTCGGAAGCATCACGGTCGAGAGTTTTACCAATCTGCTGAGAAGAAATGCCATTGACAACCTGAACGGCGGTGCGTACGCTTTTCAGCAACGAAAGTTCAGTGTCGGTGCGTGCCTGAGCAACCACCTGGACGCTTTCGAGCATCAGGGCAGCTTCTTCCATGTCAATATTTACTGTGGTTGTTTTGCCTTTTTCAACAATAACATCTGCAATTTTCTGAGTTTTGTATGATACATACGAAATAATCAATGTGTATTTGCCCGGGTTGACGTTCAAAGTATAATTGCCATCAATGTCGGCAGTGGTGCCGTTGGTTGTTCCTTCAATTAAAATAGCTGCTCCGGTTAGAGGTTCTTTGTACTTTTTGTCCATAACTATGCCCTTTATAGCAGTTTGAGCGAGAATGTTTTGGGCAAAAATGCTGAATAACAGCACAATTAAAGAGCGGTAAAAAAAGTGTAATCTCATTGAGTTTAATTTTTTCCTTGTTTTGATGCCGCAAAATTACGAAACCTCTGTTTCAGCCATGATAAGAATGTATTACATTGATATTACTGTTATTGCAGGGATAAGTCAGAGTTATTCTGATTGGTTAATCATTGTTGTTTGCAAATTTTATAAAGCAAGCCACAGATAAATTATGTTATCCGTGGCTTGGGTTTTGTTGCCTTTCGTATGAAAAGGCTGTCAGATACATAACTGTTAAAAATCTAGGTGCGAAATGTTTTGTATAAAAGTTCGATGTGTGAATTGCTAAACTTTTGCATATTGAAAAATCCGATTGTTGGTAAGCAATCCGAGTATGGGTTCGGAGTTTTTCCCGGTTTGGGTTACAAATACATCGAAGCATTCTTCTGTGGCATCCATTACGCGTTTGGCATCGAGCAGGTTTGCGTTAATCGAAATAAATCCAACACTTCTGTTCAGCATTTTCTTAAATTGTTCATCGTTCGATTCCAGAAGATCCTTTAAAGTTACGTTTTTTGGTTGATTTTCTGTGCTTGTTTCTTTGCTTTGGAACGAATTATAGAGAAACTGATAAAACACACCACGATGTATCATATATTTCACTACCATGTTTTTGTCGAGTACTGCAAACCGGTTGTAGGGTTTGAAGCGTTCGTATTCAAGTATCGCCGGGATGGGCTTGTCCGATTCTTCAGCCAAATCGAGATAAACGATGTCTTTTACAGGTAGCATTACATCTTTTACTGCCAGACGCGAAATTTTTTCTTCGGGAGTAAGGGTTTTTATTGCGTCTTTGTACGATTGTGTGGCTGCTTCAAAGTTCGCTTTTCCAAAATAGAATGCGAGTACGGTACCTATCCATGTGCCCCACAAAGGAAGCAGGGTTTGGCCGATAAATGAAAGTGGCTTGTCTGAAGAGCCACTATTTGTCAGTAACAGATAGACGGCAACAAATACAGTGGTTCCAACCACAAGGGCTGTAATGATCAGTGCAATCAGGTTGCGCGAAGCCCATGAAAGATTGCTTTCGGTAGGGTTTTGTTCTTGAGTTGATTCCATGGATTTGAAAAATTTGATTGTGATGATGTCTTGTCTCTTGTTTTTTTAGTAATTTATATTAATCCAATCACAGTTTTAACTACCAATTGTAATAAACTGTTTTTGAACTCATCTGCTTTGACCATGCCTAATCCTGCCTGTTTGAGTGTATTCATTTCTATTATTTCTTTCTTACCCATAATCAGGAACTCAACGTCGTCAGCAGCTAATTTGCCTTCTACAAGTTGAATGCCCCATGTTTTAATGTCATTCTCAAGGGATTTTAATAGTTTCAAACCATCTGCTTTTGCTGCCTCTGCATAATTATCTATAGTGTCGAGTGCTAGTTTTCCGACTTCGTTTTTTAGTGTTTCTATCACTGCATTAAAATCAATGTTGGCCATATTTTTTATTGTTTTATGTCTTTAGGTTTAATTTTTCCACTTTCAAGTGCGGCTATCAGGTCAAATGCTTCAGCGACTTGTTTTTTTGCTTCATTTACAAATACTTCGTTCATACTACCCTTCTCTTCCCAGCGTTGAAGAAAGCCTCCCAATAAATGTCCTTCAGGATTTAGTAGCTTATCCCACATTTGCATTGTAATTTTGTTTAATGGGCGGTTTTTTTCATACTCATACGCTTTTTGTAAATTGGTTTTCAGAGTTTTTACGTCAGATACATGAGTGTTGAAATCATCTGACGCCATGCTCATTATGTTTAGTGCATCTACTTTTAATGAGGTTGTTTGTGTGTAGGCATGTTGATCGAATGTGGAGATGGTACTACATGCGGCAAAACTCGTCAGAATAATGATTATGGTCATTATTCTCATTAGTTGCGAAGGTCTTTTTTCTTTGATCATTTGAGTCTTTGTGTTTTTGATTACTGTATTTGTTAGCTTGTATGGCATGCTTTGCAGCAATAGTAGCAGCCGTTCGATTTTGAGTAGTACTTTTTGGCTTCTTTTACAGCATTTGCACAATTTTCGAATACGCCCAGGTAAAGTGCATTTACGGTATCGGGTTTGTGGCTGCAGCTGTCGGTGTGAACCTCATGGTCACCATTGGCCTGAGCAATTTTGTTTACATAATAGTGTTCCATTTTATTTGATTTTGAGGGTTTTGAGATATCCGGAATCGATGAGTGTGACGGAGCATAATTTTGTTTGTCAAAATTATGGATTTATTTAATTAGTATTCAAATTTTATTATGTGTATTTTTAAGACACAGTTAATTTGTAAAATGCAGTGTATTAGTTATATGTGTCTTATTTTCTGAAAATATTTAAGACAGGCTGTTTATGCTATAAAAATGCTATCTGTTTTAAGCATAATATTTTATAGCTAAATGTCTTTTGATTTTATTCCCGGGTTTTAGAATTGATTTTGTTATAACATTTTTCTGTTGTAATATTTAATTTTATGTATGTGAAAAAATATGCTTAGTCTGTATCTGTTTTGATCTTCTTGAATTTATCTGTCCGCAATTGCAGAGATTAACAAAATGATTATATTTGCAGATATATTTATATTGAATTTTCATTTAAAATAAAAAGTCCTCAAAACATGAAAAAGTCCGTCTTATTCTTTCTGATGTTGTTTTTGTTTGCTTCCTGCGACGAAGAGTTGAATGATTCTCAGTCTCTTAATAAATACGTGAATCGTTGGTTGTATGATAATATGTCGATGCTGTATTACTGGAATACGAAGCTACCGGCTTACAAAAGTTCAACCGAAAGTCCCGATAAGTATTTCGAGACATTAATTTATGAGGAAGACCGTTTTTCAGCTATTTTTGATAGTTATACCGAAATTCTGAATAGTCTGCATGGAGTGAGCGAAGCCGATCCGGGTTTTGAATTTCAGCTCTATCGCGAAAGTGAAACGAACGATAATGTAGTGGGAGCAGTGCTTTATTCCAAGCCGGGTACAACGGCTGCTGCTGCCGGAGCTACCCGCGGAAAATTTTTCAGGAAAATAAACGGTACCCAGATTACAATTGCTAATTACAGCAATCTGATCGCAGCATTTACAGATGGTTCAGCAAGTTTTAGCATGACTTTTTCGGAGCCACTTAATGGTCAGTGGCAGGATGGTACAACAATTACGGTGACAAAGGTTAAGAATTATCAGGAAAATCCTGTTTATCTCGACACTGTGTATATTGTTGATAATAAAAAGATTGGATATCTTGTGTATAATTTCTTTAGTAACGATACCGGAGACGAAACGCTGAAATACGATTTGGAAATGAATGAAGTTTTTGGTCGTTTCAAACAGGAAGGTATTTCGGAGTTAATTGTGGATCTTCGTTATAACAGTGGAGGTATGATGTCGTCGGCAGTGCATATGGGAAGTATGCTTGTGCCCGATCTGGCTGCCAATAAAGTATTTTCGTACACCGAATACAACCGTAACTACACCAACTATTTCAATAGCGATGAATTTAAAAAGCAAAATGTTGGTGATCCGTTTGTAGATTATTTTGCCACAAATATTGCTGTTTCAAAACCTGCTGCTGCAACTATTCCTGTGCAAAATGTGGGTAATCAGCTGAATCGTATTTATTTCCTGACAGGACGCCGTACGGCTTCGGCCAGCGAAATGGTTATTAATAGTCTGAAGCCTTATATTTCATGCATCCTGATTGGAGATGTGACAGTGGGTAAAAATGTGGGTTCAACGCTGGTAAACGACGAAGAAAATGATAAAAATGACTGGGCTTTTATGCCTATTATTCTGAAATACTTCAACAAAGACCGAAAAAGTGATTTTCCGAATGGTTTCGTTCCTGATTTCAGTGTGGATGATACCTATAATTATGCACTTGGAGATTTGCGCGAATCGTTGCTTAATAAGGCTGTTTTACAAATTACGGGAAAAGCGTCATTGGTACCTTCGGTGAAGAAAACTCCTTTGAAACTGACTTCGCCTGTTGATGTCAAACCTTTTGGCAGGCTTATTGTAAATAAACCGTTATCAAACAGTTTTGTAAAACAATAAACAATTACGAAATTATGAAAAAACTGATTTATACAGGCATTATTTTGCTTTTGTTAGGATCAACAGGATTTTTAAAAGCTCAGACCAAGGTCTTGCCGAATGACCCGAAACCGGTTCTTCTGGTTGATAACAAACCCACAACAACGAACATGGCCTTCGAAAGCCTTGTGAATGGATATGGAACAATATGTACTTCGATAAGTGATTTGAGTAGTAAGCAGGAAACCCGCATCCTCAAACTTGAATCCCGCCGCGATAAGAAACTTTCCAAAATTGATGCCCGCATCAAAAAAACAAATGCGCAGTTAAAGTCGCAAAAGACAAATCTCAGTGAAAAGCAAATCAAAAAAGCTGAAAAGAAGGTTTTGAATCTTTTGCTCGACCGTCAGGCAGTGACAGGAAAGGCTAAGAAGCTTATTCTAAAGGAGCTTACACCTGCTCAAAAGGAAAAGGCGGGCTGGAGATAATGTGCAGAATTTCAGTGCGTTATCTGTTCCAGATTTCCCATGCTGCAATGGCCTGACCTATCAGCATTTCTTCACCATTAAGGGCTGTGGCGCCGGCGTCGCGGCCCTTTTTCATGAACAAAGTTTCAGCAGGATTGTAAACCACATCGAAAAGCAGATGTTTGTCGGTCAGGAATTGATAAGGAATGTCCGGACATGCATCGGTTTTTGGAAAAGTGCCCAGAGGTGTTGCGTTTACAATCAGCAAATTGTCATTCAGAATTTCTTCATTCAGGTCGCTGTAGGTGAGTTGTCCTTCGCGGGTACTGCGCGAAACATAACTGCATTCAATACCAAGTTGTTGCAAAGTGTACAAAATAGCCTTTGAAGCACCTCCTGTACCCAGAATCAGTGCTTTTTTGTGGTGAGGTTTCAGAAATGGTTTGAGCGAATTTTCGAATCCGATGGCGTCTGTGTTAAATCCTGTGAGCGTTGCTTTGCCGTTATTGTCGTAATCGAAGCGAATAACATTTACTGCTCCGATACTTGTAGCAGTATCATCGAGCTTATCGAGCAACGGAATGATTTGTTCCTTGTAGGGAATAGTTACATTGAGTCCTGAGAGTTTTATGCTGTTTCTCAAATTTGGAAATTCGCTGATATTTGAGAGTTCGTAAAGGTCGTATCGGGCATCGATGTTTTCGTTTTGGAATTTCTCACTGAAATATTTTTTTGAAAACGAATGTCCTAACGGGAAGCCAATCAGTCCGAATTGTCGCATATCTCCTTATTTTTTAGCCTTCTTTATTATAAATTTTACAGCGTAAAAAACAATTACAAGGCCAAGAATTCCAAGAATTATGTAGCTTAGTTCGTGGCTATATTTGTCGATAAGATCGGCCTGACCATGAGCAATATATCCGAGCAAAGCAAGTATCGTATTCCATATACCTGCGCCAAGTGCGGTGTAGATCGTAAAACTTACCAAATTCATACGGGCAAGACCTGCAGGAAGGGAAATAAGTTGTCGGATACCGGGAATAAGTCGTCCCACAAATGTGGATGTTTTTCCGTGATCGTTGAAGTATTTTTCGGCTTTCTGTATTTTTTCGCTGCTCAGCAACATTAATTTGCCAAATTTACTATCCGCAATTTTATACATGATAGGTCGCCCCAGCCAAATGGCCAATCCATAGTTTATAAATGCACCGATAAGTGCGCCTAGCGTACCGAAAAGCACAACAAGGAATATGTTCAGATGACTATCGGGTTTGCTTGCAATGTAAGCTGCAGGAGGAATAACCACTTCGGAAGGAAAAGGAATGAACGAACTTTCGATGGTCATAAGCACTGTGATGCTGAAATAGTTCATGTTTTCTTCGTACCATTTTTCCACCTGCTGAATAATGCTTGGTGATGATTGAATACTGTCGGTAGCCGGAGCTTGTGAGAATGCATTACCGGCAAAAAGTAAAACGAAGAAAAGAATAAGAAGTTTCCTGTTCATATATAATAACTTACATTAATTACGGTTAATCAAAAAAAGCCGTGAAGCACAGCTTCGGGACAAAGTTCGAGAAATAAACCACCGGCATCGAGATTTTGTTCGATGGCTTTTTTTAGATATTCTTTTGAGTTTATATAATTTTCGGTTTTATAAAGCGCTACAGCAATAAATAAATCGATATGTTCGAGCGTGTTATCGAGGTCGTAAGCTGTCATATAGTATTTGAGAGCCGTTTCGAACTCCATTTTATCCATGCAGATATTGGCAATGGCCATTAGCGTGTCCGGTTGATTCGGGTCGAGCGTAATGGCTTTGAGATAAGCCAGTAAAGCATTGTCAATGTCGTTGATGCCGATCAATCCTTCAGCCATATAAACCCATGCATCTGCTGAGTTTTCGTCAACAGCAATGGCCAGTTGTACGTAAGCCAGACTTTTTTCGTAATCTTCTTTTTCGAGATAACAAACGGCCAGGCCGGTCAGTGCTTCGTAATTGTCGGGTAGTTCTTTTAGCGATGCGCTGTAATGCTCAATGGCCTGATCAAATTGCTCAAGCCGCTCATAGCTTTCACCAATAAACAGATGTACCTGCCAAAGGTCGATGGCCGATTTTGCATATTCGTTATAGGTGTCGATGGCGTTGTCGTACTCGCCACTCTGAAAATGAGCATGTGCTTTCTGAAGTGTTGTCAGCGGGTCGTTATCGTTGATTGCCAATGCAAAATCGTAAGCGTTGATGGCATTTGCAAAATCCTGTTCGGCAAAATAAACCTGCCCCATATTAAACCACGCTTCCGACGAATAGGAATCGATGTTGATAATGCGGTTGTATGTTTCGATAGCCAGTTGGTTGTCGCTGATTTGCTCGTAGCAAAAGGCGAGTTCGTAAAGCAGATCTATGTTTTTATTGAAAAAAGCATCGCCTGTTTTCAGAAAATGAAGAGCACTTTCGAAATCGAATTGCGAGATAAAAATAAATGCAATGTCGAGACAAATATTATCAATATCCTCACTTTCGGACGCCACCAGCATATCGGCAACCATGCGTGCTTCCTTGTATCGCGATGAGCGTGAAAGGGCTTCGATGCGCAGCAATTGCACTTCGTAATCGCCCGAATGGTTCATGGGCTCAAGTATGTGCATGGCTTTTTGCGTTTCGCCCGAAGCAAGATAAATCTTCGCCCTTTTGGTCTTCAGTTCATTGCTAGCAGGGTGAAGTTTCAGCCCAAGTTCGAGTGCACGGCTGCTGTCGGTGGTTTTTCCTTTGCGCAGATAATAGTCTACAATGGCTTCAAGTTCTTCAACGTCGAAATATCCCGGAGCTTTGCCCTCTAAAAAACTTTCGTAGCGTTTTATAATCTCATTTGCCTCATCATCGACCGGATATGTCAGTTTCCGACTCATTGTTTGGAATTTGTATTTTTGCAAAAATACTGTATAAAACGCAATAAAGTAAACGATTAACTCAAAAGTTATCAACAATTCATATTGTGAAGTACTTATTTAAGGCTTTTTGTAATAATGTTGTTTTAAGGGTTTAATTTTATATCAACGAAGATTTTTTTGTTAATGCTTTGAGCTGCCATTGGTTGTAATTTTTAGTACGGACGCAATATCAGCTGTTTTGGGTGCATTTTCGGGGAAAGTAACCGTTAATCCATCATTGTTTTGTTTGAATTGAATTTTGCCATATCCAAGTAATTCTATTTTTTTGACTTTAAGTTTTTTAGCCGGAGATGTTTTTGAAAATGCTTTCAGTGTTATTTCCTGCGAATCGGGACGACCCATCAAAGAGGCATACACAACGTTTTTTTTGCAAACATATCTGATGTCCTTTGCGCTGTATTTGATTCCTTCGTTAAAGCCCTGAGCCGATAAGGGAATAACTGACTCTGCTGTCGGACCTTCGCCAAATACACTCCACACACGGGTTCCGTGAATACTTTCACTGTTTATTTTCATCCATTCCGTAATATTTTGTACAATTGCGAGTTCTTTTTCGTCAATTGAACCATCACCACGAACGGGAACACTTAACAGCAGATTTCCGTTTTTACTGATAATGTCGATAAGCATGCGAATAACTGTTTCTGCTGATTTATAACGGTTTTGATTATAAACTGAACGATTGTAATGCCAGTCGCCAATGCATGTGCATGTTTGCCAGTATTTGCTTTGTGGACGATCGGGAACGCCTCTTTCCACATCCCAAACCATACATTCCTTTTGCTGTTCGTTGAGTATTTTCCCGAAAATTACTGCTTCGTTTTTACCTTTATTTTCAGCCATGCTTTTGTTGTACATGTGAGCGGCAATTTTTAGTCCCACGTCGCTTATTTTGTAGAATGGTAGCGCAGTATCGTCAAAATAAAGCAAATCAGGGTTGTATTTGTTTATCAGGTCGATGGTGCGGTTGTAGAATTTGTCGAGGTAGGCCTGGTCGGGAAGCGATGCGCCGTTTACCCAATCCCATTGTGAGTGAATGGTTCCTGATTTGTGGCTTCCGGTGCTTCTTTCGTGTCGCTGTGCATATAAATCCTGTGGATCGAGACCTTCCCACCATTTTCCGGCACCATCAGCTGCGGTCAGATTGCCATCGAAATCCTGCGATGGTTCGAGCCACGACCATGCGTGCGAAGCATGCACGCTTACCCCGAAAGGTAAATTGTATTTCTTCGCCGCTTCAGCCCAACCTCCGATAATATCCTTTTTCGGACCAACTTTTGTGGTGTTCCATGGTTGATATTTGCTATCGTACATGTCCAGATTATCGTGATGATTCGCCATGGCAAAAAAGTATTCTGCTCCGGCATTTTTATACAACTTAACCAGTGAGTCTGGATTCCATTTATCTGCTTTCCAGATGTTTATGACATCTTTGAAACCGAATTCTGCCGGATTCCCATAATTTGCCACATGAGAATTATATTGCCAGGTATTTTTGTAATACATAAAGCGGGCGTACCAGTCGCCCTGTTCTGGCTGACATTGCGGACCCCAGTGTGCCCAAATGCCAAACTTTGCATTTTGAAACCACTCAGGTGCGTTGGAATACTGACTCAGCGATTCCCAGTTTGGTTCATAAATGCCTTTGGCCATTGGTTCATTCTGAGCGTCTAGTGTATTTAATGCGCTGAATATAAATATAATCAGCGCTGAAATTTTCAGGATCAGTGTGTGTTTGTTCATATGATTGAATTGTTATGATTAGTGTATTTGAGAGCCTGTTTGCAGACTTATTTTTTATTTTAAATGTATTTGTATTCTTCTGATATTAAATCTTTTTGTTTCATGTCCCACCAGAATTCAGCCGGAACTTTAGTGCTTACTAACTGCACATTTGTTTTTATGCTTGCCGGCTTTGAAGTGTTCAGCGCAATGCTGATCACACCCGGAGCCGACATGGCAAAACTTACACAAGCCTGCGCCGGACTGACATTGTGTTTTTGGCAAACCGCAAAAAATGATTCACGCCAACTGAAAAGAGCTTTATTCTCTTTGCTATTCACCATTTTATAATCAAAATAATCGCCTCCTGTCAGAAATCCTGCGTGAAAAACTGCTGAATTGACAATACTTATTTTTTGTGTTTGCAGCTTTTCCATAAATGTAAGCAATTCCTGCGGGTGACGCAAAATGGTCATGCTGTTGGCGAGCATTACCCAGTCCAAATCTACTTCAGCAGTAATTTCTTCAATAATTCTCCAGTTTTTAGCACCAATGCCAACAGCTTTAATTTTTCCGCTTTTTTTCAGATCGGACAAAGCTCTGTATCCCTCAACGATATTTGTGAAGCGGGTGTCTCTGTCTTTTGACGAAACTGCTGCATTCAAATATTCATCGGGATCGTGTACCGAGGCCAGCTGAGCCGGATATTTGCTGCCACATAAGTGGTTACCTTCCTCAAAACATCTCATTATTCCTTCGTAGCTGATATCCTGAACGGCATCGAACTGTAGATTTTTCCATACTCCCGGTTCGAATGTTGGTTCAGCGGTTCTTAGAGCCGTACGACTCCAGCCGAGTTTGTTGCTAATGATGACTTTGTCGGGGTCAATGATCAGTTTGTCAAGAGATTCACCCAACTTTTCGAGCGCAAGTCCTGCACCATATTTTCCTGCACTATCGAATACTACAGGTGCGGGACAATGTTCGAAAGCCTGTTTTACAATATCCGTTTTTGTTTGGTCGGAAATGGCCGTATATAAATTGCCCAGTGCGCTGGTTCCAAAAATAATGGTAGGTATTTTTAATCCCGTTCCGACAATTTCGTTGAACTCCATATCCTTAAACTGTTTGAATATAAATTATAAACAGGTATCAGCAAACTGAATAATTGAGTTATCTTTGTGTTGCTTTGTTTCTGCAAAGATATTTATAAATCTGATATTCAGTTTGTATGCTTATATCTTATTTGTGTACAAAATAAATATTTATCTGAATTACGACAATAATGAGCATATTATCCGAAAAACTTAAATACGATCCATGGGAAGCATATCAGGAAATTGCAGATGTGAAAATAGTTTTGCATTGCAGCAGATATTGGATGCTTTCGGAGTGGGAATGTGAGAATATGTCTTTTCCCTTCTGGCGTTTATATCACAGTCGTACAGGTGGTTCATTTGTTACTTTTGAGGCTTCTGAACATGAACTTACAAATGATAAACTATTGCTGATTCCTCCGTACACATCATTTTCAACACGAATAAAAACGCTTAAATCAATTCAATCTGAAAGTATCAGGGGAGTCAGCATTAAGTCCGAAACTGAAATTGACTTTTACCGTCAATCCGGCATGTGCGATCAGTTATTTGTGCATTTTAATCTGGGATATCCACTGGATAAAATCAAAGCAGGAATTTACGAAATTGATTTGTCTGATTACTGGCTAAACGAGTTGATGCAGATTGAACGTGACCGTCTGGAGGCTCCTGAAAGCATCGGTTTTTTGTCACATATAAAAATTACCGGACTTATCAGTTTTGCTCTGCAGCATTTACCTGCCGGTTTATGGCATTTTCCGGTGGTGGATAAGCGCATTTTAAATGTGATGAAATATATTGATGAAAATCTGAAAGAATCGCTGAATAATAATGAGCTCAGTGCTGTTGCCAATCTGGCGACCAACTATTTTGCAAGGCTTTTTCGCGAATCGCTTGGGCTTAGTGTGCAGGAATATATTCAGAAAAAGCGTGTGGAAAATGCCGTGATGCTTTTTCACCACAGCGATATGGAAATTGTCGAAATAGCTTTTGAATCGGGGTTCTACGATCGTCATCATTTCTCCAGAATTTTCAAGAAGCATACAGGCTTTTCACCGGCAGCCTATCGCGATAAGATTCGCAGAGGATAAAAGATTTTGCGACTGCCTCCTCGCTTCGAAACGCATGATTTCGCTATCTTTGTATTTAAATAATGTTTAAAGCTAATAAAATACAGCTTTTGTTCGTTAGTAAAAAATAAACGGTTTCCGAAAAAAAAGGGAACTTTCAAATTTTCATTTTATTATCAATGTATTTCTCCGAATTATTCAAATTTTGCCCTGTGTGTGGCTCAAAGCAGTTTTTGCCAAACAACGAAAAATCACTTAAATGCGCTGACTGTGGTTTTGTACTTTACGTAAATCCTTCGTCGGCAGTCGCTGCTTTCGTGATGAATCAGGCACGGGAATTGCTGGTGTGTCGCAGAGCAAAGGAACCCGCTGTCGGAACGCTCGATTTGCCGGGAGGTTTTGTGGATGCAAATGAAACTTCCGAAATGGCTGTGTCACGCGAGATAAAAGAAGAAATTGGCGCCGAAACGGTTGCTGTGAAGTATCTATTTTCGCTGCCTAATGAATATTTGTACAGCGGACTGACTATTCCAACCCTCGATATGTTCTATGAATGCAGTATTGCCGACTACGAAAATATCGTGGCAGCCGACGATGTGGCGGAGTGTTTTTATGTTCCTCTGGCTGATCTGAACCCTGAAGAATTCGGACTGCGAAGCATAAAAAATGCGGTGGAATTGTTCAGGAATTCTTTTGTTGTTAAATGAAAATATTATCTTTGCACGAATGTGCTTTTAAGTCAAAAAATCTGAAATTAATTAACAGAATATCCCGATGAGAAAAATTATCGTAATTAGTTTGATAATGACTATGCTGGCCGGTTTTACAAATGCTCAGCATACGCTTATTTATACGCACAAAGATGTGCTTTTCAACAAGGGTAAGGAATTGTTTAACCAACGAAAGTATGCTGCATCGTATCGTAGTTTTGAGGAATTTCTGAAGACAACGGATGCCAAAAATGCCGGACAGATTCAGGAAGCTGAGTATTATATGGCTGCTAATGCTTACGAACTGAAGCAGGACGATGCCGGAAAAATGCTGAAAGCATATTTGTTTAAACATCCCTACACGCCGTTTCTCGATAAAACGAATGTGATGCTCGGTATGCTCGAATACGAGAAAAAACAATACGCTCAGGCACTTACCTATTTCAATAATGTAAACGATAAACGTCTAGGGAATCGCGAACGTGTTGATTTTCTGTTTTGTAAAGGCTATGCCAGTCTCGAAACAAAAAATTATCATTTGGCGCTGACTATTTTCAAAGAATTGAAAGAAATGAAGAGCCGTTACAATCTTTCGGCTACTTATTATTATGCCTATGCCGAATATACTTTGGGAAATTACACAGCAGCCTTACCTGAATTTCTGAAAATTGAAAATACGCCCGAATATAAAAATATCGTACCGTATTATATTATTCAGATTTATTATGCTCAGAAAGAGTTCGATAAACTTTACGAACGAGCCGATGCCTTGCTGGCTGCGAATCCCGGTAATAAAAACAATGCTGAAATTTACCGCATTATGGGTGAAATTGCGTATGATAAACGCGATTATGTAAAAGCCATTGGTTACCTCAAAGAATACGAGAAAATATCTCCTCAGGTACTCAGAAACGATATGTATTTGCTCGGACTTTCGTATTATCAGACTAAAGATTATGCAAATGCAGTGACTTATCTGTCGAAAACCACAACCATAGCCGACGAGATGACTGAAAATGCGTATCTGCATCTCGGTAATGCTTATGTGCGTCTGAACGATAAAACAAATGCCCGCCTGGCTTACGAAGCTGCTCTTCGCACCAATTTCAATAAGTCGGTACGCGAAGAAGCGCTTTACAATTATGCACTTACAACTTACGAAACCACTACCGCTTTCGGTGAGTCGATTTCGGCTTTCGAACAGCTTTTGAATGAATTCCCGAATTCAAAATACACCGCCAAAGCTTACGATTATCTGGCTACGGTTTACATGACCACTAAAAATTACGAAGCAGCTTATCAGTCGATTCTGAAAATTAAGAATCCGACAGCAAGATTGCTCGAAACCCGTCAGTATTTGCTCTATCAGATAGGAACAGAAGCTTTCACTCAGAATAATCTGCCCAAAGCCATTGAGTATTTCACACTTTCGCTGCAAAGTTCGGCTACAGGTAAATATTCAGCCGAAAGCCTTTTCTGGCGTTCAGAAGCTTATTATCGTAACGGACAGCCCGATCAGAGTATTGCCGATTTACGCTCGTTTTTTGCTAACGGAAATTCGCGCTCGAGTGTAAACCTGAAAACTGCCAATTATTCGCTGGCTTACGCTTATTTTACAAAGAAAAACTATACCGATGCACTTACATGGTTTTTAAAATATGTGGATGCTGAAAAAAATACGGCTTCCGAAACTTATCCGGATGCTTTGAACCGTATTGGTGACTGTTACTTTAATGCCCGTAATTTTTCGAAAGCCGAAAGCTTTTATGCACGTGCAGCATCGCTTAGTCCGAATACAGGCGATTACGGCATTTTCCAGAGTGCTTATGTGGCTGGTTTACAGAAGAATTATACTGCCAAAATTTCCCGACTGGAGAATTTGATTTCTACTTATCCAAATTCGGAATATGTGGATGATGCGCTTTACGAAATTGGTCGTTCGTACATCATGCTAGACAACGAGTCGCGTGCTATCACAAGCTTTGAACGCCTGTTGAGCACCAAACCAAACAGTGAGCTTGCACGTAAAGGAGCACTTGAAATTGGTATGATTTATTTTAATCAGAACAATTTCGATGCTGCCATTTCAGCTTACAAAAATGTAATTGCCAAATATCCGGGCACCCAGGAATCTTACACGGCTCTCGAAAGCCTTGAATCGGTTTATATTGAGAAAAATGATGTGGCTTCGTATCTGGCTTACACTAAAACGCTGGGCATGACGCTTGGCTCCACAGTGGCAGGTCGCGAGGATTCAATTTCGTATGTGGCTGCCGAACGTCAGTATATGAATGGAAATTACGCACAGGCTATCAGCGGACTGAAAGCTTATGTCAACTCATATTGCGCCGGCGGTCGTTATTGTACCACAGCCCAGTTCTATCTGGCCGACAGTTATTACCGTACCAACGACAAGGACAATGCGCTGCGTGCTTATCAGGCGCTTTTGCTTATTCCCGGAAATCAGTATATCAGCGAAGCAACTTCACGTGCTGCCGAAATTACTTACGACAAAAAGGATTACAGCGCATCGCTTCAGTATTTCCGTCAGCTCGAAGCTATGGCGCAAACTACTGAAGATCGCAATGTGTCGCGTTTGGGCGTGTTGCGTTGCAGCTACTTTCTGAACGATCATAACACAACGATCAATATTGCCAACGAAATTCTGAATGATAGTCGCTCCACTGCCGAACTTCGTTCTGAGGCAATGTATAACCGCGCCAAGGCATTTATTGCACAGAATCAGGTGAATCAGGCTGTTCCGGATTTGCGTTCGCTGGGCAATGATACCCGTACTTCGAATGGTGCTGAAGCAAAATTCCTGCTGGCTGAGATTTATTTTAATCAAAATAATCTGACCGAGTCGGAAACTGTGATTATGGATTTTGCCAAGAAAGGAACACCTTATCAGTACTGGCTGGCACGTAGCTTTGTGCTTTTGTCCGATATTTATATTGCCCGTGGAAACGATTTTCAGGCCAAGCAATACTTGTTGAGTTTAAGAAATAATTATACCACTGCCGACGAAGTGCAGGGTATGATAACCGAAAGATTGAATGCCATTGCACAACGCGAAGGTCAGAGTGTAATCAACTAATTTGTGAGGATAAAAAACAGGAACTGAAACTTTTTTAAATGAATATGAAAATGAGAACTTTAAGATATATCATACCTGCATTTTTGTCTGTGGCTATTGGATTGAATGCACAGACTCTTGACCAGAATGTGACTGTGGAGCGCGAATATAAACCGGTGATTCAGGATGCCGGGAAAATAAATTCGGTGCCACAGATTATGGAGCCCAATGTGGAAAAAATTCCGGCTAATTATACCGATTTTAATTTTCCGCTTTCGGTGGGACAAAATATCCATACTCTGCCAGCTGCCGAACTTTTGCATCAGCGTCGCCGCACGCCCAGTGGAGCGTTTGTGAGAGTGGGACTGGGTAGCGAACTCAACAATATGCTTGATTTTGCTTTGCCGGTGATCAATAAGCCCAAGACCAAACTCGACCTGAAACTTGATCATTTGGCTACTTTCGGAAGTAAGAAACATTCCACTTCGAATGCTTCGCTTATGTTCGATCAGTATTTCAATAAACTCGATTTGTATGCAGGAGTCGGTTTGGGTCGCGAGTCTTTCAATTATTACGGAAAGAATTTTCTGGCTGATGGAAAAACAGAATTCAATACTTTCTCAGAGCTATTAACGCCTACAGATGCAAAATACGATGAGTTGAATCTGGTGCGTGTAAACCGTACATCACAGACTTTTACGCTCGATAAACTCTCGAAAGCACCCGAAGCAGATGTGTTTTGGCGTTTCAATACCTATCTTGGTGTGCGCTCGTTGCCGGGTGAAGAGAAACTTCGCTATCAGGCTGAAATGCAGTACAAAGCTTTTGATGCCCGCAATGGTCTTACCGAAAATATTATTCATACACGTGCCGGTTTCAATAGCCAGAATGGCAAAAACCGCGTGGGAGTGGATCTCGAAATGTCGAACATGATGTATAAATCGGATATTCTTGCAGCAGTGATTAATGTATGGGACTCATATTCGGTGTTTTCGATGAATCCGTATTACAGCATAGAACGCGAGCGTTTTAATATGCGTTTGGGTGTGAAATCGAGTTTCTCGTTTGTGCATGGAAAACCTTTCAATCCTTCGCCCGACATTAACCTTGAGTGGAAGGCAATTCCAAAATATCTGGCTGTGTATGGTGGAGTAGGAGGTGGTTACGAAATAAACACCATGGATGATATGTTCCGCGAAAATCGCTGGTTGTATTCCGATTTGAGAATAAAAGACACTTATACGCCTGTAAATCCGTATGTGGGATTAAAGGTAAAACCGGTTTACAATTTACTGCTTGATGCTTATCTGAGCTATAGTTATATCGATAATCAGTATTTCTTTGTAAATAAAGATTATAAGTATAATCCGGCTTCGTCTTCAGCGCTTGGAAGTCCGGCTGAGAATGTACTTTTCACCAATCGTTTCAATGTGCTTTATAGTTCAGCTTCGCATACCAAAGTGGGTGTTCGTGCCAATTATAATATTCGCAACTTTATAAATGTGCAATTGAAGGGAGCTTACAATGGCTGGCAGGTATACGAAACTTTGATGGCCTGGAATAAACCCAAATGGGAAGCCGATTTGTCGACCGATTTGCGCCTTTCGCGTAACCTGAATGTGTCGGCCAATGTGTTTTACGAAGGAAAACGCTATGCAAAACTGGGCGAAGGCTTTCACGAAATGAAACCCAAGGTAGATATCAATCTCGGCGCTTCTTATTCGTACCTCAACTGGTTTACCATGTTTGCCAAAGTCAATAATCTGATCAATAATAAATACGAAGAATATTATGGGTATCAGGTGCAGGGACTTAACTTTATGGTGGGAGCTGCATTCTCGTTCTGATATTGATAAATAACTTATTTGCAAAACGGAGAAATGATCGAATGGTTGTTTCTCCGTTTTTTTATTTTTATAATCATTACTGACCAGCTAAAAATAAGTTGAATGAGTTTTTTCTCTTCGTTAGATTCCTCACTTTGTTCGGAATGACAGACAGTCAGTTGGGCTTCCTCTCCCAGCCATAATCAAGACAAAGCACCGTCATTCAGAGCGTAGCGAAGAATCTCAGATATTTAGTCGGTCAGTAGTGTTTTATAATGTATATCTTTCCAAACCTTATTTTAAGGTTTAAAAATCATTCAAATTACACCAATGTAAATGAAACAGATTCGTAATATGGGAGTTAATCTGTATTTTTGCATCAAATTATTGTAGCCGAAGTAAATGGCACCGATAAAAATCTTAAATCACATGTACGTCACATTCTCTCATATTATTCGCAAAATATTAGTTTTGCTGTTGTTTCTCGGTTTTCAGTTTTTGCTTTTGTCTCAAACACAATACAGCAACCTTCCCTCTGTTTATATTAATACTGAAAATAATGCAGCTGTCACCAGTAAGGTCGACTGGCTTCCTGCTCATATTCAGGTTGTGAGCAACGATACAATCGATCAGATAAATATGCCTACCGAAATTCGTGGACGCGGTAATTCCACCTGGAGCATGCCGAAGAAGCCTTACCGCATTAAACTCGAAAATAAAACCAATTTTCTGGGAATGTATGCCTGTGCCAAAAACTGGGTTTTTCTGGCCAACTATGCCGACAAAACTTTAATGCGAAATGCAGTGGCCTTTCAGATTGGTCGTATTGCCGGATTGGAATTTACGCCTTCCACCCGTTTTGTTGATTTGGTGCTGAACAATAATTTTCTGGGAAATTACATGGTGACCGATCAGATTGAAGTGCATTCGGAACGAGTGGCTATCGATGAGCAGGATTCGTCGCAAGTGGCTGAGCCTGACGTGACAGGTGGTTATCTGCTCGAAATTGATGGTTTTGCAGCGTCGGAACCTGTGTGGTTTACTTCATCGAAAGGATTGAAATTTACTGTAAAATCGCCCGACGATGACGATATCAATGAGTTTCAGCTGGCCTATATTCAGAATTATATCAACGAATTTGAAACGCGTTTGTTTTCAACCAATTTCACTGATCCTGTGGCGGGATATCGTACTATGATCGATTCCACGTCGCTTGTAAACTGGTATATTGCCAGCGAACTCACAGGCAATTCGGATGCCTTCTGGAGTACTTATGTGTACAAAAAACGTAGCGACAACAAGCTTTATTTCGGTCCGCTATGGGATTACGACATTGCATTCAACAATGACGACCGCCTTGGCGATGCCACCGAAAAACGCATGAGTCAGAATGCGCACAATCCACGCACCTGGATATTGCGATTTCTCGAAGATGAATGGTTTCAAACGCTGCTCTGGCGTAGATGGAACGAATTGATGGCCGTTAATTTAGCCGGAAATCTGAATACTTATATCAATGAAACTGTAGGATTGCTCGAAACTTCGCAGCAACTGAATTTTCAGAAGTGGAACAATCTCAATAATAAAGTATATCGGGAAACCTACTTGTTCGATACTTATGCAGAAGGTGTGGATTATCTGAAAACTTATGTGGCTAACAGGATTAAGTTTCTGAATACCAGCTTTTATGTGAAAGAGCCCGACCGACCCACGCCGCCTTTTGTAGCTACACGACATTATTATATGATGATGAACAAGCGCACGAACAATGCAATTCAGGTGCGCTCGCATGCTGTGGAGGCGGGTTCATTGCTCGAAATGTGGGAACCCGAAGAAGGACAGGCTTCTCAGTTGTGGGAATTCCGCAATGTGTCGGGAAATATTTATCAGATTATCAATAAAAATTCCGGACTGGCTATGACGGCTAACGGAAGAGGTACCAACCTTGTGCAACAGCCTTTGAATGCCACAAATACAGCCCAGCAATGGAAAATTGAGCCTGTTGGCATCGATGGAGCATACGGAATTGTCAATGTACAGTCGGGAAATTCTGTAAATAATGCAGGTGGAAGCTTTGCCAATGGTACCAATGCCATTGAGTGGACGGCCAATATTGCTGGAAGCGAAAATCAACAATGGTATTTGCAAAAAATGGACATGATTACGACCGGACTTTTGTATGCAAGCACCATTCATGCTGATGTTTATCCAAATCCGGCAAGCAGTTTTGTGTCGGTAAGGTTTAATGCGTCCGACGAACAAAATGTGTCAGTCAGTATTTGCGATTTGTCGGGCAAGATGCTGGTGCGGAACCATAAGCAGACACAAACCGGAGTGAATGTGGTTACGCTTTCAATAGGCGACCTGCAATCGGGTGTATATTTATTACAGCTGAAAAACAGTAATGGATCAGTGTATAATTCGAAACTGGTGGTGAGAAAGTAATCCTTTCAGATTTCGTAAACACTCATGTCCTCAGCGGCAATTGTTTTTTCAAATACTGCACGGGCTTCGTTCAACAAACCATTTTTATGGTTGTAGCGGGCCGAATAATGTCCGATAATAAGTTTATCTACATTGGCTTTCAGAGCAATCGTAGCTGCCTGCGCTGCGGTGGAATGCATGGTGCTTTTGGCGCGAACAGCTTCGTCCTGCATAAAAGTGGCCTCGTGGTACAAACAATCTACTCCTTCGATAATGGGAATTATTTTCTCGCTGTAAGCCGTATCCGAACAGTATGCGTAGCTTTTGGGCTTTTCGGGCATGGTGGTCAGTCTTTCGTTGGGAATAATTTCACCCTCAGCTGTTTCAAAATTCTCACCCTGTTTTATTTTAGGAATTCGCCATGTGGGAATATTGTAAAAATCAATCATGTCGCGACGAATGTGGCGGTCGCGGGCTTTTTCGCGAAAGAGAAAACCGCACGAGGGAACACGATGTTTTAGCGGAATGCTATACACTTCCACCGAACGGTCTTCGTGAATGAGTTCGTGGGCGCGTGGATTTATATGGTGAAAAATAACTTTGAAGGGCAATTCTTCGCAGAAAAAATCGAGTTGTGGTTGCAGCATTTTCTCCAGATCGGGTGCTGCATGAATGTGCAGGTCGGCAGTGCGGTTGAGCATTCCAAAGCTCGAAATAAGGCCTATCAGTCCGAAAACATGGTCGCCATGCAGGTGCGAAATGAAAATATGTCCGAGTCGTACCACCTTCAATCCCATTTGTCGCATACGAATCTGAGTTCCTTCACCACAATCAATCATATATTGCTTGTCGCGCATTTCCACTATTTGCGAACTTGGGAAATGCTGACGAGTGGGCAATGCTGAGCCACAGCCGAGTATGGTGAGGGTTGGAGACATGTTTTTTTATTTACGATTTTATCATTTACAATTTACAATTGGGTTGGGGTTTTTTTTAACGATAGACCTTGTTCTTTATTGTCGGAATTGCGAATTTGTAATGGAAAAGAATCTTTAATAATCACTTTTCAACAAACTATACACGCACAAATCGAAATATCCGTTTGCATGTTTTTCGCCACAACGTTCGATACCTTCAAAGTGGAAACCGAGTCTCTCGGGAATGTTGCGGCTTTTGGTGTTGGCTTCGGCAACTTTTATCTGTATGCGGTTCATTTGCAATTCGTCGAAAGCAAATTTAATCAGTTTTTGGCATGCAAGTGTGATAATACCTTTGTGTTGAAAATCTTCAGATAGCCAGTAACCTATTTCGGTTTTTTCGTTGTCGTAGTCACTGTCCTTAAAGCCAATCAGACCTGCAAAAGCACCTTTGTACCAGATTGTAAAAGTCGGATTGTTGCGCGGAGAACCGACGTATGTATTCACGAAGGCTTCTGTAAACGAAACATCTGTAGTAAAGGGTACAAAAGGCAACCATTCACCCAGATATGATCTTTGCGTATCGATAGTATCGAATATTATCTGCGCATCCGCCGCCGTAAGTTCTTTCAGTAAGATATCGGGGCTAACCTGTATTTCCGGTGTGGAAAGAGTGATTTTCATTTACAATTTAATCAATTACCATTTACCATTTAAATGTACTGTTTCTAAAACCAATCAACCCAAAACTCTGAAATCAAGAACAAAGACAAAAGAATAAAGACAAAAAATAATGAACTCGGGATTAGTTGAGAATCATTCCTGAATCCGCAAATCTTCAAATTTCAAATCTTCAAATCTCAAATGTAAAACCCTGAAACTTTGAACTCTGAAACCCTGTAGTTTTTAGATCCTGGTTTTCTTTTTCAGCTCAAAGTCGCGACCGAGATATTTCTCGCGTACCACCGGGTTTGCGGCCAGTTCTTCGGAAGTGCCTTTAAACAGGATTTTACCTTCGAAAAGCAGATAAGCCCTATCGGTAATGGTCAGTGTCTCGTCCACATTATGGTCGGTAATCAGGATACCGATATTTTTATCTTTCAGTTTCCATACAATATCCTGAATGTCCTGAACGGCAATAGGGTCGACACCGGCAAAAGGTTCGTCGAGCATGATGAAACGTGGTTCAATGGCCAGGCAGCGGGCAATTTCGGTACGACGGCGTTCACCTCCCGACAAACGGTCGCCGATGTTGAAGCGCACATGTTCCAGATTAAATTCCGAAATCAGTGTTTCGAGTTTTTCTTTCTGATACTGCTTGCTGAACTTTGTCATTTCGAGCACCGATTTAATATTATCTTCCACAGTCATTTTCCGGAAAACCGAAGCTTCCTGAGCCAGATAGCCAATACCGTTTTGCGCACGTTTATACACAGGATATTTGGTAATTTCCACATCGTTCAGGAATATTTTTCCCGCATTGGGTGTTACCAGTCCGGTAGTCATATAGAAAGTAGTGGTTTTGCCGGCGCCATTCGGACCAAGCAGACCTACAATTTCGCCCTGTTTTACGTTGATCGATACATCGTTCACCACAGTGCGTTTTCCGTATTTTTTGTAAAGATGTTCGGTGCGGAGCACCATGCCTTCGTTTTCCATATTGTGAAATTTACAGCACAAAAGTACAGTTTTTATTGCGATAATCAAAAATCACCACCCGAAGCCTGGTTGTAAAACATGTTTATTTATAATAATTTAAGTTAGACCAATAGAATGGAATAATTGCCGGTTTGCAGTAGTAATAAATTGTTGTTCTTTGTGGTAATTGTTTCAAAAAAAATCTGTGATAAATCTCTGTAAATTAGAATGATTACAAAATAGGCTCAATTTCATGAAATGCTGTCTTCGGACTGATTTAAAATGAAATAAAAAATATAATTTTGCGTTTTGTTTTTGCTTGACAGACCTGATTGTTACTTCTTACAATTAAGTGATCAGTTTCTGTTTTGATTTTTATCAGAAAAATTATTTACAATTAAACTAATGAATCATGGTTTTTAGAAAAATCTTTTTTGCACTTTTAGTGGCGTTTACATTTACTGCATGTACCACCAATGATCCTATCATCGACAATCAGGTGAAGACGGATGGTGCTCTTACGGTACAACTTACCACAAGTACCTATAATGGTGAATATTCGCCCGAGCATGTGCTGGCTATATGGATTGAGAGTAATAACGGAACTTTTGTAAAGTCGCTGAAGGTGGGAGCTGCAGAACGAAAAAAATATCTGACCAACTGGCTTGGTTCAACAAGTTCGGGAAATACAACCGATGCCGTTACAAGCGCCACATTGAGAAATCACGTGACTCACAACCTCAACTGGGATGGAACCGATGTGAAAGGTGCTGTGGTTGGTGATGGATCATATAAATTGTGTGTTGAATTTACCGAAGATGACAGAACCGGTAAATATACTACTTTTGCATTTACAAAGGGAGTTGAAAAAGATCAGCAAACTCCTTCAGCAGTTTCAGGTGTATCGAACGTACAGATTACCTGGACTCCTCAGTAGTAAATTAGAAGTACACTTTCGTATTGTATATTGTTGAATGCATATATGCCCTGGATAGTTGTAGTTGACTGCCAGGGTATATTTTTAATTTAAATACATCAATGGAACAGGCATCTGAAACAGTCAATATCAAATTTAAGGTTCAGCGGGTTATTGCAATCCTGTCGTTTCTGATTTTTATCGGAAAATTAATTGCATATTTTCTGACAAATTCGGTTGGTATTCTGACAGATGCGCTTGAAAGTACAGTGAATGTGGTTACGGGGTTCATCACATTGTATGCTGTGTATGTTTCAATGAAACCCAAAGATGATGATCACCCTTTCGGGCACGGGAAAGCTGAATTTTTATCCGCCTCTGTTGAAGGATTTCTGATTATTATTGCCGGATTACTGATTATATTTGAGGCAATTAAACGCCTTTTTATCCCTGCCGAAGTTTCACAACTGGATATCGGGATTGTGATTGTGGCAGTGGCAGGTTTGCTGAATTATCTGATTGGCTGGTATAGCATAAGACTTGGCAAAAAAAACAATTCAATTGCTTTGATATCAGGTGGAAAACATCTTCAGTCCGATACTTATTCTTCAATAGGTTTGGTAATTGGCCTTATTTTGCTGTATTACACAAAATTAGCATGGCTCGATAGCTTGATTGCCCTGATATTCGGAACTATCATTGTAGTGACAGGTGTGAAAATTCTCAGAGAAACCACTTCACATTTGATGGATGAGGCTGATTTTAAATTAATAGAGAAGTTTGCTGATGTGATTGAGAAGAATAAATCTGACGAATGGATTGATATACATAATTTTAAGTTGGTAAAATACGGAGATATACTTCATGTGAATTGTGATTTGGTTTTGCCATGGAATATGAGTCTCTCGGATGCGCATGAAGAAGGGGAACGATTAACGAAAATGGTTACAACCGCTTTCCCTGAAGATATAATCTTTCATTTACACATTGATGAATGTTCGCAGAAATATTGCAGAAGCTGTAAAAAGCAGGATTGCGAAGCCCGAAAAGATACCTTTGATACCGAACTGAAATTTGATATGAATAAATTTACAAAAGAGGTAGTTGAATAAATACGGTTGATTTTGGATTGTATAAATGCTTTTTTATTTCTGAAAGACAGATTGTTGAATTTAAAATTGAGATAGAACCGGATTCGTAAATAGTTTTACATGAAAA
The DNA here is from genome assembly GCA_009929375.1 of Bacteroidia bacterium. GTDB lineage: Bacteria > Bacteroidota > Bacteroidia > Bacteroidales > Paludibacteraceae > Paludibacter. The sequence continues at coordinate 104,471 of SAAO01000008.1, forward strand.
AATTAAAGAATATCCTCTTTTCGATGGCAAGTAGCGTAATACTGATGACTGTTTTTGCAGTATCTATAGCTTATGCTACATTTGTTGAAAACCGACAGGGAACTGATGTGGCCCGTGAAATGATTTATAATGCCATTTGGTTCGAAGTGCTGCTTGTATTACTTGTTGTCAATCTGGCTGGCAGTGTGCTGCGTTACGATATTGTAAACAAGCGAAAATTCAGTGTTTTTCTTTTTCATATTGCATTTGTCATTATACTTTTGGGTGCAGGAATAACGCGTTATTTCGGCTCCGAAGGAATTATGCACATCCGCGAAGGAGCTACAACGAACGAAATCAGTTCGGATAAAACTGCATTGACCATAACCGCGACCTACAAAGGACTAACTGAAGAAAAAGTGACTGAGATTTACGGGGGAAACAATCCTGTTGAAGATTTCAGTGAGGAAATAAAGATTGATGACAAAAAGATTCGCATTGAAGGCGAACTTTTCCTTCCGAATTCAGTGGAAACCATTGTCCCTGACCAGAATGGTAAACCGGCTCTTTCGATTTACGTGATGAATGCCGACAACAAAACTGCTGATTTTGTGCTCCCCTTGTCGCGAAATAATAGTTTTGAGGGAACAACTTTTGCTTTTGAAGATTCATTGGTTAAATCGGATATCAGCTTTTTCAGAAAGGATGATGCGTTGTATTTCAAATCGACAAAGCATCTCGTGAAAATGGGCATGATGGAGCAAAACGAGGAGATGATGCTGCCCGGAGAGGTTTATCCTGCCGAACTTAAAACAATCTACAAAACAGAAAATGTAATTTTTGTGGTCAGGGCATTTCTTCCCAAAGCACGTATAAATCTGACCCGTGTAACGCCCGAAACTGATGCAAACGGAGTTATGAACGAAGGCAGCGATGCGCTTGTGTTCAGTGTTGACGATGGAAACAGCAAAGAAAGAGTGAACCTGCTTGTTGCAGAAAATGGTCTTTCGCTGCCAGTCACAACTACAATTGGTGATGTTCAGATTACTCTTTCGTATGGAATGCTTAGCTATAAACTTCCGTTTAGCATTACCTTGCGCGATTTCCAGCTCGAACGTTATCCGGGTTCTAACAGTCCGTCATCGTATGCCAGCGAAATCACTGTCAACGACCCTGAAAAGGTTGACGGACAGCCATTTCGTATCTATATGAATAATATTCTGAAATACAAAGGATACCGCTTCTTTCAGTCATCCTACGATCAGGACGAACAGGGGACTGTGCTTTCGGTCAGCAACGATTACTGGGGAACACTTGTAACCTACATCGGATATTTTCTGCTAATGTTTGGAATGTTACTCACACTTTTCAATAAAAACAGCAGATTTCGTACGGTGCTCAGGCTGAGCAGTGAACTTCAAAACAGCAAAAAACGGAAACAAAAATTCAAATCTGCTAAAATTATTGCGCTTTTATTATTCAGTTCCTTCGGCACGTCAGTTTTTGCTGCCGGTTTTTCAAAAGCCGACCACATTACATCGCTCAATAGTTTGCTTATTCAGGACGGAGCTCAGGGACGCATAGAGCCATTTAATACATATGCATCGGATGTATTCCGGAAAATAAGTAAAAAAACAACTTATTCGGGAATGTCGCCCACAGAAGTAATTCTGCAAATGATTGCTGACCCCGGAACATGGCAAAACGAAGCTATTATAAAAGTAGGGAATGACGATCTGGCTGAAGAACTGGGAGCTATTGATGGTTATGTGTCGTTCAATCAGCTGTTTGATTACGAAAATGGTGGAACGTACCGTTTGTCGGGCAAAGTGGACGAAGTGTATCAGAAAAGTCAGACTTCGCGCAACAAGTACGACAAGGAATTACTGAATGTGGATGAACGTGTGAATATCTGTTATGAGATTTTTAATGCTAAAATGTTGAATATTTTTCCGTTGCCCAACGATACCAGTGGGAAGTGGAAATCGGTGGATTTGGCTGAGGAAACTTCGCACGAAAGTTGTCCGCATCAGCAAAACGGAAATCAGCCAATGCCTCCTGCCGGCATGGGTGGTATGAGTCAGGAGCAGATAAATGCCCTTATGGGAAAAATCAATGAAGGACAAAATTCAGCGGAAGTTGATGAGACAAGAAAAATGTTCGAAAACTATTTGCTGGCTGTAAACGATGCAATGGCAAACGGAAACTGGCAAATGGCCGAACAAAATCTGCAGGTTATCAAAGACTATCAGCTTGTAAATGGAGGGAGTCATATTCCTGATAAATCAAGAGTTGATCTTGAGATTGTGTACAATAATCTGAACCTGTTTTCGAAACTGGCGATATTTTACATTATTGTGGGTATGTTGCTGCTTACGCTCCATTTGATTGATATTTTCAAACAGAAAGCAAAGCCGTTTAAATTTCTGAAGTATTCCATTTATCCGTTTATTCTTCTATTTGCAATTTACACGCTTGGTCTGGCGGCACGCTGGTATATTTCAGGACATGCGCCCTGGAGTAACGGCTACGAAACCATGATTTTTGTAGGATGGGCTGCGGCGCTTTCAGGACTTGTTTTTGCACGTCGTTCGGCGCTGACACTTTCGGTAACAGGTGTACTTTCGGCTATTGCTCTTTTTGTGGCCGGAATGAGTTGGATGAATCCTGAAATTACGAATTTGGTACCGGTACTAAAGTCGTACTGGCTTATTATTCACGTGGCCATTATCACTTCGAGTTACGGATTCCTTGCCATGGGTGCTTTGTTGGGACTTTTGAATCTGATATTAATGATTGCTGAAACCAAACGCAACAGAGTCGCACTAAAAGTCAGCATGCAGGAAATCAGCTATATTATTGAATTGTCGTTGATGATAGGTTTGTTGCTACTTACAGTTGGTTGCTTCATAGGAGGCGTTTGGGCAAACGAATCGTGGGGGCGTTACTGGGGCTGGGATCCGAAAGAAACCTGGGCTTTGGTAAGTATTCTGGTTTATTCGGTAATTCTGCATTTGCGCAATGTGCCCGCACTAAATAATCAGTTTGTGCTAAGCGGTATGGCTTTGGTCGGTTTCAGCAGTATTATCATGACTTTTTTCGGTGTTAACTATTATCTGTCGGGAATGCATTCGTATGGTCAGGGTACACCGCCTCAAATACCATCGGTGCTTTATGTGGTCGCGATTTTGCTTGCGGTAGTGATTTACGCAGCCTACAAAAAGCAGAAAAAAAACAAATCGTGATTCCTGTACTGAAAACTCTTTGTTCTGAATTGTAACTGGTTGATATGTTGTGTTTAATGAGTTTTGAAAAGTGCTGAGTTTTGATTTTGTTATCCGGATTAATTATAAATTAGATGCACGATTCTGCCCGCAAGGTTGAATTGAGAGTAAATGAATTAAATTTGGAACAAAAACAGATAAAGAAATTGTCATTTGCTCACATAAAAAATCGTTTTTTTTAGATATTCAGCGTTCTCTTATGTCGAAAGTTTTGCATGTGGTTGTGGTTTCTTTTTATGTGCTGACTGTGTTGGCTGCAATTGTTGTGCTGGCTCAGATCGGAAATTCGTATTACAGTTTACCACTGGAAGAACGCTGTTTTCATCCTGCCTACGAAATGCTTAAACCTTCAGGTTGGTTGGGTCATGGGCTGGGCGTTATCGGAACTGCGCTTATTCTGACAGGCCTTTTCGGATATATGGGGCGTAAAAGGCTGAAGATAATGTCAGGATTGGGATTGCTGAAACACTGGCTCGAATGGCATATATTTTTCTGTACACTGGGAACTGTGTTGGTCGTTTTTCATACATCGTTTAAGTTCGGAGGACTTATTTCTGTTGGATTCTGGTCGTTAGTGGGAGTGTGGCTGAGTGGTCTGGCCGGACGATATATTTATTTGCAGATACCACGTACCCGGGAAGGTCGGGTGATGAGTCTTCACGAAATGGAGCATCTGCAAACAACCCTCGAAACAGAACTTTTGCTAAAATACAATGTAAAACTGTTGGATGTAAAAGCCTTTAATCTGTTTGAACTGAAACGCAATATTCCGGAACTTTCGATAGCTGAAGCGATTAAAATACGTCACATTACGCAACAACAGAAAGTTCTGAATTTCAGAATACGACATCTCGACCGGATGAAGAGACTGATGAATTACTGGCATTTCGTGCATTTGCCTTTTGCGCTGATTGTGCTCATTATTATGGCAATACATGTTGCTGTAGCTGTGTTTTTCGGATTTACGTGGATATTTTGATATATGGAAGTGTTAATTGAACAGGTTCTGATTTACGGTTCGGTGGCGTTGATTATTGTTGGCATACTTGCGTTGTATGTTTTTAAACAAAAGAAGGCTACCAGAGAAGTAACTGAAAAAATTGCTATTGCGCAGGAAGAAGGACTATACGAACCGGTGTCCTTGTATCCTGTGATTGATCCCAACCGTTGCATTGGGAGCGGAGCCTGTATCAGGTCGTGTCCCGAACACGATATTCTGGGACTGAAAAATGGCAAAGCGACCATCATCAATGCTTCTCAATGTATCGGACACGGAGCCTGCTTTCGTGCTTGTCCGGTAGAAGCTATTTCACTTTGGATAGGGACCGAAAAGCGGGGTGTGGAGCTTCCGCAACTTTCGCCGACCTTCGAAACCAGTGTGAAGGGTATTTATATTGCAGGAGAACTGGGCGGAATGGGATTGATAAAAAATGCTGTGGAACAGGGCCGTCAGGCGACCGAAAATATTGCAAAGACAATTCAGAAAAACACTCAAACCGATTACGATTTGATTATTGTGGGAGCAGGGCCGGCAGGAATTTCAGCTACTCTTACAGCCAAAAAGGCCGGTCTCAGAGCGCTCACTCTCGAACAGGATACTTTGGGCGGAACTGTGTATACTTATCCGCGTTCCAAAATTATAATGACGCATCCGATGGATTTGCCCCTGTATGGTAAAGTAAAACTCTACGAAACAAGCAAGGATGAGTTGCTGGATTTGTGGAATAAAGTGCTCACGGATAATCATCTGAAGATTAAAGAAAAGTCTAAAGTAGAGGAAATCAGACAAGTGAATGGATTTTTCGAGGTTTATACTTCAGGAAATGAGAAGTTCTGCACGCAGACAGTTTTGCTGGCACTCGGACGAAGAGGTTCGCCACGTAAACTGGACATTGAGGGAGAACTAAGTGAAAAGGTTGCTTACAGACTTATAGAACCCGAAAGAATCAAAAATAAAAAGGTACTGATTGTGGGAGGTGGCGATTCGGCTGTGGAGGCGGCTCTTATGCTGGCAAACGACAATAAAGTGATTTTATCATATCGTGGTGATAAGTTTGTTCGGCTTAAAACAAAAAACAATCAGCTCATAACCAATGCTGTGCAATTGGGATTACTTGAGGTGAAATTCGGTACAAATCCTGTTTCGATTCAGGAAAAGAAAGTTATTCTTTCCGATGCTGATTCACCTGCAACGGAAGAAATTGAAAATGACCTTGTCTACATTTTTGCCGGAGGCGAATTGCCGACCGGATTTTTAAAGAAAACAGGCATTGATCTGAGAACATTTCATGGTGAAGCCATGCTGAAACATTAACGCTGATTATTATTATCTGACAGAGAACACTAAATGCATTCGATGAAACGGTACAGAATATATATTACGCTGGTTATTCTTATTTTCTCAGGAAAATTTGCATACTCACAAATATCGCCCGGCGACCTGAGCGAAGCACATGCCCATCTCGAAGGTCTGAGTAACTGTACGCAGTGTCATACGGTAGGCGAAAAAGTAACCCGCGAAAAATGTCTGGATTGTCATAAAGAAATTAAAAGCAATATTCTTGCTAAAAAAGGATATCATGCTTCGAGTGAGGTAAACGGGAAAAATTGTGCAAGCTGTCACAACGAGCATCACGGACGTAAGTTTAAACTGATTCGCTTCAACAAGAAAACATTTAATCATAATAAAACCGGATTTGTGCTGAAGGGTCAGCATGCACGCGAGGATTGTAGTGCCTGCCACAATGCAGAGCATATCAGACAACCCAAAACACAACGAAAGACCGGTGAGTCGTATATTGGTTTGAGTCAGAACTGTACTTCCTGTCATCACGATTATCATCAGGGAAAATTGTCGGCACGCTGCAATGATTGTCACAGCTTCGAGAACTGGGAAAATGCGAAAACTTACGATCACAGTAAAACCAGATTTCCTCTGAAAGGCCGACATTTGTCGGTTAAATGTGTCGATTGTCACAAAACCGAAATGATTAACGGAAAGGAAACGCAGAATTTTAAAGGATTAAAGTTTGCGAATTGCAATGCCTGTCATGAGGATGAACACCACAACCGTTTTGGCCAGAATTGTAAACAATGCCATTCGGAAGAATCATTTCACCGGATTAAAGGACTCGATACTTTCGATCACGACAAAACGGATTATAAACTGATTGGCAAACACAAACTCGTAGATTGTAAGGAATGTCACAAAGGAGCTATGACGGCTCCGCTAAAACACAATCGCTGTACCGATTGCCACGACGACGAGCACGACGGGCAGTTTGCAGTGAACGGAGTGACACCGGATTGTAACGAATGTCACAGCAATTACGGATTCGAGCCCAGCGAATTTACTGTGGAAAGGCACAATAAAACCAAATTCAAACTTGATGGGGCGCATGTGGCTACTTCCTGCAACGAATGTCATAAAAAAGATGGAGCCGCCAAATGGCAATTCCGTAAGATAGGTACAAAATGTGTGGACTGCCATAAAAATGAGCACAAGGGTTTTATTGACGAGAAATATTATCCGGGCGAAGATTGTGAAGTATGTCATACCACTTCATCGTGGAAGAAAATAAATTTCGATCATCAGAAAACCGGCTTTAAACTTGAAGGAGCACACAGCAAAGAACTTTGTGGCGCATGTCATTACCGACCCGATGAAAAAGGTGTTCGTACACAAAAATTCTCAGCGCTTACCAACAATTGCTCTCAATGTCATAAGGATTCGCACTACGGACAGTTTGAAACCGGAGGCGTTACCGATTGTACAAAGTGTCATGGCTTTAGTAACTGGGAGGATTCGAAATTCGATCATAATAATTCCCGGTTTAAACTGGATGGTCAACATGTAAATGTGAAGTGCGACGAATGTCATAAGCCCGTTGAAGGTGCTGATAAGAAACACATTCAGTATAAATTTAAAAGTATTGAGTGCTCCGAATGTCATTCCTGATTTTCCGGTATTAAATTGCGTTGATAAAAGAAAAGTATGAAGTGTAAAATATTAATTCTTCTGGTTTTTACTTTCTGGTTTGGCCTTGTTTATGGCGCCGACCGGAAATCGCCGCATGGGAAGAATCTCAAAATTGATTGTACCACCTGTCATAAAACCGATGGCTGGCAACAAATCAAAGAGAATGGCTACAACCACAACAAAAGCGGTTTTCCCCTTACAGGACAGCATAAAATGGTGGGTTGTCGCGAATGTCATTCCACGTTGAAATTTGAGGATGCAAAATCGTCATGTAACTCCTGTCATGAGGACGTACACGAATCGACTGTGGATAACGATTGTAAACAGTGTCATAATACTTCTTCATGGATTGTGAATAATGTCCGGCAGATTCATCAAAACAAAGGTTTTCCGCTCCTGGGTGTGCATGCAGCTATCGATTGCGACCAGTGTCATTCGTCGGCTTCAGCCCGAAGGTTCGACAATGTAAGGACTGATTGTTACGGTTGTCATCAGCGCGATTATAATTATACGACAAATCCCAATCACCGTCAGTCAGGTTTTGGCACCGATTGTACACAATGCCACAAAACCGACAGCAGGTCGTGGGCAGGTGCGGGATTCGATCATAACTTTTTCCCACTAAAAGGCGGTCACAATATCGATTGTCAGAGTTGTCACTCACAGGGCTATGCGAATACTTCCACAGATTGTTACAGTTGTCACAAGACCGATTACGACCGTACCACAAGTCCTGCGCATGCATCAGCAGGCTTTTCGACAGATTGTAAAACCTGTCATAACATTAATGCATGGAAACCAGCCACTTTTGATCACGATAAATTGTATTTCCCTATTTACAGCGGAACGCACAAGGGCGAATGGAGCAATTGTACCGATTGTCACACCAATCCGGCCAATTATTCGCAGTTTAGTTGTACCGATTGTCACGAGCATAATAAAGCCGATATGGACAAAGAACATCGTGGCAAAAGAGATTATGTGTACAACAGTGTAAACTGTTATTCGTGTCACCCGCGTGGTAAGGCAGATTAGTATTTCCTGAACGTTTATTTTCCCTTATGCTTACAAAATGAAACAGCTTTTCAAAACTTGCTTTGTATTGGTTTTGGTACTTGCCAACTGCTATAGTGCAGCTGCGCAGGAACCTTTTCGGACGGTTACAGGGCAGGTTTCTTTTGTAAGTTCACAGCATGTATATGTGAAATTTAAAAATACAGAGGGTATTTATAACGGAGATACTTTGTTTGTCGAAAATAATGGTGCGCCCGTTCCTGCACTTTTAGTGTCCGGTTTATCATCCATATCGTGCGTCACTGTGTCGCTCAATAAAACTATTCTGGCCGTGGGTAGTCCTGTGATTGCCAGGATACCGGTTCTTCACAAACCTGTTCCCGAAGTGGAGATAGAAAAATCGAAAGAATCGGTGGCGGTGGTTTCGGAAGTGATCGGGCAGATTCAGACCGGTGAGAAAAAAATAAAGCCCAAGGCGGAATTTCCTGTTGAAGGTCGGGTTTCAGTGTCATCGTATACAAATGTTGATGCCGGAAATTCTTCATATCAGCGTTTCAGATATAATGTGGCTTTGCGTGCCGACAGCATTTCGCGTAGCGGTTTATCTGCTGAAACACAGTTGTCGTTTACACACAAACTGAACGAGCCTGTTTTCCTGTCCGATGCATTTAAAGTGTATACGCTCAATCTGAAATACGACAGTAAAACGCTTGGGTCTTTTGTTTTGGGACGAAAGATAAATCCGTTTTTAGCCAATGCCGGTGCGGTAGATGGACTTCAGTACGAAAAGCAAATCCGGAACTTTACTGTTGGCGCTGTGGCCGGACTACGTCCCGATATTTACGATTACGGCTTTAATCCCACATTGTTTCAGTACGGAGCTTTTGCCGCACATAATTTCAAAAACGGAAAAGCGCGCACTACGCTCGCATTTATGAATCAGACGAACAATATGATAACCGACAGACGGTTTGCCTATTTTCAGCACAGTAATTCTCTGGTGAAAAGAGTTAGCTTGTTTTGTTCGTTCGAAGTCGATTTGTACAGTTTGCAAAACAATATAGTCTCTATAAGTCCCGAACTGACGGGTGCATATTTCTCTGTAAGATACAAGGCTCTGAAAAATCTTGCGTTTACGCTGAATTACGATGCCCGAAAGAATATTTATTATTACGAAACCTATAAGAATGTGGCCGACAGTATTCTCGACAGGGAAACCCGTCAGGGATTACGCTTTCAGACAATTTATCGACCGTTTGGCGATCTGACCTGGGGTTTGGTTGCCGGAGTTCGTTTTGCCGGAGCAAATACAACTTTCTCGTCGAACGCCAATACCTATCTGAGTTACGACAATTTGCCATTGGTGGGCGGAACCATTCGTGCCGATTTCACCATGCTGAGAACGCATTCACTGGCAGGCTGGATAGGCGGAGCTTCATATTCGCGGGATTTCCTGAAGAATAAACTCTATGCTGAACTTGGGTACAGGTATGTAAATTACGACTATGTAAACACTAACAGCTTGCTCAATCAGCATATTGCGGAGTTTAGTCTGAACTGGCGAATCACCCGCCGGCTTATGCTCTCAGCCAACCTCGAAACTGTAGCCGATAGTAACAATGCCCTGAACAACCGCTTATTCCTCAATCTGTCGCAACGATTCTGATCCTTCAAACTATCGAATCTTACCCCAACCCTCCGCCACGGCGGACAGGCTCTAAAGGAGAGCTGTAGCCTTGTGAAATTGAATATTGCTTTTACATTTAAACAGGATATAAAAGAGTTAGCTCCTCATGGATGCGAATTTTCAAATTCTCTCATCATCATATCCTCACATCACCACATCATCACATCACTGCCCCCAACCATCCGCCACGGCGGACAGGCTCTAAAGGGGACTATAACCTTGCGAAATTGAATATTGCTTTTACATTTAAACAGGATATAAAAGAATTTGCTTCTCATGGATGCGAATCTTCAAATCTTCAAATCTTCAAATTTTCAAATTTTCAAATTTTCAAATTCTCACATTACCAAATCTCTACCTCATTTATGGTATATAGTCGAGCCTTAAAAAGCCCATTTTCGTATTATATTATTGTTGATTTGGTAAAACATAGCTTTTATCAAGTCAACAATTTGTATTTTAAATTCG
>SAAO01000009.1 GCA_009929375.1 Bacteroidia bacterium
TATCTATAAAGATACTGATTTCCAATGACTTATACAAATAAAAATAAGGTTATTTTTCTCACTATCAAAGAATTAACATAAAGATTAACGAACTATTGAAATATAAAAGTAATATATTTATTATGCAAGTGATTTGTTTGCTATCGTTGAAATATATTTTGATTTTTTATATATTTGATTTTTTTAAAGAGACATATTCTAAAGAATTCTGTTTGAAATGTGATTTTGAGTTGCGTGTTGTTTGAGAAATAAGTTTCTCTTCAATAATTGTATTTGCTTATAATATTATTTTACGTCTGTATCTGTATTGTCTTGTTTTTTTAGTTGTTAAGTCAGAAAATAGAACTTGGATTCCGGTAGTTGTATTCTAAAACTATGGCTGCTTTTGTTTGTGATAATTGTTTTTATGGCTGTATTTTAGAATAGTGTTTTATATGTATTGGCGGATATGTGTTCTTGTGTATGTGATGCTCTTAAATTATTTTGCATATGATATCAATTCATGCTTAATAAAAAATAAATATAAATAATAGCAGGCAAGGATAAAATAATTTATTATCTTTGCACTTGTGGTTTAATAATAATCTTTTAATGAAGAAGCTATTTAGTGTTAATTTTAAAATCAAATGTCATGAAAATGAAAATTACCAATTTTTTAGTGGCGCTGTTGTTGTTCAGTGTTACCTTGAGTATGAGGGCGCAGATACCTCAGGTAAGTGCAGAGGGTAACGATATCTGGTATTATATCCAGTGTTCGCCCCGAAATTCGGCTTTGCCAAATGCCAAGTGGCTTACAGGTGCTCCCGATGCGGGTGAGTTGAGTGTGGCTGAATTTACACAAACTGATGCTCAACGTTGGAAAGTGGTTTCACATGGTGCTGGTTATGCACTTGTGAATAAAGCAAATGGTACTTATATGAATACTGATCAGGTTTGGTCAGGTGCAGTGGCTACCTCTTTATTGTATGCTTCGACAGCTTTGCCTGCTACGGCTGTAAAATTTGTTCCGAGTTTACTTTTGACCAATGGTGTTAATATCGTAGATATAGATACTCAGGTTGATGCTGCAAATAAAATTACTGATGCAAGTATGAAATTCAGTTTTTATTCGGCCGGAAGTAATATTTTTAAACCGATATCCTACAATGCTATTAATATTCACTCTTCTGTGAAATTCATGCTGGATAAGGATTTCCTTCGCGATGCGATTGAGCTCGTATCTACTACATTGAATAATAGTTCAGAGGGTTTCAATCCGGGACAATTTCAATCAGATGCTATTACGGGTATGCGTGAAGCGCTTGAAGCTGCTCAGGCTATCTATGATGATCCGGCTACAACTGTGGCTGAATATCATACTCAGACAGCAGAACTTTTGTCGATATTCGAAGGTTTTAAATCGCAGGTTATATTACCTGAATTGAGCACTTCTACAGTTGAAAACTGGTATTTTATACAGGGAACACGTCCTGTAAATACTTATATGACAAGTCTTGGTGCCGGAGCAAAAGTTCGCGATGCAGCTGTAATTCCGGATGACACTCAATTGTGGAAACTTATAGGAAATCCAAACGGAGGTTTTTCATTACAAAACAAGGCTACAGGTGAGTATATCAATACAGATGTGGCATCGGGTACTGAGTTTGTGACTCAGTCGAATATGCCTCAAAACGGATTGCGCTTTATTACCAGTACTTTTTCCACTAATAAAACAATACGTTTCTGGATTGAAAATGAAGTAGGTGTAACTCCTGATTTGCGTTTTCATGCCGGTAAGTCAGGTAATAGCTGGAATGCTATGAACTGGACGGGGAATAAAGATGATAACTGTACATGGCTGTTTATGAGCTATACTGAGGCTCTCAGAGCTAATTTTGTGACAGTTCGTGATGCTGCCCGTGCTGAACTTAATGCTGCTGCAAAAGGCTCAATTATCGGACAGTATAATGAAGAAGTGTATAATGCTTACAAAGCAGTTATTGAAACTGCCGAAGCGATGGTTGTTGACGATATGACGGAACAGGAATGTTTGGATGCAGTTGAAATGCTTAAAACAGCTAAAGAAGCATTTGTATGTAATACCGATATCGCAACATTGCAATCTCCAACGCCTGCTGCCACCGATTATTGGTTCCGTTTGGTAAATGCCGCAACTGCAGATTATGCCAAAAACAAAGCAATGTCATCTAATGGCAGAGATGTAAATCAGAAGTATACATTTGAAAATGTGGTTGAAGGCTCAGATGCTCAGTTGTTCCGTTTTGAATTAAATGAATACGGAGCTTCGGTGAAAGCGATCGTAAATAAAGCCGGTGAAAGATTTGTGGGTGCTGATGGTATGATCCTGACAGAACCAACCGCTGGTGTTGAGTTTGCTGTGGAAGCATTGGATGGATTCTCATTCAAAATTGTTCCAACAGGTTACGCTCCGCTTCATGCTCAGCAAAATGGGTCTCACATTGTGAACTGGAATTCAGGTGCAGGAAGTGCTTCTGCATGGAGAATTGTATTTGTAAAAGAAGAATCAAATATCGTTCATTTAGCTGCCCCGCGTACTGTTACTGTGGCTTCGTCAGATCCAACAAAAGGAACTGCTGTGATCACCGGAACAAGCAATGTGATTGTAAATACTGATGTGAAGAAAGTATCGGTTACAGCTACAGCTAATAAAGGAATCTTCTTTACCGGCTGGACCAATGCGGCAGGTGATACTGTAAGTAAAGCTAATCCTTATATCTATACAGGTGAGTCGAATATTGAACTTACTGCGAATTTTGTGGATGGTTACTATAAAGCCATGACACGTTTCTATTCAGCGGCAAGTCCAACAGTCCAACAGGAAGAACGTTATCTGGAGTCGGCTTACGCCATCGTGGGTGAATCAACTCAGACTATTTTCGAAAATGTAACAGTGAATCCTAATCCAATTGCAGAATCTGTAACTCCGGGTCAGGTAATTGGTGATGCATTGCTTGATTATACATCAACCAAAATAGAAATACCTGCTGGTACAACTTCATTTGATTTCAAAGCCGTAGGTCGCAATACAGATGCTACAGTGGAAGATCTTCAATGGACACAGCAGATTGCCTTTATCGACTGGAATCAGGATTTTGATTTCGTAGATGCAGGTGAAATCAGTTCGAAGAATGCTGAAACGGCTTATGATACCACGCTTGTTGATCCTAAAGGTTATACGCGAACCATTCAGATTCCTGCTCAGCTTCCCGAAGGTTACTATCGTATGCGTGTGGTTTATCACGAGCCTGTATCGGGTGGCGATAACTGGGGTGTTTCTATCTGGACAACCGGTAAAATCCGCAATGGTGTGGCTTACGACTTCGAGATTAAATACGGATCTCCTAATGCTGTAGAAAATACTTATGTGCCTCAGCTGAAAGTGCGTGTTGTGAATTCGGTAATCGTAGTGGATGGTATTGAAAGCTTTGAGCTTTATAATATAACCGGACAAAAACTACAGACCAACCGCCCTGTTCGTACAGGTATTTATCTGGTGAAATCCGGCGATAAAGTGCAGAAAGTATTTGTAAGATAATTCTTCACAGAATATTGTTTCATGAAAAGAGGATGACGTAAGTTGTCCTCTTTTTTTTAATGTATTAAACCTTAAAATTCAAACTCAGATATAGTAGGTTAACATTTAGAAAAGAAATTTGGTAAAATAGTTTTTTTTAAAATATATTTTTTATTTTTGTATCAATTATATTGTTGTTTAATATAATTGACACATTTCAGATGTTTCTCCAGTATAAATATTTTATTTTAACTTTAAAGTAGTAAATCTACAAATACTACCATTCATTCTCTGAGGATTTCAAACCAAAATATGTTTCTAATTTGTCACTATTTAATTAATTTTATTATGAAAAAACTTAAATTTTTACCATTAATTGCTTGTGTTGCTTTATTTGCACTTTCGAGCTGCGAGAAAGATGTGGTTTCTACGCCTGTGACAGTGGGTTTGATACCCAGTGCTCAAATTGTGGGAAATGTAAACGCAGAATTGAATTTGCAAACTGCAGGTTTAGAAGTTGTTCCAAGTGGCACTATGCTACTTGTGGAAGTGTTTTATGCAGATATTAACCCAGCTGCCACCAATGGTAAATGGGCTGACACTGTGACTGTAGCCTCGGATGGAAAATACTCAGTTTCCGTTCCTTCCGATGCAGGGGGTGTAAATGTGAACATTACTCCATTTCCATTTGAAGCCGAGCAAGTTCAGGCTTATGGGGCATTTTATAAAGTACTTAAAAAAACTTATACTTGTGCCCCTGCAATTATTGCCATTCGTTCAGGGCAAACAATGACAAAAGATTTTACTTTCGTTGCATCTAATGTTCCTTCTTTTGTGGATTTAGTGAATTTGTCAGGCAAATGTGAAGCAAATCTGAATGCCGAACAACCTGGTCTCGAAAATGTGCCTGATGGAACTGTCATCAATTTTTTTACTTCCGATTGGAAGGATTCGGTGATAGTGGCTAATGGAAATTATTCGATAAACATGCCTAATAAAACAGTGAACTACAAAGCTCAATTTACTTACGCAAAAAGAGTTTGGGTGGTAAATAGCGATTTTGCACAATCGAGCTATCAGAACATCAATCATAAATTTAAATTGAATGGCTCGTTCTCACCAGCAGGAAGCACAAATACTTTAGATTTATCTTTTGGTGAGGGCACTGACCTGACAGTAGATCCACATCCTAATACCACAATTTTGTCTGGAACGGCTACTGCTGACCTTGATCTGACGACAGCTGGATTAGAAAATATGCCTGATGGAACAAGAATTTATTTTTCAACTGGAACTTGGGGGGCAACAGCCATTGTATCAAGCGGAAAATATACAGTTTCCATTCCACGTTATGTTGACATTAACAGCCCTACCAGCGTAGCCTATAACATTAGTTTTAATGCGAACAGGAAAACGACCACAGAAACTAAGGTATATAACTTTAATGCAAGTGGTTCAACTTCAACCGTGTCGGCTGCCACTAAAACATTGAACATTACAGCCAATTAGTAAGTTAAATATTTTCATCTTGTCGAGTGAATACTCAATCTAATTCTAATTGAGTTTCATTCGACCATTTTGAAACCACATTAAATTTTTTAAAAATGAAAACTAAAATATTATTTTTACTATGTGTGATGGTAGTGCTGGGTTCTGTAACTGTGCAAGCTCAAACTCCTACTGAAGGCGAAAAGTCAGTGAAAACAAAGCCGGATTTTTTACCCGAAGCAGGTAATTTTGGCATTGGGGCAGATGCTTCACCGCTATTCAATTATATAGGCAATATGTTTAACAACACGGTAGGCAACACACTAAATCTCACCAATCCTGTGATTTATGGAAAGTATTTTCTAACTGATATGAACGCCATCCGTGTGGTGGTTGGACTAAACAACAGTACCACCAAAGAAATGAAATATGCAAGAGATGATGCTGCATGGTTTGCCGATCCGTTGAGCAATAAAGAAGTCGTAGATTCAAAAAGAACGAATATAAATGATTACTTAGCTTCTGTGGCCATGCAGTATTTTGTAGGTAAAAGTAAGTTGAGGGGATTTTATGGATATCAGATTTTGGGTGGTAAAGCTTCATCGAAATCGATGTACAAATACGGAAATCCAATGTCGAGTCTGAATCCTACTCCAAGTGCAGCTTATCCTTATACGCCTTCAGGCTCAAGATTATTAGAAACGATAAATTATTCGAATTTGTATGTTGGTTTGGGTGGAATTGCAGGCTTTGAATATTATATCGTACCTCGCTTATGTGTGGGAGGTGAGGCAAGTATAAACTTTCTTTATACACGCAGTAAACAGATTTATACAAAATCGGAAGAAATGAATGGAACCAATGTCGCAAATGTGGAGAAAGCAATCTCTCCGGGTGGAAATCAATTCTCGGTAGAAACCGTTAGTTTTTCACCTGGACATATTCAAAATCTTGGGTTTTATGTAATGTTTCACTTTTAGATGATTTGTAGATATTTTCACAAGTAAAGGCTGTCTCAAAAAATTGACAGCCTTTTTTGTATGTCGGGCATGGTACTAAGCTTACAGGATGAAAGTTTTTGTATGTGCCGAGTTGATAGGAAATATTAGCGATTGACAAGTGTGATGTGGGTTAATGCAAATCAGAAAGAAGTCATTGTTAAATCTGAAGTTTTTACGAACAGAATTGAAATCGGCGTAGCCAAATCTGATATAAGGCTCATTTGAGAGGTCAACCGAGTAATGGATTGGGTGCGCCCGAAATTTAACCGTAACTCAAAGAGAGTAAATCAGGCAAAACGCAGTGAAAGTTTGGTGTCTTATCCCGAGAGGTTTTGTAAGGTGCACCAACAGTGCAAAACGTGCAGTGATGTAGGTTTATATTCTACAAGAAGTCAGCAGAGGACATAGTATTTTGTGCAGGAACAACACAGAAGAAGGTCTGAATCTTTTAATTTAAGGAGCATTTAGTTCAAAATTTTAATTTATGACGCAACAGCAAGAAATAATGTGCCAATATGACCTGTTTAATCAAATGGAACAGGATATTATTCGCCCTTTTGCCAAGAGTGAAGCCGGTATGTGGAGCTCAAGCGAAAAAGGCCTTGCAATTAAAAGAAGCAGGTGAACAACAATGAGCCTTAACCCACGATTTGATAGGAACGATATAGTGTCACATCAAAATCAAACAAGCCAATAAACAGGTAGAACAGAACAAAGGCGTTGCAGGAATCGATCAAATGCCGGTAGGAGAATTTGCTGTATGGTATGCTGACAATGGCGAAAATCTATTGAGTAAACTACACAACGGCACTTATGAGCCACAAGGAGTAAAACAAGTCGAAATTCCCAAGCTGAAGGGTGGCAAGCGCAATTGGGCATCCCTTCAGTAGCGGATAGGATAATCCAATAACTTATTGCTCAGGTTTTAAGTCCGATTTATGAGCGAAGGTTTTCTGACCACAGTTACGGTTTTCGCCCCAACCAGTGTGCTTCCCAAGCACTAAAGAATGGAAGTGAATATGTAGCGGACGGAAGAAGTATCGTTATAGATATGGACTTGAAAACAGTCTTTTGTGTTGTTAGTCATGATGGCCTAATGTGCAGACTATCAACAAGTATTAGTGAAAAAATGCTATTTGAAAAGCAGATGTGTTGAAACTTGGCAAAACTGGATATTAGCTCTATCAGGTAAGGGTCATTGGTACAAGTTGTGCTGCCCACAATCACACCAAGCACTTAACAACAAGTGGTTTGTGGAAGTAGAACTATACAACCTCACATAAAATTACGAGAAGTTTAAAAGAATTAAAAGAAACCGCCGTGTGCGAAAGCATGCACGGTGGTGTGAGGGCGGGGGAGTAATCGCTCTACCTACACGATTTTTTAAAATTGCTGTGTTTTATAACTTTCGGATATATTGCTTAAAAACTGTTTCAACAGCTTTTCGTTTTTCAATGAAATGAAAATTATTTATTATTTTTACTCTCGAAATTCAATTTATTTATCAAGTCTCTTTTTTTTGAATTTATAGAAAAATCCTAATAATAATGGCTGATTCTCGAAATAAATTAGATGTACATGATTTGAAGCCCGTGATTGATGACGTGTTGCAATTGCGATGCGAGCCTTTGCCAGTGGTTAGGATGGCTTTTGTAGGTTTAGGCAAGCGCGGTAAACAGTCGTTTCAGCATTTTTTATACATCGATGGAGTTGAGGTGAAAGCTTTGTGTGATATCTACTCTTCTAATCTGGATGAAATGCAAAAGCTGCTCCAAAACTTTAATAAGGCTCAGGCCGATTTGTATGTACAACCTGAGGATTGGAAATCTGTTTGTGAGCGCGACGATATTGACCTTATATATATATGTACAGATAGGAGTAAGCATGCTGAAATTGCTGTGTATGCCATGAAGAACAATAAGCATGTGGCTATTGAAGTGCCTGCGGCAAATACTCTGGAGGAATGTTGGGAGCTTGTGAATACAGCAGAGCAAACCCGTAAACATTGTATAATGCTCGAAAATTGCTGTTACGACTATGATGAACTAGCATTGCTGAATTTGAGTAGGTCTGGTTTCTTTGGAGAAATTGTACATGTCGAGGGAGCTTATATTCATGATTTGCGTTTTCTTGATTTCGAAAATAAGGCTCATTATCTCGACTTGTGGAAAATGAATGGCAATCCGTATCCAACGCATGGGCTGGGTCCGCTGTGTCAGTTGTTGGGCATTCATCGTGGCGATAAGCTTCAAAGCATAGTTTCCGTTTCATCCGGACAGTTCAACTATCCGGAAAAGTACGATGCTGACAATTCTTCTCTTACTTTAGGAAATATAAATACTTCGATAATCAAGACTTATAAAGGAAAAACTATTGTTTTGCAACACGATGTGTCAAGTCCGAGGCCTTATACCCGAAACTATTTGTTGAGTGGGAGCAGGGCTTATGCCGAAAAACGTAATGAATTGAGGATTGCTGTGTCCGAAAATCCCAGTGTGTATTTATCGGCAGATGAAACCGCTATGCTTATGGCTGAGAATGAGCACTGCTTTTATAAACAGAAAGGTGAGTTGGCGCGTAAAGTAGGAGCGCATGGGGGGATGGACTTTATTATGGATTATCGGCTTATTTATTGTCTGCAGAATGGTTTGCCACTCGATATGGATGTGTACGATGCGGTTGAGTGGTCGTGTGTAGTTGATTTGTCGGCCCGGTCGGTTGTTGGAGGTTCTGCTGCAATCGAATTCCCCGATTTTACAAGAGGCCGTTGGGATAAGTTACGAAAACTTGAATTCTTTCAATAAAAAAAGTGAATCTCAATTTACTGTCAGATTCACTTTTAATGGGTAATAGTATTTTGTTTGTGACGGAATTTTATAAAGGCGTAAACAATACAATAGTGCGTTATATTTATAGTTAAATAATTGAAAATCAATTAATTATCTTGTTTTAAAATTTGGTTAACTCCATGAAAATCAGTATCTTTATAGATTATACCACAAATTTATAAAGTATGATTTTCACAGAAGTTAACACTTTTATTTCACTTGTCAGTAGTGCTTTTAATGGTTTATCACTCAATAAATGGCGACGTGACTTTTTAATAGAAATCTTTATGTTGTACTTGGTAATTCCAGGTCGTATTAATTTCACACAAATGAGTCGATACAGTAAATACTGCGAACAGCGATTTCGGAATCAATTCAAAGAAAAATTTGATTTTATGAACTACAATGCTTGTCTTATAAGGCCAGTTGTTTGCTCACGAACAGCCATTTCTTTTGACCCGAGTCATATTGAAAAATCGGGAAAAAAGACACCCTATATGGGCTCATTTTGGTCTGGTTCAGACCAATGTACTAAAAGAGGTCTTGAGATTGCTCAAATCGCTTTAATTGATATTGACTTAAACCAAAGCTTTCATTTAGAGGCTGTGCAAACAGTGCCAGTAAAAACATTAAAGATTGCTTCCATGTCGTTATCCGATTGGTATGCTCTGTCAATCATTAACCGAAAAGAAGAACTACAAAAATTATCCAAAATAGTTGTAGCCGATGCGTTCTTTTCAAAGATAACATTTGTTCAACCACTTATGAATGAGGGCTTTCATGTTATATCCAAGCTCAGAGACGATGCAAACCTACGTTATAAATTTACGGGTGAATACTCCGGCTCAGGAAGACCGCCTCAATTTGCAGGTAAAATCAACTTGGATAATCTGAATATGGATATATTTACTCAAATTCAAATCAATGACGATACTCAAGCATTTTATGCTGTTGTAAATTCCAAATCATTGAAAACCGATATTCTACTCGTAGTAGAACGAAAAACCGACGAAAACGGGAAAACAATTCAACGTTTGATATTCTCGTCCGACACTCAAATGGACGCACTTGAAGTTTTAGAGTATTATCACTGCCGATTTCAAATGGAATTCAATTTCAGAGATGCCAAACAAGCTACTGGACTAAATCATTGCCAAGCCAGAGATTTAGACAAACTCCATTTTCACTTCAACGCATCGCTTACAACGATTAATATCGTAAAAATTATGCACATTAATGATAAAAACAAAGCAGGTAAACCATTCTCAATTGCAGACTATAAAGTACTGTATCACAATGCATTCCTATTAAATCGATTTATTGAGGCTTTCGGTATAAAACCAAAAGCCCTAAAAAGTCACCACCATGTCAAAGAACTACTGTATTTCGGCACAAAAGCCGCTTAATTATTATATTTTTCTAACGGACTATTGAACAATACAGAACAGAATCAAAAGATAAAAACCATCTCCTGCAGGAATTGGGTCGCCTGTTGGGTCTCCACCTCCGGGGTCAGCAAGATCATCTGTGCCACTCGTTGCTTTTTGCATAACGCCCTCGTTTGTTGCAGAAGGTGCTGTGCTGCTAAAAAGACCTCCACCTGAGAAACTTCCACCTCCCGTGCTGCTTCCGCCTGACCGGCCTCCTCCAAGAGCTATCAAACCGGTACCTCCGGATCCGGCGCTACCATTGTTCATTCCTGAGTTTGTTTTATTGAAATTCAGTCCGCCTCCCTGATAATTGCCGTTTTGAAAATTGCTTTGTGAGGTTGAAGAGTTGCCGATTACAACGGGTTTGGAGAGTACAGAATATGCCGTGCCTGAATTAACGGGCATGGCGTCGTTGTAATTTCTGGTTTGATTTGTTCTGCCATTCTTTGGAGCATTACCAATTTTTCCATGAAAATTTACTCCGGGAGTTGTGTAATTGTCATAACTTCCAAAGGTGGAATCGTGAAGATTTCCACCCAGAGGAGTGTATAACATTGCCAGAATAATGCCAGAAATAATAATAAACGACCAGATATATAGCTTCTGATATTTTTTTTCCATTAATTTCTAAATCTCTTTATAATTTACATGAGAATTTCAGAAAGAATTATAATCCTGTTATTTGTGATTCAATTCTTTACAGAATAACTTCTGTATTTATGTGTTAAACGTATGGCGGCGCTTTGTTTATAAAACGTTTTTTTATTTGTTTTTGTTGCAAAACAGCATTCTTTTTATTGTACAACAAATAGTTGTAATGTTGATCATAATCTGTTTGCAGGGTATTTCCAGATATATTTTCCTGATTTGTAAGGTGTTCGTAGTTAACAGTTAGCTATTATACTGGAAGATTTGTTGCAAAGATACAAAATAAATTCTAAGGATAAATGAAAAGATTACAATATTTATATTATAAACAGTTGAAATTTAGAGTTCAAGATGATTGATAAGATTTTAAAAATATTTTTGATTGCAAAATTTTAAGTGTCGGTAAATCTTTCATGTCTGATGAACTACTGCTGTTCAAATTTTTTTGCTTCATTCCATATTTTGTCCATTTCTTCAAGCGACATTTGTTTTAAATCTCTCCCGGTTGATAATGTTTTTGACTCCAGGTAGTTAAAGCGGGAGATGAATTTTTTATTGGTTCTTTCAAGTGCATTTTCAGGGTTGATATCGTATAACCTTGCTGCATTTATCAGGCTGAAAAAAAGGTCACCGAATTCAGCCTCCATCTTTTCCTTATCCATTTTTGATATTTCGGCCTGAAGTTCTTCAATTTCTTCTTTTACTTTTTCCCAAACCTGTTCTTTTTCATCCCAATCGAAACCCACACTACGTGCCTTGTCCTGAATACGATGTGCTTTTATTGTTGCAGGAAGTGATGCCGGTACTCCTGATAGAACGGTTTTGTTTCCTCCTTTTTCTTTGAGTTTAAGTGTTTCCCAGTTTTGCATTACTGTTTCACTATCGTGCGCTTCAGTATCGGCAAATATGTGTGGATGACGGTAAATGAGTTTTTCACAAAGCCCCCTGCAAACATCGTATATATCGAAATCGTCTGTTTCACTACCCATTTCAGCATAAAAAACTATATGTAGTAAAATATCGCCAAGTTCTTTACGTATTTCAGTTTTGTCTTCTTTTATGATCGCATCGGCCAGTTCGTAAGTTTCTTCTATAGTGAGTGTACGCAAACTTTCAAAGGTTTGCTCTTTATCCCATGGGCATTTCTGCCTTAACTCACTCATTATTTCAAGTAAACGTCCGAATTCGTTTAGTTTTTCTTCCTTGTTATGCATTACTTTTTTCGAAATTTATCAGGCTTTATCAGGATTTTTTGTTCTGATTTCCTTATTTTCTACAAAAATAATCTTTTTAAGTCATTATTGCGTCTCTAAGGGTAATTCATTTGTGTTAAATGTGAATTCCGATGTTTATGTTGCAGCTTGCCTTTATGATGTGCAAATGACATAGTTGATTGTGTGTTAATTTTTTTTTCGCTTCAATGATTATTTCTCCAATAATACGAATTCTGTGCTATATGTGTTATTGTAAAATGCTGGTAAATAGAAGATTGTAATTTTAATCATTGTGCTTAATAATATTTAACTTGAAAAGTTTGTTTGGTATATATAAAACAAATTACTTTTGCGGTGTACTAATAAACTAATACACTAATAATTTAGATATGATACAAATTAAAAACGTAACATTTAGTTACAGTAAACAAAAAGCGCTTTTGTCGGATTTGAGTTTACAACTCGAATCGGGTCGTATACATGGCCTGCTTGGAAAAAACGGTGAAGGAAAAAGTACCCTGCTCAAACTTATGTCAGGTTTGGTCTTTCCTCAGTCAGGTAGTCTTGATGTGATGGGATTTGTTCCATCGAAACGTGATCCGCTAATGTTGAGTGAAATTTTCTTCCTTCCTGAGGAACTTCCTCAGTTGAACATCAGCGTGGCAAATTTTGAAAAAGTGTATGCTCCGTTTTATCCAAACTTCAGTTCGGAACAGTTCAACAACTTTTTAAATGAATTTGATGTGAATGATAAAGCAAGTCTGCTTACCAAACTATCGCATGGTCAGAAGAAAAAAGTGATGATCGCATTTGGTCTTGCCACTAATACAAAACTTCTGTTGATGGACGAACCAACCAATGGACTCGATATTCCTTCTAAAGGTCAGTTCAGACGTATGGTAGCATCGGTGATCGATGAAAGTCGTTGCCTGATAATTTCTACTCATCAGGTACACGATCTCGATAGTCTGATCGATAACATTATTATTATGGAGAAGCATAAAATTGTATTTAATCAAACGCTCGAAAATATCGCCGCGAAACTGACATTTAAAGTTGCCGACAGGGGTACGGTAAACGATCAGGTAATATACAGCGAAGATACACTGCGTGGCCTGTATCAGGTTTGCAAAAATGCCGGAAACGAGGATAGCAAGGTTGATATTGAACTTTTGTTTAATGCTGTCCTCACAAATACCAATGAATTAACTTCAGTTTTTAATCAATAATACATACGACTATATGAACTCAATTTTTAATACAGGGCGACTGTGGTTGCTTATCAAGCGTTACTTTGTCGAAAATGCACAACGCGAACTTACCTATTGGGGAATAATAACCCTGGTTTTCATGTTTATGCATCAGGTCGACTCAGTCAAAACCTTTCTGTTTATCTCCGGATTTATTTTTGCAGCCCGACAATATAAGATGTTCGCATTTACTCCGGGAGGAATGCATTATCTGTTGATTCCGGCTACTCATACCGAGAAACTGGTTACTTCGATTCTGATTTCAATACCATATTATTTTGTTATGGTTGTGCTTACTTATCTGATTGGTTCAACAGTCGGAGTGACTTTAGGAAATCTTTTGTTCGAACTCGATTTACCTTATAAATACGATTTCTTGTACAGTACAAGTGTGTTCAACGGACTTCCTGCTAATGCTCATGTTTTTTCGGATGCTGGTTTATTGAAGACCTTTGTGAATTTCACATTTATCCAGTCTCTTTTTCTGATGGGATCTCTTTTCTTTCGCAGAAATGCTGCTGTAAAAACAATGTTCAGTACAATGATTTTTGGTGTTGTGCTGCTTTTGGTTCAGTTGCTGCTTTTCAGAGTCCTGTTCGGTTCATTTAGTATGGGTTCTGATCAACTGATGCTTTCCGGAGGGGATGTGTTCGATACCGATACATTTAATTTATTATCAATTCTTCAGAAAGCAGGTACATGGCTGGCTGTTCCTTTCTTTTGGGTGGTGAGCTACTTCCGGTTAACTGAAAAACAAGTGTAATTATGGAATTCAGAGAAACACAAGCCATTTATTTGCAAATTGGCGACTATATATGCGAGCAGGTCCTGCTCGGACGATGGAATGAGGGCGACCGCATTTTATCGGTGCGGGAATTGGGAGTGGCTCTTCAGGTAAACCCGAATACGGTAATGAGGACCTTCGAATTTCTTCAGAATCTTGAGATTATTTTCAATAAAAGAGGTGTTGGCTATTTTGTATCAGCCGATGCAAAACAAAAAATTATGGATTACCGTAAAAAGCAGTTTATTGAACAGGAACTTCCATTGTTTTTTAAAAATATCTATCTGTTGAAAATGGACTTCGACGAAATGAAAGTTATGTATCAGCGTTATGTTGACTCACAGATTGACCCGAAAAGTCAGAACTAAGTTTTTTGATTATACATATAATATATACAAAAATGAAAAAGACAAAACCTATTCTCAAATCATTGGCAATTTTAGTGCTTCTTACAGCAGGTTTGCTGAGCAGCATGGATTCAGGTCTGCTGAGTACTGAGAATGACAGCAATAGTGCGATGCGGCTTTCATCTGTTAGTGGTGAGCCGGCGGAAACTATTTCCGGTTCTGACAAGACTTTTACTGTATTGCGATCGGCAGTAAAGTACGTTGTTTCGGTTCTTTAACCGATCGATTAATTAAAAAATATATTTACAGGAATTTTTTCAAAGAAAACAGTATATGAAAACAAGTAATAAACTTCTTTTGGGCGCTTTTGTGCTGGTGTTGATGTCACAGATTGTCGTGAATGTAGTGGCTAAACGTGAAATTGATAATTTTTCAGGTCAACCCGTCAAAAAGATTAAGGAGATAAAAATTGAGTTGAAACATAGGGGCGATAGTGTTGTAATTGTTAAATAGATTAACTTCTACCTCTTAAATACTGATAAAAGATTGAAGCATTACCTGACTCCTGTCAGGTGATGCTTTTTTTTTATTTTGAATAGTTCTAAAAATGTAACAATTCTAAACAAGGCCTGCTTTTTTTAATTAAATGGGGTTTAAAGTGCTGATAAATAGATTGTTGTTTAATGCAGAAATATTTCATTAATTATTTGTTTTATTGCAAGTAATTGTTGTATTTTTGCAAGACTTTTTCAGTCACATCCTATATGAATGCTTGTATTGTGTAATTGGCTGAAAATCTATTGTTTGTAGTTTAAATAAAATGATTTTTTCCTTGTTTTTTTACCTGATGTAAAAAAATGCGGGGATTTTACGGTTTTTTTAAATAACCCATTTACAAATTTAATATGGCTCAACTGATTAAAACAAAACGTGGTTTGGACATTCAGATTGGAGGTAAAGCCGAAAACCAATTGTCGGGAATGAAAATTTCCGAGGTTGTGGCTGTCATTCCCGATCATTACCACGGAATCACGCCAAAAGTGGTTGTTAAAGAAGGCGATGCTGTAAAAGCAGGTACTCCCCTGTTTTACAACAAAGCTGTGGATAGCATGAATTTTGTGTCGCCGGTAAGCGGAAAAGTGCTTGCAGTAAATCGTGGCGAACGTCGTAAAGTGCTTTCAATCACTATACAGCGCGATGAAAAAACTGCTTACGAGGAATTTTCTCCGAAAGCAGTGTCGCAACTTAGCGGTGACGAAATAAAATCGCTGCTGCTCAAATCGGGTCTTTGGGTGTACGTGAAACAACGTCCGTACGATGTGATTGCCAATCCGGCACAGGCTCCTAAAGCTGTGTTCGTTTCAGCATTTGACAGCGCTCCGCTGGCTCCTGATTACGAATTTGTGGTTGCTCCCGAAATGAAAGAGTTTCAGGCTGGTATCGATGCACTTGCTAAAATGGCCGGTGTAAAAGTGAATCTCGGAGTAAAAGCCGGAAACACAATTTTTTCGTCGGTACAGAATGCTGAAATAACTATTTTCGATGGACCTCACCCTGCAGGAAATGTGGGTGTGCAGATTAATAAAATCAATCCTGTAAACAAAGGAGAGGTTGTGTGGACAGTGAATGCTGAAGATGTACTGTTTATTGGACGTCTATTCACAAAAGGTCAGGTTGATCTTGTACGCACAATGGCAGTAACGGGTCCTGAAGTTGTTAAACCTCAGTATGTACAGTCGCTTGCCGGATCGGCAGTGGCTCCACTTATCAAAGGTAATGTAACAATGGGCGTTGAGCACCGCATTATCAGTGGAAATGTACTTACCGGATTACAGATTGCTGCTAACGGATATATTGATCCTTATGCTACTCAGATTTCTGTAATTAAAGAGGGAAAAGATAACCACGAAATGTTTGGTTGGGCTTTGCCGCGATTTAATAAGTTCAGTGCAAGTCGCTTGTATGCCAGCTCACTGCTTCAGAAATTGTTTGGTAAAAAAGAATTCGAGTACGATGCCCGCTTGCTTGGAGGTGAACGTGCTATTATCATGTCTGGTGAATACGACAAAGTATTGCCTATGGACGTACTTCCCGAATTCCTTTTCAAGGCAATGATTACCGGCAATATCGACAAAATGGAAGCTTTAGGAGCTTACGAAATTGCTCCCGAAGATGTAGCTCTGTGTGAATTTGTGTGTACTTCAAAACTGCCTTTACAGAAGATAGTAAGAAATGCACTTGATAATATGAGAAAGGAACTTGAGTAATAATCCCAATCCCCTTTCGGGGCATAAATATATGAATGCATTAAGAAAATTAGTAGATAAAGTGAAGCCAAACTTTGAAAAGGGAGGCAAACTTGAAAAGTTCCATTCGGTATTCGACGGATTTGAGACTTTCCTCTTCGTTCCGAATACAACAGCGAAAAGCGGAACTCATATACACGATGCGGTGGACTCAAAGCGTACAATGATTGTGGTTGTACTTGCATTGGTTCCTGCTTTGCTGTTTGGTATGTATAATGTTGGTTACCAGCATTTCCTTGCATTGGGTCAGTCGGTAGGTTTCTGGGAAATGTTTATTTTCGGAGCGCTGGCTGTGTTGCCACTTATTGTGGTTTCATATGCTGTAGGTTTGGGAATTGAGTTCATTGTAGCTCAGATCAAGGGTCATGAAATTCAGGAAGGTTTTCTGGTTTCAGGATTTCTGATTCCATTAATTGTACCTGTGGATACTCCGCTCTGGATGGTGGCTGTAGCTACTGCTTTTGCAGTGATTTTTGCCAAAGAAGTATTTGGTGGAACAGGTATGAATGTTTTCAACGTGGCACTTGTTACACGTGCTTTCCTTTTCTTTGCTTATCCTACATTCATGTCGGGTGACGTAGTTTGGGTTCGTACCGGAACAACTTTCGGTTTGGGTGCTGGTTCGGTAGTTGACGGTTATTCGGGTGCAACTGCACTTGGTCAGGTGGCTACTGCTACCACACAAAATGCTCAGCTTGTTGATATTATTGGTAATCCGATTGGTTTTATCGATGGTTTTCTTGGGTTGATTCCCGGTTCCGTTGGTGAAACTTCTACGCTGGCTATTCTGATTGGTGCTGTAATTTTACTGATCACCGGAGTGGCAAGCTGGAAAACAATGTTCTCAGTATTTGCAGGAGGTGCACTTATGGCCTGGGTATTCAATGTAGCCGGTCCCGATACTGCAGCAGCACATTTCCCATGGTATAATCACCTTGTATTTGGTGGATTTGCTTTTGGTGCTGTGTTTATGGCTACCGACCCTGTAACTTCATCAAGAACTGAAACCGGAAAATGGATTTACGGAGCTTTGATCGGAGCTATGGCTATTATCATTCGTGTGCTTAATCCCGGTTATCCCGAAGGTATGATGCTTGCTATTCTGCTTATGAATATCTTCGCACCGCTGATTGACTACTATGTGGTGGATGCTAATATCAAACGCCGTCTCAAACGCGCCAAAACTAACTAAATACGGAGGATAAACGATGAATACAAATAAAAATAGTTATACATTGATATATGCTATCGTGATGGTTGTGGTGGTAGCGCTCTTGCTTGCGCTGGTATCGAGTGGCCTCAAGGATATTCAAACCAACAATGTGAAACTTGATAAGAAAAAACAGATTCTTAGTTCACTGAATATTGAACTTGATGGTCAGGATGCCAACTCTCTTTACGAAAAACATATTGTGAAGGAATTAGTATTGAATAACAAAGGCGAAGTTATTTCTGAAAAAATGGGAGACGCTTTTGTGATTGATGTGATCAAAGAAAATGCGAAAGTGGAAGCCGACAGACAATTGCCGCTGTATGTGGCAGAAGTTGACGGACAAACTAAGTACATTATCACTATGCGTGGTGCAGGTCTCTGGGGTCCAATCTGGGGCTATATTGCGTTGAACGATGATAAAAATACAGTTTTCGGAACCTATTTTTCGCATGCCAGTGAAACTCCTGGTTTGGGAGCTGAAATTGCTACCCCGAAATTCCAGAAAGAGTTTGCAGGAAAACATATTTTGAATGATGCACGCGATTTTGTTTCAATTGCAGTGATGAAGCCCGGACAGATAGCCGAAGGTCAGGACTATGTAGATGGTATATCGGGTGGAACTATTACCAGTAAAGGTGTGGAAGCTATGCTCCTGAAAAGTATCGGTCAATATGAAGCTTATTTAAAAAACTAATGGAGGAACCGAAGAATGAGTAAATTATTTTCAGAAAAAACAAAACAGGTTTTCTTAGGTCCGCTAAGTAAAAATAACCCTATCACTGTGCAGGTGTTAGGTATCTGTTCGGCTTTGGCTGTGACTGCCAAACTTGAACCGGCTCTTGTAATGGGACTGTCGGTAACTATCATTGTGGCTTTTGCCAATGTCATCATTTCGCTGCTGCGTAACACGATTCCTAACCGTATTCGAATTATTGTGCAGTTGGTAGTTGTTGCAGCTTTGGTGACAATTGTGAGTGAAGTTTTAAAAGCGTTTGCTTACGATGTAAGTGTACAGCTTTCTGTATATATTGGTCTGATTATTACAAACTGTATCCTTATGGGTCGTCTCGAAGCTTTTGCTATGGGTAATAAACCATGGGAGTCATTTGTCGATGGGCTGGGTAATGGTTTTGGATATGCCTGGATATTGGTAGTAGTAGCTTTCTTCCGCGAACTTTTGGGTTCAGGAACATTGCTTGGTATGAGAGTTATCCCACAGGCAGTTTATGATGCCGGTTATGTAAACAATGGTTTAATGATTTTACCCCCAATGGCACTTGTTTTAGTGGCCTGTATTATTTGGGTACACAGAGCCAGAAACAAAGAATTACAGGAAAAATAAATAGTAAACAAGGAAACGAGGAAACGAGGACACAATGTTGCTTTACGTAATGTATTCACCTGCCTGCTTCTCGTTTACTAATTAAAATTATAATATGGAAAACTTAGCCAGTATATTTGTTAAGTCGATATTTGTCGATAACATGATTTTTGCATATTTCCTCGGGATGTGTTCGTATCTCGCAGTTTCGAAAAATGTGAAAACATCTATGGGTCTGGGTCTAGCTGTAATTTTTGTGTTGGCAATTACCCTTCCGGTAAATTACCTGCTCGAAAATTATGTGCTTAAAGAAGGCGCGTTGTCGTGGTTGAGCCCTGAGTTGGCTTCACTCGATTTAAGCTACCTTGCATTTATTTTGTTTATTGCCGTAATTGCAGCAATGACTCAATTGGTAGAAATGGTTGTAGAAAAATTTACACCGTCGCTTTATGCCTCATTGGGTATTTTTCTTCCGCTTATTGCCGTAAACTGTGCCATCATGGGAGGTTCGCTTTTCATGCAACAAAAATCATTTCCTAATGTGGCTGAAGCTACTTCTTACGCATTAGGTTCGGGTGTGGGTTGGTTGTTGGCCATTGTTGGTTTGGCTGCTATTCGTGAAAGAATGGAGTATTCGGATGTGCCTGCCCCATTACGTGGTTTGGGTATTACTTTTATTACTGTAGCCCTTATGGGTATTGCATTTATGGCATTCTCAGGTTTAAAAATCTGATTCCCGATAATCAAATAAACAAAAATTAATAATCATTTAAAAGTACTCCAAAGCGGAAAATTCCGTGACAGAGACATAGAATTATGATATTAGCAATAAACACAACAATGGTAATCACCAGTCTGGTAGTATTTCTGCTGGTGATTTTGCTTCTGGTTATTATTTTGCTGGTGGCCAAACAGTATTTGGTTGCTTCCGGTGATGTAACCATTACTATCAATGGCGAAAAAGAAGTAGTGGCACCCGCAGGTAGTACACTCCTGAATACACTTTCAACGCAGAGCATTTTCCTGCCATCGGCTTGCGGTGGTGGTGGTTCATGCGCTCAGTGTAAATGTCAGGTTCTCGAAGGTGGAGGTGAAATTCTGCCAACAGAAACAGTACATTTCAGCCGTAAGGAAATTAAGGACAACTGGCGTCTTGGTTGTCAGGTAAAAGTGAAAAATGACATCAAGATTAAAATGGACGAGTCTATTCTTGGTGTGAAGAAATGGGAATGTGAAGTTGTATCGAACAGGAACGTAGCTACATTTATCAAGGAATTTGTGGTGAAATTGCCTGCAGGCGAACACCTCAACTTTATATCCGGTGGTTATATTCAGATTGATATTCCTAAATACGACCTGAAATTTACCGATTTCGACATTGAAGAACAATTCCGTGGCGACTGGGATAAATTTAAAATGTGGGATCTGGCCTGCAAAAACGACGAGGAAACAATGCGTGCTTACTCTATGGCCAACTATCCTGCCGAAGGTGATATCGTAATGCTTAATGTTCGTATCGCCACGCCTCCTTTCGACCGAGCTACAGGTGGTTGGATGAATGTGAAACCTGGTATTTCATCATCATACATTTTCAATTTGAAACCTGGTGACAAAGTAATGGTTTCAGGTCCGTTTGGTGAATTCCACCCATTGCTCGATACAAAACGCGAGATGCTTTATATTGGTGGTGGTGCTGGTATGGCTCCTTTACGTTCACACGTATTGCATTTGCTCAATACTCTCAAAATCTCCGATCGCAAAATTACTTACTGGTACGGAGCCCGTTCGAAGAAAGAAATTTTCTACGAAGAAGATTTCAGAAAACTCGAAAAGGAATTTCCGAACTTTACCTTCAATATTGCGCTCAGCGAGCCGCAGCCTGAAGATAACTGGACGGGAATGGTCGGATTTATTCACCAGGTAATTCACGACGAGTATCTGAGCAAGCACGATTCGCCTGAAGATATTGAATACTACATGTGTGGTCCCGGCCCAATGGCAAAAGCTGTTGAAAAAATGCTCTGGGATTTGGGTGTTCCACGCGAAATGCTTATGTTCGACGATTTCGGTGCATAACCGGATTTATAATACAGAAAAAGAGGATAGTAATATCCTCTTATTTTATGCCTGAAATTAAGGTCACGATTCCAAAAATAGTTTGTAACTACAAAATAAAACCTGACAGATATAAAATCTGTCAGGTTTTGCTTTTTATCTATGCCCTAACCGATTTTTCAACCATTAGGGTGTAGTGTTAGTGAGAAGTTTTTAAATACCTGCAATAGCTTTGATTTGTGCGATGATATCCTGTGCAAATTTATCAGCCTGTTCAGGTGTGCCTGATTCTGAATAAATGCGTATAATAGGCTCTGTGTTCGATTTACGCAGATGTACCCAACCGGTTGGAAAATCAATTTTTACTCCGTCGATATTGTTCACTTCGTATTGGCTGTGTTTTTCTTTGATTACACTCAAAATATGATCCACATCAATTGCAGGAGTCAGCTCTATTTTGTTTTTTGAAATAAAGTATTCCGGATATGTTTTACGGAGTTCCGAAACTTTCATTTTGCGTTTGGCCATCATCGTGAGGAAAAGTGCTATTCCTACGAGTGCATCGCGTCCGTAGTGGCTTGCAGGATAGATGATTCCGCCATTACCTTCACCGCCAATTACAGCATTTGTAGCCTTCATAGCTGTTACCACGTTTACTTCGCCTACTGCTGAAGCAGTGTAGCTGCAGTTATGTTTTACAGTCACATCGCGAAGCGCACGGGTCGAGCTCATGTTCGAAACTGTGTTTCCGGGTGTGTGCTCGAGTACATAATCGGCAATGGAAACAAGTGTGTATTCTTCTCCGAACATTGAACCATCTTCGCAGATAATGGCCAGACGATCTACGTCAGGGTCAACCACAAAGCCCACGTCAGCTTTACCCGATTTCATAACATTTGAAATGTCGGTAAGATGTTCGGGAAGTGGTTCTGGATTGTGCGGGAACTGTCCGTTAGGTTCGCAGTACAGTTTTTCTATGTTTTTTACACCCAAAGCTTCAAGCAGCGCAGGAAGTACAATGCCACCCACTGAATTTACACAATCGATAGCCACACTGAAACCAGCTGCACGAACTGCATCGGCATCAACCAGGTCGAGGGCTAAAACGCTTTCGATATGTTTGCGGGTATAATCGTTGTTTTCAGTGAGTTTTCCAAGTTCGTCAACCTGTGCAAAGCTGAAACTTTCGTCTGAAGCAATCTTCAAAACAGCTTCGCCTGCAGCGGCATTGAGGAATTCACCTTTTTCGTTAAGCAATTTCAGAGCATTCCATTGTTTGGGATTGTGGCTTGCAGTAAGGATGATTCCACCTGCAGCACTTTCCATTGTGACAGCCAGTTCAGTAGTAGGAGTGGTAGCCAGTCCGATATTTACCACATCGAATCCCATTCCCAACAGGGCTCCGGTTACAATCTCATTTACCATTTGTCCTGAGATACGTGCATCGCGACCCACCACAATTTTATTGGAATTTGTAGTTTTGTTCTGTCTGATGTAGGTAGCATAAGCCGCTGTAAACCTGACAATATCCACGGGGTTCAGACCTTCGCCCACATTACCGCCTATAGTACCACGGATGCCGGAAATTGATTTAATTAAAGTCATTTTAATTTTCGAATTTAAAGTTTGTATAAGTAAATTAGTTGTTGTGTGTCTGAGTTGGAGTGTGTATAGTTTTAAACAAAAAAATTCCGGAATTACTTCTGGAATTTAATTTTAAAATAATAACCATATGGGGTGACTGAATTGACATCGGCATCAAATCCGAGTTTCGAAGGAACAATTATTTTTGCTATCGAATTACTGTACTTCATATAACCCACCGCTTCGTGCCAGGCATCGCAGGCCTGCGTTAAATCGCCATAATAAAATGATGAAGGATATGCGAAATCTATCGTGCTCCAGTCTGATACTGTATCCGGACTTTCTGTAAGTGTGTATTGATGATATCTTGGATTGATTTTATCGCCACTGCTTACTTTAAGCGAGTCCACCGCATTGCCTTTTTCTTCGAGTCGGAAATACATTCCGGAAGGAGAGAGGTAATAAATGCTGGTATCAGCCCAGACAGAGTCGGCCGGAAATTCGGTAACAACTTTAATATTATTTCGTTTGATATAATCTGCAATCAGCTTTTTCTCAGCTCTGAGTTGTTCTGCATAAGTAACGTCATCGTCGCAAGATACTAAAAGCGTTGAAAGAACAAAAATAAGTGAAAATAATTTCAGGAATGATTTCATGTAGTAATTGTTTTGTTTTACTCGTATTTAATACATATGCTGGCTGTATTTTCAGTGTGGAAATTTAACTGTTATAGCGTATTTCCTCTTCATATGCGATTTTATAAAAGTCTGTTTTAAAATACTTAACTTTCAGCATGTTTGCTGTTTGTTTCGGACGACAAATATCCGACTATTATCCCGAATTTAAAAGTTAAGAATAATAAATTTGGATATTTGAGCTATAATTTAATACAATTTGTCCTTTCGAAAAAGTTTTTCAGTATTGCTTCATTATTGAAACATCGGCCTTAACTGATTGATAAGCATTTATTTCCGGTGATTGTCCACTAACTCCGTATGCCTGATGCCATGGAATAATAAGGCTTGCCTGTGTTACTTCCTGATGTTTCAATACAAAATGATCAAGCGCAGCTATCAGTTCTTTTTTACCGGGTATTACAGTTTTTTCCTCACTTAACAAAAGTTCGTTTTCGAGTGAAAAAATATTGTATTTCACCTTCTGTTTTTCTGCTTTCTGTTTCTGATCAGTTTTGATAATCCGGTACCAGTATCCGTTATCGGATTTTTCGTATTTTTCAGTTTGCTGCGTTACGTACTCAGCAAGCAGGCTATCCTCGGCTTCAATCAGTTTTTCATTTGCCTGACGAAGTGCCAAAGTGGCTGAATCAGCGCTGTTTCCTTTGTTTGCAGGGAGCTGAGGCTGTTGTTTTACGCAGCCGGCCAAAACGGCTAAACATGCCGACATTATTACGAGAGACTGAAGCCGCATATTATTTATCGTATGTTGGCAATGCTGATAATGTCCGAGAATACTCCTGCAGCAGTAACGCTTGCACCGGCTCCGTAACCTTTAATCATCATCGGGAATTCGTTATAACGCTCAGTTGTAATCAGGATAATGTTGTTGCTGCCCTGTAAGTCATAGAACGGATGAAGGCTGTCTACCTCCTGAAGTCCCACATTGCATTTTCCCATTTCCATAGTAGCTACAAAACGCCAGCGTTTACCGGCTGCCACAAGGCGGGCACGTTTTTCTTCGAATTCAGCATCCAACTCAGAAACTGTAGCCCAGAATTCATCCAAAGATCCTTTGAAATATTTTTCAGGAATGAACAGGTTTTTCAGTACATCTTCCTGTTCCACACGATAGCCTGCTTCGCGAGCCAGAATTACCAGTTTACGTACCACATCTTTTCCGCTCAGGTCAATGCGCGGGTCGGGTTCGGCAAAGCCAGCCTCTTTGGCCATTAAAATTGCTTTGCTGAGAGGTATTTCGTTGCTAATGGTATTGAAAATAAAGTTGAGAGTTCCTGAAAGTACAGCCTGCATTTTCTGAATATGGTCGCCACTGTTTATCAGGTTGTTCATTGTGTTGATAATGGGCAAACCTGCACCCACATTGGTTTCGAAAAGGAATTTAACGCCTTTCCGACGTGAAATATCTTTCAGTTTTTCGTATTTCTGGTATTCGGAAGATGCCGCAATTTTGTTGGCCGTAACCACCGACACGTTGTTTTCGAGTAATGTCTGGTAGAGATCCGAAATTTCGTGATTTGCTGTACAGTCCACAAATACGGAATTGAAAATATTCATGTTGATTACTTCCTCGCAAATACGTTTGGGACTGGCATCAAGGCCATTTTCCATTAAATGGTTACGATAGTTGTCAAGTTGAATTCCTGAACGTTCGAAGAGCATTTTCTTACTCGATGCAATGCCCACTACATTTAGCTTCAGGCCGTTTTTACGCATCAACAAAGGTTGCTGTTTCTTTATTTGTTCCAGAAGATTGCTTCCCACTGTTCCTATTCCCACAACGAAAACATTCAATACCTGATATTCAGAAAGGAAGAACGAATCGTGAATAACGTTGAGTGCTTTACGCAGCGATTTGCGGTCGGTTACAAACGAGATATTGGTTTCGGAAGCTCCCTGCGCACAGGCAATTACGTTGATTCCGTTTTTACCCAAAGTGCCAAAAAGCTTTCCGGCAATACCCGGCGTGCGTTTCATATTGTCGCCTACAATCGCTACTGTAGCCAAATCATCTTCTGAGAAAATATTGTCGATTTCGCCCTGCGCGATTTCAGCTGCAAATTCCTGACGTAATACTTTTACGGCCAGTTCACTGTCGGCATTGCGAACCCCGATGGATGTGGTGTTTTCTGACGATGCCTGCGAAACAAGGAAAACGCTTATACCATTTTTAGCTAACACGCGGAAAATCCGATAGTTCACCCCGATAACACCTACCATACCTAAACCCTGAATGGTAATGAGCGAAGTGTCGTTGATCGACGAAATTCCTTTAATGGCTTTCGATACATTTTTTTCCTTTTCCTGCGAAATATAGGTGCCTGCAGCTTCAGGATTAAAAGTATTTTTAATAACAACAGGAATGTTTTTATGAAAAACCGGGAAAATGGTGGGTGGATAAATCACTTTTGCACCAAAGTTGCAAAGCTCCATAGCTTCGCTAAAACTTAGTTTTTCAATTACATAAGTGTTGCTTATGATGCGTGGGTCGGCTGTCATAAATCCGTCTACATCAGTCCAGATTTCCAGAATGGAAGCATCGAGTGCAGCTGCAATAATGGCTGCTGTGTAATCAGAACCACCGCGACCAAGATTGGTCACAAAGTTTGTCTGACTATCGGTAGAAATAAATCCTCCGCAGACAGAAACTTTTGGAGCAGTGCTGAACATATCTCTGATCAGTACGTTGGTGTTGGCAAAATCCACCACATGTTTGTCGAACTGATGATTTGTTTTGATAATTTTTCGTGAATCAAAATGAATGGCATTTTCGATGGCATTTGCAATAATGATCGACGAAATTGATTCGCCATATCCCACAATACTGTCGATAATCTTTGGTGACATATCCTTAATCAGATATACACCGCGTAATATGTTCGACAGGTCGTTGAATAACAGTCGTATTTCCTCAAGTACAGGTTGAATTTTATGTTCGGGGATTACTGTTTCAATGATTTCGGTATGGCGGGCAAGCATAGTCTGATATTCGAGCGTGTATTCTGTGTTGCCTTCTGATGCCATTCGGGCCGTCGTGTAAAGCTGGTCGGTTATACCCGAAAGGGCCGAGACCACTACAATGACGGGCTCCTGCTGAGCCTCAACGATTTTTTTTACACTCAGAATACCATTGACAGAACCTACGGATGTTCCGCCGAATTTCATTACTTTCATTCCAGACAATTTAAGTTATTTATAGCTTGTTTTTTGGAACTGCAATATTAGCGATTTTTTACCAATTTCTTGGCCTTAGAACGGGCTTTTTTGAAGAAACAGTTGTAAGATTCCGAAAAATAAACTACTTTTGCAGCGCTTTTGTAAAATGAACGCGTACACGCTGATAATGATTATTTTATATTTATACAGATAATCTTCACTTTTACAAATGCAAATAAAAGGCCGGTCTCGTAGCTCAGCTGGATAGAGCAACAGCCTTCTAAGCTGTGGGTCGTGGGTTCGAATCCCGCCGGGATCACTTTAAATTTTTCTAACGCACTGCAATCTAAACCATTGTGGTGCGTTTTTTTTGTTACCTTTGCGCTCCAGTTTATTTTATATATGTTATATCCAAATCATTTCGAGCAAAAGACAGATTTTATAAGCATTCGTCGTTTGTTGAAGGAAAAATGTCTCAGTACGCTTGGCGCCGAGCAGGTTGAACTTATTCAGTTCGAAACCCGCTACGACGATATTGTACGCATGCTTAATCAAACTGATGAAATGCTTCGGGTACTTACAAACGAAGGTGCCGATCTTCCTGTGGGTGATTTCTTTGATATCCGACCCGCATTGGCACGTGTGCGTGTCGAAGGGCTTTTTCTCGACGAACTGGAACTTTTCAATCTTTGGCGGGCTCTTGAAGCTGTTCGCCGGCTTGTGTCGTTTCTGCTTAAAGATGAAGCGCAGGCTTACCCGTATCTGGCTGAATTATTGCCGGGTACAGAATCATTTCCACAGATAATCAAACGAATTGATACTATTCTGAATAAGTTTGGGAAAATCAAAGATAATGCATCGCCCGAACTGAGTCGTATACGCCGTGAAATTCATCAGGTAGAAAGCTCGGTGTCGCGTACGCTGAATGCTATTTTGCGACAGGCTCAGGCCGATGGATATGTGGAAAAAGATGTAACACCTACCATGCGCGACGGTCGTTTGGTAATTCCTGTTTCACCAGCTTTTAAACGTAAAGTCAACGGTATTGTGCACGACGAATCTGCTACCGGTAAAACTGTGTTTATCGAACCACAGCAGGTTGTGGAGGCCAATAACCGCATTCGTGAACTGGAAGGGGAGGAGCGACGCGAAATTATGCGTATTTTGCTCGACTTTACCAATTTCGTGCGTCCTTTTACCGACGAAATTGTAGCTTCACAAAAATTCCTGGGTGTGATTGATTTTCTGCGGGCAAAAGCACTTTTTGCACTCGAAATTGACGCCATAAAACCCCGTGTGGATAATGTTTGTCAGCTCGAATGGTCGAAAGCGCGACATCCTTTGTTATTCCTTGCGCTTAAAAGGCAGAAAAAAGAAATTGTACCACTGGATATTGTGCTGAATGAAAAACAGCGCATTTTGTTGATCTCAGGGCCAAATGCAGGTGGAAAATCTGTTTGTCTGAAAACAGTGGTTTTACTTCAGTATATGTTGCAATGCGGATTACTTGTCCCGCTGCACGACAGTAGCCGGATGGGTATTTTTGAGCGTTTGTTTATCGATATTGGTGATGAGCAATCGATTGAAAATGATCTTTCTACCTATAGTTCGCATTTGCTGAATATGAAATTTTTTATTCGTAACAGCAATACCAAAACGCTTTTGCTGATTGATGAATTCGGTACCGGAACCGAGCCTATGATTGGTGGTGCAATTGCCGAGGCTACGCTCGAACGTTTTAATCGTAACCGTGCTTTTGGGGTGATTACCACACATTATACAAATCTGAAATTATATGCTGATGCGACCGAAGGTGTTGTGAATGGTGCTATGCTTTACGACCGTCAGCACCTTCAGCCGCTTTTCCAACTGAGTATAGGAAATCCGGGTAGCTCGTTTGCTGTGGAAATTGCACGAAAAATTGGCTTGCCCGAAGATTTGATTGCTGATGCTTCTGAGAAAGTGGGTTCCGATCGTATGGATTACGACAAACATTTGCAGGATATTGTACGTGATAAACGTTACTGGGAAAACAAACGTCGCGATATTCGTCTGAAAGAGAAAAAACTGGAGGAGACACTTGCAAAATACGAAGCCAATATGTCGGATATCGACAAGGTTCGTAAGGAAATTACGCAAAAAGCCCGTCAGGAGGCTCAGACTTTGTTGAGTGAAACCAATGCTCGTATTGAAAATACAATCCGACAGATAAAAGAGGCGCAGGCTGAAAAGGAAAAAACCAAAGAAGTACGTAAAGAATTAGAAGACTTTAAGACGAAAATAAACGTACATAGCAATGCAAACTCTTCGGCAGCAGGTACTCTTCAACGTCATAAAGGAGATAAAACTTTAATTAAAAAAAACGAAACTCGAAATCCGAAACCCGAAACGCAAAACGCAAAACCCGAAACTCTTAAACCCGGTTCAAATGTTCGTCTCAAAGGTCAGACAACCACCGGAGTTATTCTCGAGATTCAGGATAAAAATGCGATTGTTGCTTTCGGACAGATGAAATCGACGGTCAAACTTTCTAAATTAGAGTCTGTCAGCAATACGCAACTCAAAAAGGAGAACCGGAAATACGATCATTTGGGAAGTTCGTCGAACGATGAAGTGCGCCAGCGAAAACTCACCTTTACTTCCGAAATTGATGTGCGTGGTATGCGTGGCGACGAGGCTTTGCAGGCTGTTACTTATTTTATAGACGATGCGGTAATGGTGGGCGTGGCTTCGGTGCGTATTCTTCATGGAACCGGAACAGGTGCGCTCCGTCAGATGATTCGTCAGTACCTTGGTACTGTGCATGCAGTTCGAAACTATCGCGACGAACATGTGCAGTTTGGTGGCGCAGGTATTACCGTGGTGGAATTCGATTAGTTATAAGTTAATTGTAAAGTTATCTGCATCTTTCCAGAAGGCAGCTTTTTGTCTGAATTTATCCAGCTTTTCTTTTAAAATTTCGGTGGTAATAATGCTGGTCTCGTTGTCGGGTGCGGATGCTGTTTTGTTTCCTTTGAAATCGAAAAGTGCTGAATGTCCATTATATTCAATGCCATTCCCGTCGGTTCCAATGCAATTCACTCCGCATACATAAGCCTGATTTTCAACGGCCCGTGCAGGCAATAAAATATCCCAGCTGCTGATACGGCTTTTCGGAAAATTTGCCATGTAAATAAGCAGGTCGTATTCATTGTTTACGTTCCGGCTCCAAACC
The DNA here is from genome assembly GCA_009929375.1 of Bacteroidia bacterium. Taxonomy (GTDB): domain Bacteria; phylum Bacteroidota; class Bacteroidia; order Bacteroidales; family Paludibacteraceae; genus Paludibacter. The sequence continues at coordinate 30,070 of SAAO01000009.1, forward strand.
GGAAATCGTACATCGTAGCAAATCAGCAATCGAATGTTGAACCCTTGATAACTGACGGTGAGCTTATCATTTCCTGCACTGAAAAAACGATCTTCGCCACCCATTGAAAAAAGATGGCGTTTGTCAGCGGTGGCTATTTCTCCATTCGGAAAAACAAAAAATCCACGGTTATACAGTTTCCCGTTTTCGGTAGCAATAAAACTTCCTGCAATGGCTAATCCGTAATTCAAAGCCCATTTTTTCAGGGTTTTTACCGTGTTTTCTTCCATGTCTTCAGCGAGTTCAGGGTGATTCGTACAAAAACCTGTACTGAACATTTCGGGCAGAATTACTAAATCCGTTTTTCCTGCAAGTGTTTCAAGTTGCTCCTGCGTTTTATCAAGATTCGACTGTTTGTCAGCCCAGTGAATTATGTCCTGTATAATGGTGAGTTTCATATATAAATAGTGATTTTCTTTAATGCTATTTGAAGTTAGAATTGTTTGTGCTTGAATTTATTCATAAATACTTTTCGTGAGTATTCAGGTTCGTGCCCAAAGTTAAATACGAAACCGACTTCCATTTCAGTTGCTTTAAGATAATTCATTAGCTGGATTTCATGTTCATTTTTAATAGTGGCATTTGCTTTTAATTCAAGAATTATCATGTTGTTTACGACAATATCTGCAAAGTACTCCCCAATCACTTTATTATCATAAAATACTTTGATGGGATGCTGACATTTAATTTCTAAACCTTTTTTCTGTAACTCAATAGTAAATGCATTTTCGTAAACTTTTTCAAGAAAACCATATCCTAATGTGTTGTAAACTTTGTAGAAACAGTTGATAATCTGTTCTGTCAGATTTTTGTGCAATAGTTCCATATTTCATATTTTAAAGTTAACTGCAAATATATGAAATTATATTTCTGTTTTGATAATAGGAACGCTGATAACGCAGATGGAACAGATATGTCGGATAGAATTATTATTTTTTTACGGATATCATTTCATAAATGAAATACTGATTATATGGATGTTAATATTTGGGGTAAGGATCAATACCTAACGGAATTAAAATCCGAAATGATTAGCTTTGTCCGTTTTATCCGCGTTTCTTTTATTAGAACGCGGATAATGCCGATTGAACAGATAAGATAAATGTTATCATGTTTATGTGTTCGGATATTATTTCATAAATGAAATACTGATTATGTGGAAGTTGATGTTTGGAGTGCAAATCAATTCCGAAAGGAATTAAAATCGGAATTAAAATCCGTATTAATTAGCTTCATCTGTTTTATCCGCGTTCCAATTGTTAGAGCGTGGATAAAGCAGGTATACCGGATTGAATTGTTACAATTCTTTTTTATATGGATATCATTTCATAAATGAAATTTTGATTATGACAAAGTTTTCAAAAACAAAACGACTCAACCGAAATAATCAGTTGAGTCGTTATTTTGAAATTTAGTTGTTGACTTTTTAGTCGATAATATCGAATCCTGTGTAAGAAATAAGCGCTTTCGGAATGCGGATGCCTTCAGGAGTCTGATTGTTTTCGAGCAAAGCAGCTACAATACGTGGTAATGCCATTGCGCTACCATTCAGTGTGTGACAAAGCTGTGTTTTCTTGTCGGCTCCTTTAAAGCGGCATTTCAAACGGTTAGCCTGATAGCTTTCGAAATTCGATACCGAACTAACTTCCAACCAACGTTCCTGAGCTGTAGAATATACTTCAAAGTCGAAAGTAAGCGCTGAGGTGAAGCTCATATCGCCTCCACACAAGCGCAGAATACGCCATGGAAGTTCCAGCTTTTCAACCAGTGTTTGTACATAGTTTACCATTTCTGTCAGTCGGTCATACGAAGTGTCGGGATGTGCAATCTGCACAATTTCCACTTTGTCGAACTGGTGCAGGCGGTTGAGACCACGTACATCCTTACCATACGAACCGGCTTCGCGACGGAAGCAAGCAGAGTAAGCAGTGTTTTTTACCGGAAGTTCTTTTTCGTCGAGAATTACATCGCGATAAATATTGGTTACAGGTACTTCAGCTGTAGGAATCAGATATAAATCGTCGACCTGACAATGGTACATTTGTCCTTCTTTATCAGGTAACTGTCCGGTGCCATAACCCGAAGCAGCATTGACCACATAAGGTGGTTGAACTTCGAGATAACCTGCTTCGCGGGCATTGTCGAGGAAGAAATTGATCAGAGCGCGTTGCAGACGTGCGCCTTTTCCTTTGTAAACGGGGAAACCGGCTCCCGAAATTTTCACTCCGAGTTCAAAATCAATCAGATCGTATTTTTTAGCCAGATCCCAGTGAGGTATGGCTCCATCGTACAGTTTTGGGATTTCTCCACCCTGACGCTCAATCACATTGTCTTCGGCATGTTTTCCGGCAGGAACCGAATCGTGTGGCAGGTTAGGAATCTGTACCAGAAGATCGTTCAGTTTTTGCTCGGTTTCAGCCAGTTTGTCACCAAGTTCTTTGATGGTTTCTTTCAGTTCTGTGGTTTTTTCTTTGGCTGCAGCAGCTTCCGACTGTTTTCCCTGTTTGAAAAGCATTCCGATTTCCTTCGACAGATTGTTCATTTCGGCCGAAGTGCTGTCGAGCTGAGTCTGTGTGGTTTTTCGAAGGGTGTCGAGTTCCACAACCTGAGCAATAATGCCGGTACCATCGAAATGTTTTTTTGCCAAACGTTCGATGACTTCAGCTGTATTTTCGGTGATATATTTGAGTGTCAACATAGTGTCAATTACTATTTAAACATTTACTATTTACTTATTCAATAAGCCTGCAAATGTTTTTGTTTTTTATCTTTATTCTTTGATCTTTGTTCTTTATTCTCTGGCCTTTGGGCTATGATCTAACAGAAAAAATCTCCTGAAATTTTACGCAGCGGTAAAACAACAGGAGATTTTGTATTTTATAAAGCGTTCCTTTTCCCTGTCGGGTTTCGGGCTCTCTTTATTAATTAGCTTCGATTGGTTTTACAGAAACGTAAGATTTGTTATCTTTTCTTTTTCTGAATTCCACAATACCGTCAACTAATGCAAAAAGTGTATGGTCTTTACCAAGTCCCATATTTTCACCTGCATGGTGTACTGTTCCGCGCTGACGAACGATGATATTACCTGCTTTTGCAAACTGACCACCGTAAATTTTTACGCCAAGTCGCTTACTTTCCGATTCGCGACCGTTCTTCGAGCTACCAACTCCTTTCTTATGTGCCATTTTCTTTTACTTTTTAACAGGTTAATTAAGCTACAATTTCTTTGATTAAAATTTCGGTGAAGTCCTGACGGTGACCGTTACGAACACGGTATCCTTTACGACGTTTTTTCTTGAAAACGATTACTTTATCGCCACGAAGGTGCGATACTACTTCGCCTACTACTTTTGCGCCTTCAACTACAGGAGCGCCTACTGTTACTGTTCCGTCGTTATCAACGAGCAAAACTTTGTCGAATTCTACTGCTGAACCTCTTTCAGCTTCATTCATACGGTGGATGTACAGTTTTCTTCCGGCTTCTACCTTAAACTGTTGTCCAAGAATTTCTACAATTGCGTACATTTTCTTATACAATTTATTATTACATCGGGAAGGTGAGATGCTTCACAGCAGTGCTTCTTGGATACCTTATCCGAAATGAGGGTGCAAATTTACAGATATTTTTTTATATGACAAAGAGTTGATAGCTTTTTTTCTTGCGGAAAGGAGATAGCGTTTCGTGTTTCGCGTTTCGTGTTTTGCGCTTCGGTAGTTATTCGCAATTAATCATGCGTTCAACTGTCTTTTCTCTTTGTTCTTTTCTCTTTTGTCTTAAAAAAATCTGTGTCTTCGTGTCTCTGTGTTTCAATCTGCTGTTACCCGCTAAACGCAAAACTTTTCCTATCTTTGCATTCCGATAAAAACATATTTATTTTGAACCTTTCCGACTTGCAGCAACTTTATGCCCTGCATCCTCAGGTGAAAGCACTTTTGAGGTGGGCGGATTCCGCAGCATCAGACCTGAAAATTTCGGGTTTGAGCGGATCTTCATGCGCTTTGGTGACGGCTTCGCTCTTTCGTGAGCGTCCTCAAACGCAGATTCTTTTGATGAACGATGCCGATGAAGCGGCTTATCTCTACAACGATTTAAAGCAAATGCTGGCGGTGGAAGAGGTGTTTTACTATCCTTCGTCGTTTAAAAAAGCCATTAAACTTAGTCAGTTCGATAGCTCAAACGAAATTCTCCGTACCGAAGTACTCAACCGTTTGGCAAATAATGCGGCACCTTGTGTGGTGGTGACTTATCCCGAAGCAATTATGCAAAAGGTTATTTCGGTGCACAGCATGAAAACCCGCATGCTGAGACTGAAGACCGGTGAGTCACTGTCTATCGATTTTCTGTCGGAAATGTTGCTGGAATATGGATTCGAACGTGTGGATTTTGTGTACGAGCCCGGACAGTTTTCGGTGCGCGGTAGCATTGTCGATATTTTTTCGTTTGCATACGAATTGCCTTACCGTTGCGACTTTTTTGGTGATGAAGTGGAATCGATACGTGTGTTCGATATTGAAACTCAGCTTTCGAAAGAAAAACGCACCGAAGTGGAAATTATTCCTGACCTGAAAACAGATGTCCATTCAAAAAATGTATCGTTTTTCGAGTTTATTCCCAAAAATGCACTACTGACTTTTACCGATGTGGCTTTCTGTCGCGAACGCATCAATCAGCTTTACGACGAAGCGCTGATTAAGGCCAACACCAGCGATAATCATGTGCCCGATTTGCATCGATCGCGCATTACAGGAAATGAATTTGCACAGCAGGTTTTGGAATTCAGAAAAATTGAATGGGGCGAAAAGTCATTTTTTAATGCCAAAGAAGAGCTAACTTTCAATACTTCGCCTCAACCTATTTTTCATAAAAACTTCGATTTGGTAGCCGACAATCTGAAAAGAGCCATTTTGGGCGGCTACAAAATATATATACTGAGCGACAGTGTGAAGCAAACCGACCGTATTGCTTCCATTTTTACCGATCGTGGCGATAATATTGTTTTTCAGTCGGTAAAAAACACGCTTCACGAAGGTTTTATCGATCACGATTTGTCGCTTTATTGCTACACCGACCATCAGATTTTCGACCGTTTCCATAAATATCAACTGCGTACCGATAAAACACGTCAGGGGAAAGTGGTGATGACGCTCAAGGAACTGAACCAGTTTCAGGTGGGTGACTACATGGTGCATGTGGATCATGGAGTGGGAACTTTTGGCGGACTGGTGCGAACCAATGTAAACGGCAAAATGCAGGAAATGATAAAGCTGACTTACAAGGATAACGATGTGATCTTTGTCAGTATTCATGCTTTGCACCGCATTTCGAAATATAAAGGCAAGGAAGGTGAAGCGCCGCGCATCAATAAATTAGGCTCGGGCGCATGGGAACGTCTGAAAGAACGTACCAAAGCTAAAGTCAAGGACATTGCCCGCGAACTGATAAAACTTTATGCACGCCGAAAAGCCGAACAGGGTTTTCAGTATTCACCTGACAGTTATTTGCAACAGGAACTGGAAGCTTCGTTTATTTACGAAGATACGCCCGACCAGGTAAAAGCGACTGCCGATGTAAAAAAAGACATGGAATCGGCTTTGCCAATGGACAGGCTGGTTTGTGGCGATGTGGGATTCGGAAAAACCGAAGTGGCTATGCGAGCCGCTTTCAAAGCAGCTACCGACAGTAAACAGGTGGCGGTTTTAGTTCCGACTACGGTGCTTGCGTTGCAACATTACAATTCGTTTAAAGACAGATTTAAGGATTTTCCTGTAACTGTGGAATATCTCAGCCGCGCACGCACTGCCACGCAAACCAAAGAAGTGCTCGCCCGACTCGAAAAAGGTGAGGTCGATATTTTGATTGGTACGCACAAACTGGTAAGTAAAAGTGTGAAATTTAAAGATTTGGGTTTGCTCATAATCGACGAAGAACAAAAATTCGGAGTAACTGTAAAGGAAAAGCTCAAAGAAATGAAAGTAAATGTGGATACGCTCACGATGACAGCAACGCCTATTCCGCGTACTTTGCAGTTTTCGCTTATGGGTGCCCGCGATTTGTCGATTATCAATACGCCACCGCCCAACCGTTATCCGGTGCAAACCGAAATTCATACTTTCGACGAAGATGTGATTCGCGAAGCCATTCAGCTTGAAATGAACCGAAACGGACAGGTGTTTTTTGTCAATAACCGCATTCAGAATATTTACAATATTGAAGCAATGATCAGGCGTTTGGTGCCCGGTTGTCGTGTAGCAGTGGGTCACGGACAAATGCCACCTGATAAACTCGAGGAAATTATTGTGGATTTTATTGATTATGAATATGATGTGTTGGTGGCAACCACTATTATTGAATCTGGAATCGATATCTCAAATGTAAATACGATTATTATAAACAGTGCTCACATGTTCGGACTGAGCGATTTGCATCAGCTTCGCGGACGTGTGGGACGCAGCAACCGCAAAGCTTATTGCTATTTGCTGGCTCCTGAACTGAGTTTGCTCACGCCCGATGCGCGCAGGCGTTTGCAGGCACTCGAAACATTTGCCGAATTGGGTAGCGGTTTTAATATTGCCATGCAGGACCTCGATATTCGTGGTGCAGGTAATATGCTGGGAGCGGAGCAAAGCGGTTTTATTGCTGATCTTGGTTACGAAACTTATCAGCGAATTTTGAACGAGGCGGTCCATGAATTGAAGGACGAAGAGTTTTCTGAACTTTATGCAGAAGAAATTGCTCAGGAAAATAGTACGGCCACTTTTGTAAACGACTGCCAGATTGATTCAGACATGGAGTTGCTCTTCCCAAACGAATATATCGAAAATGTATCGGAACGTATCAGCCTTTACCGCGAGCTCGACAATATCGACAATGAAGCCGAACTTCGAGAGTTTGAAGTGCGACTTGAAGACCGTTTTGGTAAAATTCCCGAAAAAGGACTTGAATTGCTGCAAGTGGTTCGTTTGAGGCGTGTTGCAATGCAGTACGGAATTGAAAAACTGGTTTTGAAAAACGACCGTATGACTGCATTTCTGGTTTCGAATCCGCAATCGGCTTATTATCAGTCGGAACAGTTTGGTAAAATACTCAAATATATGACCATGCATCCCCGCAAGTGTCAGCTCCGCGAACAAAATATGCGCCGCTCGGTGGTTTTCAACGAAGTAAAATCGGTAGAACGGGCAAGAGCCGTAATGGAAGAGATTGTAAATATTAAATAGCCGGAGGAATTACAACAAAAACTAACAACTTGTATTTACAAGAACCTTTTATAAAATAAATTCAGCTTTGCAACCAAATGGACTGCAAAGCTGAATTTGTTTTTATGTTAATTTTGGACTGTTATTGCATTTCTTTTTTCGGGTCAATAATTTCTTCTTTTTTGTAATTTATCTGAGTGATAAGTCGGAGTGAAGTGTCTTTTGTAAAGTAGCTCCAGCCCCAGTTAAAGAAAATAACGAGTTTGTTGCGCACACTCAGAATAAGCATCAGATGCAAAAACATCCAAACATACCATGCCAGCAGGCCTTTGAATTTGACGAACGGAAATTCCACCACTGCTTTGTGTTTGCTTATGGTAGCCATCATTCCGAGATCTTTGTATTCGTATTCTTTTATTTTGTCGCTTTGGTTTTTCAAAATGCGCAAAATGTTTCTTCCCAGATTTTTTCCCTGATTAATAGCTACGTTTGCAACCTGCGGATGTCCGTTTGGGTAATTTGGTGTTTCCATATACGCCACATCGCCCAAAGCATATATATTATCAAAATTCTTCAGACGACTGAATCTGTCCACAATATATCTGTTTCGTACAATATCTTCCTGATTTATACCTTCAATAATATTTCCGGTAACACCGGCAGCCCAGATTACATTTTTTGTGGGAATCTGTTCTCCATTGCTGAGTGTGGCAATTTCGCCATCGTACGAACTCAGTACAATCTCGGTTTTTACAATTACCCCAAGATCTTCAAGATATTTTTGCGAACTGATTTTCGACGATTCGCTCATATTGTTGAGCGTATGTTTGCTGCCTTCGATTAAATAAATATTGAACTTCGAAAAATCAATATTGTGATAATCTTTTGGCAATACACTTCTTTTTAACTCGGCAAATGCGCCCGAAAGCTCAACTCCGGTTGGACCACCACCCACAATGATAATATTCATCCATGCCTGTTTGTCTTCGGGGCGGGCGAAAATTTCTTTTTCGAAACTGAAAAGAATTTTATTCCTGATTTCAATGGCTTCCTGAGTCGTTTTCATCGAAAATGCATTTGCCTGCATTTCGTTATTTCCGAAGAAGTTTGTTTTGCAGCCTGTGGCAATCACCAAATGGTCGTACCATATTGTGCGGTCGTACGAAGTCATTAGTTTGTTTTCATCAGGCATTATTTTTACAATGTCGGCCATTCGGAAATCGATATTTTTACTTTTCTGAAAAATTTTTCTGAAGGGGAATGAGATACTGGATGGTTCAAGACGCCCGCTTGCTACCTGATAAAACAGAGGTTGAAACTGGTGGTGATTTTGCTTATCGACCAACACTACATTTACTCCCGAATTTCTTAAGGTTTTGGCTAACTGTAAACCTCCAAAACCACCACCTATGATCACAATCCGATCACCTTTTTTAATACCTTTCATTGCTATACCTTTAAATTTTCAATAAATAAGAATGATTTAATACAATCACTATTGTCATTCTTATTTCAGGTAGAACAATGAATTTGTACGAAAGTTGATTAATAAAGGAAATTTTTCCGTAATTAAATGAGATTTCTTTGTATGTGTTTGTAAATAAAGGATTTTAAGTTCTTTATGGATGTGCATTTTTAGTATAATATTAAAAGCCATATCATTGCAATAGTTCTTTTTTGCAATGATATGGCTTTCCTGATTATATATTTTGTTTTTCAGATCATCAGTTTTTTTTCAAAAACCGTAGTTCTGCAATGTTTCAACTCCTTTTGTGAACCATTGTATGTTGTGCTTATTTTGAGTTCGTATTCGCCCTTTTCCATGTTTTCGGGCACAAAAATGAGCAGCATTGTCGGAGTGTTGAGTACAATATCTGTTCGGGGAATTTTAAATACTTTTCCGCTTGTACAATGCGTGAAATAAATTCCGCCATCGTCTTTTTTCGAACAAATACTAATACAGTTGCCTTTGATTTGAAGATTTCTTCCCGGTGTTATTTTGCCATCTGTGCGACAGGTGCTGGTGTCGAGTATGCTTTCAATCGAAGGCAATTCGGTTATTGTATTGTCATTCTTGTTTTCAGACTTTGAAAGTTTTTTCCCGAAACGGCCAAAAATCTGAAACGATTTCGGACTGTAATTGTAACCGGGGATGTATAAATCGGTTGATAAGCCCGAAAATGTTATGATTGTATTCGAAACATTGTGCATATCCATACCGTAAGTTTGCAATAGTAGTTGGTTCTCAAAACCGGTTTCTGAATTTGATTTCATAACTTAGAAATGTTAGTGAATGCTGTGATAGAAATATAAAATGGTTTTTCTCTTGTTTCAAAATTACTTAATACATACAAGATGCAATCATCCGGAGCCTGAAAAAATTAAGACAAGCCTTTTCTGTAAAATTCATTATTTGAGTGTTTTATGTTGTTTTTGAGCTTCAAAAATTAAGACAGCCCCCTGAAACGTTTATCCGAAAGGGCGTTTTAGCTATGTTTGCGCTCATAAATTCTGCGGAAATGATAAATCGGTATCCTTTATTTTAGTGTAAAGTGAAAGTGTTTGTTTTTTGCTACATGATGTTGCAACCAGGTTTAAATATCGGTTTTATTTCACTACTTTTGCAGCGCAAATCGAAACATGAAATGCTGTTTTTCTGACAATATATTACAATGAGGGAAACAGCCGAAAATTATACACGATCATATGCCACAAACATCACAGCGCGGTCAGGCAATGCCCGAATCGCCCATTCGAAAATTAGTGCCGCTTTCCGACAAAGCCAAAGCACGCGGAATCAAAGTTTACCATTTGAATATCGGTCAGCCCGACCTGAAGACGCCCGAAATAGCGCTCGATGCGATCCGCAAAATAGATCGTACCGTGCTTGAATACAGTCCGAGCGATGGTATTCGTAGCCTGAAGACCAAACTTGCGGCCTATTATCATACATTTAATATTGATGTCACCGAAGAGGATATTCTGATCACTACCGGTGGTTCCGAAGCTGTGAACTTCGCCTTTATGAGCTGTCTCGATCCGGGCGATGAAATTATTGTGCCTGAGCCTGCTTATGCCAATTATACTGCGTTTGCCATTGCAGCGGGTGCTGTGGTGCGACCTGTCGTTTCGTCGATCGAAGAAGGTTTTGCTTTGCCGCATGTAGATAGATTTGAGGAACTTATTACTCCAAAAACCAAGGGAATTCTGATTTGCAACCCCAACAATCCAACCGGATATTTATATACGCGCAGCGAAATGAATAAAATCCGCGATCTGGTAAAAAAATACGATTTGTATTTGTTTTCCGACGAAGTGTATCGCGAATTTTGCTATACAGGTGCTCCTTATATTTCAGCTTTCCATTTGGATGGCATTGAAGAAAATGTGGTTTTGATCGATTCTGTGTCAAAACGTTACAGCATGACCGGTGTGCGCATTGGTGCAATTGTGACTAAAAATAAGGAAGTACGCAAAAATGTGATGAAGTTTTGTCAGGCACGTTTGAGTCCGCCGCTTTTGGGCCAGATTGCTTCTGAAGCCGCCATGAGCACTTCTACTGAGTATATGCTCGAAATGTACAACGAATATGTGGAGCGTCGTAAGTTCCTGATCGACGGTCTGAACCGCATTCCCGGAGTGTATTCTCCCATTCCAATGGGCGCATTTTACACTGTAGCACGTTTGCCCATCGACGATGCCGACCGTTTTTGTGCATGGTTGCTTTCCGATTTCGAATACGAAGGTCATACAGTGATGATGGCGCCTGCTTCGGGATTTTATACCCAGGAAGGTTATGGTAAAGATGAAGTGCGTATTGCTTATGTGCTTGAAAAGGAGGCTTTGAAGCATGCACTTGTAGTACTTGCCAAAGCCCTTGAGGTGTATCCGGGAAGAAAATGATGTGATGATGTGGTAATGTGATGATGTGATGATGTGCTGATGTGATAATGTGTTGATTTGGAGATTTGAAGCTTCAGTGTTTGTAAAGCATCCCTAAATTCTCACTCAATTCAAAACACAAAACACGAAACGCGAAACGCGAAACAACCCAATGTCAATAGAATATTTTATAGCCAAACGTATTCATTTCAGGCAGGATAAAAAGAATGTATCCCGCCCTGCTGTGCGTATAGCTACTATTGCTATTGCATTGGGAATGGCTGTAATGTTGATTTCGCTGGCTGTGGTTGTTGGTTTTAAATCTGAGGTGCGGAACAAAGCCATTGGTTTTGGTGGTCATATTCAGATTAGCAGTGTAGAAAGCGTGGGAAACTACGAAATGCAACCCATTGAGCCATCGGATGCTTTTCTGAAAAAAATAAGTGCATTGCCGGATGTGAAATCGCTTCAACGTTTTGTGACCAAGCCGGGCATTATCAAAACCGACGAAGATTTTCAGGGTATTTTGCTTAAAGGAATTGCGGCAGGGGCTAATAATGACTTTTTTCGTTCGCATTTGGTGGAAGGCGAAATTCCGGCTTTCGAAGCTGATACACTTACAAATGGCGTGTTGATTTCGTCGTATCTGGCAGCAAAGCTAAAACTCGGAACAGGGGACAGTTTTTTTAGCTACACCTATACTTCGAATGAGCAAATGCGTGCACGCAAATTCCGCATTCAGGGTATTTACAATACCAGTTTTGTGGAATACGATAAAATGTTCATCCTGGCCGATATTCGTCACTTACAACAACTTAATGGTTGGGAAAATTCGCAGGTAAGTGGTGTGGAGATACAATTGACGGATTTCGACAGTCTCGAACCTTTGTCTGATCTGATATATCACTTGGTAATGCAGGAAAATACCGACAGCGACAAGCGTTATTATGCGCAAACCATTCGCGATCTGAATCCGCAAATATTTGGCTGGCTCGATCTTATTGATATGAATGTGTGGGTGATATTGCTGCTTATGCTGGCTGTGGCGGGTTTCAATATGATTTCGGGTTTGTTGATTCTGATTCTGGAGCGTACAAATATGATTGGCATTCTGAAATCGCTCGGAGCTACCAACTGGTCGGTGCGTAAAATTTTTCTGTATCATTCGGTTTTTCTGATTGCACGTGGCATGTTTTGGGGAAATCTGATCGGTTTGGCTTTTTGTATTATACAATATTATACGCATCTTATTCCGCTCGATCCCGAATCGTATTATGTGGCTTATGTGCCGGTGGTTATTAACTGGCTGCATGTTGTGTTGCTCAATGTGGGTACTTTTGTTTTGTCGGTTTTAATGATGGTAGGTCCCTCGTATCTTATTACCAAAATCTCGCCTGCGAAAATTATTCGCTACGAATAGTTTTCTTCTTCATAAAATAATTTTTCATCAATTTTCTTGTTTATATCGTAAGGATTCAAGGTTTCTATTTTCATATTTTTGATATAAGTCAGTATTTGGCAGTGTCAATTTCTTTTTTGAAATTTGTAGTCCGTTTTTCATTTGTACATTTAAAAACAAACAGTTATGAGAATTAATAAGATTGTTTTGGGTTATTTGTTGATAATCAGTTTTGTAGTATCAGCTTGTCACCGCTCGGGCGACGATAATCAGTCGCAAAGCGATTCCACAATCTATGTGCGTGATTCGCTCATATTGCAAACCGAGCATCCAATGTTGATTGATTTTCGAATGTTTGTACACGATCTCGACAGTACGGATATGAATTCGGCAGCGCTTGCTGTGGATCATTTTCATAAGTTTTTCGAAGGGCAGCGACCCGGTCTGTGCGATTCTGCTTTTGTGGTTTTGCAGCAGTTGCTCGATACTATCGAAACCAACCTGAACGAGAAACTTTACGAGGATAGTACCGATTATTCGCCACTGATGAACGGCGAAAATGTGAGTCCGAAGTTGAGTCGTTATCGTAATAATTTACTCAAAAGCGGTTTCAAAATGTCGTTTACCGAAGGTATGCCCTACATTGAACAGGACAGAGAGTTTGTGTTGCTGCAACTTTCCGATATGTTTACCGAACCGATGAAAGCTTATCTTGCACAAATTGAGCTCGAAAATCGCGAGGGATTTGCACAGGATGCCTTTATTACCATTGAACCTGAAAAATACATTGAGCGGCTTGTGTGGTACGAAAAATTTATGGCTGCCAATAAAACCTTTGTTTTCCTGGATAATTGCAAAAACTATCGCAAGGCATATCTCACTTATCTGCTTTCGGGCATGGACAATTCGCCGCTTTACGATGATGTGGATCACCTGCAACTGGCTGAATATTATGCAAAAGCTTATACTTATTTGCTGAAAAAATATCCCGACAGCGAAACAGCCGGTCTGGTGCGCCCGTATTACGATGCTATTCGTAAAAAACAGAAAAGTGAAGTGAATGCCCTGTATAAAAAATACGTAGTGGGAGGTCATGTTTATAATTTCCAATAAATCAGTATTGAATTTCATAGGTTGATAACTATCTTTGTAAAAAAACTAAGGCAGCATTCTGAAACATGGATGTTGTTCTGTTTGTGAAATTTCGGACAGACACAAGTCTGTTATTTGAAATTGATACTATAACATCTTGATTCAAAGAGCATATTGTTGATTGAACCCGGATTCTGTAATGTCAGTGATTTGATTTCAGAATTATTAATCAATAAAAATATAATGCAATGAGAGATGTGTTAGTAAATGTGTTTTTTCGCCTTTGGTACAAGGTTGTTTGTTTTGTGGATAAAAAGTCGCAGGTGACTTTTATGAATTATGGTTTTGCGTCGAAGGGACACGACATAGACCTGGAGCCTGCTGATATGCCCAATCTTTATCCGGCCAAATTGTATAATTATTTAGTAACCAAAATTGATATTTCCGGAAAAAGTTTGATGGAAGTTGGCTGCGGTCGTGGTGGTGGTTTGTCGTATGTAAACCGTTATCTGAAACCCGCGTCGGCTACTGGTGTGGATCTCAACGACAAAGCTATTGAATTCTGTAAGCGCCATTACAGCCAGCAGAAAATGAACTTTTTTACCGGAAATGCCGAAATGCTTCAGTTCGATAATGCATCTTATGATGTGATTATCAATGTCGAATCCTCGCACCGTTATACCCGTTTCGATAAATTTCTGGCCGAGTCGTTTCGTGTTTTAAAACCCAAAGGGCATTTGTTGATTGTAGATTTCCGGTTTCGTCATCAGGTGGAATTGATGCACAGCCAGATTTTACAGTCCGATTTTGAGTTGAAAACACGTGAAGTGATTACGCCTAATGTGGTGGAAGCACTTACTTTGTCGTCGGCTCAAACAAAAAAAATGATCAGCGAAATGGCTCCCAAATTTCTTCACGCTGCTGCCGGTCAGTTTGCCGGACTCGAAGGAACTTCTACTTTTAATAAGTTTGCAAATGGCGACTACGAGTATTTGCTTTATGTGTTGCATAAGAATTGAAAGTTCATAATTATTCTTTTTATATACCGTTTTAAATCAGCCAATAAAAAAAAGATTAAAAGGACAAAAATTGAATTTTGATGCTTGTTTGGTAGACAAAAAAGCAGTACTTTTGCAAAAATCCGGACATTTGAGTAGTCAAATGTTGCGGATAAATGAAGATATTCAAAATTCTATTTTATTTTTATGCAAAAGTATAAGCCCTTTCATCTTGTTTTGGAAGACGGCACTGTGTTCGAAGGGAAATCCTTCGGTTTCGAAAAACCAGTGGCCGGTGAAGTAGTTTTTAATACGGCCATGGTCGGGTATCCCGAAAGCCTCACCGATCCATCTTATGCGGGTCAGCTGTTGGCAATCACATTCCCGTTGGTTGGTAATTACGGTGTTCCGAACGACACCATCGAAAACGGCCTTTCTACTTTTTATGAATCGGAAAAAATTCAGGCATCAGCTTTGATTATTTCCGATTTTTCTTTTGAATACAGTCACTGGAATGCTGTAAAAAGCCTGAGCGACTGGTTGAAAGAAAATGAAGTGCCCGGAATTTTTGGTGTGGACACGCGTGAGCTTACAAAACTTGTTCGCGAAAAGGGAACCATGCGCGGAAAACTTGTGTTTCCCGATGGCGATGATATCGAATTCGTTAATCCCGACGACGAAAATCAGGTGGCTAAAGTGAGCTGCAAAGAAGTAATTACTTACGGAAACGGTAGCAAACGCGTGTTGCTGGTGGATTGTGGCGTAAAACACAACATTATCCGCTGCCTGCTCAAACGCGACACTACAGTGATTCGTGTACCCTGGGATTACGATTATAATCACATAGAGTTCGATGGACTGTTTATCTCCAACGGTCCCGGCGACCCTGAATATGCGCAGGATACTGTGCGACATATTCAGGAAACCATGAAAACCGGAAAACCTATTTTCGGTATTTGTATGGGAAATCAGTTACTTTCGGTAGCTGGTGGTGCTAAAACTTACAAACTGAAATACGGACACCGCAGTCATAACCAGCCTGTGCAGCTAGCCGGGACACAACGTGCCTTTATCACTTCACAGAATCACGGTTTTGCAGTGGATAATTCCACACTGAGCGCCGATTGGGAACCACTTTTTGTAAATATGAACGATGGTACCAATGAAGGTATCCGTCACAAAACAATGCCCTGGTTCTCGGCTCAGTTCCACCCCGAGGCTGCTTCGGGACCTACCGATACTGAGTTTCTGTTCGATGTGTTCTTAAACCTCCTCAGAAGCCCCCTAAATCCCCCTTCAGGGGACTTTAAGATAGCTGACTTCGATGTGGTTTCGATGATTGAAGAGGAATTGCAATCTAAAAAGGCGGCTGTAAATCAACCAAAGCTTCCCGAATTTTTGGAACGTGAAAAGTCCCCTGAAGGGGGATTTAGGGGGCTGGATGGTGTCGCTAAAGTTCTGGTACTTGGTTCGGGCGCTTTGAAAATTGGTGAAGCGGGTGAATTCGACTATTCGGGTTCGCAGGCTCTGAAAGCTCTGAAAGAAGAAGGCATTGAAACAGTGCTTATCAATCCGAACATTGCTACTGTACAAACTTCAGAAGGCATTGCCGATAAAGTATACTTCCTACCGGTTACGCCCGATTTTGTGGAACGTGTAATTGAAAAAGAGCGTCCCGATGGCGTTTTCCTATCGTTTGGCGGACAAACAGCGCTGAACTGTGGTGTGGCTCTTTACAAAGACAAAGTGTTCGAAAAATATGGTGTTCGCGTACTCGGGACGCCTGTACAATCGATTATTGATACCGAAGACCGTGAGATTTTCAATCGGAAACTTTCGGAAATCGATGTAAAATATATCAAAAGTGAAGCTGTTACTAATTACGAAGATGCAAAACGTGCAGCCAACGAACTGGGTTATCCGGTGATTGTGCGCGCGGCTTATGCGCTTGGTGGTTTGGGCTCGGGCTTCTGCGACAACGATGAAGAACTGAAAGCGATTGTGGACAAGGCATTTTCGTATTCGCCTCAGGTATTGGTCGAAAAATCGCTTAAAGGCTGGAAAGAAATTGAATACGAAGTGGTGCGCGACCGTTACGACAACTGTATTACGGTTTGTAACATGGAAAACTTCGATCCGCTGGGAATTCACACCGGCGAAAGTATCGTGGTGGCTCCTTCGCAAACGCTTACCAACAGCGAATATCACAAACTTCGTGAGCTTGCTATCCGCATTATCCGCCATATCGGAATTGTGGGCGAATGTAATGTGCAGTATGCGTTCGACACCGAATCGGAAGATTATCGTGTGATTGAGGTAAATGCCCGTTTGAGCCGTTCCTCAGCGCTGGCTTCGAAAGCCACGGGTTATCCGCTTGCATTTGTGGCTGCAAAACTTGGTTTGGGTTACGGACTTCCCGAATTGAAAAACTCGGTAACGAAAGATACTTCAGCATTCTTCGAACCGGCTCTCGACTATATCGTATGTAAAATTCCACGTTGGGATTTAGGTAAATTCCAGGGTGTAAGCCGCCTTTTGGGCTCCAGTATGAAGTCGGTGGGCGAAATTATGTCTATCGGTCGTACTTTCGAGGAAGCCATTCAGAAAGGAATCCGCATGACAGGACTTGGAATGCATGGTTTTGTGGGTAATAAAGAACTTTTTGTGGATAATCTGGATAAAGCGCTGAACGAACCTACCGATCATCGTATTTTCTATCTGAATCAGGCTTTTGAACTTGGTTATACGGTAGACAGACTTCACGAACTGACAAAAATTGACCGCTGGTTCCTGTATAAACTGGAACGCATCAAACAACTCGAAAAGGAACTTACTGCTACCGAATCGCTGGCTACACTTTCGGATGAATTGCTGAAAGAAGCCAAAGTGGCCGGTTTTTCCGACTTCCAGATCACACGCTTTGTGAGCAAATGCAGCAAAGACGATATGGATGAGCAGATAAAAGTGACCCGTGCACATCGAAAAAGTCGTGGAATTGTTCCGGTGGTTAAACAAATTGATACGCTCGCGGCAGAATATCCTGCACAAACCAACTATCTGTATCTTACTTACAGCGGTGTGGCCGGCGATATGAAATATCTGGGCGATCATCGTTCGGTAGTGGTGCTTGGTTCGGGTGCTTACCGCATTGGTTCGTCGGTGGAGTTCGACTGGTGTGGTGTAAATGCGCTTATGACCATTCGTAAAGAAGGACTTCGCTCGGTAATGATCAACTACAATCCCGAAACGGTTTCGACCGACTACGATATGTGCGACCGTCTGTACTTCGACGAGTTAAGCTTCGAACGTGTGATGGATATTATGGAACTCGAAAATCCAATGGGAACTATTGTTTCTACAGGAGGACAGATTCCGAATAACTTAGCCATGAAACTGGCCGATGCCAATGTAACCATTTTGGGAACACAGGCTGTGGATATCGACCGCGCTGAAGACCGTCATAAATTCTCGTCGATGCTCGACGAGCTGGGAATTGACCAACCACGCTGGAAAGAGTTGACTACTTTCGAAGATGTAAACGAATTTGTTGCCGAAGTGGGATTCCCTGTGTTAGTGCGCCCATCGTATGTACTTTCGGGTGCTGCCATGAATGTGTGTCACGATGCTTCGCAATTGGAAAACTTCCTGAAATTAGCAACCGAAGTGTCGAAAAAGCACCCTGTGGTAGTATCGGAATTCCTCGAACGTTGCAAAGAAATTGAAATTGATGCTGTTGCTCAGAATGGTGAGATCATGGTGTATGCCATTTCAGAACATGTGGAATTTGCAGGTGTTCACTCCGGTGATGCAACCACTCAATTCCCTCCGCAGAAAATTTATGTGGAAACCATTCGCCGTATTAAAAAGATTGCGGGAGAAATCGCACGTTCGCTGAATATCTCCGGACCATTCAACATACAATTCTTGGCTAAAGACAATTATATCAAGGTAATTGAATGTAACCTGCGCTCGTCGCGTTCGTTCCCATTCGTTTCCAAAGTGTTGAAATTGAACTTTATCGAACTGGCCACCAAAGTAATGCTTGGCTTACCGGTTGAAAAACCTGAAAAATCAGCCTTCGACCTCGATTATGTCGGTATCAAAGCTTCGCAATTCTCATTCCACCGTCTGCAACAGGCCGACCCTGTGTTAGGAGTGGATATGGCTTCGACAGGTGAAGTGGGCTGTATCGGCGACGATTTCCACGAAGCAATCCTGAAATCGCTGCTCTCGGTTGGTTTCCGCATTCCGAAGAAACGGATTCTGATTTCGTCGGGTGAGCCAAAATCGAAAGTAGAACTGCTCGATGCAACCCGTTTGCTTCAGAAAAAGGGTTATGAACTCTTTGCTACACGGGGTTCACAACGTTTCCTCAAAGAAAACGGAATTGAAGCCACAGCCGTAAACTGGCCCGATGAGGAAGGCGATTTGAATGTAAAAACCATGCTTTCGAACAAACAGTTCGATCTGGTAATCAACATACCGAAAAATACCACCGAACGTGAATTGCGTAACGACTACGCTATTCGTCGTGGTGCTATCGACTTTAATATCCCGCTTTTGACCAATGCACGACTGGCTTCGGCCTTTATCACTGCATTTTGCAATATGACTGTGGAGGATATTAAGATTAAAAGCTGGGACGAATATTGATTTACAATTAAATCATTTACGATTTACAATTTCAGCAGAGACTCAAGGCATTGGGTCTCTGCTGAACGCGTAACCCGGAACGCGAAACCTGGAACGCGAAACCCTGAACAACAATAAAACTAAATATACAGAAAATGGATCAATCAATAAAGAAAGTGATTTTGCTCGGCTCGGGCGCACTTAAGATCGGTCAGGCCGGCGAATTTGACTATTCGGGCTCGCAGGCGCTGAAAGCATTGAAAGAAGAAGGTATCGAAACGGTATTGATTAACCCCAATATCGCCACTATACAGACTTCGGAAGGCATTGCTGACAAAGTGTATTTCCTGCCCATTACGCCGCATTTTGTGGAAGAAGTAATTAAAAAAGAAAAACCTGATGGCATTTTGCTGGCTTTTGGCGGACAAACAGCGCTGAATTGTGGCACCGAAATGTACCTGGATGGCACTTTGCAGAAGTACGGTATTAAAGTGCTTGGTACATCGGTTGAAGCTATTATGATTACCGAAGACCGCGATTTGTTTGTAAAAAAACTAAACGAAATTGACGCCAAAACACCGGTTTCGCAGGCTGTGGAGTCGCTTACCGATGCCCTTACAGCTGCCCGTCGTATTGGCTATCCGGTAATGGTGCGCTCGGCTTATGCTTTGGGTGGGCTTGGTTCGGGCATTTGTGCCAACGAGCAGGAGTTTATTACACTTTGCGAAAGTGCTTTGGCTTATTCCAAACAAATTCTGGTTGAAGAAAGTCTCAAAGGCTGGAAAGAAATTGAATTTGAGGTGATTCGCGATAAAAACGACCATTGCTTCACGGTTGTTCCAATGGAAAACTTCGACCCGCTGGGTATTCATACCGGCGAAAGTATAGTGGTTGCACCCATTATTTCGCTTTCGAAAGATCAGATTGCATTTCTGGAAGATGTAGCGCGTAAAGTGGTTCGTCATATCGGAATTGTGGGCGAATGTAATATACAGTATGCCTTTAATGCTGAAACAAACGATTATCGTATTATCGAAATCAATGCACGTCTGAGCCGCTCATCGGCACTGGCTTCGAAAGCTTCGGGTTATCCATTGGCTTTTGTGGCTACCAAGTTGGCTTTGGGCTACTCGCTCGATCAGATTGGTGAAATGGGAACGCTAAATTCGGCTTATGTGGCTCCTTCGGTGGATTATATGATTGTGAAAATCCCACGTTGGGACCTTACCAAGTTCGAGGGTGTAAGCCGTGAAATTGGTTCGTCGATGAAGTCGGTGGGCGAAATTATGTCCATTGGTCAGTCGTTCGAAGAAATTATTCAGAAAGGTTTGCGCATGATAGGACAGGGAATGCATGGTTTTGTGGGTAACAACGACCTTGTGTTCGACGATGTGGCTTCGGCGCTCTCAAAACCTACCGACCTGCGTATTTTTGCCATTGCCGACGCTTTTACCAAAGGCTTTACAGTGGAACAAATTGTGGATCTGACAAAAATCGACCGCTGGTTTATCGAAAAACTTGAAAATATACATAAATACAGCCTTGTGCTTTCGTCGTACAACAGTATTGCCGACCTTGATGCCAGTGTGCTTGCCGAAGCCAAACGCCTCGGTTTTTCCGATTTCCAGATTGCCCGTTTCGTCGAAACTCCTGCAGGCTCTATGGAAAAAGAATTGCTTCAGGTGCGCGACAAACGTAAATCAGTTGGTATTACACCCACAGTTCGTCGTATCAATACCGTAGCTTCCGATCACCCCGATAAAACCAATTATCTGTATTTTACTTACGGATCGGACAAGGCTTACAAGCCAGCCAAAGATGAGCGTGAAGCCATTGTGGTGCTTGGTTCGGGTGCTTATCGCATTGGGTCGTCGGTGGAATTCGACTGGTGTTCGGTCAATGCGGTTCAAACTGCCCGTGAACTTGGTTACGAGTCGGTAATGATCAACTACAATCCTGAAACCGTTTCGACCGACTATGATATGTGCGATCGTTTGTATTTCGATGAACTTTCGTTCGAACGTGTGTTGGATGTAATCGATATTGAGCAGCCCAAAGGTGTGATTGTGTCGATGGGCGGACAAATTCCAAATAATCTGGCCATGAAACTCGACCGTCAGAATGTGCCTATTCTTGGTACACCTGCCGCTTCGATCGACCGCGCCGAGAACCGTCATAAATTCTCAGCCATGCTCGATACACTTGGTATCGATCAGCCACGCTGGAAAGAACTCAGCAGTTTCGAGGAAATTGATGCCTTTATCGACGAAGTTGGATTCCCGGTACTTATTCGTCCTTCGTATGTACTTTCGGGTGCAGCCATGAATGTATGTTTCGACAAGGAGCAGATGACAAAATTCCTGACGCTTGCTGCCAATGTATCGAAAGAATATCCTGTGGTAGTTTCTTCGTTCCTGCAAAATGCCAAGGAAGTGGAATTCGATGCCGTAGCTCAGAATGGCGAAGTGGTGGAATATGCCATTTCGGAACATGTGGAATTTGCCGGGGTACACTCGGGCGATGCTACGCTTGTGTTTCCGGCTCAGAAAATTTATTTCGAAACAATGCGCCGCATTAAAAAGATTTCGAAACAAATTGCCCGTGAACTCAATATCTCAGGGCCTTTTAATATTCAGTTCTTAGCCAAAAACAACGATATCAAAGTAATTGAATGTAACCTGCGTGCTTCGCGTTCGTTCCCTTTTGTGTCGAAAGTGCTGAAACGTAATTTTATTGAAACAGCTACCCGCATTATGCTTGATGCGCCATACAGTCGTCCCGATTCGTCGGTATTCGACCTTGAACATATTGGTGTAAAGGCTTCGCAGTTCTCTTTTGCCCGTTTGCAAAATGCCGACCCGATTTTAGGTGTGGACATGTCGTCGACTGGTGAAGTAGGTTGCATTGGCGACGATTTCAGAGAGGCATTGCTTAAATCGATGCTGTCGGTAGGTTACAATATACCGGGAAAAAACATTTTGGTATCGTCGGGTGAAGCGAAATCGAAAGTGGATTTGCTCGAAGCCTGTCACATGCTTCACGACAATGGTTATAATATCTACAGCACTTCAGGTACAGCTGCATTCCTAAATGATAACGGTATTAAAGCAATACCTGTGGCCTGGCCCGATGAGGAAGGCGAACTTCAGATAATGGAAATGCTCAACAAAAAGCAAATCGATCTGGTGATCAATATTCCGAAAAATCAAACCCGTCGTGAACTGACCAACGGTTACAAAATCCGTCGTGCGGCCATCGATTATAATATTCCATTGTTGACCAATGCGCGACTTGCGTCTGCATTTATATATGCTTTCAGCACCCTCAGTCTCGACGATATTAAGATTAAAAGCTGGGACGAATATTGATTTTATTTACAATTTAATCATTTACAATTTACAATTTTTATTAGAGGCGCAAGACATTGCGTCTCTAATAATATTGAACCCTGGGCTGTAAATAAGACAAAAGACAAAAGACTGTGTTGAGCATGAAACATTGCGAATCAACTTCTGAATGCTCAATACGAAACGCTAAACCCTGAAACTTTGAAACCCTGAAACCCTGAAACTCTGAAACTCTGAAACCCTGAAACTTCAAAATGCTAAAAATAGTTTAAATAAGTTTTTAAATAATAATAATTCCGTTCGGAAAGTATTTCACAAATAATTTGTCGTTTCTTTGTCCTCCGAAAAAGGATATTGTATATTTTCGTCAGTCTGTTCACAACTTATCCGCATTTATGCGCACTTTGTTCCCCGCCTACGTAATTACACTTCGCTTTCTCATTATTATTTATTTTTACACATTATTTTTTTATGAACATCTACGTAGGTAACTTAAGTTACAAAGTAAAAGAAAACGACCTTAGAGCCGTTATGGAAGAGTATGGTCAGGTTGACTCATGCAAGATTATCACCGATCGCGACACACGCAAATCAAAAGGCTTCGCTTTCGTTGAAATGGCTGACGATGCTGCTGCCCGTACTGCTATCACCGAACTTAACGGTGCTGAATACGACGGTCGCACAATGGTATTGAAAGAAGCTACTCCAAGAAGCTAATTCAAAACCCAAGCAAAAAACAAAACAACCCTGTTGGTATTATACCGACAGGGTTGTTTCGTTTACAGACTTTTCCTCTTTTGAATCGACCAATTATTATTTCTGCTTTGCGTAATGCTATAAAATACCCGACTGACTGTCTCAAAGCAGCGAAAATTATACAAACAGCAAAATAAATCTGCTAATAACGCATTACTATACTACTAAAAACGTATTACTCTATAACTAATAATATGGAGCGTTTCTACATTGAGTATAATGATTCGTGTAAAAAGCATGAATTTCTCTACATTGAGTATAATCAATCGTGTAAAAAGCATGAATCTTTCTACATTGAGTATAATGATTCATGTAAAAAGCATGAATTTCTCTACATTAAGTATAATCAATCATGTAAAAAGCAGGAATTATTCTACATTAAGTATAATGATTCGTGTAAAAAGTATAATGAATTCTACCTAAGTGTATGAATTTGCCTTGCTGCTTCTCTGTTTGGCATGTGTCTTCGCTATGTCAGAGTTAAAAGGAAAGCTTTTCTTTCCATATTTAATCATTTAGCGACTAAGTTTTTTTTTTAGAATATGCCAGACAGAGGCAGGCTTTTGCTACGGCATAGGCCTGAGCCTATGCCGAACAAGGTTGTTTCGTTTATGTAAGTTGTAGTTTACTTATTTGAAGTCGGCCAGATTGATATCCGGTTTTGTAAAAGATTTCAGACTTTTGAATTTGGTGCGGTATGTGGTGTTTTGATCAAAGAAACCACCCATTTTCAGAAAGAAACCTTTTTTGGTAACACCACCGGCATAGTCGAAACGGCGTTGTGCGTGTGCTGTGGCATCGTAAGTGAATGTGGCTTCGGTTACAGGATACCAGTTGCCTTTGCTGTCGGCTACCCACTGATTGCTGTAGTTGGCCATGCGTGTTTTGTCGCCCTGATCGGGGATGAAGTTTTCGAGGAATGAGTGAAAGCGCTTCAGGTAAGTGTTTGTTTTCGGGCGTTTGAACGAAGCCATAAGCATCCACTGTTTGGTTGCGGGGTCGTGAAACCATGCTGTGTAAGTGGTATTGTTTTTACCGTCGGGGACGCCGCGCAATAAAAATCCGTAGCGCACGCCGGCTTTCCAGGGGAAACGCATAAAACTTTGTCCGCCGGAACCTTCGTTTCCAAATTCACCTGAATTTACTTTTTCACCTTTTTTGAGCAGTACAATTTTTTCTTCGTCGGGAATGGCGTTCGGATCGTCGGTATGAAAGGGACTCCATACTGAAAACAATACGCGGCGTTCGGTAGGCGAATTTACCTGTATGCCAAAATATCCTTCGCCAAAACCATTGGCCATATAATACGAACCAATTTGATCCTGACCTTTGGGAACTTCAATTTCGGAATAATACCATTCGGTTTCAGATATGTTTTCGGGAATCGTATAAGCTAAATGTACCGAAGGACCGCGACGCCCAAAGTATGTGTTCTCCTGGTCGATGAATTTTACAAGTGTGGCATCGCCTGCTAACAAAACATTTTGAAGATTGCCATAGCTGCTTCCGCTACGCTTTTTACCCTGTATTGTCATTTTGTAATGACCGGCTTTTTTGAAGTTGATTTCGCCAAGTTCAATTTTTGAACCGGAGGCACTCACCTGTTTCAGAAATGTTTTACCAGCCACTTTAATTTTCAGTTCAGCAGTCTGACTGGCTTCCATTTCGATAGCTACAGGCAGCTTGCAGGCTTTTGTAATGTAAAAATAGAGGTTGATTATTTGTTCGGGATTGCTCCATTGTTCCATTTTACCGGAACGTAATACGGCTTTGGTACTTTCGTTGTTGGCCCAGGCATTGCTGCGTACCGGAATTGAAATGTTGTAACTGCCTTGTGCCAATAGCAATAAGGGCAGTAGAAGTAGGATTGAGAGAAGTGTTTTTTTCATTGTTCAATTGATTATATTATAATAATAAATTATATCTTTGTGTTATAATAAAATAAAATACAAATATAAGGATAATAAATCTAATTAATTAATCAAATGTGGTATGAAAATTAAAGTCACGTTATTTTTATTGCTTTTTTTCTATGTGAATGTGAATGCTCAACAGACCTCCTTGTGGAAAATGATTTACGAAGATGAGTTTGCAGCTCAGACTTTTGACACAAATTACTGGTCGTATTGCCCCCGTATTAATCCCGATTGGGGAAAATATCTGGTTTCATCGCCTGCCACTGTGAGCACTGCCGATGGTTTTCTGAAACTCAGACTTATCAAAAATACTGATACGAGTGTGGATAAAGTGCCCTATCTGAGCGGAGGTATTCAGACAAAGGGAAAATTCATTTTTAAATATGGCAAAGTGGAAGTGCGTGCCAAATTCAGTAATGGTCAGGGTTCGTGGCCTGCCATTTGGATGATGCCCGAAAATCCGGGTGTAAGTTGGCCTGCCTGTGGCGAAATTGATATTATGGAGCATGTAAATTCTGAAACTCAGATTCATCAGACCATTCATTCCGATTTTGTCAATACGCAGGGTATTCGCAATCCCTCACCGACTAAAACCACAGCTTTCGACAAGGACGCGTTCAATGTATATGGCGTGGAATGGCATGCCGACAGGCTCGATTTTACGCTGAACGGTCAGTTGACTTTTTCTTATCCGCGCATAGTGACCGATAAAACCGGTCAGTGGCCTTTCGATAAGCCTTTTTACATTATTCTGAATATGGCCGGTGGCGGTAGCTGGACAGGTGCAATAAACGATGTGGCACTACCTTTTGAAATGCAGGTGGACTGGGTGCGCGTGTATGAGCGTGACCCCGAAGCGCCTTATGTGGCGCCCGGATGGACTTCGAACAAGACTCAAAACGATGCGCATTGGGCAAATACTTTTGTAAAGAAAATAACCACTACCGGTGCGCTGAATAATCTGAATTATACGACACAACAGCGTCCTGCAAGTTATTATTACGAACATGCTGATACTTTAAGAGTTGTAGCGGGTAATCAGCTGAGTTTTCAGTTGTCGGCACATTCGCTGGGCGCTTATAGCACCAGTACCGTTTTGCAGGACTTACGCTATACCTGCAATTATGCTTATGCCGACTTCGATGGCGATAAAAGTTTCGAAACATCGTTTCCGCGTATTGGAAATGTGCCTCCTACAAATGGTGTGGGCGGCAATTTCGACGTATTGGAAGTTACACGTGCCATCACAATTCCGGAAAATAGTGAAGATAAAACAGGACGCATTCGCATTGTGTACGACAATGCCTGGGCAGAGCGTTTTTCGCCCGAAGCAAATGTACGCGAAGGTGTGGTGTACGATTTTCCGATTCGTATTAATGCCCGCAATACAGATTTAAAACAAACTTTCAGTAAACCCCTTGTGAAGCGTATTGGAAATCAAATCGTTTTGGAAAGTATAGCCGGAGATTATAGTGTGGAAGTATTTAATGCTTCGGGACAGCGCTTGTATTCGGAGCGATTGAATGATACCGGTTTTAATATCAATGTACCCAATGGTATGGTCGTAGTGAGAATTAAAGATGCAGATGATAATATGTTTAGCTATAAGTTTTAAAAAACATTTTTCATCAGAATAAAAAAATCCGCTTTCATAACGAAAGCGGATTTTTTGTTGGATAAATTGAGTGGTTAATTTTTACTGACTTTTATGACCTTGGTCTGAAAGCCTGTAGCTTCGATATAAAGCAGATAAATGCCTTTTCCCATACTGCTCATGTCGATGCTGTTATTGCTGCCATTCAGTGTCTCGTGATATTTGAGGCTGCCATCGGTACCAATCATTTTCACGCTGAATTTTTCCGCTCCTGTTTCGGGGAGTGTAATGTGCAGCAAGTCCTTTGCCGGATTGGGGTATGCATACACTTCCATAGCAGGCAGTGCAGCAGGCAGTGCAGTGTTTCTGTCGTATTTCCGTACGCTGATACGCTGATAGTCGGCATTGCCTTCCACGGGACTTATTTTGAATTTATAAGCATAATTTCCGGCTTTCAAAATGTATTTATCCATTGGCCATGCGCCCCACGAGTCGATTCCACCCACACCTGTTTGTTTGTAGTCGATATTGAGATATACGCCCGGACGTGCTACAATCTGATTTTTGTGAATCTGACCACGATAGCTTTGTGTGAGATCGGCAATACTGTTGTGCAGCACTGAAAAATCGAAAGTGTTCATGCCGCTGAAAAGCAAACCTTCGCCATTGTCGGCAGTAAGCGCCAGCCATCGAGTGTCAGTGCGGTTTCCGTTTTCGGTTGCACTTGTGTAATTTTCTAACATAACTGTGACAGTGTTTTGGTACACATCCACCATCGACGCTTCCTTGCGATCCCAGTAGTTCTCGAACGGACCTTCACCAAAGTATTTCACGTTCTCCAGTTCCTGCGACAGTTCGAAACGCATTCCGAAACGGGGTAAATAGGGTAGATTAGTTCCTCCGTATTCGAAACTGTTGTCCACCATCACTTCTCCATTACCGAAAATGGTATAAATAGTGCGGTATGTCGACGATACATTGGTGAGCGTATAAGTAAATGTGACGCGGAGTTCTTTTTCCGAAATTTGTTCTACCTGTGTGCTTTTGTTGGATTTGGTCAGGGCTGTATTTTTCCATACAGCACAGCGGTTTTGCATATTGTTTCCAAAATCATTGTCGGTAGGGGCGCGCCAGAATTCAGGTATAGCTCCTATACTGATGTAATTTTTGCCATTGAATTCATAGCTGCTCATGTTCATACTTACTTTGCTGAGTACAACTTTGAATTTTTCGCCTGTGATAGTGACAGCAGACGAAGTATTCGAAACTGTAAACGACGACATTCCCGAAAGGGGAGTAGAAGCCACATCTTCGTATACCGGCAGTTTGATTTGCGAGAAAGCAATTTCGTGACCTGCAGGAACGAGATTTTCGCTTTGACGTGTAACAGCCGAGAAATAGATGAAATATTCGCTTCCGGGCACAGGAACAATATCGCTATAGTCGATGGCAAATTGTTTTGAACTTCGTGCAGCTATATCGGGCGATTGAATGATTCCGCTTTTTACAAGCGTTTCGCCGGCTTTTATTTTCCAGTGAATGTCGAATTTATTCAGATTAGTAAAGAAAAACTCATTCTTGATAAGGAAAGTTCCATTCAGTAAATTAGCACCAAAAAATTTGATGTTCTGATATACTTTTTTCACTTCCATCAGACTTGGTTTTCCGGTGCGGTCGGGGTTAAGTACGCCATTCATCAGAAAGTTACCATCGTGGCTTACGCCCGAAGGTTCGTAATCGCCTCCCCAGCCCCAGTATTTGTTGTTTTGGCTGTCGGTTTCGGCAAGTCCCTGATCAACCCAATCCCAGATAAAGCCACCCTGCAGATTCGGATATTTTTCAATAATATTCCAGTAATCAATTAATTGTCCCATGCTGTTGCCCATAGCATGATTGTATTCGCACATGATATAAGGTTTGGTTTTGTTGGTGTTTTTGCCATAATTTTCGACTTCGCCCGGCGAAGGGTACATGGGGCACATGATGTCGGTGTTGGCACCTTCGATGGCTCTTTCGTACTGAACAGGACGTGTATTGTCGCGGTTGTGAATCCAGTTGTAGCCGGCTGCAAAGTTTACACCGTCGCCCGCCTCGTTGCCCATTGACCAGAAAATAATGGCCGGATGGTTTTTGTCGCGTTCCACCATATTGCGCAAGCGATAAATGTGAGCAGCCTCCCACGAAGGAACTTTAGCCAGTGAAGCATCGCCATAACCCATACCGTGCGATTCGATATTGGCTTCGTCCACCATATACAAGCCGTATTTGTCGCACAGCTCATACCAGTAAGGATCGTTTGGATAATGTGCAGTGCGTACAGCATTCACATTGTTTTGCTTCATAAGTAAAATGTCCTTCAGCATGGTTTCCCTGTTCACCACCTGTCCGTCGTGTTCGTCCACTTCCACGCGGTCGAAGCCTTTGAACAGAACGGGCTGACCATTGACCAAAACCTGTGCATTTTTTATTTCGATAGAGCGGAAACCCGTTTTGGAACCTACTACCTGTAGTGTTTTTCCGGTATTGTCCTTCAATGTCAGAGCCAGTTGATACAGGTTTGGTGTTTCGGCAGTCCATTTAGCCGGATTAGCAATCTGTGCTTCGAAACTGAGTGTGTTGATGTTTTCCGGATTGTAGGTAATCGCTTTGTTTTGTGTAGCGATTACATTTCCCAGAGTATCAAGCAGCGTCATTTCCACTTCATATTGTGCAGCCAAAGTGTTTTCACGTTTGTCTTCAATTTCCACATCAACTGTCAGAATACCATTTTGGTAATTGCTGTCGAGTCCGCCTTTTACAAAGAAATCGCGGATATGTGTGCGTGGAACCGCATGCAGATATACATCGCGCTGAATACCACTCATGCGCCAGAAGTCCTGACATTCGAGGTATGAGCCCGACGACCAGCGATACACTTTGAGTGCGAGTTCGTTTTCGCCTGCCACCAGATATTCGGTAATATCCCATTCGGCAGGAGTTTTGGTATCTTCGCTGTAACCCACATATTTACCATTTATCCACAAATAGGCCGCTGAATTTATACTTCCGAAATTAATGATCACATTTCGGTCGGCTACCCACGAAGCAACTACATTGAATGTATGTTTGTAAGCACCTACCGGATTGTAATTTTTGGGTGCATAAGGAGGATTTGCCGGGAAAGGATAACGGGCATTTACATAAATCGGATATCCGTAGCCATTGCGTTCCCAGTTGCCGGGAACAGGAATTGTGTTCCAGCTGCTGATGTCGTAATCTGTTGCTTCGAAACCTTCGGGAGCAAGATCAGGGCGCTCCACCCATTTGAATTTCCAGTTGCCGTTGAGCGACTGAACCCAGGGCGATGCTTCGCGATTGAGCGTGCGGAGTTGGTTGACATTGTCGAAACTAACCATAGTAGCGTGAGGCTTTTCGCGGTTTACGCTATTGATTAAATGGGTGTCCCATTCCTGAATACCCTCAGTTACTGTAAATGCAGTGGACGAAAATAAGGCTGTTTGTGCATTTTCGGTATATAGTACTGCATATATTTTATAACTACCATTGGGCAATGCAGGAGCATTGAAAGTAAAAGGTACACCTGCATGCGGAATGTCGGTTCTTCCCTGTGTGATATGATATTCTCTGTGCAGGAATGAATACAGGTTTATTTGTCGGTCGGCCGAAATAACTTTCCATTCGAGTCGACCCGGTGTGCTGGCTGTAACGTTTACTTCGGGTGCTGCATAGCGAATGTTGCCCACCTCAAGTGTATTGATGGCCGGATTGGCACTGACCGCCTCGAAACCATTACTTTCGAAAGTCGCACCATACACTGTAGCGTGATTGTCGTTAGCCGAAAGATCGGGTACAGGATTGGTGGCTCCATCGAAATTCCAGTAACCAATCAGACCGCTTTCGGTACCTGCAAGTGTGTTCTTTCTGTTTTGCTCAATTTCCTGAACTGTACGAGCCACATTCCATATTCTGATTTCGTCGAGCATTCCTTCGAAAGTATCTGTGGTTTTTCCAATATATCTGATAGGAGTGGAGACGGGTGTTTTTCCGGCGTAGCGGCTGTCGGTAAATTTAAGAACTCCATCGATATATACTTTCATGTCGGTGCCATCAAACGACACTGCCACATGATTCCATGTGTTCAGGCGAAGCAGCGAAGGAGTGGTTATGGGATTCCATGCATTAGTGCCAAAACCAATTTCGAGTGCGGTGGTATTGGTTACATATACCGAAAGTGCGCGTGTGTTGGCACTGCCGGGGTCATTTCCTATCACACCCTGAAAGCGTGTGGAAGTGGAAGCAGGGTAAATGTCGAACTCGAGTGTGAAATTGCCGGGCGCAGCTACTGCACGTGTTCCGAAATCGGCATAACTGCTTGTGGTGCCATTGAAGCGAATTGCTTTTTTCGAATTTGTAACTATTCGGGTGTAGCCTTCAGGCGATTTATTGGCAGGAACAAGGGTTTCGGAATTGCTGAATGTTGCCGGGTTGATCTCAATATCCAAAGTTTGATCAGTGGCTGAATTTGCGTCAATATCGGCAGTGATCCAGAAATAATTATCGCCCTGAACAAGTTCATGGTTTACAGCCAACAGCATTTCAGGCGATATGGTGCTGAATTCGGCTACCAATGTACGATTGAAAAATACAGATGAATTGCCCGAGCTCCATAGTTTGATGCTTTTTACCGATGAAATATTGGCTGTTCCGGTAATTTTTATATTCAATGAGTTAAGTGATAAAGGTTGTATCCGGTTTACAGTGCGAATGTTGGCAGCTCCGAGGAATGTATTTGTTTCGCCGGGTGCAGCACTGTTTATCCCCATTTGGAATGGATAAATCTGTACAAGACTCATAGGAGTCATTTCTTCGTTCAGTTCAAAAGTGCCACCGTTGTTAGTTGCCGTATTTTTACTTACCTGATCGATGGTGTTGTTTTCGAAATTGAAATAATGGAGCAGTCCGCTTGCGGTTTCTGCCGGATGCGTGTACATCAGATTCTGAATGTTTGTAGCTGTGAGAGTGCTGTTCCAGATACTCACTTCGTCGATCGTCCCGCTGAAATATTCGTCGCAGCAACCACCGATATAGCGAAGTGCAGTTTGTGCAGGTGTGGCGGTTGTACTTATCGAACTCTTTTCTTCTCCATTCACATAAAGCGTAAGTTTGGTTCCGTTGTAAGTCATGGCCATGTGATTCCATTGGCCGGCATTGAGGATATTGTCTGTTTTTTTTACAATACGGTCGGTACCTGTACCAAAGCCGAATTCCACATTTGTTTCGGCCTGAATGGTTATCCAGGGTGCGCGGGCATTCATTCCACCCGAATGATTGCCTATGGCCATGTGCCACGAAGATGCATTCTGAGGTTTTACCCACAATACGATACTAAAGTTTTTGCCTAAAACAGCTGCATTGCTACCCAAATCGATGTTTTGTGAAGCTCCTGAAAATTTAATAGCAAAGTTTTCGGCTTGTAACGCTGGAAAGGTTGCAAAGAAAAAGAGAAGGAAAGCAGAAATAATTTTTGCGGACTTTTTAATAGTGAGCAGTAAATTCATGATGTGTGATTTTTTGTTGTGACAAGGTTTTGTGAAAAGAAGTTGTGTCAAAAGAAAAAACTAAAACTTGAAAATAGAAACTTTCATCTGCCCCCAACCCCCTAAAGGGGGCTGTGACATTGTGCAAATAAGTAAATTACGTTGCACGTCCTAAGTCCTCTTTAAAGGATATATAGGCAGAAAAAAAGTTCCTACAATTTGTAAGTTTGATAAGACTTAAAGATGCTTTTGAAACAGCCTCTTTTCTGTTTTTTACGAATGTCTGATTATTTTTTTCTGATTTTGTATCCTGAGATAGCAAAATACAATATGAAAACATAAGCAGGAAGAAAAATGGTATAAGCTGCTTTGTAGTCGCTTACTACGGGTGCAATGCCGGTCTGGAACAAATCGATGATGGCTCCGAACAGCAGTGGGAAAATGGCTCCGCCCACAATGGCCATCACCAGCAATGAGGAACCTGTTTTGGTAAATTTACCCAAATCGGCAATGGCAAGTGGCCAGATAGCGCCCCACATAATGGAGTTGGCAAAGCCAATGGCTACCAGAAAATAAATGCCAATTTCGCCCGGTAAAAGCAGAACGCCCAGAGAAGCCAGAATGCCGATGATTGCAAACAAACGAAGCGCTTTGGTTTGCGAAATAAGTTTCGGAATAGCGAGTACACCAAAAATATATCCGATAAACATACCTATTGGCACCCATTTGGCATAACTTTCAGGGTTGGTCATTCCTTCGCCAAACACAGTGTTTGCGTAACCAATAATTGAAACCATTGGAAGTGTTTCCACACCCACATAAAAGAAAAGTGCCAATACGCCCAACAATACGTGAGGCATTTGGAAAATGCTTTTTTTGCTGTTTCCATAACTGCCCGATTCGGTGGCAGGAGCATCGCTGCTTTCGTCTTCGCCGGCAGCTTTAACTTCGGGAAGTGGTGCGAAATACATAAATATAGCTAATGCTACGAGAATGCCTGTTACAATATAAAACGGCAGCGAAACCTGATCGAGACTTACATTGTTCAGGTCGAGGAACAGACCCAGAAATACCGGTCCGAGCCACCATGCCAGTTTATTCATGATGCCCATGAGGCTCATGCGCATGGCTGCCGAATCCATTGGACCCACAATGGTTACGTAAGGATTTACCGAAGCCTGAAGTAAAGTATTACCGATACCACCCACGAAAAGAGCGAGTAAAAATACAGGGAAACTGGCCATGTTTGCCGAAGGAACAAAAAGAATCATTCCCAATGCCATAATAAGCAGGGCAATAACCATACTTACACGGTATCCCACTTTCTTGATAAGTTGCCCGGCAGGCGAACCAAAAATCAGGAATGCTGAGAAAATGGCGGCTGTCACCAGATACGATTGCGTTACTGTAAGGTTAAGTGCGCTTTGCAAAAAGGGAGTAAGAAATCCACTGATTCCCACACCGAATCCAATCACGAAAAATAATATTCCAATCAGTAAAAGTGGTATAAACAAAGTACTTTGTTTACCGGATGTTTTGTTTGTCATTGTTCTGAGTTTTAAAAAATAGATTGTTTATGAATGATGTTTATAAAATAATTTTATGAGTTTCAGTTTCTGAATTGTGTTGTATCTGAATCAAATATGTTCCGTTCGAAAGATTTTGTAATGGAAGCCTGAACTCATTACTTTGTGCGCTTATTTCTTTTTTGCAGATGAGTGTGGCTTTCATGTCGAAAACTTCAATTTTATCCCCTGCAGAGAAATCACCGGAACAAAGCAGCTCGTTATTTAACGCTTTAATTACAAAGTTTTTTTTTGATTTTGTGAGTTGTTTGACTGATGTTTCAGAATCGTTGTCGGTAATGATTACTTTGGTTTTATAATTTCCCGAAAAAATGTGTGCATTTGTGGGATTGGTGAGTTCCACACTGAAATCTTTATCTCCTTCAATAAAAGTGTTTTCGAGGATATTTACTGAGACTGTTTTTTTAGCTTCACCGGCTTCGAAACGCAACGTTTGTGTAATGTCCTGATAGTTTTTGCCATGTACGCCTGTACCTGGTGTGGTTACTACGGTAATTTCCGCCGCTTCGGTCAGGCTACCAAATCTGAAAACTTCAAGTTCAAGAGCTCCCGTGTTTTCATCTATTCTGATTTGTGCGTCTTTAAGCTGAAACATTCCTTTTACATCTTTCTGAAGCACATTTACGTTTTGCAGTCTGACAATAGTAGCCAGCGATGCCGCACTTTTAGTACCTGTCACTCTGAGTTCCACAACGTGTGCACTGGTGCTCAAACCATTTTTTGTATAAAGAATTACATCTTTCAGATTGTCTGGCGAATAAGTGTCAATCAATGTATCTCTTACGCCATCAATCAATACTTCCATAATACCTCCTGTGGTATTTTTTGTGCCAATAATCTGGAACCAGCCACCTTCGGCGATAAAGCTTGCTTTTGCTGTGTTTTTGTTCGAATAAATCATTACACCATTGCCTGTGCTGCCATAATTGCGGCTAATGGTCCAATCGTCGTTTTTTATTTTGCTGATTTGCAATTCGTTTGTATTTGCAAAACTGCCCGATGATAACGAAAGACTAAAGTTGTCGGCCTGAGTGGGAGCACTGTAAATTTTGAAGTTTGTTACATTGTCGCCTGTGGAAGTCTGACGGGGTAAATAGCCTATATGGGTACATTCAATCTGTTTTCCAAAATCATAACTCAGCGATTGAGGCATTGAAACTTTGGAAGGCGACCATTCAGGTTGCCAAATGGTGGCATTGTTTCCGTCGAGCGTATTCGACGCCGGACAGGGCGCTTCGGCAGTTGAGTTCTGAGCAAACGAAGTGGCTGTAGCTGTAAATCCGCTGCGGTTTATTTCTGTCAGAATGCCGTTTTCGTTTTTGTAGAATCGCATTTCAGCCATAGTAGGCCATTTGCCCGATTGCATACCTGTTACTTCGAATTTTAGTTTGGCAATGGATAGTGCGTCGAGTGTTTGAAACTGATCGGCATTGATTACATCCAAACCTACAGGCTGGCTTCCTTTTGTCGTAATGGAAGGGTCGGAGCGGAAGGCTTCGATACTGTTGATCAGCGGAACGGCAAGTGAGGAGGTCACAGTAAATCTGATTTTGCTAACCGGCATCAGCTGACCTTTTATCATTCGCTGGTAACCAATGGTCTGACCTTTTCCAAACTCTATCCATTTTCCGAAAACTTCGGTTTCAACTTTCCAACCGGAGATGCGCTGACCAAGCGGAATATATTCCTGCACGCGAATGATGTCAATTTCTTTTGTTGTACCCAAATCAATGGTAATGCTGCCTGTGGTTTGTCCATCAGCCATAGTCCAGTAAGAGTCGTAATCGGTGTCGAGTACATTGGCAGCCTCAAATCCGTTTCCGCGGGTGGCACTTGCAGTAGCTGTGGTTCCTGAACTCAGGATGTTGGTTTTAAAACTTTCTTTCACCGCTTTGCCCAGCGACATAAGCGCTGCTGAATCGTTTGCATGGAAAACGCCTGCTTTGTTGGGCGGAACATTCAGCAAAAGGGGAATTCCCATACCTACCGAACTGAAATATATTTCCGAGAGTTTGCTCAGACTTTTCACGCTGCTGTTGCTCGAATCGTGGTAAAACCATCCAGAACGAATGGATACATCGGCCTCAGGAAGACAAAAATAGTTTCCGTTGGCAGTGTAAGTGTTTACATTGTTTCCGTTTACATTTAGTTTTGTCCATACAGGGTCGTTTACATATCCTGCCTCATTGCCTACCCAAAAAGCATCCAGAGGAAAGTTTTCTTCGGGTCCCGAATAGTTTTTGGTTGCTGCTGTCGACATCCATGTCAGGCAGTTAGGTTGCAGTGTTCTTACAATATTCACATAACGCGCAAAGTCGTAGGTTTGATATTCCACACCAGAGCCGGTAGCACCGTCGAGCCATATTTCCACAATTTCACGTTTGCCTGTTTCGGGATTCAGACGACCATAGTTACCATTAAGCAGTTCGGTAAGCTGTCCTGCATAAAAGTCGTTGTAATCTCCGGATGATACATCGCCATACGATTTTTCGTGAATGTCCCATGGCGACAGATAAATACCCATATCCATGCCATATTTGTCGCAGGACTCGGATATTTCACGCGCTAAATCGCCGTTTCCATTCAGATACGGACTGGCCGAAATATTATGCGTAGTAAGTTTGGTAGGCCATAAACAAAAACCATCGTGATGTTTCAGGGTCACAATCACACGTTTAAATCCGGCTTCCTTAAAAAGGCGTATCCACTGGTCGGTATTGGCCTTTCCGTTTGTGGGATTGAAACTTGCAGGTACTTCTGTACCATCGCCCCATTCTTTGTTGGTAAATGTATTCATGCCGAAATGAATAAAGCCGGCCAAAGGTTCGCGATGATATTTCATTTGTCGCTCATTAGGCGTAGGGCCAAATTTCGCGGGAGCATTTTGGGCTACAATATTCTGTAGATTTAAAACACCTGATAAAATAAGTGCGTAGGTAAATAGTTTCGTGTGGTTCATTTGACAAAAGTGATTTTTACAATAGTATTATTAGCTGATAATTATTTTTTTCAAAACAGGAGACTGATTATTTGTCTCAATTTTGAGAATATAGACCCCTTTCTCGTTGCCCGAAACTGAAAGAGTTTGGCTGTTGGAAGTGCCAATAAGAGAGCCCGTAGCTGAATAAAGTGCAAGGCGACGAATTTCACCGGCAGGCGATACGCTGATTTGCTGATTATGCATCGAAACAAGGAATTTACTTTCAGCAGTATTTTTATCGAATCCGGAAACTGTGTAAGGAACAAAGTCGAAATAGAAATTCACAGGAACGGTTGAAGTGCTTCCCTGCGTAATATTTTTTGCGCCTGAATTATATTGCCAATAGGCAGTTCCGGCTTGTTGTGTGTTTTGAATGGCATAAAGCGATTCGTCGAAATAAATGTTGTAGGTGTTCCATTCGGCATAAAATGCATTGGTGCCAAAACTGCCCTGTTCGTTGATATAGCGTTGGTCAGCTTTGCTTACAATTTTGTAGTATGAACCTGGTTTAGTGACTGTCCATACTTGTTTGTTGATGTTGGAAGGATCGGTAATAGCAGTTTCAAAAAGAGGTTTTCCACCTGTGGCGTTAGGTGAAGTGTTGGTCAGATAAAGTTGATCGGCTTTGATAAAGTAATCGCCAGCCGAGAGCGTATTTTTTAAAACGAAAGGAGAGAATTTTAGAAAATCCAGCTGAATGTTACCCGATTTCAGCAATAATGTAATTTTATGCGTTCCTGCTGATAATGTAAGGCCTGAAGTTATTTCCTGATTAGTGAATGTGTTTACAGCATTTGTTATACTGAGTGTGGCTACACTTTGGTCGTCGACCAGAATTTCAAGTTCGGAACCAGTGGCAGCCTTTAGCGATAATGCCGGAATATAACGACCACTTTTTTTGATGTTTACGGTGTACGAAGCCCATTCATCCTGTTTCAAATCGGTGTAAAATCCGCTTGCACCTTTGTAGATGTCAATTCCATCGTTACGAAATTGTTCTCCGGAGTTTACATTATCTATGGCATGAAAGCCAATTCCTTCGCAACCCAGATCGTAATTTTCGGCTTGAATCATATCGTCGGGAATGTTCACCGCCGAAAATGGAAGTCTGGTGCCACAAAGGGCACCAAACTCTATTTTATACTGAACACCTTTTTCGGTTGGGAACGAAATCATGTTGTCGTTGTGCACGGTAAATGCAATTTCAGCTCCGGTGCTTTGATTGATCACCTTAGCGGTGCGCACCGAAGTATAGTTGATTTTACAGGTTTCGCCCGAACGCGACAAGATCATTGCCGAAGTGGCTACGTTGTTCTTCCAGGCAATGTCCACATCGAAATCGCCTACAGCACGTAAGCCTTTTACCTCACCTTCTTTCCAAACTGAAGGCAATGCAGGCAGGATTTGTAAAACGCCGATATGGCTTTGCAGCAACATTTCGGCTATACCGGCTGTAGCACCGAAGTTTCCATCAATCTGGAAGGGTGGGTGAGTGTCGAACAGATTCTGATAAACACCACCTCCGCCAGTAGAAAGTGTAAGTGCCAGGTTCAGAATTTTATAAGCGCGGTTTCCGTCCAGTGCACGTGCCCAAAGGTTTATTTTCCAGCCCATCGACCAACCTGTACTGGCATCGCCGCGATTGTCGAGTGACTTGATAGCCGCATCGAAAATGGTTTTGTCAATCAGAGGCGAAATCTGATTTCCCGGATAAAGTCCGATCAGATGTGACATGTGTCGGTGTCCGGCCTGACCCACTGTGCGTGGCGAATATTTCCATTCGCGTAAATGTCCATCGCTGTCGATGTGCAAACCAGCGTCAAGTTTGTCAAATTTAGCCTGAAGTTCGGCTTTGAATGCCGCATCGGCTGAAACTTCATCGCCCAGAATTTCCATAGTTTGCAATGTGTTGTTGAACAAGTCCCAAACAAGTTGCTGCGCATGTGCCACGCCATCTTCCGATGGACCGTGCTCAGGAGAATATTCATTCGGACAAACCAGAGTGCCGTCGGGCGCAATTCCGTATGTTGAACTTCCTTTGTCGTTGATCAGTCGTTCCATCCAGAATTCGGCAGCGCCTTTCATGGCAGGATAAGCCTTTGTCAGAAGAAAATTTTTGTCGAGTGAATAGCGGTAATGCTGCCACAAGTGCGTGCAATACCATGCGTTGGCAATTACATAATTGTGCATAAAGCCACCGTGCCAGCCAAAAATATTATTCTCGGTGTAAAGTGTCCAGCCTCTTGTTTGTCCGGCATTGCGTGCATTTTGTTTCCACTGATTTTGCACTACAGCTTCGTTGTAAATATAATTCAGAAAATTAGGATACAAATCGGACAGATTGGTCGGTTCGGCTGGCCAGTAATTCATTTGTACATTGATATTACTGTGAATGTCGGCACTCCATGGTGGTGTGTTACTGTTGTTCCAAATGCCCTGAAGATTAGCCGGTGTATCGACACCACGGGATGAAGAAATCAACAGATAACGTCCAAACTGATAATACAATTCTTCGAGAAACTGAATACGATTGCCATTGTTGTAAGTGGTCAGCAATTCGTTGGTCGGAATGTTGTTTGTAGTGTTGCCCAAACGCAGCGACGAACGATTAAAGAAAGATTTGTAATCGCTGATATGTGCTGTTTTTACGGCTTCGTAACCTTTTGCAGCTACAGCATCCACAATGTTATCGACCTGACCTTTTACAAGACCGGCATCGAAGGTATATGTGCTGCTTACCGGTGAATAGTTCGTTTTCCCACGCAGAATGATGGTCACTGCATCGGCATTGCTCACTGTCACCGACGATTCGTTAGTTGCAATATTACCGCCTTCGTTCTTTATGTCGATTCGGGCATAATATGATAATAAACTGAGTTTTCCGCTAAAGGTAATACTTCCATTATTATATGCAGGAGTGCTTTGGTGCGCATCCCAAACAATGGCTTCGAGGTTGATTTTTCCGGCTTCTGAGGCTGTAAAACGAATCAGCACAGCACTATCGGGGTGAGAGCTAAGATATTCGCGTTTGTAATGCACACCCGCAATGTCGTATTCCACAGCAGCCAGAGCATTTTCGATATCGAGTGTACGGATATAGTTACTTACCGAACTTACATTCGGAGTGTTGATAAACAAACTTCCGAAGTTCTGATAAGCCCCGTAGCTGGTTTTATTTCCCTGCCACAGTGTTTTGTCGTTGAATTGAATTTCGTCTTGTTTGATACCGCCAAAAATCATGGCGCCAAACTGGCCATTTCCAATTGGCAAAGCCTGAGTCATCCAATCGGTAGCCGGACGACGATACCAAAGTGTGTAACGATTGGCAGGCGCAGCAGCCGAACCTGTAATGCTAGCTTCGGTAGTTGGCTTGTCGGGCATAAAGCCCATTTGTGAAGGTAAACGGAACTCGAAAGGATTGTTAGCATCCCCAAAACTCCATTCGCCAAGTTGTTTGTCAACCCCGGCACCTCCAAACTGATTCATGTAATTTGAAGCGCCATTTCGCTGAAGCTCCCAGGCTGGCGCATGAGTGCTGTTGGTGGTTGCACGCAGTTTGAAAGTCATGGTCGAAGTAGCACTGGTTTGAAAACGTGAAGCTGTGGTCGAAAAGCTTAGTTTTCGTCCGGCTTTCGAGGTCAGCACATAGTTGTTGGCAGTACCTGTTATTTTCCAAAGTTGTGCATTGTTGGTTTTTGTAGCATTTTTCGTCAGTACATTAGTGTTTTCACCCATGTCCTGAAGCACTGCACTTCCGTTTTTAAACTGAATGTAGTACCATACTTCATTGTTTTCGGTACTAAGTTCAGGTAAAGTTTGCGCTATACCTGTAGTCATTCCTGTGAAAATCAGAAATGTGACAAGTAGTTGTTTTAAATGGTTGATTCTCATTTGATATTGATTGATGGTTGTTTTTGTTCTATTGATTGTAATTGAGTTATTTTGTTTTAGCAACTCTGTATGTCTGACTTGCATTGTCTTTTTCAATTTTTACAAGATAAATGCCTGCTGAAAATTGTTCCATGTTTATTTCGGTCAGATTTTGTGTTGCTTTGAGTTTTTGCAGCATTTGTCCGTTCAGATTTGTCAGTGTAATGGTTGCATTATCAGCTCCTTTTATATACAAAACAGTTTCTACCGGATTGGGGTAAAGCACAGTCTTGCCAAATATATGCTCAACTCCCGAAACAGGAACAAACTGAACTTCAATATTATGGTCGGCTGAAATATTCGTGATATACTGAATTTTATTTTTGTTGATATGTTCGTTGCCGTTTATCAGAATTCTATCCACCTCGTAACCATTGTTGGGGGTAATGACATAAGCCTGTGATTTGCCGCGCTGCACCATTTTTTTGCCCAATGGACTGATGGTACCTCCGTTGCCGGCAGACGAAATCATTTTGAAATACCAGGGTTGGTTGTTGAATAGTGTGGTGTTTTCGTCGAATGCGTATGCTTTGTTATACACCCTTAGCGAAGTGATTTTTCCGCTGAAGTTCGAACCTCCCAACTGAATTTGTGCTTTCTGAATGTTTTGGTTCAGAATATTCTTGTTGTAAACCGAATTGTCGAGTTGCCCGTTGATGTAAATTTTCAACATGCCGTTCTTCTCGCGGCAAACCGATACAAAATACATGCTGTCGGCTGACAGTGCCTTGCGCGATGTTACGCTCAGATCTTTTACATTGAAAACAATTTTAGATTCAGCATCGGTTGCAAGGCTGATTTCTGTTCCCTGTTTGAAGAATGTAGCTGATTTCGAAGAAGTTTGTATATGTAGTGAAATGTTGAAATCGGAAACTCCTGCAATTGCTTGTTCCGATACAATCGGGGCAGTTGCGTTTTCGAAAATCATCAGGCTTTTGTTCATTCGCTCCGAAAATTCATTGATGATTCCGGTCGTAGCGTTTATGTCGGTCAGCGAATCGGCTTTTGCAACAAGCGACGAAGGATAATGCACAAAATTTACAGTTCCATCCGAAATGTTTCCGCTGTAATCTTTCACATTGCTGTAGCTGATTTCGTATCCGTTGTAAGCCGTTAAAGTACTTGTGCTGAGCGTTACAGTTTTATAGTCGGCAGCCAGCGTTTTAGTTGTAGCAGCCACATTGTTTATTTTGAAAACTGCATTATCAATATTGACTCTTTCGTTGAATTTCAATGTCACATTGTTATTCGAAATTGTTTTCACAGTTTGGGCAACAGCAGATGTATTGTCGGCTTCGGGTGAAAATTGCCATATTCGAATTTCGCCCGGTTGTAGTGTCAGACTTATTTGTTGTCCGTAGTCGTAAGTAGCACTGTTGTTATCGGGTGTTGTGGTGTTGAAGTTCAATATCGAAACGCGATGTAGTCCTGCAGTTCCTTCTTTTACGCCAATGTTGCGGTCGAGCGTCAGTGTAAATGTTTTGGCGGTAGTTGCCGGATTTCGCACCGACACAATTCCTTCGAAACCGTCCCAGCACGAATAACCATAAACGCCCGCAGTTTCAGGTGTTTCTCCAATAATTTTAGAATTTCTAAGAATGTGGAAGTTTTCGTCAATCCAGTTCAGCGCTTCCGCATTTATCATCCATTTCTGACCTTCGGCAAGCATATTGTAACTGTAATAAAGTTCCCAAAAAGCCGAACCGCGTGTAGCCATCATAAACAAATAAGCACGAAACTCGTCGTCGGTCATTTGATTGGCCAGATTGGTGCCGGTTTTTCCGTAAATAGGGTCGTGATTGTAGATGTTGGTAAACGGGAACTGGAACTGACGCACTTTGTTGAAGTCGAAATAGCGACCATCGCGGTACGAAAGCAGTTGATCGACCTGACGTGTGCGGCCTGTGTTGTGGCGACCAATGTCGGTACTGTTCTGAATCCACACTGAATTTGCCCATTGCAAATACCATGGACTCGGATTTACATAACAGGTCAGGTTTATCCACATATCCTGTTGCTGCTGAGTGCTTTTGTTTCGAATGTTCTTCAAAATGTCAATCCAGCGCTCCCAGTGCTCGGTCATATAATACATGCCCTGTTCGCCACCCGACATGCGTTGATCGGATTTTGAAGTGGGAGGTGTGGTGGTGAAACCATCAAATTTCCAGTAATTGATTTTGTATTTATCCTGTGCATCCAAAAAGAATTCGTTCAGCAATTCCAGATAGCGCTTGTGGTTGGTG
Organism: Bacteroidia bacterium; assembly: GCA_009929375.1. GTDB lineage: Bacteria > Bacteroidota > Bacteroidia > Bacteroidales > Paludibacteraceae > Paludibacter. Next base: position 73,198 of record SAAO01000009.1, read on the forward strand.
ACAATATCTGCCGATCCTGGATTGTATTCGCCATTTCCGTTGTTTTGAAGGAAACGGGCAAAATCAGCATTGTAATTATATCCGCCACGCGGCCCGAGCCACAGTCCGAAACTTGACGAAAAGCGGTGTGCCAGGTCCGAAGCATTGGTCAGACCATTAGGAAATTTTGAATTAAATTGCCAGAAGCCGGTTGTGTTTTCGCTTGCAAACGGGCCGTAAGCATTCCAGCCATCGTCCACTACATACGAGTGCATTGGCGGCACAGCATATTGTGTAAAGCCTTTTTCCATTTCCCAGAATGAACTCTGAATGTTGTTTTCGTTGATGTCCATCATGAAATCGTACCACGAATTATACTGCATTCGGAAATTGGAAGGAGTGGAAATGTCGCGGATATATTCGAAAAAGTCGCTTTGAATTACCTGAATATCGGTGCTTCGAGCAGCTCCGGCCACAGTTTTCCATGTACTGAAGGTGTTGTCAGTAAGTCGGTTCTCGTTTTTGAACATCGCGAAATTTTTTCCGCTGAAGTAACGAATGTGCCCAATACTGTCGGTGCCGATTGACGTTTCGGTATGCGGGAATTCAGATCCGAAGAACATTCCCTGGATATATACAGGTTGTCCGGTTGAAATCAGATATCCGTTCATACCGCCCACACCGCCTTCCATGTTCGGGCGTGACCAGGTTTTGTCGGTAGTGTTTATTTTTAAATGTTCTCCATCAATGTAATCGATGCGCGCCAGTGATTGTTGCGATTCGGGAACGCTTATCTCCAAATGCTTACGCATATAATGGTCGTCTTCGTTCATGCTTACAACCATTTTGATACTCCAGTTTATATCGTTGACAGTGTATGGTTTAAACTCAAATCTGATTTTGGCCGTTTCGGGATGGCCGAGTGTCTGGGCATAAGTCACTGTGTCGAGTTCCAGATCCGAGGTGTTGATTTTCAGTTTCGGAGCAGTGTATTTTTCGGCGTAAAGGTCAAATTCGGCACAACTGCCAAATGAACCTCCGTTCCATGTACTACGAATCACAAATTTCACAAAACGTCCTGATACGGGATGGCTGAGACTTACGTAAGTGGCATTTGTACCACGCTGATCGAGAATTCCTTTATTGCTGGCAAGAGCGGTTTCAAGTCCTTCTTTTGTTTCGCTGATATAAAGTTCGTAGTCTTTGGCAATGCCATTTCCTCCGGTTTGACGTGGAAGATAGCTAAAAGTATTGATCAGTTTCGACTCTTTCATATCTATTATAAAATAGAATGGAAGAGTAGTCGGGCCTGTTCCGCTTCCGTAATTCGAATGCCAGAAAGTATTGATATTGTTGTCTATAATTGCCTGAAAAGGAGCGTTTTCAGAACTTGTTACACTGTTTCCTTCAACAGTCCAGCCCGTTTTGGAGTAAGCTGTCGGCAGGTTTTGTTCGGGTGCAACGTAAGTTTGCTTGTTCAGATCAAATTCGGCACCTCCGGCAAAGCGTAATCCGTTTTTAGCGCTTAGACCTATAAATTTTACATAGCGGGCAGTTATTTCTGTATCAAAATTTACGTGAATGGGTTTCGCTCCCGAATATGTAAACGATCCTTTTTTGGTAGGCGTGGCAGGGAATGAGTTTTCGGTATTACTTGTGTAAATTTCGTATTGCAGAATATTTCCATTCGCATTCTCGCCATCCTGACGTGGAGTATAAGTGAATGATTTGAATGATTCGGGTTGTTGCAAATCGATAGTTACCCAGTGTGGATAATTTTGTCCACCCACACCTGTGCTGTAATTACTATGCCAGTGCGTGTTTGTTTTTCCATCGATAAATGCCTGAGGAGGTCCGCTCGGAGCTGTTTCGGTAGTGGAATAACTGCTGGCCGTGATGGTCCATGCCGTTTTTGAAATAGAGCCGAGATCAATCACAATTTCAGGTTCGAGCGTATTCATCACAAATTCTTCCGAACCTTTTCCGGGAATAAACATTGTGGGTGTGCCATCGGTACGATAGTTCGTGATAGAGGTGGTAGTGACTTTGTTATTCGCTGTCGAAAATGTTCGTTTAATAAAACTGTTTCCGATACTTATCTGATTTTCAGTTTTTTCGATACTCAATCCGGAGTTGTTTTGCGATAACAGTGTTCCGGGAATTGTACAGAGAATCAAATTTATGATGAGTAATGTGGATTTTTTCATGACCTTTTAAATTAGTGTTTTTTTTATTTTAACTTACTAATTCTGTAAACCTTCGCCTCATGTGACGAAATACTTGCTTTTAAAGTTTTTGACAAAATACCGGCATCGCTTTTAGCTACAATGTCGCGTATTTTGTAACGGGATTTAAGGTTGATATCAGCCAGTTTCAGATTGAAATCAGATTTTGTATTGTTCCGGTTTAGTATTGCGATGGCAATATCCCCATTTTCAAGGTCTTTCAAATATACTTCATGTCCTTCGTGGCTGTATACACATCTTGCTTGTTGTCCTAATCTGTCCTGATTTATGGCAATAAGTTCTTTGTTTGTGAGTATATCAAGAGTTGCCCTGTTCATTGTGGAAAGATCGAAGGAAATAAGTAAGGGAGTGGAGAACATGCACCACATTGAGAATTGCGACTGATATTCAGTGTCGGTCATGCCACGGGCTCCGCTGGCCGAAGAGGGTTTTCCTTTTCCGTAAAGTCCCACGCACATCATGTCGGCATCGTTGAACTGATTCGGGCCTGCATAATAGTCGAGATTTTTCATTATGTCGATCGATTGAATCACACCACAATGACTACCGTCGTATTTGCCATGATCCCATGTGTCGCGACTATCGAAACTAACTCTCCACGAATGTCCACCGGCATTTGCAGCCCAAAGCCAGGGTTTACGTTCGCCCCATTCACAAATATTGAAGTAGAAACTTTTTCCGGTAGATTTCAGCGCATCACTCATGGTTTTATAACGGGTTTTAGCCGTTTCTACATCACCGGGTGCACCACAATAGTCGTATTTCAAAAAGTCGAAGCCCCATTCGGCATATTTGCGTGCATCGATAAGTTCGTAGTTCAGGCTACCAAATTCTCCTCCGCATGTATGAGGAGCTGCATCCGAGTAAATACCTGCTTTAAGACCCCTGGAATGAATGTAGTCGACCAGATTTTTCATTCCTGAAGGAAATTTCTGAAGATCAGCCACCGGATTTCCCTGTTCATCACGGCTATCGGCATGCCAGTGGTCATCGATAAGTACATAGTCGAAGCCAGCATCGCGAAGTCCGCTGGATACAAGCAGATCAGCTACTTCTTTGATATTTTGTTCTGAAATTTTATCCTGAAAAATATTCCACGACATCCAGCCCATTAGTGGTGTTGGAGAAATCAGATTGTCGGATACATTTAAAGTCACATCAGTTGTTGTTTTTTTTCCTGCTCTCGTGGCTGTTATCTGATAAACATAGAGGCCTGATTTGCTGATTTTTCCTTCCACCTGATTTTTTGCGCTATTCCAGCGTAAACCAACAGGCAGGTTTGTTGCCTTTATTTTGTCATTTGGATTGTTGGTTCGGTATCTGTGCACGATACGGGTGTCGGGAAGTGCATAATGATTTGTAATACATTCAAATACTACAGGATGAATGTCGGGCGTGTTGTTTTTTTTGTTTTGATTATCAGCTTGTAATATAGCCGGTTGAATGAAGAATAAACAAAAAAACAGGAATAATGTGTGTTTCTTCACAATAGATGAATTTAAGATGTTTGTGTAAAGTATCATTGACAAAAATAAAACAATTATTTGAATAAGTAAACAGCTAAAATAAAATAATTTATTAAACTAGCTATGTTTGAATGAAGCTAATTATTAATTTTCCTGTATATTTTGTTATGTTTTGTATAAATTCTCTCAAAATATCCTTATATTTGCAGCGTATCCAGACTAAATTTTCCCTAAAGGGAAAGACCTGTCATGCTAAAATGGACAAACTTTAAATTTATATGCGCAGAAAAAAAATATTTATTATTCTGATTCTCGGACTTTTTGGATTCCTTCAGTATCTTTCATCCCAAGGTGTACATCATTGGGAAACAGCAATATATAATTCTGATACCTGGCGATATCATGTGCCTGTGGCTGAACCTCCCGCTACATGGAGAAATCTTACTTTTGATGATAGTTCATGGCCTCAGGGAAAAGGTGGTTTTGGCTATGCAAACGGGGATGATGGTACTGTAATCTGGAAATCGGGTGATGGAGCCAAACCGTATTCGGTATATATGCGTATAAAATTTAATCTTACCGATACCACAAAGCTTTCAATGGCCGTTTTTCATATGGACTACGACGATGCTTTTGTGGCATATATAAACGGTGTCGAGATTGCTCGTGTGGGAATGTATGGAACTTATCCTCCATATAATCAGCTGGGAACCAATCATAATGCAGTAATGTTTATGGGAGGTGATCCCGACGAGTTTGTGCTGGACAACAAAACAATACGAAGTATCCTGAAGCCCGGTCAAAATGTGTTGTCGATTCAGGTGCACAACAGTTCGGCCACCTCTTCGGATATGTCGTCGAATGCTTTTCTCACTTTTGGAATAAAAGATAAAAGTACATTTTTCAGAACAACGCCCACCTGGTTTAAAGCACCTGCAAATACTCAGAGTTTATCATCAAATCTGCCTCTGATTCTCATTAGCTGTAACACCACAATTCCGGATGAACCCAAAGTAGAGGCCACAATGAAAATTATCGACAATGGCCCGGGAAATCTCAATTTCAGTTCAGATGTACCTAATGTATATAATGGAAAAATCGGAATCGAGCGTCGTGGCCGGTCTTCGTATAATTTTCCTCAGCGACCCTATGCACTTGAAACCCGTGATGATCTGGGGCTGAACCTTGATACTGCTCTTTTGGGAATGCCCCGCGAAAACGACTGGGTACTTTTGTCGAACTGGAACGATAAATCATTCGTCAGAAATATTATGTCGTTTGAAATTTTCAGACGAATGGGACATTATGCACCGAGAGTTCGATTGGCCGAAATGGTTATGAACAACGATTATCAGGGAATTTATCTTTTCGGAGAAAAAATAAAACAGGATAAAAACCGTGTGGCTATTGCTGAACTTGCTGCGCACGATACGCTGGGTAATGATCTGACTGGTGGCTATATTTTTAAAACTGACTACGACGATGGATACGGAACTTACTGGCAGAGCGATTATTCGCCTGTAAACCGACCGGGTGCAGCTGTAAAGTTTATTTACCAGGATCCCAAACCAACCTTGATGACATCGCATCAGAAAGAATATATTGCTTCGTATGTGAATGCAGTGGAAGGAATTCTGTATAGTGAAAACTTTACTGATCCGGTGGCCGGATATCAGGCTTATATCGATGTGAATTCATTTATCGATTATTTTATTATCAGTGAGATTTCACGAAACGTGGATGGATACAAAAAAAGTCGTTTCTTTTACAAAGACAAGGACAGTAAAAATCCAAAAGTACATTCCGGACCGGTATGGGATTACGATTGGGCATGGAAAAATCTGAATGATTGTTTCCTTTACAAAAATACCGATGGCTCTGGTTGGGCTTATGATATAAATAAATGTGGGGTTAGTCCGGTGCCACCTTCGTGGGAAGCACGTATGTTGCAGGATCCGGCTTTTGCAAATGCAGTGAATGCACGTTATTTTGATTTACGCAGAACTTTTCTGAATCAGGCTTCGCTCAATAAAATGATTGATTCGGTTGCTAATATGGTCAGTGAAGCTCAGGTTCGCCATTTTACAAAATTTAATACGCTTGGATACAATAACGGAGCACCCGAGATTGATGCAATTCCAACCACATTTGCAGGCGAAATAATGAAACTGAAAAACTGGATTGCTACCCGAATCGACTGGCTGGATGCAAATATGGTGGGAGAAAGGCCTTCGGCTGTGATGTATGAAAAACCTGCAGTGATAAGAATGTTCCCGAATCCGGTTCAGAATATGCTGTATGTGGAGTCGGATATTGCTGTGCGGACTATACAGATTACTGCTTTGCCGGGTCTTACGGTTATACTCGAAAATCCTGGACAGTCTCATAACGGAATGAATCTCTCGGCATTGCAGCCCGGAGTTTATATGGTGAAAGTTTTACTCGAAAACGGACAAAGCTATACTCAGAAAATTGTAAAGAATTAATGCTTTAATAAGCCTTTCAGGATAAAGAAAACGGATATTGTCAGCTAAACTGCAATGTCCGTTTTTCTTATTTAAATATGGATATCTTTATTCAATTTTTCCTGCTCTGTCAGCTTTCGGTTCAATCTTAAGCGGGTTAGCTGAGATTTCATCAGACCATAAACGATTGTTGTAAATGTCGAGGGCTGCAAATAATGCCTGACGGAACGACTCTTCTGAGGCCACATTTTTTCCTGCAATTTCGTAAGCAGTGCCATGAGCCGGGGAAGTGCGTATTACATTGAGTCCGGCTGTGTAGTTTACACCACTTTCCATGGCTATGGTTTTAAACGGAATAAGTCCCTGATCGTGGTACATGGCCAGAATGGCATCGAACTTTTTGAAATTTCCCGATCCAAAGAAACCATCAGCAGGATAAGGTCCCACACAAATAATTCCTTTTTTTACCGATTCGGCAATCGCAGGTTCAATAGTTGTTTTTTCCTCGTTACCAATTACTCCTTCGTCGCCGGCATGCGGATTCAATCCAAGCACAGCTATTCGCGGACGGGTAATTTTAAAATCGCGTTTCAGACAATTATTGAGAACTTCAAGTTTTTGGAGAATTAGCTCTTTGCTGATTGCTTTTGGAACTTCGTTTACCGGAATATGTCCTGTAACCACTGCTACACGCATTACGTCATTCATTAGAATCATCAATGCAGGTGTGCCTGTACCGAATTTTTCTTCGAGATATTCAGTATGACCAGGAAAACTGAATTTGTCGGACTGAATATTTTTTTTGTTGATTGGTGCAGTGACAATAGCCTGTATGGCTCCTTTTTTCAGATCGGCTGTAGCTTTCTCGAGTGCTGTAAATGAAGCTTTACCGGCTTCTTCGGTCGCTTTACCTACTTCCACTTTTATATCATCGTCGGCGCAGTTTATAATATTGATGCGTTTCAGATTAACCTCATCTATGCTGTTGATGATGTTCAGGTTTACGCCCTGTATGTCCAGGCTCTTACGATAAAAGGCAGCTGCCTTCGGCGATCCGTATATCACAGCTACAAAGTTTTCGGTCACTCTGGGTTCAGCCAGCGTTTTCAGAATTACTTCGTAACCAATACCATTAATATCGCCATGCGTGATGCCAATAATTATTTTTTCGTTCTCCATTTCTTATTGAAAATATTTTTAGCTCAACTCTTAATACTGCTTTGTTATTCAGCAGATTTATCAACTTTTTTGGGAGCCACTACCGATACTTCTTTCAGGCTGTTGATGTCCTGAGGTAATTTAGCAGTAAATAATACGGCTTCCAGAAAACGTATGTGATTGCGTTTTTTTGTACCCGGCGCAAATACAAAACCTTCGACTGTTATAACGCGCTGATTAATTTCATCGAGACGTGTGTGACTGTAAAACGGACCCCCCATTGAGCCTCCGTTCATCATTTTCCAAAGTCCTGTAATTTCGGCACAATATCCATCGTTAACCCAGATTTCTCTGAATCGGGGATCGGCATATTTGTATTCGGTACCCATGTATGAACCGTTAATTTCACCCGGAATGTTAGCTTTCATAAACGAATCGCGTTTGGCAAGCAGATATTCCTTTGTGAAAGTGTTTTTATCGGTGTAAGGATATGAATAAACCACAATGTCCTGACGTACATTGGGTTGGTCATTGGTAATCCAGTAAAAATCTTTTCCTTTTGTAGCGCGTGAAATACCCTGTGGAATATCTATCTGAATACCAAACAACGATTCAATTTCGGTTTTTGCTTTGTTGTTGACATAATCTTTGTTGAATCGAATCTGACGATCGCGTTCCGAAACAAGGAAGTATTCCAGAATTTTATTACCGGATTCCTCAATAATTTTTCTGAAAGCAGAGTCATTCGGAGCTGTGATTTTTACCACAGTTTGAGGTTGCGCCCATTTGTTTTTTGAATAGGTAATTTTAGGTCCGGTGTATTTCGATGAAATATCGGTAAGCAAAATGTTACGTGAAGGTTTCAAAACATCCGAAAACTCAACCTGTGAACATTGATTAATGGTCATTACGGGTTCGGGTTGAGGTAAACCAAACATATCCTGATCGAGAAGTGCAACCACAGCACGACCCGAAGGAGCCTGCCATGAACTGTCATTCATTACTACAAGTATTTCGTAACGGCTACCTGAAACTGATGGTAGGGTGTAAGTGCTTTCGATGCATGAACCAAGTATGAAAATTGGTGCAATCAGTGCTAACAGTTTTACTTTCATTGTTTTATGTTTTATTTAATGGATGTCCTTTTTTATTCGTGTATTTGTCTGTATGGGATTTGATCTTTCTGTGCTTTGTTTGTGTGCTGAATTAAAAAACATCATGACTGACTCCATGAACTTATTACGTTCTTTTTCCGATTTTATAACTTCAAATGGAAAACCTGTAATACAAAGTTTATATAGCCCTGAATAAATAATTCCGGCACTCAGATTTGTCGATGCATAACGACAAAATGTAACAGCTCCATCGCCTGCAGGTTCAATCGCATCGGCCGATTCAAGATAATACATCTGTTCCTGAGGACTGTCGTAAAGATTAAATTCAGCTCTGTGAAAATGCGGAAAAGGCGAATTTACCATTTTTACCCTGAAACTAAAATCTGATTTAGAAGGGTTGTAACGGAACTTCAAAACGCTTTCCATAAATACTTTTTCCTCAGTTTTGATATAATTTCCGTTGTAAAAATCGCTTCCGGTAAATGCTCCGCTAATCAGCAGATTACCACCCGCACGGCAGTAGGCAGCCAAACTTTGCTGCAAAGCTAATGGAAAAGTTTTAAATTCCGTTTCTTTTTTAGAAATTCCTGAAACGGTTTGTTTCTGTTTTCCCAAAATTATATTTACATAACGGTATTCGTTCAGATTTATTTTACCCTGTGTCACAGCTTTTACCGATGCCGAAACAAACGAATATCCGGCTTCTTTAATGGCTTTTCCGTGCAGATACGGATAGTCGAAAGTGTTTCCGGCAATTACTTTGGTTTCCAGATTTCCGTAACTGGCTCCAAAACCGGGATTGTCGTCGCTTTGCCAGGCCTGCTTTCTGTTGAATTCGTATTGCTTGCCGGTGAAACTAATGTCGGATATATAGGGAACTCCGGGATCAGCATCATTGTCGAATCCAGCCCTCTGACCATTTTCGTTGAAGAATAATGGTCCGCTGATTCTTTCGAACCCGTTTACAATCAATACTTCCTTTTGATTGTTGTTGGCGCGATATACCGAAAGAATTTCGGAAGGGAAACTCTCGCCTCCCTGATTTACGGCGCATACCCTGAAACTGTATATTTTTCCGGGCTCAATATTCGCTGTTACAGTGTTTTTGTCGGTGTAAGTGCCATTGTCGAAACCTCCGTTGCCAATACGCGTGTAAACCACATAGCCTGTAGGCCGGGCTGTAGGTTCGAGCGGATCGTTCACAGCTTCCCAGTTTAAAATTACCTGCGTTTTGCCTGAAAAACGGCTGCTGAATTGTTCCACAGGTAATGGCTGCACTACATATTTTTGTCCGTTGTTGTGGGTAATGTATTTTAAAACAGCTTTGTAAATGGCTCTGCTCACCGTGAATCTGAAACGTGGATCGTGGCCATAACGCATATCGGCAGGATTTTGATGCGAAAGCAGTTCGAGCAACATGGTTGGCACTTCGGGAACACGTGATTCGCTGTACGATTTGTTCCAGAGTCCCCGGCGTGTCCATTCAGGAGCAAAAGTACGGCGAATGTCTTCTGTAATCTGAGTCTGAACCATATCGGTAAGGTCACGCGAAGCCATACGCGAAATGCCGTTTTCGAATACTGTAAGTCCGTTTCCATTGGTTTCGGTAAAAATTCCCAGTGTGCCAATAATCGAGTCGTTTTTCAACACTCCGGCATCGGTATGAAAAGCCAGCGCCATATCCACAGGAACTCTCAGGCCTTCACGTTTGGGTAAAATCTGCGAACCTCCTGCCAGATAATTCAGCCAGAAGCCGCGCGACTGAAAATCGTCGCTGTAATCGTTCTGTCCCTGCGTGCGACTGTAAATGCTGTCGGGTATTCCCGCCCATTGCAGCCAGTAACGCGCTCCTTCGGTGAAACGTGGATAGCCACTTACGTAGGGTTTTATACTGTCATTGTCTTTTTCTGAACCCGGGGTGTTAATGCCATTTGCCTTTGCTTTTTTCTGCGGGCTGCGTGCAATATTCCCCATTCCTCCTCCGAATTTTACAGCGTCGGCAGTGACGATGCGGTCGGATATTGCACTGAGATTGTTCAGCTCCACACGATATTGATTGTTTCGTCCTTTTGGAAACAGAAAGTGTCCCAGATATAGCCAAGTGCCACCGTTCATTGTTTGGTTGACCGAAAATTCAGTTTTTCCACCTTTGTGAATCACAGTGTAACGGGCATCGGTGGTGCTTTTTTCCACAGTTTTGTACGATACATACACAGCATAGTAGCCTTCTTCGGGAATTTCGGGAATCCAGGCTATTCCACTCGTTTCATCGGTATCGCTAATCGTGCTTACAAAACGATAAGTACCTTCTGTAAACGGATTTTCGCCCTGAACATAGAATTTTTGTTGGTATGCAAATCCGGGTTTTCCGGTTTTCCATGTTTTTCTGTCACTGTGCTCTCTGTAACGCCCTTCAGCGAAAATATTATTGTCGTTGTCCACAATGGTTTCATGGATTTGGGTATCGCGTTCGCGGGGAATAAGCACCGTGGCACCTGCATTTTCGAGCATAGGTGTCAGAAATGGCAATACATAAGCCTGTGTGTAAAGATCTTCCACTGTTTGAAAGAGCCGTGCACGTTGCCACATCCAACGGTTTTTTTCCTGATTATAATGCCAGCCGTGACTTTGCCAGAGTGCAATATGTCTGTTCTGAAGTCCCTGGTTTATCCGGAAAGGTTGCGACAATTTTGTGACAAGGGCAGGTTGTTGGGCTTTAATGCCGAATTTTCGGGTTGCATCTTCCTTTTCGGTACGGTAAAAGTTCGGAATTAAATCTTCGATAGCAGTTTTATTTGAGATGCATATAAGTTTGTATCCCGGATATTTGCTTATTGTGGTTCGTTCAATGGCATGATAAATTCTGGCTACATTTTCAGGACGCAACGGAATTTCAGCCAGTCTGTCCGATACTGTGATAACGAGTGTTTGAGTTTGCGTGTTTGCTTTTACCGAGCTTACAGCAATTTTACCCACAGTGGCATATTTACGTGCAATGGCAGTAAGGGAGTCGCTTATCTGGTTTTCGGAAATTTTCTGAGCGTGTGACTGTTGAGCTGAAAAAAACAGCAGCAGTATAATGAGAAGATATTTTGTGGAAACTTTACTATACATTTTTCGTAACAATGATAAGCCGGTAAACGAAATCAGATATGAGTTTTTCAGATTTTCATATCCTCAGTTTCATTATTTGTGATTTGCCTGATAAAATCATCCCAGTCCATATTCCACGGGTCGGTTTTGCGGTCGGGAGCTATGTCGCTGTGTCGCAGAATGTATTTTATTTTGTGACGCGATTTTATATCGTTTGCAAGTGCTGTAAGTGCAATAATTTGAGCATCAGTTGGAGCTTCGCTGAATGAAGTCATCAGCTCAATGCCAATCGAACAGGAGTTAATTCCTGTGCGTCCGTCGGGCAGAATGCTTCTTCCGGCGTGGTAAGCAATGTTTTTTTCATCCACCAGATTAAAAATTTTGCCATCCCTGCCTATTACATAATGAGCGTTTACTTTGTAGCGTGAAAATTGTTTGATAACCAGATCGATATCGTAATACTCCCCACCTGAGTTGTTGAAAGTGGAGTGTACGATGATCACATCGACTTTTCGGTTATCGGCCACAGCAAATCCAAAGTTTTGTTTTTTATAAATGATTTCCGTATTCTGAGCATTCAGACACTGAAATCCTGAAAAAATACAAAGGAGTAATATGTATAGCTTTTTTTTCAAAACTGTGTTTCTTTTGAGGCTCAAATTTAACGACAAACATCTGTTTGTCAAATATTTTTTTAGTTATTTCAGAAAAAATATGAATAACCTGCTGTTTAAAAAAGCATTCCGTTTACATACATCCAGAATACATATCGTACAAATTTTCCTGCAAGCATCGAGACTGCCACTATCCACCACCTGCAACGGAAGTAACCGGCTGCAACAGCTATCACATCACCTACGCCGGGCACGAACGAAAAGAACGCAAACCAATCACCGTACTTATGCATTTTCTCAGTGAATCTGTCTAACTTTTCCTTTTTTATCCGGAAGTATTTTTCTATCCATTCCAGTTTTCCGAGTCGTCCTACATAATACGATGTCATTCCCCCGAGCCAGTTGCCTGCAGTAGCTACAAAAACGCATTTCCAGGCATCGAGTCCGCCAAATACAAGTGCCGAAAAAACAACTTCGGAACTGAACGGAACAACCGTAGCAGCCAGAAAGGAGGCAATAAATAATCCGGCATATCCAAGCTCAATAAAGTCGGTCATTTTTTCAGAATATTAAGCTTGATACAATGTAGGCTATGTTCAGCACTAAAAAAATAATGAATATTATGCTGAAAAAATTACCGTGCCGAAGCGATAGCGGATGCGAAAAAATCAATGAGTAACCAAAGGCAACAATGGGCATAATGGCTTTGTAGTCGGCCGCACTAAAAATTGAAACTAAAAACATGCAAACGCTGAAAAACGACAAAAATGAGAGTCGTGAGCGCGTCTGGATAGAATCGTTGCGCAAATTCGGAAAAAGTCCTCCTGCCGAAATTAAAATTACAACAATCATAGAAAGCAGGTAAATTATCTCATAAAGTGATAGTTGCGCAATAACAAAAGACGGAATAAGACCGCTCAGCAGATTTTCGGCAGTAAGTGCTTCGGGGTTGAGATAAAAACTTGCAGCAAAATAAAAAATCAAGGGATTCAGAAATCCAAACAACGAAGCAAGCCATGTGCGTAGCGAAAAGCTCTGAAACATCATAAAACCAATCCAGAACACCGGCAGCAATACCACAAGAGGTTTTATCAGAAAACAACTCAGGCCAATCAGAAAACTTCCGGTAAATGCTTCGCCGGAAGCGTTCGGATTACGGTACATGCCAAAAAACAAGTAAAAAGCGCCCAGAATAAGTGTTAGAGCCATGTGTGCTTTTACAAACATGTGTGTCTGAAACCACACGCCGATCAGAAAATTGAAAATGAATACCGGCATTAAGGTGCGTGTCCGGATTATGTTGTAACGGTTGTTGAGCAGTAAAATAAGTATGGAATTAACTCCGGTAAGCAGAAAACTTATCAGGTAAGGCCATAGACTTTTTTCAGGGAATAAGTTGCCTGCAAATGCCGGTAGCGAACTGCCCGAACGATCGACACTGAAACTTGCTCCGCTGAAATATAGTAATATCCATAAAAGATATGCTGCCGAAAGCATAAGTACGGTCAGGGTCAGGGGAGGAACTATGATTTTTTTTAAAGAAAGTTTCATGTGATTGAATTGCTTTTAATCAGTGTTTTATGTCTATTTACAAACACTCTTCTTTTCGGTTTTTATCCTTCGGAAAATGAAAGTACAAACTTAAAGAAAAAATATGATTTTTCGACTAACAAACTTAAATTCAATTACATGTTTTCAAACGATAAAGCCACCGCCCAACACTTTTCCGTCGCGGTAAAGGGCTGCTGTTTGTCCGGGTGCGATAGCCTCGAGTGGCTCAAGGGTTTCTATTGTTGCATAGTCGTTTTCGTGAAATGTAACTTTGCACAAATGATTTTGTTTGCGGTAACGGATTTTTACGATACTGTCAAATTCGTTGGAAAACAGTTTTTTGTCGGCGAAATTGGTTTTGAAAATGCTGAAGCTGTTTTTGTAAAGTGCCGATAGCGGGGCAAGAACCACTTCATTTTTATCAGGTTTTATTTCTTTTACATACACTTTGCGGTTGAGATACACAAGTCCATGCCTTTGTCCCACAGTGTAGTATGGATATCCCTGATGTGTGCCGAGTATTTGTCCGTTTTCGTCGGTGAAATTTCCTTTTTGAATCACAATGCCGGCGCTGTCCAGTTTTTCCTTCAGAAAAGGCCGGTAATCGCCATCAAGGAAACAGGCGCCGAGACTGTCTTTTTTTTCGGCAGCCTTTGCAAAACCTTTTTCAGCAGCCAAAGCACGAATATCTTTTTTGTGAAAAGCACCCAATGGAAATACAATTCGGGATAATTGATCCTGCGTAAGTCCCCACAGGAAAAACGACTGATCCTTGTCGGGATCGACACCGGGAGTTACAAAATACAAACCGTTTTGCTGAGTGATACCTGCGTAATGTCCCATAGCTACAAAATCAATTCCCAGCCGGTCGGCTTCGTCAATGATCAGTTTCCATTTAAGTTCATTATTGCATTTCACACACGGAAATGGTGTGCGTCCACCTAAATATTCATCTACAAAATATGGAATAATATTTTCCCTGAATATGTCGCGGGCATCGTATACAAAATGCGGAATTCCGATCCTGTCAGCGAGTTCGCGCGCATCGTTCACAAAGCTTTCGTCGCCTCCTTCTCTGAATCGAAATGTAATTCCGGTGACCTCGTAGCCCTGTTCTTTTAAAAGAATGGCAGCAACCGAACTATCGGTGCCGCCACTCATACCAAGTAAAATACTTTTTTTCATTATGCTGGTTTTACGCCTGTTTTGCAGGTGAAAATTCAGTTTTTGCGATGTTGATCAGCTTAAAAAGGAAGGTCTGAACCTTCAGAAGCAGCCGGAGAGCCAGTGAAAGGAGTTGCACTTACTGCAGCAGCCGGAGCAGCAGCTACCTGAGCAGCACCGTTTTTGTCAACTTTCCATGCACGAATGGTTGTGTACCAACGGCCGTTATATTCGCGGCTTTCCACATCGAAACTTACGTTTACCACATCGTCGATGGCCATTGGGAACTGATCGATTTTATCGTTGAATAAATTGAAACATACTTTTTTAGGATACTGATCGGTTGTTTCGAGTACATAATCCTGTGAACGCCACATGCCGTTTTTTCCCTGTCCCGAAGCCATTGGTAACACGGCAATAATTTTTCCTGAAATTTCCATATAAAATTCTTTGCTTTTTATTTTTTTTATGTGGCAAAGATAATCAAGAAAATACGAACAGCCATACCCAAACATTCATTTATTGCGACATTTTTTCAACAACAATATTAACCCGACTTACATACAGAACTTTAATTGTGTTGAACTAACTTATAACTCAGATTGTTTCAATATCAAATCATCAATTATAATAAAATTATGAAAGCAAACATTGGATCGAACGATAAGCTTATTCGTTTAGCATTGGCTATAGTGCTTATAGTGCTGTTTTATAAAGAAATTCTGACCGGAGCACTTGGTATTGCCGCATTGGTTGTGGCGTTGCTGCTTACAGTAACCAGTCTGGTGAACTTTTGTCCGCTCTACAAAATATTTGGTATCAATACCGATAAAAAGAAAGACGTTAAGTAAGTGCTGTTTTTGTTTTCCGGGAAAGTATATGTGTAAATAAAATACCCGAAAAAATAATCTAAACCGAAGCCCTGCTGAGCTTCGGAAAATTTATTTGTGCTTACACCGAAATATGCTTTCTTATGCAGCAACTTACAAATTGCCATCCGGACATTGCAAAGAATAAAAAATATGTAATTATATAATGTCTTATTTTGTGAATTGGACAGAAATTCGTAATTTTGCACTTGATTTTTCAGAAACTCAATTTTTAAATATAAAATAAAATGATTAAAGTAGGTATCAATGGTTTTGGCCGCATCGGACGTTTGGTTTTCCGTGCTGCTCAAGAAAGAAACGATGTGCAAGTCGTTGCAGTAAATGACCCGTTTTTGGATCTTGACTATCTGATTTACATGTTGCAGTACGACACTGTACACGGTAAATTCCAGGGAACTGCAGAAAATAAAGATGGTAAACTGATTGTGAATGGTAAAGAAGTTGCTTTCTTTGCTGAAAAAGATCCCGCTAACATTGGTTGGGGTGCTTCTGGTGCTGACTATGTTGTTGAATCAACTGGTGTTTTCACTACTATTGACAAAGCCAAAGCTCACCTTGCAGGCGGTGCCAAAAAAGTTGTGATCTCTGCTCCTTCTAACGACGCTCCTATGTTTGTTTGTGGTGTTAACCTCGACGCTTACAAAGCTGACATGGATATCGTATCAAACGCTTCTTGTACTACTAACTGCTTGGCTCCTCTTGCTAAAGTAATCAACGATAAATTTGGTATCCTCGAAGGTCTTATGACTACTGTTCACGCTGCTACCAACACACAGAAAACTGTGGATGCTCCTTCTGCTAAAGACTGGAGAGGTGGTCGTTCGATTCTTGGAAACATTATTCCTTCGTCGACTGGTGCTGCTAAAGCTGTAGGTAAAGTAATTCCTGCACTGAACGGAAAACTTACCGGTATGGCATTCCGCGTTCCTACTGCTGACGTTTCTGTAGTGGACCTGACTGTACGTCTGGAAAAAGCTGCTTCTTATGACGAAATCAAAGCTGCTGTTAAAGCTGCTTCTGAAAACGAAATGAAAGGTATCCTTGGTTACACTGAAGATTCAGTAGTTTCTACTGACTTTACAACTGACTCACGTACTTCTATCTTTGATGCAGGTGCTGGTATCGCATTGAACGGCAACTTCGTGAAACTTGTTAGCTGGTATGACAACGAGTGGGGTTATTCAAACAAAGTGCTTGACCTTATCGCACACATGGATACAGTAAAATAAGCTGTAGCAACAATAAATATTAAGAGCTATTCCTTTTTGGGAATAGCTCTTTTTTTTGTTTGAAAAATGGCTGTGAGTTGTGTGGGGTTATAAAAACAAAAAAAGCCACACAATTAGTGTGGCTTTGCTCTCCCTCTTGGACTTGAACCAAGGACCCTCTGATTAACAGTCAGATGCTCTAACCGACTGAGCTAAGGAAGAATTTGTCATTTGTTTTTTCAAATGCTTTGCAAAAGTAATAAAAACTTATGACTTGTGCAAACCTTGAGTTGTTAAGGAACAACAAAATTTCGTATGGTTCCTTTTTGTTCCTTTTCAGGATAAAAAAAGCCGTACTTCTACGACTTTTCTTTGCTTTTGCTCTCCCTCTTGGACTTGAACCAAGGACCCTCTGATTAACAGTCAGATGCTCTAACCGACTGAGCTAAGGAAGAATTTTTTCTGCATTTGCGGTGCAAAAGTAATTGCTTTTCCTGAATTATGCAATATCTTTGCACAAAAATAAAAGAATTAATTTATGAAGAAAATCTTAGGAATGGGTAATGCCCTGACAGATATTTTATTACAAATAGATAGTGATGAAGTTTTATCGCGTCTTGCTTTGCCCAAAGGCAGTATGCAACTGGTTGATGGCGGAAAATCGAATGAAATAACTTCTTTGCTTTCACATATTACACCCAAAATGGCCACCGGAGGTTCTGCTTCTAATACCGTGAACGGTGTGGCACGACTCGGAGCTAAAGCCGGATTTATTGGTAAAATCGGAAAAGATACTGTGGGTGAGTTTTTTATGAACGATACCCTTAAAAATGGTGTGACTCCACATCTTGAATACAGCGAAACGGCTTCAGGACAATGCACTGTGTTGGTTTCAGGCGACGGTGAGCGTACACTTTGTACTTTTCTGGGAGCTGCCTGCGAACTGGAAGCTTCTGATCTGACACATGAAATGTTTCATGGTTACGATATTTTCCATATTGAAGGATATCTGGTTCAAAACCACGATCTGATTCGTACAGCTGTAAAAATGGCTAAGGAAGCGGGTTTGAAAGTTTCAGTCGATCTGGCAAGCTACAATGTGGTGGAAGCAAATCTCGGTTTCCTGCTCGAAATTGTGGAAAAATACGTGGATATTGTTTTTGCCAACGAAGAAGAAGCACGTGCATTCACTTCGCAGGAGCCTGAAGCAGCCCTCGATTTTATTGCCGGCATTTGCGATATTGCTGTGGTAAAAGTGGGCAAGGATGGTTCGTTTATTAAATCAGGCGATGAAAAAGTGCTTGTAAAACCACGTTTGTCGAATTGCATCGACACTACAGGCGCCGGCGACCTTTATGCTGCCGGTTTCCTGTTCGGATTGGCCAGCAATTATCCGCTCGAAGCCTGCGGGAAAATTGGTTCGCTCGTATCAGGAAATGTGGTGGAAGTACTCGGCGCTAAAATGACCGACGAAGTGTGGGCGCAAATAGAATCGGATATGCGCGACATATTGTAGTGGCAATATGCAGCAAGTGAAATTATACGGTTCCATTGTGCTGGCCATGATTTTCTGGTCGGTATCGTTTATATGGACACGCATAGCCATCGAAACTTTTCAGCCTGTGACGCTCATTACGCTCAGGCTGATTATTGCTTCTTTGCTTTTACTTTCCATTTCGTATTTCAGCGGAAAACTGCAAAAAATCCGGCGTGAAGATATCAAGTGGTTCTTTTTACTGGCATTTTTTGAGCCATACATGTATTATATCGGGGAAACCTACGGACTTGTGCGTGTGGAATCGACGCTGGCTTCGGTGATTGTGTCCACTATTCCGCTTTTTGCACCTGTGCTGGCATTTGTACTCTTGCGCGAAAAAATCGGGTGGATGAATGTGCTTGGTATTCTGGTGTCGCTGGCTGGTGTTTTTCTGGTGATTTATGAACCTTCGGGAGGTTTTACAGCTGATCTGGTTGGAATTGCCCTGCTTTTTCTGGCAGTATTTTCGGCCATCAGTTACACTACAGTGTTGCGAAAAATTCCCGCTCATTATTCCACTTTGAATATTATTCTGTACCAGAGTGCTATTGCGTTGATTTATTTTATTCCAACTTTTTTTGTCACAGATCTCTCAACCATTTCTGAAATTAAGATTACCACAGAAGCTGTCACTTCGCTCCTTATGTTGGCAGTTTTTGCATCGGTCATTGCTTTTGTGCTGTTTGCCGGTGTGGTTCGTGAAATTGGCGTGGCGCGAACGAATGTGTTTGTAAACCTGATTCCTGTGTTTACAGCCATTTTTGCATGGTGGGTACTCGACGAAAGTCTGACCTGGCTCAAAATAACGGGAATTGTCATTGTGGTTTCTGGCTTGTTCGTAAGTCAGTTGCGAAAAGTAAAGTTCAGATTTAAACAAATAAGAGGACCGGAGTTTTAACGCTTCGGTTTTTTTGTTGTGTATACCGATTTTTTTAATAATTTTGCAGGTTGAATCAAGTTTGGAATTATGAAAACAAAACCCCATCCGCTATTTGTTTTATATCAGTGGCTCGTTGCTCTTCCTGTTTTGATTATACTCACCATTCTTACGGCTGTTTTTACCATTATTTTATCGCCAATTTTTCCAAATGCCCAGTTTTCGTATTTTCCGGCGCGCTGGTGGGGACGTTTTTTCTGTTATTTACTTTTTATAAAAGTAAAAATCACCGGACTTGAGAAACTTGACCCAAAAAAATCATATGTCATTGCAGCAAACCATCAGAGTATATATGACATTTTTGTGGTGTATGGCTGGTTGCCCATGATTTTTAAATGGGTAATGAAAGCCGAGTTGCGAAAAATTCCGCTTGTGGGAAAAGCCTGTGAGTCGGCAGGTCATATTTTCATTGATCGAAAAAATCCTGTGGCAGCAAAGAAAAGCCTCGACAAGGCTGAAGCGCAACTGCGAAACGGAGTGTCGGTTGTGGTTTTTCCTGAAGGAACGCGCACTTACACCGGACAAATGGGTAAGTTCAAAAAAGGAGCTTTTCGTATGGCTACCGATTTGCATTTGCCTATTGTGCCTGTGACTCTGCGCGGTTGTTTTGAGCGTTTGCCACGCAATGGATTTATTATAACACCCGGTACTATTGAGATGATCGTTCATGAACCTGTGGAAGTGGAAGGTTATGAACATGAGAAGCAGCCCGAACTTATGCAAAAACTGCATGATATTATTGAAAGTGCGCTTTAAAAAATAGTTTTCTGTATTCTGAATTTATCCTGATATTTATAAAACAACAATTTAATTTTAAATCAAAAAAATGAAAAACAAACTAAGTTTTATCATTCTGTTGGCATTTGTGTGTGTAATGCAACTCAATGCCCAGATTCTGTGGAAAGTAACCGGAAACGGATTGAAAAATCCGTCGTATCTGTTTGGAACGCATCATTTAATTGATAAAGATAAAGTTCCTGAATTACAAAAGGTGCTGTCACTCGTAAAAGATGTGGATGTGGTTGTAAACGAAATTGATATGTCTGACATGATGGGGATGCAAATGAAAATCATGAAAGGAGCAATGATGAAAGGGCAAAATATCAGGGATTTGATTTCGGAAGAGGATTATAAACTGCTCGATACTGAATTTAAGGAGCTTTTGGGCATTGGACTGGATAAGCTGGGTAGTTTTAAACCGGCTATGCTCAGCAATTTGTATTCAGTTTCGGTATACACTAAAAATAAGAAAATAAGTAAAGAACCGGAAGCACTGGATTTGATTATTCAAAAAGCAGGGAAAAAGGCCAAAAAAGATATTGTGGAACTGGAAACTGCTGATGAGCAAATCGAAGTTTTGTTCAACTCTCTTACGCTCGAAAAACAGGCCGAAATACTTGTGAAATCGGTGAAGGAAAAGGAGAAAGGCATTGAGCAAATGCAAAAACTTGATGAGGCATATCTGGCAGGCGATCTGAAAAAAATGGAAGAACTCTACAGCGAAGACGAAGATATGACCGAGGAATATAAAAAAGCGCTTGTGGATACACGTAATCTGAAATGGATCAGCAAGCTTAATAAATTGTTCGAAACCAAATCGGGTGTGGTTGCTGTGGGTTGTCTGCACCTTGTGGGCGAAACAGGATTGATCAAACAACTGGAGAAAAATGGCTTTTCAGTGGAGCCTGTGAAGCTTTAGTCGGATATTCATATAAAGAAAAGAGACCGGATTTTTAAAAAATCAGGTCTCTTTTTTTTGTTTTGCATATGATTAATTATGCCGGGCTGATTGCCTCTGAAGGACAAACATCAGCACAAGTACCACAATCGGTACATACATCTGCATCAATCACATAGATATCGCCTTCCGAAATCGCGTCAACAGGACATTCGCTAATGCACGATCCGCAAGCAATACAATCTTCTGAAATTACGTAAGCCATTTTTTCAAAAATTTTTTGTTAGTACTAATTAGTTCTGCAAAAGTATCATTTTTTCTATATAACCAAAAGAGTTGAGCTAAGATTTTTTCAAAAGACTACCAAAAACGGACTTTTTGTACCTGAAATATGAGTTTTGGTTTTGTTGGCTAATTGGTAATTAGTTGATTGGTTGAATGGTTTTTGTCTTCAGAGGCGATACTATTAAATAGTAAATGATAAAATAGTAAATGATAAATTGATAAACTGGTAAATAGAAAATTATCCATTATCAACTCTCAACTGTCAATTATCCACTGTTCTCACCCCTGAAAATTGTACTATTTAATTTGCTATCGTTCATTTTGTAATTATTGACTTGTTTTTATCACCTGCATTATATTCTTTTTAGTTAGATTTGCCTGAAATAATAATCAATCAGATATTTATGAAAAATATACTTTTGGCAATAACGCTCCTTTTGTCGGCTTTGATGTATGCTGCCGATACCGAACTTTTGTACCTTTCGGGGACCGGATTGGGCAACGAAAAGGAATGGAAATTTTATTGTACCGAAGGGAATAAAAGCAAAAAGTGGAGCAAAATAAAAGTGCCTTCGCAATGGGAGCTTCAGGGCTTTGGCGAATATACATACGGACGCTGGTACAAAGCAGGGCTGAAAAATCCGAGCATGGAAGAAGGGTTTTACGAATACTCTTTCAATTTGCCACGCAACTGGAAAGACAAAGTTGTGGAAATTGTGTTCGAAGGAGTAATGACGGATGCTGAAGTGAAAATAAACGGACAATCAGCCGGAGAAATGCATCAGGGTGGTTTTTACCGTTTTACATACAATATCAACGATAAACTTAAATTTTCAGGAAAAAACAAATTAGAAGTAAAAGTCTCGAAACATTCAGCCGACAGATTGGTGAATGCAGCCGAACGTCGTGCCGATTGGTGGCTGTTCGGGGGTATTTACCGTCCCGTTTATCTTACTGCCAAACCTGTAAACCACATTGAACGCATTGCTGTAAATGCCAAAGCCAATGGTGAATTTAGCGCCGATATTTTTACAAATCCGCTTCCCGAAGGTTTCATGCTCGAATACACTATAAAACCACTCAGAGGTAATGCTACATTTCGTAGCTTTTCGCAAAAACTGAAATCTGCCACAGCAAGTCACCAAATTACCACACAATGGGATAAGGTGAAAAACTGGACGCCCGAAACGCCCGAACTTTATGAGTTGATCATCGATTTGAAAGACCAAGCGGGTAAAAAAGTGCATACGCATACCGAAAGAATTGGTTTTCGAACTATTGATTTTCGCGAACGCGATGGACTTTACGTGAATGGCGTGAAAATAGTGATGAAAGGTATCAATCGTCATTCGTTTCATCCTGATGGCGGGCGAACCACCAACAAAGAAATAAGCATTCAGGATGTGAAACTGATGAAAGAGATGAACATCAATGCGGTGCGCTTTCATTATCCGCCCGACAAACATTTTCTGGATGTGTGCGATTCGCTCGGTCTGTTTTCAGTGAATGAATTAGCCGGCTGGCAGAATGCTTACGACACAAAAGTGGGCTCGAAACTGGTGCGTGAGATGATTACCCGCGATGTAAATCATCCGTCTATCATTATCTGGAGCAATGGCAACGAAGGTGGCTGGAACTACGAACTCGACCGGCTTTTTCATGTGTACGATCCGCAAAAACGCCACGTAATTCATGCCTGGGCCGATTTTAATGAGCTCGATACGCATCATTATCCTGCTTATCAGACCGGAATTGCACGCTTCAACAATGGCTACAAACTTTTTATGCCAACCGAATTTATGCACGGAATGTACGATCAGGGACATGGCGCAGGACTTGAGGATTTCTGGAACAAATACACGCAAAGTCCGCTTTTTGTGGGTGCTTTTATGTGGGATTTTTCCGACAATGCCGTGAGACGAGTTGATAAAGGTGGCATCCTCGATTCGGAAATGTACAACGGAACAGATGGAATTCTCGGCCCTTATCGCGAAAAGGAAGGCAGCTACTATACTGTTCGTGAAATATGGTCGCCTGTGAAAATACGCGATTTTTTGATTACGCCATCATTCAACGGCGATATATTTGTGAGTAACGATTATCTTTTTCTTTCGCTCGAAGGTTGCAAACTGCGATACAAAGTGCTGAAAGTGGGTTCGCCTCTGAATAAAGCTGTGCAAACAGTGCTTACTAACGGAGAAGTGAAACTTCCGGCTATTGAACGCAATGAAACAAGAAAAGTAAATCTCGGAATTGGTGCAAAACTGTTCGAAGGCGATGTGCTTGAAATTGAAAGTGTCGATGCGGATGGGAATGTACTTTTTACGCGCACCTTTCCTGTAAAAACAGCTCCTGCGTATCATGCAAAGGCCATTGCCTCGCAAAAATCAACTCAGGCTGCTCAATTGCTCGAAGATGATGAAAATGTGACCCTGAAATGGGCTGAGCTGACTGTGACTTTTGCCAAATCGTCCGGTTTAATTCTGAAAGTTCAAAACGAAAATGAAAATATCTCATTCATAAATGGTCCTGTGGCTGTGGGCATTAAAACCCGCTTCGATAAATATCAGGCGCGCATGGAGGGCGACAAAGCAGTGGTGACGTTCAAATATTTTGGCGGAGTGGATTCTATTCGCTGGGAAATGAACAGTACAGGATTGCTTCAAATGTCGGCTGTGATGCTCAATCGTGCTGATTTTGGTGGCGGTTTCGACGATTCGTTTATGGAGGAAAATATTACAAATTTCGGTCTGACTTTCAGTTATCCCGAAGCAAAATCGAAAGGTATGCAATGGTTTGGACGCGGTCCGTATCGCGTATGGAAAAACCGTATTCGTGGTACAAACTACGGTTTGTGGCAAAAGGACTATAACAATACCATTACGGGCGAAAGTTTCGAAAGTCTTGTTTATCCGGAGTTTAAAGGTTATCACGCCAATTTGTATTGGGCAACCATGCAAACTGCTGAACAGAATTTTAGTATTTACAGTCTGAGCGATGGTGTGTTTTTCAGAGTATTTACACCCGAAGAACCTAAATTCCGCCAGGATGGCAAAAATACGATGCCCGATTTTCCGGAAGGCGATCTGTCGTTTCTTTACGAAATTCCGGCTATCAGGGACTTTAAACCGATTGAGCATCACGGACCAAACAGTCAGCCTGCTTCAATCCGTATAAAAAAAGGTGACGAAGGAATTAAGATGCATCTGGTTTTTGATTTTAGAAAATAGGAAAATTAATTTGAAAATTTGAAAATTTGAAAATTTGAGGATTTGAGGATTTGAAAATTAAATGTTTGACCCTGAATTGAGAACTCACAATAACATTATTTAGACTGATGAATAAATTATTTTACAGTATTGCATTTTTACTGTCTTTTTTATTTGGTATTCAGACTGCTGCAATGTGCGACGATAATTCAAAAGCCGGAACACGTTGGTGGTGGCTTGGTAGCGCTGTCGATACGGTGAATCTGGCTTACAACCTGCAGGAATATGCCCGTGCTGGAATTGGTTCAGTGGAAATTACGCCCATTTACGGTGTGCAAAACAACGATGCCAACAATATCGCTTTTCTTTCGCCGCAATGGATGAAAATGTTGTCGTTTACTATTGCCGAAACAATGCGTTTGGGCATGGAAACCGACATGAATACAGGTACAGGCTGGCCTTTCGGTGGACCCGAAGTGACAGTGCGCGATGCAGCCTCGAAACTGATTATTCGGGAATATCAGGTGAATGGCAAATCGGTTTTTTCTGAAAAAATCATTCCTGAAGATAAGCGTCAGCAAAAAGATGCTGTACTGCAAAGGTTGATGGCTTACAGCGGAAAACGTGTGCTCGATATTACAAAATTAGTGGGTAGCGAAGGAAATATTAGGTGGAAAGCGCCGAAAGGCAATTGGCGACTAATAGCTGCATTCAACGGAAAAACATTTCAGCAGGTAAAACGCGCAGCACCCGGTGGCGAAGGTTTGGTGATGGATCATTTCTCGGCCTCTGCTGTTGATAAATATCTGGCTCATTTCGAAAAGGCTTTTAAAACTTCGGGCAGCCCTTATCCACACGCTTTTTTCAACGATTCGTACGAAGTGTATGGCGCCGACTGGACAGAAGACTTTTTCGAACAGTTCGAACGCCGTCGCGGCTATAAACTGGAGTTGCATTTGCCTGCATTTTTGGCAAAGGAACGAAGCGATCTTACCGTACGCCTTGTGGCCGATTATCGCGAAACTATTTCGGATCTTTTGCTCGAAAATTTTACCCGCAAATGGACTGATTGGGCGCACAGTCACGCAAGCATTACCCGCAATCAGGCACACGGTTCACCCGGAAATTTGATTGATTTGTATGCCACAGTGGATATTCCCGAAATTGAAGGTTTTGGCCTCAGCGATTTTGGAATAAAAGGTTTACGCCGCGATTCGCTGACACGCAAAAACGATGCTGATTTTTCGATGCTGAAATACGCTTCGTCGGCTGCGCATATTTCGGGCAAAAAGCTGATTTCGTCTGAAACTTTTACATGGCTTACCGAGCATTTCCGCACTTCGCTGTCGCAATGCAAACCCGATCTCGATTTGATGTTTGTGGCTGGTGTGAACCGTATGAATTTTCATGGAACAACTTATTCGCCCCGCGAAGCCGCCTGGCCGGGATGGAAGTTTTATGCTTCTATCGACATGTCGCCCACCAACACTATTTGGCGTGATGCTCCTGCCATGATGCAGTATATTGAGCGGTGTCAGAGCCTTTTGCGTACCGGAAAGCCCGATAATGACTTTTTGCTGTATCTGCCGGTATACGATGTGTGGCACGATCAGGAGGGACGCTTGTTGCAGTTCGATATTCACAGCATGGAAAAACGGATGCCTGCATTTATTCACGCGGTGCAATCTATTTATCAGAATGGTTACGATGTGGATTATAGCTCAGATAGTTTCGTGCTTTCGGCCCGCTGCGAAAATGGCAAAATTGTGACCAAAGGAGGTGCAATTTACAAAGCGTTGATTTTGCCTGCAGTCCGAAAGATGCCTGTAGAGGTGTTACAGCACATTCGTAAACTTGTAGCAGAAGGCGCAACGGTGGTTTTTCTGGAAAATACTCCGAATGATGTTCCCGGATTAAAGGATTTAAAGCAAAGAAGAGAACTGCTGAAAAAAGTTTTGAAAAATATTAAAACAGATTTTTCGAAAGTGACTGTCAGTCAGTATGAAAAAGGTCGGTTTATTTCCGGTACCGACTACAATGAAACGCTGAAAGCCATTGGAACTGCTTCGGAAGAAATGATTTCAACTTATGGTTTGCATGCAATTCGTCGTGCGAATGACGACGGACATTTATATTTTATCAGCGCATTGCACGAAAAAGATACGCGCGATTGGATGACGCTTGCTGTACATGCTGAATCGGCTGAATTTTTCGATCCAATGACAGGGAAAAATGGAAAATCTGCAGTTCGCCAACAAAACGGACGCACGCAGGTTTATATGGATTTGAAATCCGGACAGTCGGTTTTTCTGAAAACATTTACCGAAAAACAAAGTGATCTGGCCGACTGGAAATACAGTGCTCAGGAGCAAAAACGATTTGCATTGAACAATGTCTGGAAAATGTATTTTGTGCAAAGTGAACCTCAAGTGAAAGATACTTTTACGCTTCAGAATCTGCATTCGTGGACTGAAATTGATTGTCCTACATTGAAAATTAATGCCGGAACAGCTGCGTACGAAACTACTTTCGAATTCAATGCAGCTGATCTGAATAAACAGGTATATCTGCATTTGGGCGACGTGCGAGAAAGTGCGCGCGTGTTCCTGAACGGAAAAGAAGCGGGTGTGGTGTGGGCTGCACCTTTTGAAATTGACCTGAGTGGTTTATTGCTTGCCGGAAAAAATGAATTACGAATAGAAGTAACCAATTTGCCCGCTAACCGCATTGCCGATTACGACCGGCGTGGAGTAAACTGGAAAATTTTCAACGAAATAAACATCGTAAACATCGGCTACAAACCACCGTATTATGCCAACTGGGAAACTGTGCCAAGTGGTTTGTGTTCAGAAGTTGAGTTGTGGATAGGGGAGTAGAATTTTCTTTGAACGCAAATTGCGCAAATTTTCACAAATCAGATATTACTTCCATTCAACATTAAAGTAAGTATTCAATCAGTATTTGTGAAAATTTGCGAACCAACGGTCTGCGGAGCTAAATTTGCGTTCTCTTATTCTGTAAGTTTAGAACTTCAGTTCGTCGACTTTAAGAACCACATTTCCTTTTACATTGGCCGAAAGACGCACAGCACCGGGCACTAAATCCACTTTCTCCACTGTGATGGTGTTGAGCGACCCAACCAGCGAAACGCCATCGTACACGCTGTAGCCAGCCAGCATTTTGTTGGCTTCAATTTTCAGATTTTCAAGATCTTCTTTCACCGGATAAGTGAGGTAAGGCGAAAGTTTATTGAGAATAAATCCATGCAGCAACCAGTCGGCCGATTTGAGCAGAGCATTTTTTGTTTTCAGGTCAAACTCGGGGTTGGTAATTTCCACAGCCATTTTTTCAGGATTATATTGCAGATTTCCACTGAAATAAATTCGTCCTTTTACCGACCCGGTCACATCAAGTTCCACAATGGCACGACCTTCGCTTCCGTACAGGTTTAATCCGGTAATGGTGACCGATCGTTTTCCGTCTTTAAATGTTTTGTTCAGTAATTGTGCACGGGCAAGTTCCGAAATTTTTTCGAAAGTAGCATCGGCAGCCAGATTTACATTAAATTGCTGAGGTGCTGTGGGACGCATTTTGAAAGCAGGCAGAGCTGCCTGTTTCGGGGTGGCTGGTTTTGCACCCATAAACGATTCCACAAGCCCTGAAAGCGACATTCCCACAGTCAACTTATTTCCTGAAGTGCTGAACGGAGTCATGTAAATGTCTTTAGGCGTAATCTTTACCCACAAATTATTTTCTTCGCTAACCTGAACAGGTTGCTGAGCCATAGTCCATGCCATTGCTGCGTATTTTTTCAGATCGACCATGTCAGCCAGCGCTTTGTCAATTTCCTTTGTGATAAGGCCCGAACTTTGCGACATGGCAATGTTGGCAATGGGAGTAACAGGCACGTTCACTCCGGCTACCGAAATGCGCGGAGTTTCAATCCACTGATATCCGTTAGGCGTGGTTTTGGCTACCAGTTTCCAGTTTTTATCGATGTTGATAGTTGTTTTGTAGGATAGTGCAATATTTCCGTTGGCTTCGTAATGGTCGCCAACCGAAAGTCCGAATTTTTCCATTTTCCAACCGAATCGCGACCATACTTTCAGTGGCACTTTGTATTCAATCACGTTGTTATTCACGGTAAAACGGAAATCGGACGATTTCCATACCTTTACACTCAAATCCTGATTGTTGAGCTGATTGCCTTCGTACAGCAATCCCTGAAGCGATTTATTTACCGTGCTTTCCAGTTTTTTTACATCAATTTCTATCTGCAACGGAAACTCCGACAAAGCAGGTTCAAGCGATGAAGGTAAATACGATTCGCGGGGTTTTTCGACCTGTAGGGTTTTACATGAAGTCAGAAATATAAAACCTGACAACACTAACATTGCGAAATGACGAACAGTATTAGGTTTATTGTTTAAAATCTGAATTTTATCCGAAAGTTTCATGAGGGTAATCTGTTTATATACAAGTGAATATAATGAATTTATTTCTGTTGGAAAATCGATAGCAAAAGTATATAAAATTTGGCAAATATAGTTAACCTAATGACATGCATTTTTCAGAGTCATTTGTAAAAAAACAGCCGATAATTATAAAAAACTATCGGCTTTTGATTTGCACTTATTGACGGTTGTAATAACTTTTTATATAACTTACTGCCTGCGAGTAAATGGGCTTAGTAAATTCCACAAATAGTTGCTGTTGAGAAGGTGGAATCTGAGGTTGTCGGTTTATGCTGTTTTTTTGCTCGGCGGTCAGTGCCCGTTCATCGCCATTATACGAAGCCCAGGTAGTGTACCACACATATTCTCCGGCGAAATTACGTTGTTGAATCAGACGGTTTTGTCCATCGAAAATACGAACGCTCAGCACGCCACCCGATTTTATTTCGCGACGATACGTATGATACCTGGCAGTAACCACATTGTACACATCAACTTTTTTTCCGTTTACGGTAGCAGTTCCCACTTTTACGCTGTCGCTTTTCATTTCCACTGTGTTTTTAGTGTCGCGCACATTTCCAATCGAGAAATCCTCGAAATTCAGCACCAGAAACTGATGTGGTTGTAGTTCGCGGTTTTGTTGATACTCGTAGAAATTGTAAAAACGAATAAAACGTTTGCGTAAGTACTGACTGACTTCTGACATTAACTCGTCGCTGAAAAAATCGGCTGAGAGTTGGTATGAACGACCTGTAAGCGGTTTTTCGACCACCACGCGGAGGGTTGCAGCATATCGGGCTTCTTCAATCAGATTCAGCACATCGCGGTAGCCATATTGAAATTCATTTGTTTTATTGAAAAACTGATAGGCGTATCGTCCCTGTTCCACAGTACCTGCATCGAGTGCTCTGAGACCCAAATCGTAGAACTGTGCAGCTGCTTTTTCGCGGGCTGCGGTCAATTCGGCATGATAAGTCACAGGTTCGGGAATCAGTTCACTGGCTCTTGGCGTTTTGTAAATGGCATTGGCCATTTGGTTGATTCGTTCATATTCGTAAACCACAGTTTCGTAGGCAGTTTGATGATTCGATGCAATAGCTGCAGCAATATCGCGTTCAGCAGCTTTCACAGCCAGAGGATATGCTTTTGTGAGCACATAACCGGCTTTATCGCTGCGGGGTGAACTTCTAAGCTTGTCCACAGCATCGATTACAGCTTTGTAATAATCGCCTTTTTTCATGGCCTTGTAGCCCGACGAACAGGCGAAAGTCAGCATTGTGACAGCCAGCAGAAACAGTAGTTTGTAGATTTTTTTCATAATAATCCCGATATGGTGGAAAAAAGAACAAATAACAATTGATAGTTGACAGTTGATAGTTGACAATTGATAATTTACCATTTGATCATTTACCATTTACTATTTAATAGTATCGTCTCTGAAAAATAATGACTAATTAACAAATCGACTAATCAACTAATTAACCAATCAGCTAATTAACCAATCAACCCAAAACTTTGAAACCTGAAACTCTGAAATCCAAAAATTCAGAGCCTACATTCTCTCCGGAACTTCAATTCCCAAAAGTCCCATTGCAGTTTTAATTACTTTGGCAATGGCTTCCGAAAGGTTCAGACGGAAAATTTTCAGTGTTTCGTTTTCTTCTCTCAGAATTGAAAAATCGTGATAGAACTGATTGTATTCCTTCACAAGGTCGTAGGTATAGTTGGCTATAAGTGCAGGACTAAATTCCTCGCCGGCCTGACGAACTACTGCGGGGAATCCTGAAAGCAATTGAATCAGATAACTTTCTTTTTCAGAGATTTCAAGCGTATTATCAATTTCTGTTCCAAAATTTATTCCCTGATCGGCAGCTTTACGCAAAACCGATTTGATACGGGCATGTGTGTATTGAATGAACGGACCTGTATTTCCATTAAAATCAATTGATTCTTTAGGATTAAAGGTCATGTTTTTGCGCGGATCCACTTTCAGAATAAAGTATTTGAGAGCACCCAGTCCAACCATGCGGGCAATTTCGCGAATTTCTTCTTCGCTGCAATTGTCGAGTTTGCCAAGTTCCTGCGAAGTTTCGCGGGCGGTTTCTATCATTTCGGCCATCAAATCGTCGGCATCAACCACAGTTCCTTCGCGACTTTTCATCTTTCCTTCGGGCAGTTCAACCATTCCGTAGGAAAAGTGTACAAGGCTTTTTCCCCATTCGTAACCCAAACGGTCGAGCAGGAGAGAGAGTACCTGAAAATGATAATTTTGCTCATTACCAACTACATACACCATTTTGTCGATTTTGTAATCGTTGTAGCGAAGTTTGGCTGTACCAATGTCCTGAGTCATATATACAGAAGTACCATCAGCGCGAAGCAGGAGTTTTTCGTCTAGTCCGTCCGAAGTCAAATCAGCCCAAACCGAATTATCTTCGCGACGATAGAAAGACCCTTCGGCTTCACCACGTTCCACTTCCGTTTTTCCGGTAAGATATGTGTCTGATTCGTAATATATTTTGTCGAAATTAACGCCCAGTTCTTTGTAAGTTTCGTCGAAACCTGCATACACCCAACCGTTCATGGTTTCCCAAAGCTGACGCACTTCGGCATCGTTTTGCTCCCAGGCCAGCAACATTTTCTGAGCTTCGAGCATAAGCGGAGCATTTTTCTTGGCTTCCTCTTCGGTCAGGCCTTTCTCCATAAGCTCTTTTATTTCAGCTTTGTAAGCCTTGTCGAAAACCACGTAGTATTTTCCAACCAAATGGTCGCCTTTCATGCCTGTGCTTTCGGGAGTTTCGCCGTTGCCGAAAAGTTTCCATGCGAGCATCGATTTACAGATATGAATACCACGGTCGTTTACAATATTGGTTTTTACTACCTGCCAACCGTTGGCTTTCTGAATTTCAGAAATGCTGAATCCGAGCAGGTTATTGCGTATATGTCCTAAGTGAAGTGGCTTGTTGGTGTTGGGCGACGAATATTCAATCATCATAAGTGGCGAATTGTCGTCAGAAACGACAGTTCCAAATTTCTCATCTGCACTGATATTGTTCAGTAGATCAATCCAATAGGTGCGGTTAATGCTCAGGTTCAGAAAACCTTTGATTACATTAAATGCTGAAATAACATGGCTGTTTTGTACA
The DNA here is from genome assembly GCA_009929375.1 of Bacteroidia bacterium. Classification (GTDB taxonomy): domain Bacteria; phylum Bacteroidota; class Bacteroidia; order Bacteroidales; family Paludibacteraceae; genus Paludibacter. The sequence goes on from SAAO01000009.1 coordinate 105,393, forward strand.
AGGTATTCGCCAATTTCCTGACCGGCACCTTCGGGCGATTTACGCGCTGCTTTTACAAAAGGAAATACAACGACTGTGACATCGCCTTCAAATTCTTTTTTTGTTTTTTGTAACTGTATTTGAGCGGGCTCGGTTTCGAACTGATATAACACGCTGACAGCCTGTGCTACTGCCGATTGAATGGTTGCTTCTAAATTCATCGTTTTTTACATTTGCATTTTGGACTGCAAAGATACAAAAAAGTTTGGCTTTAGAGTTTAGTGTCAGTGACGCGACTTCCGGTTGTATGATAAAAAAAACCGCAGGAAAATTCCCCGCGGCTCAACAATTATTTATGTGAAAAATTAAAATATTTTCCAGGCAAGTGAAATTACAAAATTTGAATTCAAATCAGGTTTCGTTTCCCAGCTTGCAGTGTGAAGACTGTTGATCAGATTCATTCGGGCATCGAGCGAGAACATCAGAATATCCACGCCGGCACCGGCTTCGAGTCCTACCTGCGAATCCTTGAATTCGCCTTTCAATGCCTCCACATCAATAGGATCTGAGTTGGTAAGGTTTTTAAACGATACCTGCGAACCTGCATTAAGTCGGAATTTTGGTCCGGCAAATACCCGTAAATTAGCCACTTTTAAATCTAATAGTTTATAGCCAATCAGTAAAGGAATATCCACTGTGCTGAAAGTTACATATTTTTCCACGTCAATGTCCTGACTTGAAGCATCCTGAATGGTGAATTCATAATCTTTTTTTTGCATTGAATAAAGCAATTCAGGCTGAATATAGACTTTATCGAAAAACAAACGGCCAAAAGCACCGAGGTGGAAACCGTTATTGAGTTCCGATTTTACATTGGTCAAATCATATTCTCCCGACCTTACAGAAGGTATGTTGTCTAAGTTTAGCGATGAATTGAATCCGGCTTTGATTCCGAAATTAACCTGAGCACTTACAAACGATACGGTAAGCAGAAGTACTGCTGCGAAAATAACTTTTTTCATAAAATACAATTTTTTGTTGGGTTATTATTAAAACGTATGATAGTAGTCCTTTGTTGTGAGATTTCTGCGTTTTTATTCGTCGACAGGATTATGAATTTTGATTTTTGAGCTTTTAAAGATCATGTCGCCCGTATCAGGAATATCAATCAGATATTCTTTACGTTTGGGATTAGTGAGTTTCCGGTCGCGAAGCCATAAATTAAATTCCTTGAGTTGCGCATAGTTCAGGCCTTTTTCCTGAGCCCATTTGGCCAAATCGCCGATTGAATCATTTACAGCCACTTTCGTGGTGTTGATATGCTGATAGTAATGATCACGCTCAATACGATATCCAAGTCGATACGGATTTTCGATAAACTGTTTCATAGCCAGGATGCGGAAAAGGTAGCGACTGCTTTCGCTCGTCAGATACATGTCGTAGGCCTCCTGTACATATTGTTTTTGTTGTTCCGAACTGATTTTTCCCATTCCTGCATTGTACGAAACGGCGGCATTTGTCCAGCTGCGGTAACGGTTAAAAGCTGATTTCAGATATTTGCAGGCTGCTTCTGTAGCTTTTTCGATATGATAACGCTCGTCTACTTCGTCGGTTACTTCGAGTCCGAATTCTTTGGCTGTGGCAGGCATTAGTTGCCACAAACCGGCAGCAGTGGCAGGCGAAAGTGCTCGTGTGTCGAGATTACTTTCGATGACAGCCAGATATTTGAAATCGTCGGGAATGCCGTTTGCTTTTAATATTGGTTCAATAATAGGAAAGTAACGATTGGCGCGTTTCAGAATTAAAATGCTGGTAGAGTGTGTGTAAGCAATTTGCGTTTGTTCGCGGTCGAAGCGTTCGCGCATGTCGTAACGATCGAGCAGGATGGTTTGACCTGCAAACTGTACTTTTGCCGGAACGGGAAAACTCCCCACATTCTGTCCGGCAAATATACACAGAGTGATAAATACAAAAAGCGATAGTATAAGTAATTTACGTTGCATTTCAGATTAATTTTGGGTAGATTCTTTTACAAAAGTAATATTTTTATACACCTGCTTTACATTTTATACAATATTTTCAATCAAATATTGCAGCCCGTATAAAATAATTATCTTTGCAGGCAAATACGTTCGTTGTTTCGTATATGTTTGAATTTCAAACGTAGCTGAGCTATCAATTATTACGCCAGAATTAAAAAAAATGAAACGAACATGACAAAATTTAATCTGTTTTGACCCACAAGGGTATGATTAAATTTTGTTTTGTGAGTTCCATGTGACAAATAATAATGACAATTATAAACACATGAAAAGAGCCATTTTTCCGGGTACTTTCGACCCGTTTACCATAGGACATTATAGTATTGTAAAACGTGGATTAACGCTATTCGACGAAATTGTGATAGGCATTGGTACCAATCAGTCGAAAAAAACGCTTTTTTCGGTCGAAAAGCGTCTCGAAATTATTCAACAGGCTTTTGCTGATGAACCACGTGTTTGTGTTGAATCGTACAACAGTCTGACCATTGATTTTGCAAAATCGGTGGATGCTGCGTTTATTTTGCGTGGACTGCGCTCGGTAGGCGATTTTGAGTATGAGCGAACAATTGGCGATACCAACCGTATCCTCACCGGCCTCGAAACCATTATTCTTTTTACCGAATCGGCATATTCGCATATTTCGTCCACTGTGGCGCGCGACCTTATTACTTACGGAAAGGATATTTCCGATTTTCTACCGCCCAATGTGAAAATATAAAGTCTTTGCATTTATGGCAGATCAAAGTTTCGAAGAAAACGTGTTGCGAATGAGACTGCAATATCTCCGCAACGAATTTTCCGAACTGCTGTGTCGGAAAAACGAAATGATTTGCCATGAGGAAAATCTCCTGAACATACGATATCTGAATCTGTTCGGACAAAAACAATACGATGTATATTGTCTGAAACTTGATATTGCCATGCTCAAACGTCGCAAAGAGTATCTCGATCAGTTTATCAGCAACAATCGGATTCCCGATTTTATCGTAATAAGTCATATGTTGTGTATAGATTCTGAACTTACAAGTTTGGACGAGGAAACTCTGAAACTGGAAACTGAAAAACAACAACTCTCAGATGAAGTTATTTTGTGTAAGTTATGACAGCCTGATAAATTAAATTAATGCCTTTTTTGGTTTTTTGTACATGCTTATAACGTCCGAAACAAAGTTTTTCCATATTTTTGTTTGATTAAACAAAACACTTTTGAAAAAACTATTTACCCGTAATGAATAAAACCTTTGCACCTTTTGCAAAACCGATGTATGTGATGTTAAAATCGGTAGGGTCGGCCTGCAATCTCAAGTGCGAATATTGTTACTATCTCGAAAAGGAAAATCTCTATCCTTCGGCCAAAGGTCAGTTAATGAGTGATGCACTCCTCGAAAAATTCACCGAACAATACATTAATTCGCAGACACAGAACGAAATACTTTTTACCTGGCATGGTGGCGAAACTTTGCTGCGTCCGGTTAGCTTCTACAAAAAAGCCCTCGAATTTCAAAAAAAGTACGGACGCGGACGTAAAATTGACAACGTAATTCAAACCAACGGCACTTTGCTCAACGATGCCTGGTGCGAATTTTTCAAAGAAAATAATTTCCTTGTAGGAATCTCAATTGATGGACCACAGGAGTTTCACGATGAATATCGCCGCAACAAAGGAGGTCAGCCCACTTTTGTGAAGGTTATGAAAGGCATTCATCTGCTCAAAAAACATGGCGTGGAATTTAATGCTATGGCTGTGGTGAACGATTTTAATGCCGACTATCCGCTCGAGTTTTACAATTTTTTCAAACAAATAGATTGCCGTTACATACAGTTTGCGCCTATAGTGGAGCGAATTGGTAACCGCACCGACGGTCTGAAACTCTCGGCTCCCCACGAAGTTGCCGAACTGACTGACTTCTCGGTGAAACCTGTACAGTGGGGAAAATTTCTCTGCGCACTTTTCGATGAGTGGATCAAAGAAGATGTGGGGAAATTCTACATTCAGATGTTCGACTCTACACTTGCCAACTGGATGGGTGTTCAGCCCGGTGTGTGTACGCTCGCCAAACATTGCGGACATGCAGGTGTGATGGAGTTCAATGGCGATGTGTATTCGTGCGACCACTTTGTTTTTCCTGAATACAAACTCGGAAATATCAATGATGAATCGCTTGCTTCGATGATGTATTCGGAACGTCAGTTGAAATTCGGAACCGACAAACACGATACTCTGCCACGTCAGTGTAAGGAATGCGAGTTTCTTTTTGCCTGCAATGGCGAATGTCCGAAAAACCGTTTTGCATTTACAAAAGATGGCGAGCCGGGGCTGAACTACCTTTGTGCCGGCTGGAAAATGTTTTACAACCACGTGGCTCCTTATATGGATTTTATGAAAAATGAACTTATGCACGAGCGTCCACCTGCAAACGTGATGGAGTGGGCACGAAACCGAAAAGTTCGCTGAGATTTTTACAAAAAGACTGATATTTATTGAATTATATATGAAAAAAAATATTTTATTTCAACGTTTTTTTATTGCTGCACTTCTTTTTTCGTTACTGAGTGTGAGTTTGTGGGCCGCGCCAAAGGATAACCGTACTTTCCGCATCAGCAAAAATCTGTCGGTTTTCAATACTGTTTTCCGCGAGCTCGAAGCTTATTATGTCGATACGCTCAACTACGACAAAATGATGAAAACGGCTATCGACGAAATGCTTTCGAAACTCGATCCTTACACTGTGTACATGCCCGAAGAAGAAACTTCGGACCTTACTTTTATGACCACAGGCGAGTATGCCGGTATTGGCGCAATGATTATGAAAGTTGGGAACGATATTGTGGTTTCGGAACCTTACGAAGGAATGCCCGCTCAAAGAAATGATGTGCGCGCAGGCGATATTATTCTGGAAGTGGACGGGAAAAGTACTTCGGGCATGTCGGTAAGCGATGTGAGTAACCGGCTTAAAGGAACGCCAAACACGACCATTAAACTCAAACTGAAACGTTTCGGAGAAAAGAAAGCAGTTGAAAAAGTCTTTTTACGCGAAAAAATTCAGATTAATCCGGTAGCTTATTCGGCTGTGGTGGCTCCGCAAACGGGTTATATTCTGTTGTCGGATTTTACCGATAAGTCGGCGCTCGAACTGAAATCGACAGTGAACGAAATGATTAAAACCTCAAATATCAATGCTTTGGTAATTGATTTACGTAACAATGGTGGTGGTTTGATCGACGAAGCGGTGAAGATTTTGGGCTACTTTTTACCCAAAGGTACCGAAGTGGTGACTACCAAAGGCAATAATAAAATGACCGAACGTACCTACAAAACGCCTACCGAACCTGTTTTTCCAGACATGAAGCTGACAGTACTTGTGAATCGTGCTTCGGCTTCGGCTTCCGAAATTCTGGCAGGAGCTGTGCAGGATCTCGATCGCGGACTGGTGATTGGTGAACGGACTTTTGGTAAAGGTTTAGTTCAAAATATTCGTCCTGTAGGTTATGGCGGACACCTGAAAATTACAACAGCTAAATATTATATTCCAAGTGGTCGCTGCATTCAGGCCATCGATTACAGTCATCGCAACGAAGATGGCAGTGTGGGTCGTGTGCCCGATAGTCTGACTACCGAGTTTAAAACCCGAAATGGCCGTACAGTACGCGATGGTGGTGGTATTGTGCCTGATATTACCGTGACCGACGATCGCAAACTGAATATTGCATATTATATTTTTGCACAAAATCTGTATTTCGATTTTGCTACTGAATTTGTGTCGAAAACTCCTTCGATTGCCAAAGCTTCAGATTTTGTATTGTCAGAAGACGATTTTAAAGCTTTTACTGATTTTTTGGTACAAAAGAATTTTACTTACACTTCTCAGACTCAAAAGTATTACAACGAACTTTTCGAAATGGCTAAAATAGAAGGCCTTGACGAAGTAGCTAAAGCTGAGTTTGCATCACTCAAAGAAAAATTACTTCCCGATGTACGTAAAAATATCACTGATAATAAGGATGAAATTGCCGAGCTTCTGAGTCTGGAAATCATTAAACGTTATTATTTTCAGAAAGGTGAAGTAGAGTTTTCGTTGCGTACCGACAAAGCATTGAAAACAGCACTCGAAAAAATGAATGATACAGTGGCAATGTCGGAAATACTTAAAACTAAGTAGATAATTGCTCTAAAAATTAGAAGATTGTAAGATTTCGGAATGATTTTTTGTAAAATCGTTCCGAAATCTTTTTTTTGAGTGAATAATATTTCTAATTTTGCACGACGTTATCCAAATTTTTAAAACTAATCCCGGCGTTCGGGATTCTCAAATTATTGACATATGAAGCAAAATATTGTGGGTGAAAAAATCCGCTCTGTGATGACTGCCAGAAACATTTCGATGGCAGAACTTTCGGATCGTACAGGGCTAAGTGATACGCAAATTAATTTCATTCTCGAAAGTGAAGTTGTTCCTTCGCTTGCTCCGCTGATTAAAATTGCCCGCGGACTTGGTGTTCGTCTCGGAACTTTTCTTGATGATAGTGAACAAATGGGTCCGGTAGTGCATCGCAGCACCGAATCGCAAATACCTGCTTCTTTTTCGAGTCAGCTCTCCAATGCTAATTCACATCTCGACTTTTTTGCGCTCGCCGGAAACAAAGCCGGTCGCCATATGGAGCCTTTCATCATCGATATTAAACCTGCATTAACTCAGGAACCCGTTCTTTCGTCGCACGAAGGCGAAGAATTTATTTATGTGCTAAGCGGAAAAATTAAAGTGAATTATGGCCGCGAAGAACAAATTCTTTCTCAGGGAGATAGCATTTATTATGATTCTATAGTGGAACACCTTGTGAGTGCTGCCGACGATCAGGCTGCTAAAATTCTCGCTGTAGTATATACACCCTTGTGATAAGAGACTAACATTTATGCAATTATCAGACAAAACCATAGGAGAGTGGCTCGAATACTGGGCTGCCGAAACTCCCGACAAAGAATATATAGTGTATTCCGACAGAGATTTGCGGTTTACATGGAAAGAATTTAATGCCCGTGTCGACAATATGTCCAAAGGTTTGTTGGCCATTGGAGTTGGCAAAGGTGTACATGTGGGTATCTGGGCGCAAAATGTGCCCGACTGGCTTACTTTTCTTTTTGCCTGTGCCAGAATTGGTGCAGTAGCTGTTACCGTAAACACCAACTACAAGGCGCACGAACTTGCTTTTGTAATTGAAAATTCGGACATGCACACGCTTTGTATGACCGATGGTGTTCCCGGAAACGATTATCTTAACACGATTAACCAGCTTTTGCCTGAGTTGAAAACCACACAACGTGGTAAACTCAAATCAGACCGTTTTCCCGAACTGAAAAACGTGATTTATATTGGTCATGAAAAACACAGGGGAATGTATAATACGGCTGAAATGCTGCTGCTCGGACAAAATAAATCTGACGAGGAACTGAATGCTGTAAAATCGACCATCAATTGTCACGATGTGGTGAATATGCAATACACTTCGGGAACCACAGGTTTTCCGAAGGGAGTTATGCTTTCGCACCATAATATAGCCAACAACGGATATCTTACCGGCGAACATATGAAGTTTACCTCTGATGATAAACTTTGCATCTGTGTTCCACTTTTCCATTGTTTTGGGGTGGTATTGGCTGTTATGAACTGCCTTACTCACGGAAGCACGCAGGTGATGGTGGAACGTTTCGATCCGCTTGTGACGCTGGCTTCCATTCATAAGGAACGTTGTACTGCCGTTTATGGCGTGCCCACAATGTTTATTGCTGAACTCAATCATCCGATGTTTAATCTTTTCGATATGAGTTCGTTGCGTACAGGAATTATGGCCGGAGCGCTTTGTCCTATTGAACTGATGCGTCAGGTGAACGAGAAAATGTTTATGACCATTACCAGCGTGTACGGACTTACCGAAACTTCGCCGGGAATGACGCAAACGCGCATCGAAGATTCTTTTGAGATTCGTTGTACCACTGTGGGACGTGATTATGAATTTACCGAAGTAGCTATTATCGATCCGGCAACCGGTGAACATTTACCTGACGGTGTGCAGGGCGAAGTTTGTTGTCGCGGTTACAATGTAATGAAGGGTTATTACAAAAATCCTGAAGCCACAGCACAGGTTATAGATAAAAATGGATATTTGCATTCCGGTGACCTTGGCGTGCGCGATCCGGACGGAAATTACCGCATTACAGGCCGTATTAAGGATATGATTATTCGTGGAGGAGAAAATATTTCACCCCGCGAAATTGAAGAATTCCTTTATCACATGCCGGGCGTAAAGGATGCTCAGGTCATCGCTGTAACTTCGCCACGTTATGGAGAGGATGTGGGTGTATTTATTATTCCGCACGATGGTGCTGAAATTACAGCCGAAGATGTACGCGATTTTTGCAAGGATAAAATTGCCCGTTACAAAATTCCACGTTATATTTTCTTTGTCAGCGAATATCCGCTCACCGGTAGCGGTAAAATTCAGAAATTCAAACTACGTGAAATGGCCATTGAACTTTGCCAAAAAGAAGGCATTCAGATTGTGTAAAATATACTGATCACGCAGGTGTAAATAAAAAGAGCGAAAAACAGGTTTGTTGTAAAACGACTGTTTTTCGCTCTTTGTTTTTGCCTTTATTTTCTCAAAATCTTTTCCATATTCTTCCCTTTTGCAAGTTCGTCCACAAGCTTGTCGAGGTAACGGATTTTTTGCATCAGCTTGTCTTCAATTTCTTCTACCCGATATCCGCAAATAAGTCCGGTGATTTTAGATAGTCGACCCTTAAAAAGTCCATAAACATAAGATTATCAGTAAAATAAATCTTAAAAGTATTGTGTACATCTGCAAGTTTTAGTATATTTGATGCATA
>SAAO01000037.1 GCA_009929375.1 Bacteroidia bacterium
GCATCAAATATACTAAAACTTGCAGATGTACACAATACTTTTAAGATTTATTTTACTGATAATCTTATGTTTATGGACTTTTTAAGGGTCGACTATATAGGTAATAAAGGTGGCCACAATTACTACGTACAGAATTCTCAGTATAATAGAGATGTCGTAGTCTGCAAAATTTGCAGTGCCGAATGATTTGAAACAAAACGGAAAACTTTGAATGGTTGCAAACAAAAACATCCACTTCATTATGGTAACCGGTTTGTATCGTGCAATCAGTTTTTTAAACAGTGTAAGATAAAGAGCAAACGACATTACAGCCCCGAAAATAATCAGGTTTCCCCACATATCCCCGCTACTGCTTTTGTCAGCCTGACTGAAAACAAGCAGCAGTGCTCCCGAAGCCCCGGTAAGTACCCCAAGTGTCTTTTTGAATGTGATAGGCTCTTTTATAAATAGGGCTGCAAACAACATACTTAATATAGGTAGCATGGTGACCACAATGGAAGCATCGATGGGCGAAGTCATTGAAAGACCTATTATAAAGGGTAGTTGATTGGTGGTAAGTGCCAGGATGGCTGCAAAAAATAACAGAAAAACATCTTTTTTGCTAACTTTTTCGCGCACAAAGACCGATGCCAGCCAAAAAAGAACCATTCCTCCCGATAATCTGAGGAAACTTAAAAGATAAGGATCAATAATATCGGGCATTATCGATCTGGAGACAGGTGTATTTAAACCAAATAAAATATTGGCTGCAAAAACGGCAATATGTCCGTTGCGTTTTTCTTTATCCATAATTGGCTGCAAAGATAATTTCAAGTTGCGGCATAAACGAATTTTTTGCGTTAATAAGTGCTTTGCTGAATACAATGTATTGATTTGTAGTACTGTTATGCATGTTTAAATAATTTGCTAATTTCGATAATAGTTTTTAGCTTTGTAGCTTGTCTTCAAATAGCTTCATTATTATGAAATTCGATACAAAATCACAGCGCAGCTTATTTCCGGAGGAATGTCTGTTGCGCGAAATAGCCCGACAACCGAGGCTTTCGATAGGTATTCCGAAAGAGAATCCGGATGTGGAAACGCGTTTGGCTCTGACGCCCGAAGGTGTGGCGATAGTGACCGAGGAAGGTCATAGCGTGTATGTGCAACGTGGAGCCGGAGAGCCTATGTCGTATTCCGACCTTCAGTATAGTGAGGCGGGGGCTTATCTTGTCGATTCAGCCTCCGATGTTTTCAGCGCTGATCTGGTGCTGAAAATTACACCACCAACATTGCAGGAGTTGAATATGATGAACGACCGTTCGTCGGTATTTTCCATGCTTCAGCTTAGTAATTTGTCGTCGGACTGTATTCATTTAATGATGAAGAAAAAGATGAATGCAATAGCCTATGAGCTGATTAAGGATGAGCAGAAAGCATTTCCTGTAATGACATCCATTTCGGAAATCGAAGGAAATACCGCTATTGGTGTTGCTGCGGAGCTTATGAGTGTCGAAAGAGGAGGCAAGGGCTTGTTGCTCGGAGGTGTGGCTGGGATTTCGCCAACCGAAGTGCTTATCCTTGGCGCTGGCATTACAGGTACTGTGGCTGCCCGTTCGGCTTTGGCACTTGGTGCTCAGGTGAAAATATTTGATCACGACATTAATAAGTTGCGCAAAATACAGCATTATCTCGGGCAGCAGGTGTTTACATCGGTGATTCATCCTTCAGTTTTGTTCAAAGCACTTGCTACGGCTGATGCTGTTATTGGTAATTTACGTTATATAAATGGTTCGGAGCGATTTATGGTGTCGGAGGAACTCGTAAAAACAATGAAATCCGGAGCTGTGATTATAGATTTGAGTGTCGATCAGGGAGGTTGTTTCGAAACTTCGGAATGCCGGACACTGCGTAATCCGGTATACGAGAAATTCGGAGTGGTTCATTATTGTGTTCCAAATATTTCGGCTCGTGTGGCGCGAACAACTTCTATGGCTTTGAGCAATATTTTTGCTCCCATACTTCTGAAAATTGCAAATTCCGGTAGTGTGAAGTTAGCCATTGCCGAAAGTTCAGGCTTCCGTAATGGTTCCTATATATATGGAGGTGTGCTGGTAAACAGACTAATCGGAAATTATTATGGTATTAATTCAAACGATATCGGCTTGCTTTTGGCTGATTATTAGTAGTATAAATAAAATATCAATATTGTATTCTTAAACAAAAATGTATATGCTTAAAAAAACCATCTCATTATTTCTTCTTTTTGTAAGTTTATCAACATATGCCTACGACAATGTAGGGCATCGGATTGTGTCGGAAGTGGCTTATCGCAATATGACTAAAAAAGCCCGTAAGCAAACCGATAAAGTTTTAGGCGTAAAAGGCATTGTGTACGAGTCGTCGTGGGCGGATGAAGTTCGCAGTGACGACAACTATAAATACAGTTATCAGTGGCATTATCAAAATCTGAAAGATGGTATGACAGCCAGCGATATGAAAAATCTGATAGATAATCCGAAATCAGAAGGTGAACATTTGTTTTATGCTATCGGGTTAATGGTCGACAGACTGAAAAAAGATAAAAATGATGCTGAAGCGCTGAAATTTCTGATTCATTTTGTAGGTGATTTGCATCAGCCCATGCATTTGGGGCGTGCCGAGGATTTAGGTGGGAACAGGGTTAAGATGACTTGGTTTGGCCGTAACACCAATATTCATTCGATATGGGATGGGCAAATTACTGACAGTCGCAAAATGTCATATACTGAATATGCCAACTTTGTGGAAGATAAATTTTCTGCCGATAAAAAGAAGTTTCTTGCTTACGACATGTTGAAATCATTGTTGGAAACATACCGTGTTCGCAACGAAATATACGCATGGGATGCTGAAAATACAAATAACTATCACTATTTGTATCGCTTTACAGATGAAATAGACTTGTTGCTTTATCGTGGTGGATTATACCTGTCGGTAATATTAAACGATATTTACAGATAGATATCAGATAAAATTAGTGCCTTTCAGGACAGGTTTGTTCTGAAAGGCACTTTATCATCTTCACATATCACAAAATTGGTATAGCAAACAGAGTTTTGTTTCAGGTTGTATTTCGTCCCGAACATGCAGGTCAGAATGTTCGGATAGTTTGTGTATTCGATCGATTCAAAAGTAATTAAATTTATGTTTTTTGTCAAATAAATTATTTGTAAGCTGTAAAATTTTTTGTGACCTATTTTCTTGTATGTCAATGTGTTATTTTTTTGTTATTTATTTTTATCTGTAAGCTATTGATTTACCCGTCGGTTTTTAGTTAAAATGTATGAATTGAAGTTGCATGAAACGACATAAATTTGATTTTCTGATTTTAAGTCTTACGTTGTTTTTTGTAATGTTGTTTTTGGTGTCGTGTGCCAAAGATAAAAGTGATAATAAGTCTATTCTCCGTATAGAAAAACTATTGCCGGAGCATGCAGATTCTGCATTTTTGTTGCTGGATAGTCTGGGTGAATCCGGAAATATGAAGCAGGTTGATCAGGCAGCACATCAATTGCTCACTGCATATGCTCTTTTTCTTTCCAATGATTCCGCTGTCAGAGTTGAGCCTGCATTATATGCGCTTGAATATTACAAGGGTACGGGGCTGTTGTACGAGGAAGGTTTGTCGAATTTTTTATATGGGCATGCACTTCTTGAGACCGGAGAAATTGATCAGGGAATCATTTATCTCAAAAAGGCGATAAGTTTGCTTAATAATACAAATGAGTATAACTTGCTTGGTCTTGCCAATTACTATCTTGGCTACAATTATTCTCTGGATGCAGTTTACGAAAAGGCTTTATCGCGTTTGAGATTAGCTGCCATTTACTTCGAACATGCTGATGAGCAGGTGAACAGGGCATATGCTTATCGTGAAATTGCAAATGCTTTCGATTTGGGTCGGTGTCCGGTGGATAGCGCACTTGTTTATTTTGATAAATCCCAAAACTTGTTATTGCTCGAAAAAGACACTTCTGATTATTACGATGTGCGTTTTTACAGAGCTATTACTTTGTTGAATCGCACAACCCGGTTCTGTGAAGCTAAAAATGATATTCTCGAAGTTTACCGCTATTTCAATAACGATAGTTATTATCATAATAAGCTTTCGTTTGCATATGCCCGTTGCGGACAGGCTGACTCAGCTATGTATTTTTACCAATTGTCGAAAAAGGACACAGCTAATATTTATAGTAAAATGGCTGTCAGCATGGCCGGGGCTTATGCTTATATGGCTGCCGGAGACTATCAGAAAGCAGTAGAAACCTTTTTGAATTATGATCTGAATAAGACACTTGTGTTCGATGAAGCGCAAAAGAATCAGCTTTACCGTATTGATAAGGGTTACGATTTGTCCGAAAAAGAAAAGGAAAATGCAACATTGCGCGTAAAACAGCAAGATATGGTTGTGCAGTTTGCATTGCTGACTATCATTGTGCTTGTGCTTGCTATGGCTTTTCTGATCATGATGCTCAGGCGAAAGCGTGAGCAGGCAAAATATCGCGAAGAAAGGCTTAATTTGCTTGCAAGTGTGGAAAGGAAGCGGCTTGCGGTGTATGCAAAAGTTCAGTCGAGAATGGAGGCTGCTCTGCGACTGAGTAAACTTGATGCTAAATATCGTCTTGGTATGTCAGATCCTAAATTGTTGCTTGATGAAATTTTGTCATATTCAGTATTGAGTGAATCCGAATGGACTAATTATATAGATGAAATAGATATGGTTTGTAGTAATCATATTTCGGCTCTTGCAGCTGAATTTCCATCTCTGACTAATGCTGATAAAATTGTGATTGCACTTACTTCTGTGAAAATTGATATCACTGATTCCTGTATAATTTTGGGAATGAACAAAAATACGATGTATCGCCGTCGTAACACAATTAAAGAGCGATTAGGGCTTGATAAGACGGTGGATTTCGATGCATGGATACTCGGCAGGGTGGCTCAGAATCTGGCAAAAGAAGATCAAAATGCATTGATTAGTAAATTGATGGATGCAAAAAAGAAGTAGAGAGAATGTATGAAGAAAACGATAAAGAAAAAGCCTGAAATTCATTACGAATTTCAGGCTTTTTGTAGTGGTACCACCAGGAATCGAACCGGGGACACAAGGATTTTCAGTCCTTTGCTCTACCAACTGAGCTATGGTACCGCTTTTGTTTTGCGAGTGCAAAGATAGAATAAATTTTTATTGCGTGCAAGCCTTTTTGCAGAAATTATTGAAAAAGACAAATGCTTGTTTTTTTAGGTTTATTTTTTTGATTTTAATATGCTGAATCCGATTGAAATACATATTTTTGTAAAAACTCATCAATTCATCTTTCATTTAAAAGAATGCAAATATCTATCGAATTATTTATACTTATTGCATCCATTCTGCTATTTTTCAGTATTCTGGTTGGAAAAACCGGATATCGTTTTGGTGTCCCTACTCTGTTATTGTTTTTACTTATAGGGATAGGTGCGGGTAGTGATGGATTAGGTATTGAATTTAGTTCACCCAATATTGCTCAATATATTGGTGTGATAGCGCTGAATATTATTCTGTTCTCGGGTGGACTCGATACCCGTTTTTCCGAAATTCGTCCTGTAGCGGTTAAAGGCTTGGTGCTTGCTACCGTTGGAGTTTTGCTTACAGCTTTGTTCACGGGCTTATTTATATACTGGCTCACGAATAGTGTGGTACATTCAGTTACATTTACACTACTCGAATCGCTTCTATTAGCCGGCATTATGTCGTCAACCGATTCTGCTTCGGTTTTTTCCATTCTACGATCCAAAGGACTTTCGCTGAAAGAAAATCTGCGTCCGCTGCTCGAGCTTGAGAGTGGTAGCAATGACCCAATGGCATTCATGCTTACCATAGTGTTGGTTCAGCTTATACAGACACCGGATGTAAGTGGCTGGGAAGTGCTTTTTATGTTTCTCAAGCAGCTTTTTCTGGGTGTGATTTGTGGATTTCTGCTTGGCAAGCTGGCTGTAAGAATTATTAATCGAATAAATCTTGACAATGATGCGCTCTACTCGGTTTTGTTGCTTACAGTTATGTTCTTCCTGTTTGGTTTTACCAGTTTTATCGGAGGAAACGGATATCTGGCAGTTTATGCCGGAGGTTTGATGATTGGTAACCACAGGTTTGTGCACAAACGAAGTACGCTTCGCTTTTTTGATGGGCTCACATGGCTTTTTCAAATTATAATGTTCCTTGCGCTTGGATTACTGGTAAATCCTTCAGAGCTTTTACCTATAGCCGGTGTTGGATTACTCGTGGGTGTTTTCATGATTTTGATAGGACGCCCGTTGTCGGTGCTTATTTCTCTTTTGCCGTTTAAAAACATGTCGTTCAAAGCGCGTTTATTCACTTCCTGGGTGGGCTTGCGTGGTGCTGTGCCAATTATTTTTGCTACATACCCATGGATAAGCGATGTTCCACAGGCCAAAATGATGTTTAATATCGTATTCTTTATTACGATTCTTTCACTTGTAGTTCAGGGGACCACGGTTTCTTCTATGGCTCGTTGGTTGGGGCTTTCGTTGCCTGTGCCTCCTGCACGTAAACTGAAGGAGTTTGATGTGGAATTTTCCGAGGAGATTAAATCGGCAATGTGCGAAATAACAGTAAACGACACTATGTTGAAAAACGGGAGTCGCGTTATGGATGTTTCCATGCCTGAGCAAACTTTGCTGGTAATGGTGAAACGCAACCGGAAATATTTTATTCCCCGCGGAAATACGCTACTCGAAGAGGGTGATTCGTTGCTGATAATTACCGATAACGAGGAGGCTATGCGCGAAACTTACCGTCAGCTTGGGGTGAGCCCCGGAGCCTGAAGCTCCGCGAAGTAATGCTAATATTCGGAAATTACAATTTTCGTTTGCTTCATCATAACCTCTGTGGCACCGGATCTTTGCATCAGTTTATTCATATTCTCTGGTACAATCTGCCAGCGAAGTCCGTATTTGTCGATACACCAACCGCACTGCGAAGGTTCTCCTTCGGCAGTAAAATAGTCCCAGTAATAATCAATCTCAGCCTGATCTTTGCACAAAATAGTCAGCGAAAAAGCATCATTCAGTTTATGATGTTCTTTTGTTGTACAGAGAAAAGTGTATTCCTGACCAAAAATTGTAAGTTCACTTATTTCGGAGTTGCCGCTTGGCGTTTCTCCTAGTGGAGTAACTGATTTTATACTAAGATTATCTCCGAATATTCTTTCGTAATATTCTATAACCTGTTTTACACGTCCTCCTTCAGCCACAAACCAAAGATTTGGAATGATTTTTTGAGTGTTCATTGTGATGTTATTTCTATGTGAAACCTTTTTTTTGAGTTTTGGATGCATACTTCACTAAATGATAGTTGTTCAGCAATATAAACTTATAAACAATTAAAAGGATGAAGTTGTTTGTCAGAAAACATGTTGTTGCAGAATGTAATACTGAATTTCGATCCATGCAGGATCAGGGTAAAAGCTTGTTCTGAATGGCAGTGTTTCGGTTGTAACACTTTTGTTTATGAAAGGATGCAATGTGTTGTTTTTAATCATCAAAATCGGCAAAATTCCCACGTATAAAAAATCATTTTTTTTGCGTACTTTTGCAACTCAAAATAAACCATACAATTAAAGAATGAAGAGAATCCGCAATTTTTGCATTATTGCCCACATCGATCACGGAAAAAGTACGCTTGCCGATCGCTTGCTGGAATATACAAATACTGTGGCAGGGAAAGAGATGCAGGCTCAGGTGCTCGACAATATGGACCTGGAGCGCGAGCGTGGAATTACCATTAAAAGCCATGCCATACAAATGAATTATCGTTTGAATGGTGAAGACTATATATTCAATCTGATTGACACTCCGGGACACGTCGATTTTTCGTACGAAGTGTCGCGTTCCATAGCAGCCTGCGAAGGTGCTTTGCTGATTGTGGATGCAACTCAGGGTATTCAGGCTCAGACTATTTCGAATCTTTACATGGCTATTGAGCATGATCTGGAAATTATTCCGGTAATGAACAAAATGGACATGGATAGTGCAATGCCTGATGAAGTGGAAGATCAGATTGTGGAATTGCTGGGTTGTAAGCCTGAAGAGGTTTTACGTGCAAGCGGTAAAACAGGCCTGGGTATCAATGAAATCCTCGAAGCCATCGTCACTCGTGTACCTGCTCCCAAGGGCGACCCCGAAGCACCATTGCAATGTCTTATTTTCGACTCGGTGTTTAATTCATTCCGTGGTATTATTGCTTATTTTAAAATTGAAAACGGCACTATTAAGAAGGGTGACTTAGTGAAATTTGTCAATACCGAAAAAGAATATTTTGCCGACGAAATTGGAATTTTGAAACTCGATATGTCGCCCACTCAAACATTGAGTGCCGGTGATGTTGGATATATTATTTCGGGTATAAAAACTTCGAAGGAAGTAAAAGTGGGTGATACCATTACGCATGTAAAGCGTCCCTGCGAATCGGCCATTGATGGATTTGAAGAGGTGAAACCTATGGTTTTTGCCGGTGTTTATCCTATCGAAACTGAGGATTTTGAAGATTTGCGTGCTTCGCTCGAAAAACTGCAGCTCAACGATGCCTCATTGACATTTGAACCCGAGTCGTCAGTAGCTCTGGGATTTGGCTTCCGGTGTGGATTTCTTGGAATGCTTCATATGGAAATCGTTCAGGAACGTCTCGACCGTGAGTTCGATATGAATGTGATTACCACTGTTCCCAACGTTTCGTACAAGGTTTACACCAAAAAGGATGAACTGATTGAAGTGCATAACCCTTCGGGATTACCTGATATTGTATTGATTGACAGGATTGAGGAACCTTATATCCGTGCTTCGGTCATTACCCGGACTGAATATATTGGTCAGATTATGACACTTTGTTTGGGAAAACGCGGAGAACTTGTAAAGCAGGAATATATTTCGGGTGATCGCATGGAGTTAATCTACGATATGCCACTCGGTGAAATTGTATTCGATTTCTACGACCGACTCAAGAGTATATCGAAAGGATATGCTTCGTTCGACTATCATATGCACGGTTATCGTCCTTCCAAACTTATAAAGCTTGATATTCTGCTTAATGGCGAATCGGTGGATGCACTTTCCTCGCTGATTCACTTTGACAATGCAGTTACACTCGGTCGTCGCATGTGCGAAAAGCTAAAGGAACTTATTCCGCGTCAGCAGTTCGACATTGCGGTACAGGCTGCTATCGGTGCGAAAATTATTGCACGCGAAACGATTAAGGCTGTACGTAAGGATGTGACTGCCAAATGTTACGGAGGAGATATTTCGCGTAAACGAAAACTGCTCGAGAAACAGAAAAAAGGTAAAAAACGTATGAAACAGATTGGAAATGTGGAAGTGCCTCAAAAAGCATTCCTAGCGGTACTCAAACTGGACTAAAGACTTAAAACAGGGAGAAAGTGAAATTACTGCATAAAAAATAATAACAAGAGGACGACAGGAGACATTTGCTTTCTGCCGTCTTTTTTTTCTGCCTCAAAACAATTCAATTGAGAAAAGCCTTATACCTGTGTGTTTTACTTTGTTCGGCGATTTTGTTGGATTTGTATGTTGAAAAACAGGTAGTTGTAACTTAATGAAAAGTTTTGAAAAACAGATTGAAGTGTATTTGTAGGGTTGCGGGTGCGGTTATATCCGGAATTTAGATTAATTTTGCATATAGTTGATGATACAAATTAGTTATAGTTGTAAAAGCATTGTAGACAATGAAAGATTTTCAGGGTAAAATAACACAGATTATCGGCCCGGTGATAGATGTCACTTTTCCCGATGCAGAGGGCGCAGATTTTGCATTGCCCCCTATACATGATGCGTTGCTTGTAAAACGTGGCAACGGGCACGAACTGATAATGGAGGTACAGCAACACACAGGCGAAAGAACAGTGCGTTGCGTGGCAATGGATACTACTGATGGTCTTTCACGTGGCTTATCTGTAGAATGTCTTGGAAGTCCGATTGGAATGCCGGTGGGCGATCAGGTGAAGGGGCGTTTGCTCAATGTTATTGGCAATGCGGTGGATGGAATGGAAGCTCCAGATAAATCCGGTGCGCTTCCCATACACCGCGAAGCTCCTAAATTCGAAGATCTTACAACCAGTCAGCATATTTTGCAAACCGGTATTAAAGTAATTGATTTGCTCGAACCTTATGTGAAAGGAGGGAAAATTGGTCTTTTCGGAGGTGCCGGAGTTGGAAAAACGGTGCTTATCATGGAATTGATTAATAATATAGCCAAAGGTCACAATGGTTTTTCTGTGTTTGCCGGTGTGGGTGAACGTACCCGTGAAGGTAACGACCTTTTGCGCGAAATGATTGAATCCGGGGTAATCAGATACGGCGAAGAATTCAAAAAAGGCATGGAAGAAGGCGATTGGGACTTGTCGCGTGTGGATAAGGATGAGTTGCAAAAATCGCAGGCTACACTCGTTTTCGGGCAAATGAATGAACCGCCCGGAGCACGTTCGTCAGTAGCTTTGTCGGGGCTGACGATTGCCGAATCGTTTCGCGACAGCGGAAGCGATAGCGGACGGGATATTTTGTTTTTTATTGATAATATTTTCCGTTTTACGCAGGCAGGTTCTGAAGTTTCGGCTCTTTTGGGTCGTATGCCTTCAGCTGTGGGATATCAACCTACGCTTGCCACTGAAATGGGTCGAATGCAGGAACGAATCACTTCCACAAAACACGGTTCGATCACTTCGGTTCAGGCTGTATATGTACCTGCCGATGACCTTACTGACCCTGCGCCAGCTACCACTTTCTCGCATCTTGATGCCACTACAGTTTTGAGCCGTAAAATATCGGAACTTGGTATTTTCCCGGCTGTGGATCCGCTCGAATCAACTTCGCGCATTCTCGATCCGCTGATTGTAGGCGAAGAACATTACGAAACAGCGCAGAGAGTAAAGCAAATTTTGCAACGCAACAAGGAATTACAGGATATTATTTCCATTCTGGGAATGGAAGAACTCTCTGATGAGGATAAAATAACAGTGCAGCGCGCGCGAAAAGTACAACGTTATCTTTCGCAGCCTTTTGCTATGGCAGCTCAGTTTACCGGTGTGCCGGGGGTGATGGTGCCTCTCGAAGAAACCATCCGTGGCTTCAAAATGATTCTCGATGGACAACTTGACGAATTGCCTGAAATGGCTTTTCTGAACGTTGGCGTTATCGACGATGCAATCAGTCGTGGTCATCAGTTAATGAAACAGGCACGTAAGAAAGAATGATACTCGAAATAGTAACTACTGAAAAAATGTTTTACCGTGGCGAAGCGGAGATAGTTCATCTGCCGGGCGCTAACGGGTACTTTTCTGTGCTCCAAAACCATGCGCCCATGATAGCTTTGCTTAAACCTGGTGTACTTCGGTTCAAACTTGTACAGAAAGAGCAGGTTGTGCAGATAAGTTCAGGTTTTATGCGCATTCATCACAATGTGGTTACAGTTTGTGTCGAAAATGCAGAGATGGTGACTGATTGATTCTCTTTGCAAAAATGAATTTATTATGTTGGAACTTAAAAATAAATTATTGATAATACTTAGTCTGGCAATGTTACTGGCAGGTTGGATAGGTTGGTGGGGTATGAATTTTTATGCGCCCGAAAAAATTATTCCTGCCTATCCGGTGTTGCCTTTTGTGTTTTTTCTCACTGGTTTTGC
The DNA here is from genome assembly GCA_009929375.1 of Bacteroidia bacterium. GTDB lineage: Bacteria > Bacteroidota > Bacteroidia > Bacteroidales > Paludibacteraceae > Paludibacter. The sequence continues at coordinate 11,720 of SAAO01000037.1, forward strand.
TTTTATTTATTTCATGGTGAATTCAAAAAAGACCAACCCTTTGAAAATTGCCTCTCTATACCTTATGCTGAAAGTGGCAAAAATGTTTGTGTTCGGGATTACGGCGCTGATTTATGTGCTGGGAACCGATGTGGATAAAAAGGTTTTTGTGGTTGTGTTCAGTGGAATGTATGTGGTTTACACTGCTTTTGAAACGTTTGCCTATTACCGAATGGAAAAAACATTGAAAAACAGGGAATGAAAAGGTTATTACTCATAGTATTGCTTGTGTGTTCGGTAGGCCTCAGAGCCGGAAACACGGAACATAACCCTCAGCAGGAGCTGGATGTCAGGGAGTTTATTCTCGAACATCTTGCCGATTCCTACGAATGGCATATTGTTTCGTGGGGCGATACTCATATTACTTTGCCATTGCCGGTAATTGTTTTCAGTAAGTTTACAGGTTGGCATATATTTTCTTCATCGGCTTTTCATGATCATCCTGTGTATTACGGACTAAGCATTGCCACCGAAGGAAAATATAAAGGAAAGATTGTGGAAGTACGGGGCGATGGCCGACAACACCGACCGCTTGATCTTTCGATTACCAAAGTTGTTTTCTCAATATTTCTGAACAGCTTTTTGCTTATAGTCATTATTATGCTGGTAGCAAGGTCGTATCGCAAAACCGGAATTGCGCCACGCAGAGGATTTGCCGGAATGATGGAAATGTTTGTGATGAATGTGGTTGATGAAGTTATAAAACCATGTGTTGGAGTAGATTATAAACGATATGTGCCTTATTTATTGACGGTTTTTTTCTTTATATTTTTCAATAATCTCATGGGTCTTGTTCCTTTTATTCCCGGAGGAGCAAATGTGACAGGTAATATTGCGGTAACTTTTGTGTTGGCAATTTTTACTTTTCTTATTGTCAATGCCTCGGGAACAAGAGAATATTGGAGAGAAATTTTCTGGCCCGACGTGCCGTTGTGGCTGAAGATACCGGTTCCTCTTATGCCTGCCATCGAGTTGGTAGGTATGTTTACAAAGCCCTTTGCACTTATGATTCGTTTGTTTGCCAATATTCTGGCTGGTCACTCCATTGTACTGGGCCTTACGAGTCTGATTTTTATTACGGTAAAACTGGGACCGGTGATGAATGCCGAAATGACTGTGTTGTCGGTTATTTTCAGTGTGTTTATCGATGTTGTTGAACTTTTGGTGGCTTATATACAGGCTTATGTTTTTACCATGCTTTCTGCAGTATTCATAGGCTTAGCCAGGGTGAAACCGCATCAGGAAGATGCTCATTAAAAGCTTTTTATAGATAGGAAACAATAAAATTATATAACCTTTAAAAACAAAACATTATGTTGATGTCAATTTTGTTACAGGCTGCGGCCGGTGCCGGACTTGCCAAGTTGGGAGCTGCACTCGGAACAGGACTCGCTGCACTTGCTGCAGGTATGGGTATAGGTAAAATAGGTAGCTCGGCTATGGAAGGAATCGCCCGTCAGCCTGAAGCTGCCGGAGATATTCGTATGTCCATGATTATTGCGGCTGCCCTTGTGGAAGGTGCTGCACTTTTTGCAATTGTGGTTTGCGGATTTATTCTGTAAAAGCTTTTCAGTAAATGCGGAATTTTCTGCTTAACACCGAAACAGTTGTCTTTTTTTTGAACGCTAAAACATTATAAAATGAATCTTTTAACACCCGATCCAGGTTTGGTGTTCTGGATGACCATATCATTCGGAATAGTGGTATTTATACTTGCCAAATTCGGTTTTCCTGTTATTGTGAAAATGGTGGAAGAGCGAAAAGCTTACATCGAAGACTCGCTTGTGATGGCCGAAAAAGCCCGTACAGAGCTTGAAACGGTGAAGGAAGAAGCCGCAAGGATAATAGCTCAGGCAAACCATGAACAGGTCAGGATTCTGCATGAAACATCGCTGGCTCAGGAACAAATGCTAAACGATGCGCGTGCAAAAGCGCGTGAAGAAGCGGAGAAAATAATTGTACATGCCCGTAAGCAGATAGTGGCCGAAAAAGATGAAAGTCTGAGGGAAATGCGCCGAATGATTGCAGGTATGTCACTCGAAATCGTAAAGAAAGTGTTGCGTACCGAACTCAATACGAGCGAGAAGCATGCCGAAATGATTCATAAACTTATCGACGAATCAGCTAAACGCCAGTCATGATAAATGCCTCGTACATACCGTTGCGATATGCCCGTGCACTGAATGAATATGCTAAACAAAATTCAGTTCAGGAAGCTGTTTATGTGCAATGCAAAAAGGCTTTGAGCAAATTTGCCGGTTTCGCTGCCCTGCGACAATTGTTGGGTAACCCACTATTGAAGCGGGATGAGCGATACGCTGTTCTTGCCTCGGTGTTCGGCGGAAAACCAGATCCAGTGCTGAGTCGTTTTCTGTATTTTCTGACTGAAAATAAACGAGAAAGCTACATTCAGGAAATTATTGTCCGTTTTATACGCCTTTATCGCGAGGAAAACCATATTCTGAGTGCAATTCTGATCACAGCTTCCGAAACAGATGCAGAAACTGAAAAGCGTATTCTTGAAATGATACGCCGTAAAACAGCTTCTTCGGTGGAAATGGAGAAAAGAATTGATCCGGAATTGATAGGAGGTTTTGTACTTGAACTCGATAATCTGCGTTGGGATGCCAGTTTGTCAGGAGAACTGAAGAAGATTTCCGGAAAACTGACTGAGTTGAATCGTAGACAAAGCATGTAAAGTTCGTTTTTTTATAAAATTTTCCGGTCAGCACAGCTGACCGGTATACTGAAATAAATCTATGGCCGACGAAATAAAAGTAAGTGAAGTAACCGACGTTCTTTTGCGTCAGTTGAGTGGAATAGAAACCGGAGTACAGTTCGACGAAACAGGTGTGGTACTGCAATCGGGTGATGGCGTGGTACGTATTTACGGACTGCGTAATGCCGGTGCAGGTGAACTTCTGGAGTTTGAAAATGGTGTGAAAGCCATTGTGATGAATCTTGAGGAAGATAATGTGGGTGCCGTGCTTTTAGGATCTGCCGGCATGGTTCGCGAGGGTGATACTGTGAAGCGTAGTCGCAAAGTGGCTTCTATCATGGTAGGCGAGAGTCTGCTCGGACGTGTCATTAATCCACTTGGCGATCCGCTCGATGGAAAAGGTCGTCCCGATGGAAATATGGTAGAACTGCCACTCGAACGTAAAGCTCCGGGTGTAATCTTTCGTCAACCGGTAAACGAACCTCTGCAGACCGGATTGAAGGCTATTGATGCGATGATTCCAATTGGAAGGGGGCAGCGTGAGTTGATTATTGGTGACCGTCAGACTGGAAAAACAAGTATTGCTGTCGATACAATTATCAATCAGCGTGGAAATTACGAAGCCGGAAATCCTGTTTACTGTATTTATGTGGCTGTTGGTCAGAAAGGTTCTACAGTTGCCGGGATTGTAAATACACTTCAGCAACACGGAGCGATGGATTACACTGTTGTGGTGGCTGCAAATGCTTCCGATCCTGCTGCTATGCAGTATTTTGCTCCTTTTGCAGGTGCTGCCATCGGTGAGTATTTCCGCGATACAGGTCGTCATGCGCTCGTGGTTTACGACGATTTGTCGAAACAGGCGGTGGCATACCGCGAAGTTTCGCTGATTTTGCGTCGTCCTTCCGGCCGTGAAGCATATCCGGGTGATATTTTCTATCTTCACTCGCGTTTACTCGAAAGAGCCGCCAAAATTATTGCCCGCAACGAAGTGGCAGCGCAAATGAATGACCTGCCCGAGAGTCTGAAGCCTTTGGTGCGTGGTGGTGGCTCGCTTACTGCTTTGCCTATTATCGAAACTCAGGCAGGCGACGTGTCGGCCTATATTCCTACAAATGTGATTTCGATTACCGATGGACAGATTTTTCTTGATACAGATTTGTTTCATCAGGGAAACAGACCAGCTGTAGATGTGGGTATTTCAGTTTCGCGTGTAGGTGGAAATGCGCAGGTGAAAGCTATGAAAAAAGTAGCCGGAACTCTGAAAATTGATCAGGCGCAATACCGCGAACTGGAGGCTTTCAGCAAGTTTGGCGGTGACCTTGATGCTGTAACAGCTATGACTATTGATAAGGGACAAAAGAACAGTCGTTTGCTTGTGCAGTTGTTGCATCAGCCTATGCCTGTAGAGAAACAAATTGCAGTACTTTATAGTGGTACAAAGGGACTTTTGCGCGAATTGCCTTTGCAGAAAGTGCCACTTTTCGAAAAGGAATTTTTGCTGGTACTTGAACACAATTATCGTCAAACGGTACTCGATGTCCTTAAACAGGGAATTATAAACGATGAGGTAACCGGACTTATCGAAAAGGCTGCTAAACAGGTTGTAATGCAGTTAAATTCGTAAAATATCATCTCTTCGAAAAAGAATAAACTGTGGCTACATTAAAAGAAATAAAATCACGTATTCAGTCGGTAAAGTCGACACAGAAGATTACATCAGCCATGAAAATGGTATCGTCGGCTAAATTACGAAAAGCCGAAAAAAAACTGGAGAACTCTGTGGCATACGTAACGTCGATGCAGCAATTGCGCTCAGTGCTTTTGCATGATACCCGTGGCTATGTGTCGCCGCTTGCTGTGTCGCGTCCGGTAAATAAAGTCCTTTTGGTGGTTTTTTCGGGTAACTCAGGTATGTGTGGAAGTTTCAATGCTAATATCCTGAAGCAGATGTCGGCCACGATATCCGGTTACGAACAGCAGGGAATTAAAACAGGAGTAGTGGCTGTGGGAAAAAAAGTATTGCAGGCTTGTGTTAAATCCGAAATTGAACCTGAAGCCGATTATCATTCGTTGATCGACAAGCCTGATGTATTTCAGGTGGCAGTACTTGCTGATTTTCTTATCAAGAAGTTCCTGACTTTAGAAGCTGATCGTATAGAACTTATTTATTTCAATTATCGGAGTAAAGCTTCACAGCAACTTGGCACCGAAGTATTGCTTCCGTGCAGAATGGTGACAGCCGACGAGCAGCATCATGTGCATCATTCAACAGATTATCTTTATGATTCAGAAAAGAAGGATATTCTCGATGCGCTTGTCCCTGCATTGCTTAAAACCGAATTGTTTCATGCGCTTTTAAACTCCCATGTTTCTGAACACGCTGCGCGTACCACTGCCATGCAAACAGCTACCGACAATGCCTCAGATCTGCTTCAGGAGTTGTCGCTGCAATACAATAAGTCACGTCAGCAGGCTATTACCGCTGAGTTGCTTGATATTATGGGAGGGTCATTTAAATAACGGGAGAGTCCAATTCTAGCTGGTTGTAGTAGTCTTCAATCACTTTACGCGCTTTTTCAAGATCTTTCTCCAGAACTACAATTCTTAACCCATCGTTTAATTCTCCAAACATGGGCAGTAAATCAACCGAATCCTCATTATTTATAGAGCAATCAATGTCGTTTTCCTTCAACAACTCCTGCTCAAACATGGCATCCACCATGCTTTCATAATTTTTAAACGTTACCAGTTTGTCTTCCATAAGGCCTTGTTTTGAGGGTTGATAATAATGTTTATAAAAGTAACGAAACGAAAGCTTTTTTTGTTTTGTGTTTTGCGGAAAAAAGTATCTTTTTTGTCCTTTTCCTAATTGCTCCACGACCACCTTTCAGGTATGTTTTCGCTTTCGAGTCTGTTTTCGGTACTGTCAGTGAGTTTTGGAAAAAAGTCTATACCTGTTATTTTTTCGAGACTGTCTGTACTTATGCAAAAGGTCTGAAGGTCAGCTTTCGACCCTTTGTTTGGTATAAGAAGTGTGATGATTTTCGTCATTTTCTTATCCATTACCGTTTTGTAGTAGAATGCAGGTACGCTAACCTGATTCCGGCCGGTTTTTGTCAGAATATCATTCAGTACAGGTCCGGTTGCAATGTACACTCCTCCGTATTGTGTGGCCCAGTCCCGCACCTGTTCTTCTGTTCTTTTCCATATCCCTCTGTTGAAAGCCGGTACCTGTGGCGACATGTTGCTGAAATAAAACGAAGCGTTCATCGCTTCTTCCGACCATTTCATGTCCGCTGCGGGAGCCAAATGTCCGCGATCGTAACCACTGCCTTTATAGTCGCTGTCGGTTGCCGAGCCTGTATGTATTGTCTTGTCTTCAAGAAATCTGTCGGTGCGACTTACGGAGCCGGCAATTTCGTCCGCTGTAAGTTCATAAGCTACCCATGCTGCTTGTTCGTGTTTTTCGCAGTATGCCAGTGTGAATCCGGGGTGCTCTACAATTTGCAGGTCGGAATTTTCTGCAGGAATTTCAATCCCTGAAGTCACGGTCGCCTGTGGGTCTTGTGTTGTGTTCGAGCTGCTTTGATTTGTGGTTTTTCTTTGCGTGAGACAAGCAAAGGCAGCGATTGTGATCACAAGTAGCAGCAGAAAAAGGATTATGTGTTTTTGCTTCATGTTTTGTGGAGATTAAAATGTAAGTTCAAAATTACACAATGTTTTCTCGATTCCAAAATACTAAGTTATGCTGTTCTTTTTTTTACGACTTGTTCCTTAAATTTCAATAAGCCGATGGTTTTGCAAATAAAAGCAGTTGTAAATGCAGGTATTTTGATGTGTTAGTTCGGCTTTGCAACCGAATTACTTTTCAATATTCTTATTCCCGGGTTTTATGTTGATATAATAATTGATTATTAAATACAATTAATGTGAAATTAAATATTGAAATGTCTTGTTTTTGTTGTTTATTGATTTAATTTTTGCTCTGTCTTAATTTTTTATTATCTGTGAGTTGTAAATTTCAGATTGTGAGTTGATTAAATATTTGCCTTGTCTTAATTAAATCAGGTGAAAAATTTGCAATTAGTGCTATCAAACCATAATTTTATCACCGTGAATTTTGTCTTTCCCTCTTGTTTTCAATACCAGTTTTAGATAATGATTTTTTGCAGAATAGCTGTTGTGTGAAACTATTTATATTTTCTGTATTGGCTGTTCAAATTGCATTCAAACTAAATGTTTGCTGTGTTATAACTAATTAAATCTTAAATATGATAAATTTTGAAAAAACACCGGGGTTAATAATGGCTAACCACCAAAAGTCGGGTATGTGCAAGCGAAAAACGACAAGAAACATTAGAGTAGCCTATTCTGTACAAGGATTGAAAATGTAAAAGTTTAAATCTAAAAACATTTTGAAAAATGAAACAACAAAAATTTTTATCTATTGCTCTGTTTGCAACTATGTTCACAGTATTCCAAAGCTGTGACGAAAAACTTAGCCCAAATGCTGAATATGAAAATGTAAATGATGCTGAAAAGGAAGTTGCAATTGAAATAGCCCAATCAAAAGAAAGCTATCAGTTTATTGAATCAGTGCTTCGTGGTGCTGATAGTGAGTTTCTGGAAGGGGACTTTATGCAAAACATCTCTGCTGCTATGCGGGTTCGTGCATCCGAAAGGTGCGACACTATTAAAAGTGCAGAAGAAATACCTGTTTATTCATCCGAAGATATAAATCACAAGATTTATGCTGATGGTACTTACAGTTATCTAAACCTGAATACTACTCCGCCCGACAGCAATGTATTCAACGACTTAAATGTGTACAAGCAACCATTAGATGAGGTCGTTGGTAAAACTATTGTAAAAGATGGAGTTGCTTATTTGTACAACCTCAATGGAGACCTTATTCACTCCAAAGAAACAGGAACAGCAAATTACAGTGTTTTGCTGGACTCATTAAGGAGTGCAATTGCCTCTGGCAAGACTGATGAATCTTCACTACAAGCAGCCAAAGCCATACAGTCACGGCGACTTACCAAAGCCATTCATGGTGCTAAAACTGCTGGCATGAAATTGATAAGTCAATCGGACGATGAAATTGTGTTCGAGATGAATCTTGGAGTTGCTGAATCATCGTTGCCACAGCGTGTTAAATCATCTGTTCAGCGTAAGGCTGTAATGCGATTTAGCGGCGATATGACTTGTATGTATGAGCAAAAAGTGTATGAAAACAACCAACTGGTACAGATAGTAAGCTACGAATATCAGACCGATAATGCTAGTTTTGCTAAAAGAGCTCCTCAGGCTGTGAAAAACTTGCTGCCAAACACAAGTATAAAGGGAATTACGCTTAAAAGTTTGAAAGTGAAAAGCGATGGAACTCCCTATGTGATGGTAAACAAAGAGCATTATAAGAAAAACCAAGTGACTATTAACCTGTAAAATTTACATCTTTATGAAAACAAAAATCAGTATATTTGCCTTCGCGTTGTTTGCCTTGGTGCTCAATATCAACGCTCAGAATAATTATAAATGGATTCATGGCCTGAATGGCACTGAAGATAGCTGGAAAATATATAAGGAAGCGTTTACTCCGGTAAATGGCTCAATGCTTAAGTATTCAAGCGACAAAAGTATTACGAGTATTGCCGAGGTTGTATGGAACGAAAACTATAATCAATTTAATCAAAATACGATTTTAATTGGACATAGTATGGGTGGTCTGGTTGCACGTGAGCTGGAAAGAAACCATTCCACGAAAATCAAAGGAATAATCACCCTGGGAACTCCACATCAGGGGGCGCATGTAGCAAAAGAGTTGCGTTTTGGAGGATTAAATAAGCTGAAAGACAAGGTGGTCGTGAAAGGTAATGAGTGTGTGACTGCATCTTCATTGGCATTTGCATACGACATTCCGGGTTTAGCTCCTTTTTTTCTTTCAATAGCACTTTCGGTAAATGCTGTAAGTGCTGTATTGACAGGGCCTATTGGAGATATTGCTCTGAACGAAATTGCAGCAGGTCAATTCAATAAAGATTGCACCGACGACTTACAGCCGGGCAGCGGGTTTATGAATACCCTGGCAAGTCGGAAGATAAATGTCCCAATTTTGACATTTGCAAGTCAGGAAGATCGTTGGCAGTTGCCCCGTGTGGTACATTGTCAGTCAAACTACAAAAGGTTGTCGACAGATCCTTATGCGAATGTTGATGGTAATTTTGATATGACAGGTTACAATGCGTTGAGTGATTTTAATAATGGGCTCAAGGTTTTCGCAGATATTCATAACGGATTTGCTGAGGTTTGTGATGTGATCGGTTATGTTTTTCCTTCGAATTTAGTTGCTGCTGCTTTGCATCGCGCTGCTGCTTATAAACTCAAATCGGCATCGAGTTACATTGAAAATGGATTAGACTACGATCACGCAGTATTAATCGGCGCAACCCGTTTAGATCCAATCCCTGAGTATCATGAATCTCTAAGTACACGTCAGTTAAGTGTTTTGCAGCCTGCAATCAAAGAGGACGGTTATGTGACTTATACATACGTTACTGTTCCCGAACCTCATGATGGTGTTGCTTCAGTAAAAACCCAGCAGCTTGACAAATCGAGAGGGTACAATGTGATTTGGGCCAATACCACCATTAAAGGAGTAAACCATATGGAGCAGAGAAATCACAAGAATACAAAGGAAGAATTTAGATTAGTTTTTGAGGGTACAGGAAAATATCCGACATTATTCAAAAACAATTAACTTAACCACTCCAGACATAGTTGAAAAATTATGTCTGGAGTTAATATAAACAACACATGAAACAATTATTTCTTTTATTTTGTATTATCTCTTTTTTTTCATGCACAAGTTGTAAGGATGATCTAACTATTGACAAAAATATTATTTGGAAAAATAAAATAAGTGGAAATGATTTGATAGGGTTGCCTGGTGTCGGTTATCCAATTTATAACAATACTGTTGTTTTTCATAGTACTCCTGTGGCTGGTGATGATGATGAGAATAGTATATTACATGGATTAGACACCAAAACGGGTGATGAATTGTGGCGATTATCAAATGCTGATTTTACTCCCAAAAAAGAACTTCGTTTTAATAGTTTCAATTATTATTATCAAAACAAGAATATTTTATTTATAGCAGATTTTGCTTATATGAATTTAAATAGAGAGACCTTCTTTTATGCTGTTGATATTAATAAAGGGAAAGTGATTTGGGTAAATGAATTTAAGCAGAAAGGTTATCAGTTTGGCAGAATTACTGTTGGCAAAGATAAATATGCTTATGTTGATTTTCAGAAAGATACAACCGAGTTTTCGTTGATTAAAGTGGATATTGAAACTGGCAACTTTTCAGAAATATTTAAATTTACACAGGCCGATATCCCGGAAGCAATTCCAACCAAAAAAGTTGATTTCAGCACAATGTCCAAAGTTTATACAGATTATTTAGGTAACGAATATATAGCATTGAGTTTTAATGGATATAATTACGATATTGACAAATTTAAAGTGTATATGACCTTGTGTGTTTATGGCCTTACTGAGAACAAAATTGTTTACACTGAGTATGTAAATCATAAAGTACTAGCTAAAGATGAATGGGATGATGTTAGTGGCAATATATACTACTCTGCTGGGAGGCTGCTTATTGGAAAAGGAAAAACAATATATTGTTATGATGCATTTAAGGACGAGAAAGGGCCAAAATGGGAGCAAAGTACAGTTTTAAATGATGGTATAGGATTTGGTAGTGGCAACGATAACGTTGCAGCTGTAATGATTTTCGAGGATATTGGATTAGTGTTTTGTCATGATCACCTAATAGGTATAGATATAGCTACGGGAAAACTAATTTATAATGTATCAGCTACAGGCATGACAGATATGGCAATTATCGATGGCATCATTTATCAACGCGATGGTAGTGACCTGCAAATGCGTGACCCACGCACAGGTAAAGAGTTAAAACGTGTATCAACACCACCTAACGAGCAGGCTTTCTCGAGTTCGCGTCCTAATGGAGCCGATGGTAAGATCTTTATTCACAGCTATACCCATGCCTATTGTATTAAAGCATGGGGGAAATAACCTGAAATCTAAACAGATAAACAGAGATACATAAACGATTTTACCGGAAAAAACTTACAATTTATACAAACCTAACGACCTGTTTTAGTTTGTTTTACAAGTGAGAAGGGTAACTTTGTGTTACCCTTTTCTATTGATTGCTATTGCAAGTCACGGTTTTCTAATCTGTTATTCAATGTTTAATCAGAGTTTTCCACGCTTCAATTACCTTTTTTTTGTACTTTTGCAATTTGAATAAAACTGATATTTATGTTTAACGAAGAATTGCCTGATCATGTGGTCTATAGTCCACCTGTGATTGATTTTGTAACAGTGGTGGCCGAAACCTGTCTGTTTCTCGAAAATGCATCGGAAGGCGGAAGGGATGAGTTTATCGACAAAAGCGTGAAAATTCTTCCGCTCCTTTATCTGAAAACATCGCTGTTGAAAGTTCCGGAACCTGTGTTCGGGGATGGAGCAGAGCGTTTTGTCACGGAAGAGGATTACTTGTTTGTAAAAGAACAAATGGAGCAACTTTTGGGAGTCGATGATACTTATCTCGAGGTTTTTCACCCGGATATGGCGCTGAGCGACACTCCGATAGCGGCTTTTGTATCCGAAAATATGGCTGACATTTATCAGGAGCTGAAAGATTTTGCAGCTAACTACCAAACTGCCGATACCGATGTAATGAATGATGCGCTTGTAGTTTGTCTTGAGGCTTTTGCCGAACATTGGGGACAAAAACTACTGAATGCACTCAGAGCATTACACGCTTTGCGTTATAGCGATAGCTTTGGTGAAGAAGAAACCGAAGCACCTCAGGGTGCAAAACTCAATAGAAATGCCTTTCTGGGATTTCTGCATGATGATGAAGAGAAAAATGAATACGGAAAACTACTCGATTAACTGCGGGTCGGAAAACAACCGGAAAGAATATGTTTAAACCAAAAATTAGCAAGGAGGAACTGAACGAAATGCCTGTAGTGGCTTTTGCCGGCGAGATTACCCTTGTGGATAATCCCGAAAAAGCAGAGAAGGCCATTCTCGAACTACAAAAAGCCGGCATGGTGGGCGTTGATACTGAAACAAAACCTTCGTTTACACGTGGTACTTATCATAAAGTATCGCTGGTACAAATTTCCACAACCGAACATTGTTACCTGTTCCGGTTAAATAAAATGCCTTTTCCGCCTGCACTCGGAGCTTTTCTTGCGAGTGATTCGGTTATGAAAATCGGACTTGCACTGCGCGATGATTTTGCAGGACTGAATCGTCTTTACGCTTTTAAACCTCAGAATTTTATTGATTTACAAAATATAGTAAAAAATTACGGCATACTCGAACTGGGTCTGCAAAAGATATTTGCTATTGTGTTTGGTCGTAAAATTTCCAAAGCTCAGCGACTTACCAACTGGGAGAGCACCGAGCTAACCGAGCAACAGCAGATTTATGCTGCTACTGATGCCTGGGCAAGTCTGCTGATTTATATGCAATTGCAAAAGGAAAAGAAACTTACAAAAAAACAGGTGGAAAAAGTGGTGCTCGAAGTACTGGCACAGGAAGAAGAACTGAAACAACGACGTTTGATAGAAAAATCGCAGGAAAGCAATGCATAAAGTAATTTTAAAACCCAAAAAAGAAGAAAGTCTGCTCCGTTTTCATCCCTGGGTGTTTTCGGGAGCTATTCAGACTATTCAGGGAAAACCTGCCGAAGGCGATTTGGTAGAAGTATTTGATTGTCGTCAGAATTATCTGGCTACAGGACATTATCAGATTGGCAGCATTGCTGTACGTGTTGTGAGTTTCGAACAACAGGAAATCGGTACTTCGTTTTGGGAAAACCGGATTTCACTGGCTTATGCGATGCGTTGCGCGCTTGGACTCGTTTCGTCCGACAATAACACATATCGTTTGGTACATGGTGAAGGCGATTCGTTGCCGGGACTTATTGTGGATGTGTACGATGACACTGCTGTAATGCAGGCACATTCGGTGGGTATGCACGAAACCCGTCACGAACTGGCAAAAGCCATTGTAAAAATGGTGCCCGAAGTGAAAAATGTGTACTATAAATCAGAAACCACATTGCCATTTAAAGCACCAATCGATCCGGAAGATGGATATCTGATTGGTTCGGATACAAAAAAATATACAGCCAAAGAAAATAGTTTGCAATTCAATGTGGACTGGTTGCGTGGTCAAAAAACAGGTTTTTTCGTGGATCAGCGCGATAACCGAGCATTGCTCGAAAAGTATTCGAAGGGGAAATCGGTGCTCAACATGTTTTGCTACACCGGCGGTTTTTCGGTATATGCCATGCGTGGTGGAGCCACTTTGGTACATTCGGTCGATAGCTCGGCCAAAGCAATGGAAATCACCGACAAAAATATCGCTTTAAATTTTGGCAGTGATACACGTCATACATCATATGCCGAAGATGCATTTAAATTCCTGAACGGTATTGAAAATTCGGGTGTGCAGTACGACCTGATTGTGCTCGATCCTCCTGCTTTTGCGAAGCATCGCGAAGCATTGCGCAATGCACTGAAAGGTTATAAGCGACTGAATGCAAAAGCTTTTGAACAAATAAAACCAGGCGGTATATTGTTTACATTCTCCTGTTCGCAGGTGGTTAGTCGTGAGCAATTCCGTTTGGCGGTCTTCAGTGCCGCAGCCGAATCGGGACGTAATGTTCGCATTTTGCATCAGCTTACTCAGCCGGCCGATCATCCCGTAAACATCTATCATCCCGAAGGTGAATATCTGAAAGGTTTGGTACTTTGGGTGGAGTAGGTTTAATAGTCGAAGTGTTATGGCGAAGATCAATGTAAAGGATAATGAAATTGCAGTTATTACATTAGATAATAACGACTATGTTTCAATTACTGATATTGCAAAGTTTAAGAATGCCTTTGGTGCTGATGATGTTATCAAAAACTGGCTGAGGAATCGGAACACTATCGAACTGTTAGGGCTTTGGGAAATATTACATAACCCAGATTTTAAACCCGTCGAATTCGACGGGTTTAGAAAAGAAGCCGGATTGAATAGCTTTGTAATGACTCCCAAACGCTGGATTGAAACAACGAATGCGATAGGAATTGTTTCTAAATCCGGACGTTATGGAGGTACTTTTGCTCACAAAGATATTGCTTTTGAGTTTGCTTCGTGGGTTTCGGTGGAGTTCAAGCTTTATTTTATTAAAGAATATCAAAGACTCAAAGATGATGAGCAAAAACAACTTGGTTGGACTGCAAAGCGCGAATTGGCCAAATTGAATTATCATATTCATACAGATGCTATAAAAAATAACCTGATTCCAATCGAACTCAATGTTCAGCAGACATCAATCATTTATGCTTCAGAAGCTGATGTGTTGAATGTGGCATTGTTTGGACTTACGGCAAAACAGTGGCGTGAGCAAAATCCTGATTTAAAAGCAATATTCGTGATTATGCTTCTGTTAATCAATTGATTTGTTTGTCGAATATGGAGAGTTTGAATGCTGTTTTTATTGCTGAAAACATGCCTCAGAATGATCGGCTTGTTAAGTTAAACCGTATTGCCATTCAACAAATGAGTATTCTGCATGAAAATGAAACACGGAGTTTGTTGAAGTGAAATGTAATTTCTGAAACACTTCGTTTTTATAGTGAAGTTATCCCAACCTTTGTCACATAGCACACAATAGTTAAGTTGTTTAAGAAAAAAGTACACATAGTTCAAAAATATCTTCGATATTTTTAGCTACTGTGGTCGAAAAGTTAATTTTAAACTAAGAAACTATGTGTAGCTAATGTGTCCGAAAAAGTCAAGACGAGTTCATAAAAAGATAATGAAAAACGGAACCGATTGTCAAATGCAATCAGTTCCGTTTTTTTTGTTTCAATTATTTCCGATCAGTTATTTTACAATTACTTTAGTAGCTGATTGATTTTCGCCATAAGTTGCTTTTACAATCCAAAGACCTTTTCCGGTACGAAAAGTGCTTTCGTTCTGAATTGTTTTGGTGGTAAAATGTGATCCATCTGCAGCATAAATGCTGATGCTGGTTTTTTCGCTGACATTTTTCACAACAATCTGGTTATCGATAACTGAAAATTTCAGACTTTGCAGCTGTTCTGGTTTAGTGCTTGTGGCATCATCCGGGTCAGCAGCTATCAGTGCAGGAATCGGATCCCAGTTGTCAGTTCCTTTAGTGAAATTAAATGTGGTTATTTCAGTAGCATCAGTCAGTTGAGGCGATGTAAGTGAAGTAGCCCATGCCACACGAAGTGAAGTATTGTTTTCACCTGAAAGTTCATTAGTTCCGAATTCGTACATTTTGGATGATTCTCCGCTGAGTGTGCTGTTCCAGCCTTCAGGAACGATAAGTGATTTGCCTGTGTAGCCCGGGAAGTCGGTGGTTTCGATTTTTGTGTTGTAGAAAACAACTTCGCTGGTTGCAGGTGCCCACGGACGGCCCAGGTATCCCGGTTTCGAAAGTGTAGTTGAAGCTGTTTCGGTATTGGGTTGGGCCGAAGTAATGTTACATGCATACATCAGATAGCCACGACCGCTGGTTTGTTGCGCTGCAGTAATATAAGCCACATCGGTGCTGGCGGCACTGGTGTTCATGGCCAGATCTGACTTATAGAATACAGCTGTCATTCCTCCAAAAATGTAGTCGGTAGCCCCCATCATTGTGCCTTTGTAAACCACTACACGCGCTCCGGCTCCTCCAAAGAACGAGTCCTGGCGACCTATTACGCGGCATTTGTTCAGTACCACTTTGTCAATATTGTTCTTAATGGCAATGGCTGCTGCACGTTCTACAAAACTTTTATCCTGTACCGAAATGTTTCCTTCGTCGGTTGGACGGACACCTTTGCTTCCGCTGGTCCACATTAGCACCACATCTTCCGATTCTTTTTTCGAAATGTATTGATTGAAAGAGTTTTCGAAAATAATTCCTTCAGCCTCAAAACCGTTTGCTCCAACCACAACTGTGGCATTCCAGAACGATTCGTTGGTTGTTCCCGATCCTTTGTTTTCGTACGACAGAGAGCCGTTTTCCTTGTTTACAGTCAAAAGTTCAGCGTTCCATTTCTGGTCGGTTCCCATGCTGTAGTAGTTGTAGCCATGTCCGTAATACGAAGTGATGCGTACAGCATTTGGATCTATATCCACGCCTTTGTTTGCTAAAGCAATTGATGGTGTGGCAGATGCATTTTTGAGTGTTACTTCCGGTTGATTGATAACGAGCATTTCTTCGTAATTGCCCGGATCGATCATTACAGTGACGCGCTGTCCGGCTGTGCGCGACATTTTTGAAACTGCTGAAAGAGCTTCGTTTACTGTTTTATATGTTTTGTCGGCTCCCACCTGCAAAGTCGCTGTGTAAGGAACTATTGTCTCAGTTGTAATGTCGGTAATGTAAGTTGTACCTGCACCAGAGCCAACAGTGATGGTTACAAAGCCGTTTTCTGTGCCCGGATAAACATATTCAGTTGATTCGAATACATTGGTGCTGTTTGTTGCTGTGGTAATAGCTGCACCACCTTCGATGCTGAAATCGGCAGTGTAATAATAAGTCACTCTTACCTTTTCGCCTACGAGTACTGGTACTTTGATAGTTGCTGCTGGTTTGGCTGTGAGATGTCCTTTGGCAATTTCGTTGCTGATAGTGCCTGTAAATTCCATGCCTTTATATTTTGGAGTGGAAGTCGTGATCACCATGTCATCAAACGACCAGTTGTGCACAGGTTTAAAACTAATAGTTTTGCTTGCAGCTGCATTTTCAATTTTCAGATTTGAAGTGAGTCCCTGCATGATGGCATAATCGTTGAGTCCGGTTGTTTTTACGCTGTAAGTGCCGTTGCGCAGGCTAATGCCACTTGCCGAACTGAAACTATATACATAGCCAGCCTCGTTCAGATTGGTAAAGCTGAACTGTAAAACACCTTCCTGTGTGCTTGTGAGTCCTGAAGTGCTGATAGTAACAGGATAAACAGTTTTAGCCGAAAATACGAGGTTTTTGCTAATATCGCTTCCTGCAATAGTCACTGTATTGTCAATCAATTCGTAGTCGTTTACACCGGTAGCGCTGATTGTATAGCTGAAATTATCTTCAAGTTGCACACTGTATTCGCCTGTTGATTTGTTCAGTACAGGAACAGGTATGTAGCTTGAGGATACTGATGGCGTGAAAACCAAATCAGCGTTTGATATGGCTGTGCTAAGACCCGAAACTGTTCCGGTGAGGGTAAATAAAGTTACTTTTTTAAGCGAAAGATTGAAAGTTGAAGTACTTGCATCTACGGCTAAAGTTTTTGCGGTTGTTATAATATATCCATTGGCATCCTGTAAACTTACCGAATATGAATTTCCAACAGGCAATGAAACGCTATATGAATTAGCTGTTACAGCAGAAGTCCACGATTTGCCGTTAGTGTTGCTGAATACAATTTTATAGCCGGCAGGAATGTCGGCAGCTTCAGTAACATCTACTGTTCCGCTAATTGCAGCATATTGGGCAGGTTTCCGGTAGATGCGGAAGAAACTTGGTTTTCCTGACGAATCGAATATTTTATAGTCACCTGTAGTATTAGCTGTAAACTTGATGGTAGCGAGTGTTGATGTCAGACCGACTGAATTCGCTTGTCCTGTAGCCGGAGTCGCCACATTTACAAAGTTAAGCAAACCAGTGGCATCAGCCCGGGTAATCAAAGTTACCTCATCATCTTCGTTGAGCGTCATGGTCAAAAAGCGTGTGGTTGGATTCGGGCTTCCAGCACCATTCTGATATATTCTCCCAGTGTATCCTGTAACACTTGCAATATTGGCGTCGTAACGTGTGATGGCTGTGTTGGTGGTGCGCAGGCGGTCGCTCGTTGGGTTTCCTGTCCACTTAAGAATGCCGGCCGTGAAATTTGGCAAAGTGTTACTGGTGGATTGTGATCCCGCAGTGATAGTGGACGCATACCAACTATTGATAATTTCCACTGTGAGCTGGTTGTTGTACAGTTCGGTATCTAATTGCGCGGCACCGAAATCCCATACATCTGTTTTTGGTGGGGTTGCGAATGTTGCCTGAATTGCAAACAACAATGCCACTAATGAGTAAAGTAATTTCTTCATGTTTAAATAATTGTTTTTAAGGATTATATGTAATGTATTTTTTGAATGAAATAATGGAATGGATTCCGTTACGCAAAAGTAATTTAGCGTGAATGCAGCAATGTGTAATAATTACCGTTTTTTGTTTACTAAATAAAGCCTCATGAAAACAAAGTAACCAAAAACAACAAAATCATATTTTCAAGCTCATTTATTATTTGAACTGTTTCTTTTAAAGTGTACATATTTGACTTATTTTTCCACGTTGCGAAATTGGTTTACCACTATTTTTGCGACGATTTACACTATTAAAGACATATTCTTTATGTTTCAACTAATCAGTTATCACAAATAAATTATTAAGTGTTATGAGAAAACTATTTACGTTATTTTTTGTGCTTTTGTCGTTTGCATTCACGACAAGCCTTATGGCACAGAACCTGATTGCCGGTTGGTCTGGTAATGGAGTGACAGGTGATTTATCGAAACCAGATCTGGTTGGCTGGACAAATACCAGCTACGCAAGTATTCCATGGAATACAGCAAATGCCAGTGGAGGCTGTCGTTTCCGCGATGCCGGAGTCGGATTTACATCAGGAACTTTTACCAACGAGGTTGATGGCTCGGTTAACGACGCCCGTCATCTGATGTTACGTTATGATAATGATTCATACAGTGCTTCAATCTATGGTTTTCCTGTTGAACTTGAAGCGAATAAATCGTACACATTTACAGTGGATTTTTTGATTGGTGGTAGTGCTAGCGCTCCTAAAACGCTTACCATTGGTGCCAGTGTCGATTCTGCTAATATGGAACTTCTTTCTTCAAAAGTTTTTACAACCACTAACAGTGTCACTATTTACCGTAAGGCTGAATTCGTGTTTAAAACTGGCGCAACTGCCGGAACTCACTATATTACTTTTAAAGGTGAACGTGCATGGTATGGTATTACAAATCTGACTCTTGGCGAAAGTCCTGATCAGCTCGATGAACTGAATACTCAGTGGGCAGCTCTTGATTTGGGCGATCTGACAGGAGTAACTGAAAACCTTACTTTGCCTACCACATTGGGAACAAAAGGAGTAACTGTTAGTTGGGCAAGTTCAAATCCTTCGGTAATTAGTACCCTTGGAGAGGTAACACGTCCCGAAAAATACAATAAACCGGTTGTTCTTACCGCTACTGTAATGCTCACCGTGGATGAAAAAGTGTATACGCTTGAAAAAGTATTTAAAGCTACAGTTCTTGGCGTTGAACCAACTCCGGTTCACATTGCAGCTTTCGACTTTAGTACTGAAAGTATTTCGCTCGAAAATGATACATTGAGAGTTACAGATACACAAAGCGGATTTAAAGGCAAACTGATGAATGAAGCCCGTATCCGTACCATTGGTTCTACCGAGCACATTAATGTACTTGATCTGGGTAACGGAACAGGATATTTCGATATGGGCAAGGAAATTGGTAAAGCCATTTACTCGCTTCAGGACTTTACAATGATGGGATTCTACCGTGTGCACGAAGATTATACAAATATTTCTGCCGGTGGTAATTATTACTGGAATTTCAGCAACAGCGCTGATGTGGGTAAATATGCCAACGGATTTATGTATGGTCGTCTGAATGCACAGGCTGCAGGTATTTCGGCTGCAGGATCTCCAAGTATTGCCACGAATCCTAATCAGCCGGCTGTTCCGGGTGCATGGCATCATTTTGCATATTCTCAGAATGGTACTGTTGGTACTGTGTATGTGGATGGTATACAGGTTGCTCAGAGAAACGATATGCCTGTTACTGCTTTTACAATTGCCAAAGACAGTCTTGCAGGAACAATTTGTAACTGGCTTGGTCGTTCGGGTTGGGTAAACGATGCTTATCTGAAACAAACATTGCTTTACGATTTCCGTGTGTATAGTGTGCCTCTTTCTGCCAACGATATTGCGGATGGTTTCGATGGTTTCGATCCTGTTATTTCAACAAAAGAACGTTTGGATAATGCTTATGCCGAAAATCCCGATTATGTGGCTGCCGAACTTCAGACTGAATACGATCAGTTGACGATTGGCGACCTGAGCAATGTAACTGCCAATATCGAATTACCTGCAAAAGGTAAAACCGATGAAACTGTACTCATTAAATGGTCGAGTTCAAATCCTGCCCTTATCAATGCCAATGGCGTGGTAACACGTCCCGATTATTTCTCGTACAAAGTGAAACTGACTGCCCTGTTGTTGAAAAACGGACAGAATATGACCAAAACTTTCGACGCTACAGTGGCCGTGAAAGAAGGAACTCAGTTTGCAAATTCATTGCTTGTAAAACACGACTTTGCAAACTATACTTATCCTGATACTGTGGTGTACGATGCTGCTGAAAAAGGATTCCGTGCCGAACTGAAAAATGATGCAAAAGTTTATACAATGGGTACAACCAATCAGTATAAAGTGCTGAATCTGGGCGATAGTATCGGATATCTCGATATGGGTCCCGAAGTGGGTAAGGTAATTTATAATCTCAACGATTATACAATGAGTGCTTATTATCGTGTGGATGCAGATACAACCCTTCTGAAAGGTGCAGGTCACTTCCTGTGGACATTCTCGAATACAAATGATGCTATGAAGGATCGTAATGGTTATATTATCGGAAGTTTGCTCGACCAGAGTGTAAGTATTTCACCGAAATTCTACGAAGTTGCATCGGGCAATCAGGCTTTGGGCTATGCTACACCTGCGCTTCAGGGCGACTGGCACCATCTTGCATACGTACAGAGCGGTACTTCGGCTTCTATCTACATCGATGGTATGTCAATGGGAACTGCCGAAATCACCAACCTTCCTTCCGAAGTGTTGCCACAACCGGGTCGCCTTGGTACGCTTTACAATTGGATCGGACGTTCGAATTATATCTCTGATAAGTATCTGCGTAAAACTCTTGTGTACGATTTCCGAATCTACAACCGAGCTTTGAGCGATAACGAAATTCTGACTACCGAACTGAATGTGGGTGAAGTAATTGCTTCGTTGAATACTGCATATTCCGAAGGTATTACAGGAGTGAAAGATGTACAGCAGTCAGCTGATAAATACAAAATCTTTGCTTCGCAGGGTAAAATTAAAGTAACAGGTCTCGATGCCCGCGATAAAGTGGAAGTATTTGACATTGCCGGTCGCAAAATTAAATCGGCGGTTCAGTCAGAAATCGCAGTAAAACCGGGATTGTATATCGTGAAAGTAAATACACAGGTTACAAAAGTGATTGTAAAGTAATCATTCAAATCAATTCTTAAATAGAAACGACCATCGGCATAAATTTGCCTGATGGTCGTTTTTTTTTGTTCAGAACCAAACACCTCAATGTCCGGAAAGCATAACTTCTCATAAACTTAATTCCCCCACCTCTGCACTCACCAAAGTCCCCTTTAGGGGATCTGGGGCTATATTGTTAAGCATGTAGCCATAATTCTTAATCTCAATTTGCGTAATTTGCGTAATTTGTGTTCCATTCCATTCCATGCACTCCTGAAAATTTTCACCAACTCCACCCTTTGCACACCCTGAAGTCCCCTTTAGGGGATTTAGGGGTTACCCTTTCCTTCTTCTCAATCCAATAAATCCAATGTAAAAAGCAATAAGCGCGGCAAAGGCAATGCTGCCGTCGCCCACAGGGATGGGTTGAAGGTTTTCTTCGCTACCGTCGCCATTGTCGGGTGGGGGTAGTGTGGAGCCAAGCTCTTCGTTTGCGGCAAAGGGGCGATTGTAGGCAGAGTTTGAGTTTCCGCCAAAGCCTGTTTTCATATTCAGGCTCATGTTTGCTCCTGCAGAAACCGTCGCGCTGCTTCTGCGCTGCGAGGGGAGGCTGCTGTTCAGCAAAAGTATTTGTATGCCGCCCACGTCGGCTATTCTGTCCTTGGTGGAGGGTAGGGTGGAAGCATAGTAGTGCTGCGAATCAAAAGCCGGACTGTCGCTTTGCACGCTCTGTTGGTTTTGTATAGGGCTGCGGTTGTAACTGTATTTCGGTAAAAATTTATAGCTGCTGATAATTTTCTGTCCCTGCAATGGCATTTTGCGTTCGTACACAGGGAAACGGTTGTTGTCTTCAATGAGCCAGCTGGTTATCGAGATAATCTCGCCATTCTCATTAATCATTTGCTGACCTAATGTCCACAGAATTAATGTGAGTAACGCTGCTGCGATAAAACTAATAGTTATTTTCGTTCTGTTCATATCTATTTATTTGCCTATCGCACAATAATTGATTTCTGAATACTTTCATTTCCCGATACAGCATTTACAATATATACTCCTGTGCTGAACGGTGCTTTTACCGATACAGTAGTGAGTCCTGCAGCCATACAGCTGTTTACTAAGCGTCCCGTAGTGTCATAAATGCTAATGTGACAGTCGCGGGTTGTACGGTTCAGCACAATCACGTTCTTATTGTCGCTTATTACTTCAATGTTTCCGGTTTCGTTATCGGGCAGGCTGCTCTCCACTGTACTAATCAGGAATCTGCGACTGTCGTTTCCGGTAGCAGTAAAGTTGTACGTGCTGTTGTCTTCACTGATATCTGTTGTTTTACCTGTGACAAGGTCGCTTAAGAAAATGCGGCTGTAAATTTGCTGTGGGTCATGCTGTGAAAACTTCAGGCTAAGCGCTTCGCCTGCAGGCGCTACAATGCTGATGTAGCTTCCGTGCAGTTTATCCTTCGAGCTAACCTGCATATTTCCATGCTTCTCGGCTATAAAAATCTGCGTATCACTCTTGTCGGCAAGTTTTGTACCATCCCAGCCATCGTCAAAATCTTCACTGCAATGAGCTTCGGTAAATATCCATGCGCGGTCGATGGTGTCTTTGCCAACCAGACTTATTATACTGTAAACTTTACTGTCTTGTTCCTGTTTTGCCCGTTGTGGCTGTTCGTTTTTTATTACGGACGAATATGGTATGTTCAGCGTGCTTGCAGTATTTACTTTTACCAGAAATCCCTGCAACGAAGGTATTGATGTGGCTAATCCTGCATACCCCGACTGATTTACGGGTATCGATGTGTAGCCTCCGGCGCTATCTTTTACCGTGCCGCTGCCACCACTGCCTCCGCCCCATTCACTGAAGCTGCCTGTGTTGTAAAGATATACTGTGCTTTCGATGTCTGTACCAATGGTTGCCAGGTTCTTGATATTGATGGCTGCGGTGTAAGGGTTGCTTACAATATGGTTTCCTCTGTAAGTGGCCGCCGAAGTGTAGCTAAGGGGAAATGAAATATCTCCATTAAAAAGTGTTCCCGAAAGTTGATAAGTAGACGGATTTTTCTGGCTGATTTCATATCCGTGTACAGGCGCAAGCACCGAACTATTGGTCAGCGCTGTCCATATAGGATTTGTTTTACTGTTGTACTCGCCTGCTTCGTTCCATTTGCGCACATACGCACCTTCGAATGTAGGAAGTGCAGTAATACTTGTCACAGGCACTCCAAAGTACTGCCATTTCTTTTCTCCCGAAGCATTAATGGAGGCTTTACTGTAAAATTCCACTGTGGCTTGTGGTGCAGTGCCATTGAAAATAAATGTACCGTTGGCTTGTCCGGCTGCCGATTTTATGCGTATGCCTTCAGCGCCATTGTGGTTCGTCACACTGTTGTTTACCTTCAGCGATTTGCCGGCGGGAATGATGAGATTTGCACTGGCCTGCACCACCAGGTTGTTGGCCACAATGATATCGCCGTCTATCTTCACGCCTGCTGCATTGCCAATGCCCATATTGTGAATGCTGTTATTGCTGAATACATTGGAGGAAACCGATTGCGTAGTGCTGCCGGTGAAATTAATGGTTGGAGTGTGAAACAAAGCATCGAATGTGCCTGAGGTGGCCGTAATGCTGCCCGTGATATTTACAGTGCCTGCTATACGCACTCCGCTGCTGTTGCGCACTTCAAGTTGTCGGGCGTTGTTATCGTACAATGCTCCCGAGGGCAGTGTTTGAATGGTGTTTCCGTTGAATATTATTTTTGAATTTATGCCTGATGCGTCCATGGTGGCACTGTTCGTAAAATTCAGACTGCCATTCAGCGTAAGCGTTTTCCCGTTCAGGTCTAAACGGTAAGCCGATTGTGCATTAATGATGTTTGTTACCGAACGGTCTGCATCAAGCAAACAATGATTTTGTGGATCATAGTCAAAAGTCAAATTATCATCTGCATTGGGTATATTATTTAGTGTCCAGTTTGTAGCAGTGTTCCAATCCGAATTTGTAGCACCTCTCCATTTGTTTGTCATGTCTGCTCGTTCCCAAGCTCCCATTGTTGGAATAGTAGCTCTGGGAATTAAACCGTAATCGGCTGTAATTCCTGTTCCACTAGCACCAACTAAGTCTTTGCCAATTTGATAATCAGAAGCGGTGATGGAGCCGGCATTTGTAAAGTCGGGAGCTATGCTGTAGCTATTCAAATCTTGAGCTGTAGCCGTTTTCCACAATGCAAGAGTTGATTTATCTATAGAAGCCATGGAGCCTAACAATCCACCTGTTCCGCTTACATAATAATCGTTGTAATTACTTGTTAAGTTCGTATTGGCGGTTAATGAAGCCGCATAATGCAAGCTACTACCTCCGGTGGTTGATCTAACATTTGAAAAAATATTGTTTCTGTAGTTGCGTGTATTACTTGCCGCCGCACTATACAAACAGTATGATTTATTTGTTCCTGAAGCTACTGTTCCACCAATATAAATCGTATTGAAATGCAAGTTACAAGTTTGTGATGCTGCACCAGTATCATAAACTCCATAAAGTGTAGTTTTGGAAGTACCACCCAAACTAATAATGTTATTCACTACTGACCGACAAAAAATTGATTTAGCAAAAGGGAAGCCATCTAAGCGATAACTTCCCCCGATATAGTACTTTTGTTTTACCACAAACACATAGA
>SAAO01000063.1 GCA_009929375.1 Bacteroidia bacterium
GCATCAAATATACTAAAACTTGCAGATATACACAATACTTTTAAGATTTATTTTACTGATAATCTTATGTTTATGGACTTTTTAAGGGTCGACTATTTAATAGACCAATTTGAAGTCTCAAGTTCAGTGGTTTGTTCAGTGGTTGTGGGATGTCCAAAGAATGTAGTAGGAAGTACAAATCCCGGACCTTTTGCTCCATCCTGAGAGTCGTTGCCGAGCTCAAGAGCAAGGTTGTCAGTCTGTGTATAGGCATCACTTGCCAGAGTTGGGTAAACTGCAGAATTGCTAATGATTGTACTTTTGTTTGTAGTGTTACTTGTAATACCTGTATTGGTTTCACCTGTAGCAGTTGTTTTATTGCCCCAAACAATAGTATTGGTTATTGTAATGGCTACAGATGCACCGGCAACAAAAACCTGACCTACATTATTTACAATAGTACTGTTTTTGATATTTCCCCCGTTGAAATAGATTGTATTTGTACCAGAGTTATTATATATCAAACAGTTTGTGAAATTGTTATTCGCCGAATTTGTGTAAATGGCACCTCCGGCTTTTAATGTTGTTCCTGCATTGTCAAGACCTTTGTTTGACCTTATTACGCAGTCTGTGAAATTTGTAAACCCTGTGCCCTGAACTCTGATTCCACCAGCCGTAGTATATGCACGATTATTTTCAATGAGACAACCCGATACATTCGAAGTAACAGTAGTAGATGCGTTGTTCGAATATACACCACCGCCTGTGGAAGCCACGTTTCCGGCAATATAACTATTTGTTAAATTACCTCCGTTGTAGAAATTAACGCCTCCTCCGTTTCCGGTAGAATTATTATTGATAATTTTACAGTTTTGTAGAGTAACACCATCGCGGTATTGAGCTGCTGCATTTGCTGCACTGCTTTTGGTGATGGTCAGTCCTTCAAAAAGCACATTGGCGAAAGCATTTCCTGCAAACAATATCTGAACAGAATTATTGCCATCGAGTATGGTTTCGTTTGTGTAATCCCATGGTTTAGTACCTTTCTGACGTTCCAAACTTGTAATTTCAGTGCCGGAGAAGCCTCCCATTACTGAGTGATTGGCCTGGTCGATGGTGTTTACAGCACTTAGCACATAAGTACCTGCAGCTATCCATACTTCGTCGCCTGAAACAACAGTTTCATTATACCAAACATTAAATGTTTTTCCTGCCACTGTCAGGTCCACCAGAACTTCGCCTGCACCGGTAGCACGCCATGTAGCTGCTCCGCTTGCTCCGGTCTGTACCAGATAGCGTGTTGCAAAAGCTGAAAAACTGCACATTAGAACTAGTGCGAGCAAAAGAGTAATTTTTTTCATAACAATTGTAATTTTAAAGTTGACTATTATAGTTTGTATGTGTGTTGCTATCGTTTATGATATTATCCACGTTGCAAAAATAGCTTGTACTTATACAGCGTATGACCTAAAATTCTGCGCAAAAGGTTCTTTTTTGTACGTATTTTCAGCGATAAAGGCTTATTTTTCAATGAAAATACTCAGTATTTGATCTCCTGACTGAGTATTTTTTCTTTGTACCACGGATCGTCGGCTTCTTTCAGCAGTTCGCCCATTTGCCGTGTTAGTTTCTGATACAGTTTTTTGTTTTTGCTGTAGTCGAGACTGTTCATTTGATATGGATCTTTTTTTCATCAAATATCCATACTTCTTTCAGGCTTTTCTTTCGGCCGATGGTGATAGAGCCTTTGCTTATAGTTAAGTAATTGGACTGAAATAATGCCGTAATTTTTGAGTGCTGTTTTGAAAATGGATTTTGGACTTTTTTGTTCCTGTTACTTACAATACATTTATCTTGCTAACTTGTCTTTCTCCGTTGTTTAAATATATACTTACTAAATAAATGCCTGATTTAATTGTCTCTAATGATGTTTTTGTATCAGGGTGTTTTATGTTTAAAACCCTTCGTCCCATAGTGTCTGTTACAATAAGTTGCATACAGGGAGTGTTTGTTTGAATTGTCAGACTCTTATCGTGTTGAGAATAAAACAGTTTTGAGTTCTCATTTGTTTCTTCAGTTGCTGAAATCATTTTTTGGTACACTCTCACATAATCAACTTCATACTTTACAGGAAATTTAGAATTGGCCGGGTCGCCACCATTTGCACCAATAGCCAAATTAAGCGTAAAGTAATGTGGCTGAAGAAATCCATTGGCCACAGCTGTTCCCGCAGGATTTGCAGATAAATTGACGGCTCTTGAGTAAATAAGCTCATTGTCCAGATACAGACTTATTTTTGTTTCATCCCACACTTCAGTCCATACATGAAATTTCTTTACAAAGTCAGGATCTTTCGCTAAAAAATATGCCAGATCTTTTTTTGCACCCATATACTTCACTGTACTTGTACTGCCTCCATAAATAACATTGGCTAAAAACACCTGCTTACCTCCACTGATATAAAATTCCATTATGTCGATTTCGCCGCAGGTAGGCCATTGTCCATCATTTCCCTTGGTCCAGATAGCAGGCCATGAACCTTTGGTAGTGTCAATACGGGCCCGAATCTCAAAAACACCGAACAGAAATGATTTCTTTTTTTGCGATTTAATACTTCCGGATGTATAATAGGCAAATTCAGATTTATACCTCCAGTCAGTACTTCCTGATACATATGAACTATTAGCTACGGTGTCTCTTTTGGCAGTCATTACTAACAAACCTTTATCAACAGTTACATTCGATGCCTGATAGTATTGTAATTCCTGGTTACGAACAAATCCTTTTTCGTATACCCAATTGTTGCTGTTAAGTTCTGATCCTGCAAATTCATCACTCCATACCAATTCCATTCCCGGAATAGAACGTGGAGGATTATCGTCGGGTTGGTACGGATCTGCTGTTTGTGCAGGTAGTGCAAGGTATGAGCAAAATGAAATTATGAAAATTGTGGATTTTAATAGTAATTGCTTCATAAGTATTTTGTTTTAATTGTTTAATGTCAAAGCTGTGTCAGATAGTTTGTTAATTAGAAGGATGCTTCTACACCTGATTCGACGATTTCGTGCTGTTTGTGTCTATTTTGAAATTGTATGCAGCTAAACTTTGTTTTGTGCTGAAAAAATCGCCAAATAAAACGTTTTGTTTTTCAGGTGTTTGTAATTTGTTCTTTAATTGTAATGTTCGTTTCATATAACTTGCCAGGCAATTGAATGATGCTGATACAAGTCAGAATGATAAGTGGTTATCAATATTCTCTAAAAGAGTCAACGCTGTTTTGTCATGTTGCTTTTTTGCAAACTGCCGTAGTAATCTGCGATGTTGATGAAGTACCTTGCGAAATTTCGGATCCGTAGCCAGATTAATCATCTCGCCGGGGTCGTTTTGCAAATCAACCAGTGATTCACGCCTGCTCCCTTTGCTGTAAACACAGTATTTATAACGTTCAGTCCGTATCATCCTGCCTTCCATTGTGGGTATTTCTCCATTTACCAAAGCTGTTGCCTGCGCCAAATGATTTTGAACTACTATATACTCCCTCCATTTTGTAGCAGACTTTCCTGTGGCAAGTGGCTTTATACTTTTACCGGGCAATTCTTTTGGGATATTCAGACCGGCAAAATCGAGCATTGTAGGCAAAATGTCGATGCCGTTATTTACCAGTTTACTGCTTTCTGAAGCTCCGAATTTACCTTTATACCGGATAATGAATGGAACACGGGTGGACTCTTCATAGAAAACAGTTTTTTGATTCCAGCCATGAGCGCCGGCACATTCGCCATGATCGGAAGTAAATACAATCAATGTATTCTCATCAAGGTTCATATTTTCGAGTGTTTGTAAAATTAGTCCAATCTCTGCATCCACTTTCTCAATCATGCGATAATAACCCCACCGAAGTTTTCTCCAGTCAGTAGATGAATATTTTCCAACCGGAAACAAACCTTTTTCCGTTTGATAGGCAGATCTTAGCACAGTCATTCCATCCGGCTCATCTTTTTGAGGGTTTAAATTAAACGGAACAGGTGGCAGCGAATCTGATTGAGTGGGGTAACCTATTTCGCCACACGAAAGTGGCTGATTCCGTCCCCTTAAATTGCGGGCATATTCACACACATTGTGCGGGTTGGTAAAACTGGCTACCAACAAAAACGGATTCGCCGGATTTGTTTTCAGGTAATTCACCGCATTCACAGATACAACAGAATCATTATCCGATTCTATCACTTTTTCAAACCCCGACTCCTTCACATTTCCCAAATCATACATCAGGTGACTTTTACCATAGTAAGCTGTTTTATAGCCTGCTTCATGAAAATATTGTCCCATGTTCTTCAACTCCGAATTATAAGTTTCCGAAACAGATTCTTTTACTTTTGGATTTCGTGATATGCCGGTTTCGTGGGTGTACCTTCCGGTAAACAAGGAGCTTCGCGAAGGAACTGATATAGGGTTGCTGCAATAGGCTTGCGAAAAAACAACTCCTTCAGCAGCAAGCTTATCCATGTTGGGTGTTTTAAGAAACTGATTCCCCATGCGAAAACTCATAGCCTCTGCAAATTGCTGATCGGTAATGATAAAAAGGATATTGGGTTTCTTTTCCTTTTCCTGAGCTGATAAATAGGTAGAACAGGACAGAAGCAATCCTGCCGAAAAAAACGTTGTTAGTTTTAGCTGGTTTTTCATGATACTTTCAAATGTAAATAATTGTTTTTTTACACTCATTGGCAGTCTGAATTTAATCCTGCTTCCCGTTTCTTGTTGCATCAATACGTTTCAAACTTTCAGATAATTCAGGCGAAAGTTTTCCTGTTTTAAAATAACCTCCTAAAGTAGGGAGCATCCATAACGGTAAAATATCTATAAAAGTGAGTGGTTGATGCATTGAGCTATTGCGAATGGCTTTTTCAAAATCTATGTTAATTCCTTCAATGGAGTTGTAATAACCCGGCAGTTCGCCTATAATGCTTTTTGTGTCATTTTTCGGAAAATAAAATCTGTTTTTCAACTGCATCTCAATCTGTTTTTGTTCCAGTCCATCAATTGTTTGCAGCCCGGTTACTCCTCCCCAAAAGATATTGTTTCTCCATATGTTTTTTCTGTCAGTTTGCTGATGGTCATCTTTAAAAAAAGTGTAGCCCTTGTCAACATTGTTCCAGAAAACATTTCCGGATAAAACTATATTATGCGGTAATTCAAATAAAGTATTGTTTGTGATATTTAGCTTCCTGCGTTGTTCTTCCAGTGGATTGAAATGAATGGCATAGCCATTATTATTTGCAAAAACATTATCAGCAATGATACTGCCAAAAGCCAGCGCATGCTCTGTACCTGCAGCACCCGGATTCAGATATACAGCAGCATTTCCTCTTCCTGCTATTGTTTTGCTTAAACTGAAATAATTTCCTGCAACAATATGATTACTTCCCCAGATAAACATACCTCCATAACCACTGTACTTTTCATCGTTACTCAAAAAAAAGTTGCGAATTGCCACCTGTTTATCGCCATGCCTGAAGTTGAGCGTACCCTGGCAATTCATAAAAGTGTTGGCATAAAACACGTTCTCCATCGATTTGCTTGTGATTATTTCCGCTTCGGAATCCTGTCGGACAAAAACATTTGAATCAACCACGCAGCGTCCCAGCGCATTTCTGTAAAAACCTATACGGATACCGCCTCCCGCATTTCCCTTCTTTTTGGGATTGGAGAAAAAACAGTGGTCGATGCGGTGATACATAGGGGGCGCAATGTGAGGATTGTTTTTATCCGGGTCAGTCCTGTTGTTTAAGTTTATTACCTGATCGAACGTAAGTTTATTGGTAAAGCTGCAATGATCTATCCGGCAGTGCGTTGGCACATTGCCTTTTTCATCCAAAGATGTTGTAATATAAGCTGAGTTTGCTTCATCAAAATTATTGAAGGCACAATTTGTCACTCGGCAGTTACTTGCATAAATGGCTACCAGGCCGGGTCCATGACTATTCCATTCGTTCGGATTTCGATTCCCATTCGTAAAATAAAAACCGTTTAGCTCAGTATGTGCTCCCCGCATTTCTACTTTTGCATCCCCACAGAAGATTACTTTTCCCGATGTTTCGGAAATTAATACAATAGGTTTTTGCTTACTCCCGTTTCTGTTTAGCCTTAGTTGAATATTGTTATAAGATCCATTACTAAAGATCAATGTATCGCCCGGTTGTAATTTTTCAACAGCACGATAAGCTTCATGGTTGTTTTTTACAACCGTTTTAACTGCAAATGCACAAATACAGAGAGCTGAAAGAATGACTGATAAGGTAATTTTTTTCATCGTATTTTACTTCTTCACATCGTTTATCCACTGTGGCAATTTCCCCAAACGCACCTCCAATTGTGCTTCGTAAAGCGACTCCGGTGTTGTGTAACCTCCGATAGCTTCAAATGCCCTGAGTTGTTGCAGGTTAAATTTTGTACTTTCGCTTTTAAAACCGGCAACAGTGGGCATTGGTATTTTTAACCACACGTTATTCGTATCCCAGAACTCGTAGTTTGGGTATTCTTCTACGTTAGTTGCAGTGTAATTCCACAATATAAGATTTTGTAAATGATTAGGCAATGAGGCAATAGCACCGCCATATCTGCCATATACGAATCCACCCACAAAACAATCGATTAATGTGTTGCGCGGTTGCGTGGCATGCGATTCGAAACTGGTTGTTGGTGCACTGCTGCAACGCCAGATGACAGTATTCATACTTGGCTTACCCACGCCAAACGTATGCCATTGCGAAGCGCTATCGTCGCATTTCGCAATAAGTACCCTGCTCGAACCCTCTGAACTGATGGCTGCATGACCGCCGTTACCAATTATTTTGCAGTTAAGTACAGTGTAGTTGGCACATTGCTGAATCCTGGCTGCATTGCTCACATCCTCAAAAACACAATCTCTCAACCAACTATTAACTTGTCCGTTAATCTGAAGTATGCTCCAACCACCATCATCGATGGCCGAACGGTGATGTACAAACTTTTCGCGGAAATTTCCTTTGAAATGTAAATTTTCAACACCGCAGTACTCAGCAGGTTGCCATTTGCGTATTTCCCAACCCTCGTTTGCATACACAGGGTACATTGTGGGGTCGGCAAGTATAATCTTATTTTTGCCGACACTTTTAAGCTTGTGATAAACGCGCACAACAACGCCATTTTCCACAATGTCCTTCCATTTGGGATTGGCCTGATATGGGTAAAGTTCCTTCGCAACTCTTATAGGATCGTTGTTTCGCATCGACAATTCAATCCAGTCGCCTGCTTTTAAACCATCTGTTTTTTCAAGCTCTAATTCGAAACTGCCTGTTATTACATCCGACTTAACTTTAAGTGCTTGCTGACGCTTTATGTTTTTTTTGAATTGAAACAAATAGGGTGTAGTCCACATTTTGTTTGGGTCAATGGCTGTCATATGTTCTCTCATAAAAAGCACAGCACCATCTTCGCCCCTTAGTACGATGTTCGAACCATTAATTACAATAGGTGTTTCCGACTCGCCGGCTTCGTTCACCAGATAAAGTCCCTTTGGAAAATACACAATGCCCGAACCATTGGCAACAGCTGCATCGATGCAGCGCTGAATGGAAGCTTTGTCGGAAGTGTTATCATTGGGCAGTGCGCCAAAATCGGTCACATTAAACAATTTATAATCAACCACGGGAATGGTTTTTTCTCCATTTTCGTAACCCACATACGAGAAATCAGGAAGTGTGGTTTCTTGTCCGGCTAACTTTTGCGCTTTGTAGGTTTCGAACAGATTTTTTTGTGCTGAAAGTTGAATAGTATAAGTACTTATCAAAAGTACTGTTATTATGTTTTTCATAAAAATACAATTGTTTTAAATGGCAAAGAAATTGATTGAATAGTATGTTTTATTTTCTTATTATATCCATTGATAGACATACAGTTTTTTAGCTGTTGATATCTTGTGTGCTCAAAAGAAATATCACAGGTTTCGTCCAAATAAGTAACCGACAATTATTATTGATATGTTTTCAGCACATAGTTCACAGTAGTTTTGAGAGTAAGAGAAAAGACTAAGAACACATAGCATTATCCCGAATGTCGTGATAATTTCAGAGCGATAAAAGTATCGTCAGATACTTTTACTATGTGAGCTAAGTCTTTTTCCTCAATAATTTCTATGTGTTCTATTGTGTTAGAAATA
>SAAO01000094.1 GCA_009929375.1 Bacteroidia bacterium
TAATGATCGACTACCAACTGATCACTCCGCTTAAGGGAAATTTATCCATTACATCTCGTTATGATGAAGATATAAAACTTCAACAAGACAAAAGTTTATATAAATTCATTTGGGTTCAAAGTGGAACAATTACCGTCGAGATTGACCATGTAGTAACGCAATTACACGAATCAGAGATAATCACACTAACTCCGTTGCATCATTTTGAGGTGATACAGCGGGACGGGACTTACCTAACATTTGTATTTAACAGTAATTTCTACTGCATATTCGGGCACGATAACGAGGTTTCATGTAATGGATTTCTTTTTCATGGATCATCGCATATTATGAAATTGAAACTTACTGCAGAACAATCCGACAGTCTGAACGACATTGTTCGTGTTTTTTGCAAGGAGTCTTGTATTCAGGATAATTTACAGGAGGAGATGCTGCGAATTTTATTGAAACGTTTTATTATCACCTGTACCCGTTTTGCCAGGGAAAAATATTCGATAACTCACGAAAAAGAGAAGAGTTTCGATATGGTCCGTCAGTTTTATGTTCTTGTGGATAGTCACTACAAAGAAAAAAAGCAGGTACAGGAGTATGCCGATCTATTGCATAGGTCGCCCAAAACGCTTACCAATCTTTTTGCATCCTACGGATTGCCATCACCGTTGAGGATAATCCACGAACGACTGCTCACCGAAGCAAAGCGTTTGTTGCTCTATACTCACAAAAGTGCGAAAGAAATTGCTGATATTCTGGGATTTGAAGACCTTGCCGCATTCAGCCGGTTTTACAAAAAGATGACCTCCGAAAGTATTACGGATTACAGAAATAGAGAAAAACGGGAAAAATAGCCAACCCTAACGGTGCTATTGCCATTTATTCGAGGTTACGAAATGCCGTACTTTGCACAGGTTAAATAATTAAATATGAACGTATGGACAAAGCGAAAACTTTATTTACTACATTTCTTTCTTCTGTGGCCTCTACTCAGCGATTGGGTATTAATTTAATACGTGTAGCTATACTTATTATTTTTGTTTGGATAGGGGGACTAAAGTTCTGGAATTATGAAGCCGAAGGGATTGTTCCCTTTGTTGCTAACAGTCCGTTTATGAGCTTCTTTTATGCAAAGAGTGCTCCCGAATATAAAATGTATAAGCTGAAAGAGGGAGAGTTTGACGAAGTAAAACATCAATGGCATACAGAAAACAGAACCTATCTGTTTTCCAATGGATTGGGCATACTGATTATGGCAATTGGCATTCTAACCTTCTTGGGTATGTTTTCGGATAAAATAGGATTGATAGGAGCCGGACTGGCCGTAATAATGACCATCGGAACTCTTTCGTTTTTAATTACAACTCCCGAAGTGTGGGTGCCGGATTTAGGAAGTGGCGAACAGGGTTTCCCTTTGCTTACAGGAGCCGGAAGGTTGGTTATTAAAGATACAGCTATCCTGGCAGGGGCATGGGTGTTGCTGACAGACAATGCGAATCGTTTGCTAAATAAAATAAGATAATTTACATAAAAGAGGCAGTCGCATTACT
>SAAO01000095.1 GCA_009929375.1 Bacteroidia bacterium
GTGATTTGTACAGAACTTATTATCGTTAGTTATTATGCCTTTAAATTTACCCAATCAAATACCTGCTATTGACTTATTGAAAGAGGAAAA
Organism: Bacteroidia bacterium; assembly: GCA_009929375.1. Lineage (GTDB taxonomy): Bacteria > Bacteroidota > Bacteroidia > Bacteroidales > Paludibacteraceae > Paludibacter. The sequence goes on from SAAO01000095.1 coordinate 91, forward strand.
TATCTTTGTTATGAGTTCGCAACGTGCTCAATCACAAGATATTCGTCCACTTAAGGTTTTGATTTTGAATTTAATGCCACTTAAAATAACCACAGAAACCGATTTAATTCGGTTATTGTCCAATACGCCGTTGCAGATTGAAATTGATTTTTTAAAACTAAAAAGTCACACGTCTAAAAATACGCCGATAGAACATTTAATGGCGTTTTACCGTTCGTTCGATGAAATTTCAATGCAAACTTATGATGGACTGATTGTTACAGGTGCTCCAGTTGAACAAAAAGCGTTCGAAGAAGTGACTTATTGGTCTGAAATTACAGGTATTTTCGATTGGGCTCGTACACATGTGACATCTACCTTTTTTATTTGTTGGGCGGCACAAGCAGCTTTGTATCATTACTATAACATTCAAAAACAAACGTTGCCTGAAAAACTATTCGGTGTATTCTCGCATCGTGTTTTAGATCCTAAAAATCCTATTTTTAGAGGGTTTGACGACGAATTTCAGGTGCCTCATAGCCGTCATACAACTGTTTCGCGTACCGATGTGGAACAACATCCAGAATTAACCATTCTGTCTGATTCTCAAGAAGCTGGTTTGTATCTGATGATGGCGCGTGGTGGGCGTGAATTCTTTGTCACAGGTCATTCGGAATATGCGCCAAATACATTACATATAGAATATTTTCGTGATTTAGATAAAGGGCTAAGCGTGCCCAAACCACAAAACTACTATCCAAATGATGATGTGACAAAACCGCCTTTGGTCAAGTGGCCTGGTCATGCCAACTTGTTATTCTCCAACTGGTTGAACTACTTTGTGTATCAGCAAACGCCTTATAAACTATCTGATATTCATTAGTTCTCGATTTCCTATTTCTTTTTTTGTGTTTGTTCGAAATAGCGGCAGTAAGGACTTAGTCCACAGGTGTCGCACTTAGGTTTGCGAGCTAAACAGACATAACGTCCGTGTAAAATCAGCCAATGATGTGCTTTAGGAATCAGCGCTTGTGGAATATGTTTCACAAGCGTTTCTTCTGTTTGTAGTGGATTTTTAGAATTGGTGGTCAATCCCAATCGTTCTGAAATACGAAACACATGCGTGTCGACCGCCATTTTGGGTTGGTTGAAAATAACAGAAGCTACCACATTAGCTGTTTTACGTCCAACGCCAGGAAGTTGTTGTAGCAATTCGGTATCAGCAGGGACGATGCCATTAAAATCTGTCACCAGTTTTTGCGCCATGCTCGCTAGATAATGCGCCTTACTATTGGGATAGGAGATGCTTTTAATGTAGCTTAAAAGGAGTTCAGGTGATGCTTCAGCCATTTTTTCAGGCGTAGGGAATTGTGCAAAAAGCGTTGGCGTAGTCATATTGACGCGCTTGTCTGTGCATTGTGCCGATAAAATGACAGCTACCAACAATTCAAATGGA
>SAAO01000096.1 GCA_009929375.1 Bacteroidia bacterium
CAGGCTGGCTGACGTGCACTTAGCAGGTTTTGCGCCCGCATTCGCCTTGTCGCTGTGCGACAGCGAATACGCCCGCAAACCGCCCGTGCCCATAGCCTCAGTCGTTAGGGGCAAGGGCAGAAAATAAAAAATGCGGAGAATAAATGGCACTTTCACCGCATTTTGTGCGGAGTTTATTTTGTTGTGCGGTGAATAAGTTGTATTTTTACCGCAAATTTAGCGGAGAAAAGAAAATTATGTACATATACAACAATCAAAACTGGCCAATCTTTGAATGGAATAGTGAGAAACTGCTACCATTGCTTGCTTATGTTAGAAATAGACAAGGAAAACTGATAGGCAAAATGGGTGCTTTGGGTTTTGAACTTCAAAATGAAGCAAATCTAGAAATATTGACAATTGAAATTCTGAAATCGACAGAAATTGAAGGTGAATATCTTGATAGAGAACAGGTCAGATCTTCAATTGCAAGGCGTTTGGGATTAGATATTTCAGGATTAGTTTATTCTGAACGTAATGTTGACGGAATAGTTGATCTAATGCTTGACGCAACAAAGAAATACGATAAAGAACTAACTAAAGAACGACTTTTTAGCTGGCATGCTTCACTTTTCCCTGCAGGACAAAGCGGAATGTACAAAATAATAACAGGCAACTGGCGTGATGATTCTAGTGGCCCAATGCAGGTTGTTTCAGGAGCTTTAGGAAAAGAAAAAGTTCATTACCAAGCTCCACCGGCATCTCAACTTGAAAACGAAATGCGAATCTTCTTCGACTGGTTTAATTTGGAACAAAATGTAGATTCAGTTTTGAAGGCTGCTATTGCGCACTTGTGGTTTGTGACACTTCACCCATTTGAAGACGGAAATGGAAGAATTTCAAGAGCGTTGAGTGATATGTTATTGGCTCGTTCAGACGAACAATCATATCGGTATTACAGTATGTCGACACAAATACGAAAAGAACGAAATTCATATTATGACATATTGGAGAAAACACAAAAAGGAAGTTTGGACATAACAAAATGGCTTGAATGGTTTTTGAATTGTTTGTTGCATTCTATTGAAAGTTCGGAGAAATTGCTTGAAAAAGTGATTTTCAAACACGAATTCTGGCTGCGCAACTCGAAAGTAACAATAAATGACAGGCAGCGTAAGATACTAAATATGCTAATGGACGATTTTGAAGGAGTTTTAAACACTACAAAATGGGCGAAAATAGGTAAATGTTCACAAGATACTGCTTTGCGTGATATGCAGGATTTAATAGAGAAAGGAATTCTGGCAAAATCTGAACAAGGTGGACGAAGTACAAATTATGAATTGAAAACTAACTGAACCAAGCCCCAGCCCCTAACACACGCCTATGGGCTTAGGGCGGCTAATGTGCTTCTGGCAGTCTTTGCGCCCGCATTTCCTTTGTCGCTATTGCGACAGGAAATCCGTCCGCAGCCCGCCCAAGCCCATAGCCTCGGTCGTTAGGTGTCATAGTGAAAAACTGAAAGACAGAGATTTATTCGCTGAAA
>SAAO01000097.1 GCA_009929375.1 Bacteroidia bacterium
ACGCCTGGAAGCTTTGAAGGTCCGGCTTGATTCACAACCCTATGAGGGGGCGATTGCCTATAGTGCGAATGTGCAAGGATCTGGTTGGCAAACGTGGTCACAAAATGATGCATTAACAGGCACTACAGGAACAGGTAAGTACTTAGAGGCTTTCAAAATAAAATTAACGGGAGAAATGGCAGAATACTATGATATTTATTATCGTGTCCATACCCAAAACTATGGTTGGCTGGACTGGGCTAAAAATGGTGCTGTTGCAGGTACAGAAGGCTATGGCTATCGCATCGAGGCTGTTCAGATCAAAATTTTATCCAAAGGAAAAACCGCTCCTGGAAACACGACCCGACCTTTTGTGAAGAAGCCTTCGTTTGTCTTGGGGCCCAACTGGACTGTTGAACAAGGTTATTTCCAGACGACATCCGGCACAAGATATTATGTAGGCGGAAGCTATATTATTGTGAGCATTGCGCAGCAAAAGATGTGGTCATATATCGGTACACAAAAAATTGTGGAAACAGATATCATTACTGGGAACCCTTACTTGGGGTATGCTACTCCAAAAGGATTGTTTGCTATCCAAGGAAAACAATCTCCAAGTGTCTTAATTGGTCCAGGGTATGTTTCACCGGTGCAGTATTGGCTACCGTTTTTAGGTAATTCATATGGGATACATGATTCTTCTTGGCAAACGCATGGCTATGGAGGAAATTTGTATTTAACTTATGGTTCCCATGGCTGTGTGAACACGCCTTTAACTGCAGTCAGGACTTTATTCTATACGTATTCGGTTGGAACTCCAGTAGTTATCTATTGAGGAAATTCGGAGCTGAAAAATAAACGCGCAATCGATCCAGCAAAATGCTGCTGGTCCGGTTGCGCGTTTTTTTATAACTTGTAAAGTGGTGTCACTAATAAAAAAGCTGTTTTACCATATTAAAAAACAAAAAGAAACATTTATTAAACAAAAACAAAAAAATAAAACAAAAAAACGAACAAAAAGGTTGATTTTGTGTTTGGTTCTGTTTATAATGAGGGCATAAGGAAATAAAAACGCTTCCGGAAAAATTAGTTAAGGGGAAATTAATAGGGTTCTTGTACCGGGGACGGATTTAGCGGGTAAGAAATTGAAATCAATCATTACAAATCAAAGAGGGTGAGCAAGCTGCACGTACATGGTGGCGTAAGACTGGCTTTAATACTATCGATACACTAAGCAAAGTTCTTGGAACGACAGCAACATCCTGGAAAGAAAAAATCTGAACAAATTGGAGGAAAATGAAATGAACAGGGAAGAAGCTACTTTATTAGGGTTTGAAATTGTTGCCTATGCAGGTGAAGCGCGATCATATCTTCTGGATGCTTTAAAGGCAGCGGAAAAAGGTGATTACGATAAAGCCGAAGCATTATGTGAAGAAGCGAATACCAGCATCAAAGAGGCGCATAAAGCTCAGACAAGTTTGCTTACTATGGAAGCTTCAGGTGATGATATTGCGTACAGCGTTACGATGATGCATGGA
>SAAO01000098.1 GCA_009929375.1 Bacteroidia bacterium
CTATGTCTAAAAAAAGGACAGTTCCTCAAAGATTTTTCAATGCAAATCTGTCTCTTTTTCCCTTTCCAACTATGCCCGCTAACGACCGAGGCTATGGGCATTTGGCGGTTTGCGGGAGCGTTCACTGTCGCACAGCGACAAAGTGAATGCGGGAGCAAAGACCGCTAAATGCACGTCAGCCAGCCAATGAACATAGGCGTGTGTTAGGCGGTCGTGCATTAGAGTTTTAGAATTTCAACTAATTCTATGTTGATATATAAAGTTTCACGTCCAATTTTCTGCGATTTAAGAATTCCAATCCTTTCAAGTTCTTTCAGGTATCTTGACGCTGCTTTTCGTTCTACTTGAAGTTGATTTACTACGAAGTCTATTTTTGCGTATGGTTGCTCGAATAACAATTCAACCAATTCTTTTCTGTAAATCTTAGGAGCGTTCAGTTGTACTTTTTCAATTGTTGCGTCCAAAGATTTTCTGATAGAACTGATTTTTTCAATTGTTTTAATCGCTGTTTTCTCAATTGCTTTAAGTATGAAAAGTATCCAGTCTTCCCATTCTCCAGTTGTATTTGTTCGATTAAGTAATTTGTAGTATTCGGCTTTATTCTCAATGATATACGAACTTAAATAAAGGATAGGAATGTCAATCAGTTTATTCATGATTAAATAAAGTATGTTGAGAATCCTTCCGGTTCTTCCGTTTCCGTCATAAAATGGGTGAATACTTTCAAACTGATAATGAAATACAGCTAAATTTATAAGTGGTGATAAACTTTGTTCTGTGTCGTTAAAGTGATTTATGAAATTTGTCAGAAGGTCGATAATTTCAATTTCGTCTTGTGGAGGCGTATAAACTACTTCTCCTGTGTTGCTGTTTTTCAATACAGTTCCAGGTACGTTCCTGATTCCTGCGGAGTTTCCAACTAATACTTGCTGAATGCTTTTTATGTCGTTTACACTCAAAAATCCTTGTTTCTCAACTAAATCAAAGCCAAGAAAAATTGCTTTTCGATAATTTACTACTTCTTTTGTCGCTGCCGAGATATTTGATTTGTCTATTGCAATCGCCTTGTACAATTCGTCTTGAGTGGTAATTATATTCTCAATTTCGGAGCTGTCTTTCGCTTCTTGAAGTACAATAGCATTCACAAGCATTAGTTGGTTTGGAATAGTTTTCGCAATCCCTTTCAATTCAGCCAGAGCTGTTGCAGATTTGGTTGTTTGTCGAAGAATTTTTATCGTTTCGACTTTTTCGGTCTTTGGCGGTAATTTTTCGAGTTTAAAATCTGGTGTCATTTGTCCCATATTTATTTAATTTGTCCCAAAAGTACAAAAAATGGTACATATTGCAATCTTTTTCTTTATTTTTTTTGCATGCCGCCTAACGACCGAGGCTATGGGCTTGGGCGGGCTGCGGGCGAATTTCCTGTCGCAATAGCGACAAAGGAAATGCGGGCGCAAAGACTGCCAGAAGCACATTAGCCGCCCAAAGCGCATAGGCGTGTGTTAG
>SAAO01000038.1 GCA_009929375.1 Bacteroidia bacterium
TTCAATAGAAGATATTTTGGAGAAAATTTATTCGACAGGCTTATGATAGCCTCGGTTACATATAAAAATCAATTTAGGTAATACAACGGATAATCATTTTGTAAATTAATTAACCCTGATATGTACAAAGTTACAGTAGCATTCCGAAATATTATTATCAAAACAAAGCCCGTCAGTTAAATTGGGATATTTCTTATGCTTTTTGATTAATAATTAGCCTAAAGCCCGGTAACACTTATGGTCTGATTATTTTTAAAACACATCAACTATCTTAGTGCTTTGTTATTATACAATCCGGATCGACAAACGTACCATTCAGAATCAGTTTTTTTCAGAAACATATTTAAAGTTTTCGATCGGATTTTTCAACTTTTTTATTTCGTTTTCGTTTAATAGTAATTACTTCAATCAATCATTATGGACTCCAAAGCAAGAAAAATAGTGCTGGCCGTACAGCGTGCCGAAGAAACAGAGCATTTGATTTACATGCAGCTTTCCACCATTACCAAAGATGAAAAGAATGCCGAAATTCTTCGTAAAATAGGAATTCAGGAAAAAGGCCACGCCCGCTTTTGGGAAAATATTTCAGGAACTGAAGTAAAACCCGATATGTGGAGAGTATTCAGAGTTGTGTGGATGGCACGCATTCTGGGACTTACATTCGTGCTGAAACTCATGGAAAAACGCGAAGGAACAGGCTCTGCGGTGTACGAAAAACTTGCTGAGTATTTTCCCGAATCAAAACGCTTTGCCGAAGAGGAACTTGTACACGAACAAAAATTGCTCAACATGCTCGACGAAGAGAGTCTGCAGTATGTGGGCTCCATTGTACTCGGGCTAAACGATGCGCTTGTGGAACTTACCGGAGCTTTGGCCGGTTTTACGCTGGCTCTGAGCGACAATCGAATCATATCGCTTGTGGGACTGGTCACCGGAATTTCAGCTGCACTTTCGATGGCCGCATCCGACTACCTTTCGTCCAAAGCCGAAGGTGATACAAAAGCCAGAAAGTCAGCCATCTATACCGGAGTTGCTTATTTCATAACCGTGATTCTGCTCATTTTGCCCTTCCTGCTTCTGAACAATCAGTTTGTGGCACTCGGACTCACGCTGAGCACTGCTGTGATTATTATTTTTCTTTTTAATTACTACCTTTCGGTTGCCAAAGACCTGAATTTCAAAGCCCGATTTTTAGAAATGAGCCTCATAAGTCTCGGAGTGGCTGCATTCTCATTTTTGGTAGGTTATGCCCTGAAATTCCTGCTCGGAGTTGAGATTTAATCTGAATTCTTCTTTTTACCGAATAGACGATTTTACCTTTATTGGTTTTAAAAGCACAAATATCGCACGCGATATATTAAAAAGATATAACAATCATAACAAAATTGGATTTAAAAGCATTGTAGTTGATAATTTTGTGCAAAATTAAGATTACCGGATAATTACAAATCCTCAAAATGAAAAAAAATCTCATCGTTCTGTTTCTCACATTTTTTCTTTTTACAATGGCCGAAGCTCCCCGTCACAGCTTCAGCGGCACTGTAACCGATGCGTCCAATGGTGAAAGTCTTATCGGAGCCAGCGTGACCGTGCAGGAGTTACCCGGAACAGGAATTACCACCAACGGATACGGATATTTTTCACTGACGCTACCCGACGGACAATATACTTTTGTGGTTTCGTATCTTGGTTATGCCACACAAACCATTAAAATAAAACTCAATACCAGTCTTCAGCAGAATATAAAACTGGAGCCAAATGCGACAGAACTTGAGGATGTAATCATCACAGCACAAGCCCGCAACAACAATATTACTTCCACTGAAATTGGCATGGAGAAGCTTGAAATAAAGGAAATCAATAAAATTCCGGTAATATTCGGCGAGGCAGACATTCTGAAAACACTGAAACTTACACCCGGCATAAAGTCGGTTGGTGAAGCCAGTGGTGGTTTTTTTGTACGTGGAGGTAACAATTCGCAAAACCTTGTACTACTCGACGAAGCCACTGTGTACAATGCCGATCATTTGCTGGGATTTTTTTCCACTTTCAACAGCGACGCTATCAAAGACATTCAAATGTTTAAAGGCACAGCTCCTGCCGAATACGGAGGCCGTATTTCGTCGGTTCTCGATGTAAAAATGAATGATGGTAATAATCAGTCGCATCATATCGGGGGCGGTATCGGACTTATTTCGTCGCGCTTGAATGCCGAAGGGCCGCTTGTGAAAGACAAAGGTTCTTACTTAGTCACAGCACGCCGTACTTATGCTGATTTATTTCTGAAACTTTCGCCCGACACGCTGATAAACAATAACCAATTGTATTTTTATGACCTTAATCTGAAACTGAATTACAAAATTGACGACAAGAACCGGATTTTTCTTTCAGGATATTTCGGACGCGATATTTTTGAATTTCAGGATCGATTTGGAATTGACTGGGGCAATATTACCGGCACTTTGCGTTGGAACCACCTGTGGAGCGAAAAACTATTCAGCAATACCTCTGTGATTTATTCAAATTACGACTATCGTGTAAATCTGAGTCAGGATGCCGGATTCAGTCTGCATTCGGTTATTAAAAACTGGAACCTGAAACACGAATTCCAGCTCTTTGCCAACAGTCGAAATACAATTTCTTTTGGTCTGAGTTCGGCTTTTCATATTATCACACCGGGACAGGTGGAAACAACCGGAGATTCTGATTTTACAGCTGTAAAACTGCAAAACAAAAACAGCGTCGACAATGCTCTTTATATCAGCAATGTATGGAAACCAACTCCCAAACTGAACATCAATTACGGATTACGTTTCTCGGCTTATCACCTGTTTGGTCCGGGCGATTTTTACAGCTATCAGAATGGTGCTATTACCGACACAACCACTTTTGCCAAGGGCGAAATTGTGAAGTCATTTTACAATCTTGAACCACGACTCAATATTGCTTATGTGTTTGACGAAAAAAACTCACTGAAAGCAAGTTTTACCCGTAACACTCAAAATTTGCATGTAGTATCGAACTCAACTTCGTCGCTGCCTACCGACATTTGGCTTTCGTCGGGTAACAATATTAAACCTGAAATCGGCGATCAGGCCTCGCTCGGATATTTCCGCAACTTTGCCAACGACCGCTACCAGTTTAGTGCAGAAACGTATTATCGCTGGATGCAGAATCAGATTGACCTGAAAAATGGAGCCGATATTTTTGCCAACGAACACATCGAAGGTGAATTGCTTTACGGAGTGGGACGCGCTTACGGAGTTGAGCTTCTTTTGCGCAAAAAACAGGGGAAATTTACGGGTTGGATTGGCTACACATGGTCGCGCACTGAACGTTTGATCGATGGCATCAACAATAATAACTGGTATCCTGCCCGTCAGGATATTACGCACGACCTTTCAATAGTAGGAATTTATGATATTTCAAAAAAATGGTCGCTATCGGCTTCGTGGGTTTACAACACCGGAAATGCTGTGACATTCCCCAGCGGTAAATACCTGATCGATGGGAATGTACAGTATTATTACACCGAACGAAACGGCTACCGAATGCCCGACTATCATCGTCTGGATATTGGAGCCACACGAACGCTGAAGAAAACCAAAAAATTCGAAAGCAGCCTGAACTTCTCGGTGTACAACGCGTACGGTCAGAAAAATCCATTTTCGATTGACTTTGAACAGGACGAAAACAATCCTAATAAAATTGTGGCTGTAAAAACCTATCTCTTTACGTTTGTGCCATCGGTGACTTATAATTTTAAATTTTAGAAGAAAATGAAAAAGTTATTATACATATTTATCATTTCAATCGCACTTGTTTCTTGCACCGAAGTCATTGATATTGATATAAATGCCAGCAATCCGCAATTAGTGGTGGAAGCATCTATCGGACAGAATGAACCGGCCCGGGTTGTACTCACACGCTCTATAAGTCTGGATGAACTTACTGAAATTCCATTCGAGGAAAATGCTGATGTACAGATAACCGATAATGCCGGGAATAACGAAAAACTAATGGAAGTTTCGCCGGGTGTTTATTTCTCGTCATTGCTTAAAGGTGAAGCCGGGCAAACCTACAAAATAAGTATAAAAACAGCCTATGAAAATGTAAGTGCTCAATCAAGTATTCCTTCGCAGGTTCGCATTGACACCATGACTGTTGTGAACTCGATTTATCCGGGAGGTGGGCCTCCTGTAGGAAATCAACCTGCACCCTTTTACGAAATACGTGTGAAATATACCGATCCGGTGTCAGAAACCAATTTTTATCGTTTTTTGCTTTCAGTAAACGGAGTTTTAAGACCCGACAACAATGTGTACAACGATCGTTTGACTAATGGAAACGAAGTGGAAGCTTTTTTGATTGTTTATGATCCCGAACTTAAAGCAGGCGACAGCATTAGTGTGGAAATGCAATGTATCGAAAAGCCGGTATATGAATATTTCAGCAGCATGGGAAGTGCGGGTGGCCCCGGAGGCTCCTCGAGTCCGGCAAATCCCTACAGCAATTTGCAGGGAGCCATTCTCGGATATTTCAGTGCTCACACTGTAGAACGAAAAACGTATTTATTGCAATAACACGTTTTCAGATATTGAATTAATCATAAATGCTTTTGAAACAAATCGATTTGAAGTTTGTTTTAATTAAAAAATACTATATTTGCAACATAATCTAAATCAACAAGAAATGGCTATAATTTCGATGTTTTATGGCATAATAATTTCAATGTATTATTTGGATAATAGACAACACAACCTTCCGCATATTCATGTGAAATATCAGGATGAAGAGGCTGTAATTTCAATTAGTGATGGTGTTTTATTAGAAGGATCTTTAAAAACCAATAAAATGAAATTGGTTCAAGCCTGGATAGAAATACACAAAGACGAATTGTTTGCTAATTGGGAATTAGCAATAAATGGTGAAACGATTTTCAAAATAGACCCATTAAAATAATACAAAAATGAATCCAAGAGTTAGTGAAGTAAAACCCGGAAACGACTTTACTCTTTTGTTGACATTTAACAATGGAGAGGTAAAAAGTTTTGATGTAAAACCCTATTTAGGTATAGGGATTTTCAAACAATTAAATGATGTGTCAGTGTTCAACTCAGTCAGGCCATTTTTAGGTAGTATTCAGTGGTCAAATGGTGTTGATCTTTGTCCTGATACATTATATTTGGAAAGCGTAAAAGTGGCATAATTTCATTTGGCTCAAAAAGATATTAGTAATAAGCACGCCCAACAATCAGATAAATTGTTGGGCGCATTATTTCATATCAAATTAGTTTCTATTTATAAAGTGGCCCGTACACTCCGCAGGCACGATAATCAGCTCCTTCTTTGTCCATACCAAACGAAGCCCACGCACTCGGACGATAGATTTGCGACGCATCCACATTGTGCATCGATACCGGAATTCGCAACATGGAAGCCAGCGTAATCAAGTCGGAACCAATATGTCCGTAACAAAATGCGCCATGATTAGCACCCCAGTTATTCATTACCGAATACACATCAGTAAAGTTCCCTTCGCCTGTAAGTTTTGGTGCAAACCAGGTAGTTGGCCAGGTTTTGTTGGTGCGATCGTCAAGCGTTTTGTGAACTTCGGCTGGTAAATCCACTGTCCAGCCTTCAGCCAGTTGCAATACAGGACCTAATCCCTTCACCAGATTCACACGAATCATAGTCACAGGCATTCCGCCTTTTGTAATGAATTTCGACGAAAAACCACCGCCTCTGAAATACTCACCTTCGGCCGGATACCAGGTAGTTGCCTTGAGTGTTTTTTGTACCTCTTCTTCGGTAATTTCCCAGAAAGGTTTCATGGCTGGTTCGCCATTTTTACTTTGCTGACCGCTGCCATCGAGTGCTGCCGAACCTGAATTGATCAGGTGAATAAGTCCGCCTGCTGCACGTCCTTCCACTTTGTAACCTGTAACACGTTCGATAGCTTCGGGGCTCCAGTAAGTGCGTACATCTGCAAAAACCTGAGCTGTATTGGTGAGTAATTTACCAAAAAGCATAGCCACTCCATTGAGCGAATCGTTTTCGGTAGCCAATACAAAAGCTTCGCGAATGCCAATCCAGTCGAACGATGAATTCAGAATAGCTTCGGAGAAATCGCCATTCGGCATAAAGTCTGTCCATTGGCGTTGTCCCTGAAAACCTGCTGCAATCGCATTGTGGCCGAGTGCTTCTTCCAGAAATCCGGCTTCACGCAGAGCAGGATTACCAATCATTAAATCACGGATAATCAGGGTCATTTTTACTACAAATTCCCATTCAGCATCAAGCACTTCACGCGTTTTAATTTTGTGCGGAGGATTCGTATTCGGACCTTCGTTGGGCTTGCAGTTTTTCACAGTCCATTCCATTGCTTTTTTAAATTCTTCCTGATCGAAAATACCGAGCCTTTCACGACGCAAAATTTCGCTCATATCCACATATTCGTTGCGCATGCCAAGGTACGACTGGAAAAAGTCAGCATCCACAATAGATCCTGCAATACCCATTGATACAGAGCCGATTGAAAGATATGATTTTCCTTTTAGCGTAGCTACCGCAATTCCTGCTTTTACAAAACGAATGATTTTTTCCTGCACATCGGCCGGAATACTGTTATCGTTACCATCCTGCACATCGCGTCCGTAAATGCCGAAAGCGGGTATGCCTTTTTGCGTATGTCCGGCCAAAGCTGCCGCCAGATACACAGCTCCGGGGCGTTCGGTTCCATTGAAACCCCAAATGGCTTTCGGAATCTGCGCATCGTAGTCGATGGTTTCGCTGCCGTAGCACCAACAAGGCGTTACTGAGATCGACAATCCGACACCTTCGCGACGGAATTTTTCGGCACATGCAGCAGCTTCGTCCACACGACCGATTGTTGTATCGGCTAATACGCATTGCACCGGCGTTCCGTCGCTGTATTTAAGCGTGGAACTGATAAAATTTGCCAGATTTACGGCCATGTTCATGGTTTGCGATTCGAGCGATTCGCGAACTCCACCCTGACGACCATCGATGGTTGGACGAATGCCTACTTTGGGATTTTCGCCCTGCAGGCGACCCGATTTGGCTTTACGGTGCTGAGCAACCGTAGGTTGATTTACTGAATTTTTTGCGTTCATAATATTGAGATTTTAGATGATTACTATGCTGAACTGTGCTGATATTTAATTATAACTTATCAATTTCGGATTCACGATTTATTTATGGTTTTGGATTATTTGATAAAACTAAAAAGCAGATTTATACTGATTTTCGGAGTATTACATTGGTTGGCAGGAATTTCTGAACCGGCTTTTTATTCAGTACATATGCTGCAGCCATTTCACCCATAAGTCCGAAATCGACACTTATTGCGGTTATTCCGTTTTTAATCACTTCCAGAATAGGATTATCGTTGTATGCCACCACGCCAATCTCACGGCCAATTTCCCAACCCAGCGCATCAGCTTCTTTGATGATTTTTACCAGGTCGCCGGAATCGATGCAGACATAGCATGTATATTTTTCAATACCAGTACGGTCGTTTTTATTAACTTTACATTCGAAATGATTATCGCTACAAAAGCGTTGAAAATAATCCACAGCACTCTCAGGGTGACTTATCTGAGGAGGAAACACAAGTGACAGTTGACGATAACTACGTAATGAAGGTTCGAGAACCATCAGTGCATCGTAAAAACTCTGATCAAAATTCTGACAAATATAGGAATATCCATTCTTTTCAAAATCTCCGAAATCGAGTAAAAGCAACTTGCCCGCAGGAATGGAACGCAGTGCCGAAGATAACTGGATGTTCGAGAAATTCATCACCACAAACATATTGTAGCGCACGAGACTATCCTTCACTATGGTTTCGAAAAGGCGTTCGTTATATTGGTGAAAGATGAGATCAACTTTATAGTTCTCGGGCAACTGAGCCACAAAACGGTTGTAGAGATTCTGTTTGAAAGGTGAATAAGTATCGAGCAAAAGCAGGACATGAGTAACCTCTGATTTTACAAAATATCCTTTCATAGGATTCGAATCGATCAGACCCCGGCGCTTCAGATCAGAATAAGCCTTGAAAACCGTATCGCGTGACACACCATACTCACGACTTGCATCGTTGATAGACAGAAGATTATCGCCATCGCGAAGTTCTTCCGTCATGATAGCTGCACTAATGGCCTCGGTAACAGCCTGTACTTTCGATCGTGAATTTGAGAAGTTTATTTTCATATCTATGCTGAACTATGCTGCAAAAATACAATAAAAACAAGCTCTTCAAATTGAAATTAATATGTTTGAGAACATAAAAAAACCTGCTTTCAGTGCAATTATGCACGAAAGCAGGTTTTTCTCACCACAAACTCAAAAAAAATGTGTCATTTAAAAACACCCACCTTTTCACACAACTTATCCTTATTATCAGTCACTTTCACGATATAATAACCTTTGGCAAGCGCAACGCTGGCGTTATAGACAAACGAACCTGAATGCATTTTTTGTCCGCCAACACTGAAAATTTCTAATTGCTTTTTTGATCCCGAAGTACTTGTAATCCGGATTTTTTTATCTTCGGAAAAAATTTTGAGCCCGTTTTCTGACTCCGTATCATCGATTGCATTTTCTTCTTCCTTTGTTACAATGAGTTTCATACTGACAAGATCAATATTGAATACGCAACGATCGGCTTTTGTAATCACAAACTTAAAATCGTTTCCACCCTGACTGATATAATCGGCTTCGTACACAACAGGATACTGGGTTCCGTACACAACAGGCTGATCGATAACGGTTGACACGTAACAACTTCCCCACGTTCCCCGCGACTTCAGAAACTTAAACTGGCCGGGTACAACATTTCCTGTCCACGAATATTTTCCTTCCAGAATATTGGTGGGAGTCATTACCATTGGTTCTCCATTGACCCAACCACAGGGCATTGCATCGCCTGTGATAAAGATATTATTGGGAAAATCCACATTGGCCTGCTGAAACTGTTCCACCGAAATTGTCTCTTCGAGCGTGTTCAGTTTTATTACATAATATCCGTTTCCACTTCCATCGGCTGGTATTTCCCATTTGGTATCGGAACCATTCAGGCGCATTTTGGAAGCCTGAGAAAGCGGTACATTGCTGCTTCCGGCAGGATGGAATCCGGGATCCCATGAGGTATTGGAAGTAAGGAACTTAATAGCACCACGTTCGTCACCGAAAGTATTATATTTCAGGAATCCGCGATAATAAAACACAAAGGGATTTTCGGGATCTTTTTCAAGTTCGCGGGCATCGCGCAGCAACCAGTTTGGATTGTTGGTATTCACCGGACCACCCACCAGATAAATGTGTTTATAGGGAACTGCTGTTTCCACAATCAGTTTGGGCGAAGTTCCATCGGTCAGTGTGATTTTGTAAATCGTATTCGTGTTTACATAACTCACACGAAACCCCGCCTGAACCTCATCCACCTGTTTTTCCATGCCCACAGCCTGACCAAACGGGTCGCTCATTCCGCAAACAGGAATGTAATAATCGGTACCATCGAAAAGGCGAAAACTCTTGTTTTTAATTTTGCCCACAAACTTGTACACATTGGCATCGGCAGCATCCTGCACCATGAGGGTAGTATCGGTGGCAGCTACCTCGCCCACAATTTTCCATGTTTTGGCATTCAGCGTAAATACACTGAATAATATTGTAAAAATCAATGCGATTTGTTTCATATCTCTCATTTTATCAGTTATTATTTACAACCAGATTTAAAGGAAATTCGCTGTATGCCTTGTTAGCAAGCATTACAGTAATTGTTCGTTTTTCCTGATTGTACTCGAATGGCACATCCACACCGTTGAGTTTTACACTTTCCGGATTATTCCGATCGAGAATTTCAAGCTGGAAAGACCGTGTCTGAGGCATTCCGTCGAATGAACCCGTACGTGGATGAATGGTGTAAGTACTTACATTTTCAACAGTGGACTGGGTCACACGGGTGAATGTACATTTATCTTCTTCGTACTTATTGTTGTTATTTTCATCTTCGTAAAATGAAAACTCACCACTCACACCCGGCACAAACTGGAATATAACTGTTTCGGGGCGATCGTTGAGATGTTTCAACGGCGGATAAAGCGGAATAATAGCTCCTTCGCGATAATAATAAGGTATTTGCTCGCGGGTAAACGAACGTGTTACCACCTGATTTCCCTCCAGAACAGTTCCGGTCATGGCTTCGTACCATTTTCCTTCGGGCAACCAGATATCCTGCGAAACAGTTCCTGTTCCGTTGTCCGATTTGCAAACCGGAGCTGCCAGAATATTATCACCAAACATATATTCGCCTTCGAAATTATAAGCTTCGTCAAGTTCGGGATAATCGTAATACATTGGGCGGCAAAGCGAAACACCGGTATCATAAGCATGACGCGCATAAGTGTAAATATAGGGAATCAACGCATAACGCAATTCGATAGCTTTGCGCATCGAAGGGAAGTTTTCGTATTTCCAAATGCGACGTTCAATGTTTGAGGCATTGGTGGCGTGAGTACGCAAAATGGGTGAAAATACACCGTACTGAATCCAGCGCAGATAAAGCTCGGGATTGTTTACGCCAGGCTGTTGGTGACCGCCAATGTCGTGACTCCAGTAGCCGTAGCCCACATTCGAAGCAGTTGCAGTGAAATAAGGCTGAAAAGCGAGCGAAGGGAAAGTGGTAAAAGAGTCGCCCGAGAAACCAATCTGATAACGGTGGTTTCCGAGTCCTCCCCAACGGTGGAAAATCATTGGACGGGCTTTTCCCTGAAGTTTCATATCATTGAAGAAAACATGGTTCAGCCAAAAAGTATTGCCCAGATTAGGTTCATTGCGGGCAATCATCCATTGCTGCCAGTCGAGCCACCAGAAATCGATACCCATATCTTCGTGCGGACGAAGGATATTCTTAAAAAACTTTTCGTAGAAATTCTTTTTCTCGATATTCCATGGAATAGTCTGATTGGTTGGCAATCCGAGATCGGAAGCCAGCGCAGCAAAATTATCTTCGTAAATACCCACTCCATCGGCCGGGTGAAGGTTGAGGGTGGTTTTCAGATTCTGATCGTGAAGCCATTTGATAAATGCATTCGGGTCGGGGAAAAGTGCTTTGTTCCAGCTCCAACCTGTCCATTCGGTACGGTCGGTACGGTTATTATAACCATCTTTGTGCCAGTCCATATCAATCACCAACACATCCAGAGGAATGTCGTTGGTTTTAATTTCGTTTACAATATCGCGCATATCCTGCTCGGTGTAGCGCTGATATTTTGAATACCAGTAACCAAACACATATTGCGGAGGCATAG
The DNA here is from genome assembly GCA_009929375.1 of Bacteroidia bacterium. Taxonomy (GTDB): domain Bacteria; phylum Bacteroidota; class Bacteroidia; order Bacteroidales; family Paludibacteraceae; genus Paludibacter. The sequence continues at coordinate 11,337 of SAAO01000038.1, forward strand.
GAATTTTACCTGCAATTTGTGTAAAATCAAAGAGTGCTTTTTTATAATCGTGGCCATAGCCAAGGAAATACATGTCCATTGAGCCTGCATCAGCACGCTGAGCAACCCATTCGACACCGGCGCTGCCATCGAACATAAGACTGTAGCTTCCATCGTTTCGGGCTTTACGTTCGTCGATCACAGCCCAACCTGAGCGCGAAAGCAAACCATCCTCGAGCCACGAGCGCACATCACCTTCGGCATTGTCGAGCGTGCGGGTGGTTCCTTTCAGGTTGTATGGGTCTTTTTTATTGGGAAACCAAACTACCTCTTCACCTGCTACATTCAGACTAATCTGCAGATTAGGTGCACAGGGGTCATTATTAATGGGATATGAACCGATTTTGTAACGGAGTCGGAGTTTTTCGGTAGTGATGGTTAAGTAGCCATCTTCCTCTTTGCTAGTAAACTGAGGCACAGGCAGGTTGCGGTTAATTACTACGAATGAAGCTCTGTCTTCGAACTTATTCTGCGTGCTGCGTTCGATACGGATTATTTCGGGAGTGAGCACCGTAAAGCGCATATATCCCGAACGCACGATAGCCGAAGGATTGGCTACCGGATTGTGAGTGGTTGCTCCGACCGAAAGTATGCACATTATCGAAGCAAAAATTGATACAAAAAATTTCTTCATTTTTATGAGATAAATAGCCGGGGCGGAAGTTTGCAGAATCTGCAATGCTTTGTCGCCCCTGGCTTGATTAATTCAATGAACTATTTTACAATACTGATTTTTGCAGTTACAGGGTTTGATTGGTTGCTTCTGAGTTTTACAGTGTAGAAACCATTCGGCAGGCTGATTTCAGCGTTTGCTTTGAACTCCTGAGTTGCCACTCTGCGACCTTCCATACTGTAAATTTCAACTGTATTTACCGATGCGGATTCGCATTGTACAAAGACTTTTCCGTTTGCGGCAAATACTTTTGCATCCTGATTAAGGGCATCGAAACCTGTTGATGAATCGGGGAGGTAAGTAGCCTCAATAGTTTCGTTAAGTGCATCGAGTTTAATCACATAACGTCCCTGTTTGTCGGCATCCACAGTCCATTTGTAGTCGTCGTTTTTGTGGTCGGTAAAGTACTGTGCACCGGTGATTGACTGATCCTGTACGGGAGCATGGAAACTGTAAGGACCCCAGTCTTTCTGCAAAAGGAATTTGAATTTATTGCGATCGTTTCCGTCGGCATTCACTCTCAGTTGTCCATCGAAAGTAAACACATTTATTTCTGCGCCGGTACCTCTGGTAAGTTCAATGGCATTACCTGCATCCCAGCCAATAGTAGTTGCACCGCCTACAATGTAGATTTTTTCAACGCCAAATATCCATCCTTTGTATTTTTTCGAAAGGGTATTGAATTTAATTTTGTACAAATCGTCGGGTTGAGAAACAGTCCAACCGGCAGCATTTGCATCGGTAGTTTCCACCACTGTAAGGTCTGAAACTGCATCCGAAGCCGAAGCAGGCACGTAATACTTTGTTGTTGCATCGGGCGTTTCGGTAGTTGCGAACTTATATTCGCCGGCAAGCAATTCTCCATAATAATGATAATTAATCATAGGATCCACATTGTCGCTCACGAGTTTGGCTTTTCCGCCGGGAATTGCAGTACCTGTAATCCAGATATCCTGTGCATAAAGTTCACCGGTTTTGGTTACAGTCATAGTCATATTTACCAAATCTACAGTAACTGTACATTCGGAAGTCTGAGTTGAAGAAAACTTGAAATCGTTGAAAGGAGTTGAAGAGCTACGTACTTCGAAAACCAGATTCTGAGCTGTTCCATAGCTCAATGGTTCATTGGCAGCAGTAGCACAATATCCGAAATCCCAGTTACCAATGCTGAGTGGATGTAAGAATTTAAAATCACCACTTGTGACGATACCAGTCCAGGTATACACCGCTACTGCAGGATTTGGGCGTGTCATAAGCTCAGGAGCTGTGTTGCTCCAGCCACAAGGCATGGCTCCACCTACAATATATATTTTTTCAGGGTTCAGATCGTGACGGAATTCATTCACAGTCAAAGTCATTTCCTGAGTATTGAGCGTAAAATCGTAATAACCATCACCACTCCGGTCAGATGGAATATACCATTTTGTATCGTTTCCACCCTGACGTACATCTGTAGTACCTGTGAGTAATGCATTGCCAGCAGTGTTTGGGTGAAATCCGTTATCCCAGGTATTTCCTGTAAGAAATTTGATATTTCCCGGCTCGTCGCCACGCCAGTTGTATGCTAAATGGCCTTTGAAATGGAATAAATACGGGTTTGTAGCATCTTTGGTAAGTTCAACCTTGTGATCGAGAAGCCAGTTGGGATTGTTTTTGTTGGTTGGGCCTCCAATCATATACACATGTTCGGGTTGAGCGAACATTGGAAGAAACAACAATGCTGCGATCAATGTCAGCATAATTTTTTTGAAGTAATCAGTTCTCATTTCTTTTAAATTTAAAGGGTTAACGGAATATTTAATACAAATCTAAATCAAAAAAAATTAATAAAATCCGGTTAAATTATTTGCAATACAATTGTTTTGTTTTTTGGTTGAATTGTATTGCTTTCCACATCTATCCGGATAAAAATGCTTGCCACAGCTGTTGAAATACAACTATAAAACTTCCTGAAAAGTAACTAACAGAAACTTTTCAGTTTTATCAGTATACAGACTAAATAAAAGTCTTCAACACACTTTTTCAGCAAACAAAGTTATTGGTTAAAAACCTGCAAATCATTGTACAAAAACATAATTTCCTTGCACTTATGTCCCGATTTACATTTTGATTAATTCAGGCCGGAGCACTGAACATACATCCAAAGAGTTGAAACATTACTGCGGAGTAACAGACTGACAAAAGCATTTTTCATACATTACCCCGCAGTAAAATCAGTTTCAGAGCACAATTTTTTGCGAATAATGCTTGCTGCCGATCTGAATTTTTACAAGATAGACCGATTTAGACAGGTTTTCGGCCAAAACTGTATTATCAGTCATAAAATCCGAAACCGAACTAAGGCGCTTTCCGGTCAGATCATAGAGTTCAGCCAGTTGAATATTCAGGCTTCCGGGATTCGAAATACGTACCGAAGATCCGTTTAGCACAATCATTTTCGAATTATCAACCGCATTTTCATTTTCCACTCCGGTAGATAGTTGAATCACTGCTTTCATAGTATTCAGATTTACCGACACTGTGTAGCTGCCGGCAGTGGTTACTTTAAACTTGAAATCGTTTGGGCTGGCTTCGAGCGGACGATAGCCAAGACTGTATTCAGTTCCTTCCACAAAGTAAGTATCAGCATCTACCGGGTTGATGGTTTTATTCCAGCTTCCCTGCTGGTTCAGAAATTTGAATTCGCCATCAGCAGTCAAGTCTCCGGTCCATGTAAAAATGCCTTCTTCCCCCATGGTCATTGGTAGTGCAGCAGCATTGTCCCAACTGGCAGTTGTGGCGCTACCTACCATGTAAAGCTGAGTCAGATCGGGCAAAGCCAACACAGCTTCGTGTATAAGGTTTTGCAGTTCGGCCTGTTCGAGACTATACACGCCCGCATCAATAATTTCACCTGATATTTCGTCGAGCGAAACTGTATTTTTCTGTTTTCGCAATTCGTTAAGGCATTTATTACGGGCAGCCTGAAACAAATAAGCTTTAAGCGAAACCTGTATCTGCAAAGTCTGTCGGTTTTCCCAGATATGCATAAAAAGATCGAGCGTCAGCTCTTCCACTATAGTTTTTTCCGGAATATAAAGATGCATAAAACGGCACAGAGGCGTAAACCAGGTTTCGAACAAATGTCGGAAAGCCAGTCTGTCTCCTTCTTTAATGAGTTTTAATATCAGTATATTATCGTCAGGATTCACTTTTTTGCAGTATTTGGATTGAATGAGAGTGCAAGGCGAAGGTTTTATCTGAAATAGCCGGCGTGAGTTTTTTATTGTCAGGATGGAATACTCAGAGGCAGGCATTGAAAAAACAAAGATATCCTTGTACAAATGCCCGGACTTTGTACAAACATGCCATTATCTTGCACTAATGTTTTAATTAATATCTGTCAGGAAATAAAATGTAATCCCAAAGCAAATACCATAAGCCGACAGGAGATAATGCTGCGTGGTTATGTTTGATTTTTTGCGGAAATCAGCTACAATATTCAGTAAACCTGACGCATTAACAACTTTTTAGACCCACAGAGGCTGTCAGATTGAATCTTAATTGTATTTTTGTTGCTGCAAAAATTACTACACACAATAAATACAACTGATATAGCTTTATGATTCGATTAAAAACTATTTTTGCTCTGCTCGTTTTTAGCGCAATGACATTCGCTCAGGATTTTGAGGTATCTCCGGTTTTGATAAGTTTCAATGCTGAACCCGGCGAAATTCAAACCCAGAAAATTAATCTGATCAATCACTCAGCCCGTCCGCAAAAGTACATGCTGAAGCTATCTGACTACGAATTGGATAAAGATGGAAATAAAAAACCTGTAGCACTGGGTAAAAGTCCGCGTTCGGGAGCACAATGGGTGACGCTGAACCCATCGTTCATTGAGCTGAATCCGAATCAGAGTGGTACTGTCGAAGCTATTATCACTGTACCAAAAGATGGCTACGGAGCCCGCTGGGGAATGATTACTGTGGAGCCGGTAGAAGAAAAAACAGCCTTCGAAGCTGATAAAAACCTGGTATCAGGGGTTTTGGTGGTTCCTCGTATTGTTATTCTCTTCAAACAATCCCCCAAAACAAACCGCAGTTACAAAGCCACTTTGTCTGACCTGAAAGAAGTAACAAAAAAAGGAGATGCTTTGCGTTCGTTCGAAGTAACAGTCAACAACACCGGCGATAACATTATCGATGCGTCAGTGCATTTAGCTCTTGCCAATATGCAAACCGCTGCCGAAGAAAAATTTAATCCGGTAAAAGTAACCGTGTATCCCGACCATTCGAGAGTTGTAAAACTTCAATTGCCCAAAAGCACCGGACCGGGCAAATTTGCACTTGCAGCTATTATGGACTACGGACATCGCCAGCCACTCGAGGGAGCTCAGATTCTACTGGAAGTAAAATAAAAGGGAGCGATGAAGAAACTGATATTTGCATTGCCATTACTGCTGTTATGCGTCAGTATTAACGCTCAGAAAACAGTAACCACATGGTACGATGACTCCAAAACAATTGTAAAAGAAATTTATACGGTAAAAAAAGCAGCGGACGGAAGAGAAGTAAAGGATGGACTTTACCAGATTTTCTACGCCGACAAAGTCCTCTGGCAAAAGGGAATGTTTGAAAACGACAAACTAACCGGCCTGTGGAGAGATTACTATGAAGATGGTACTCTGAAACAGGAAATGCCTTACTCAAACGACCTGCTCAACGGAACACTAAAGTATTATTATCCCTCGGGTGCACTGCAACAGGAAGTGAGCTACGTAAACGATATAGTGAATGGGAAAGTAATCACATACCACGAAAACGGGCAAATACACGAAGAAAGTGTTTATAGAAACGGGCTACCGAATGGCGAACATAAAACCTATCACGAAAACGGACAATTGCAATACCAGCGCTGGTTTGTAAACGGGAAAGTGCACGGACCACAAAAAGCATTTTACGACACTGGAAAAATACGTGAAAATTCGACTCTGAAAAACGGTATTTACGATGGACTTTTCACCGATTATTACAAAGACTACGAAGATGGAGCTGTCAATAAAACCTGCTATTATGTAAACGGCAAACTTAACGGGCCACTCACAGGTTATTACCCCTCCGGAAATGTGCGTATTCGCTGTAATTATGTTGACGATCTGATTTCGGGTGATTTTACCGAGTATTACGACACTACAAAAGTAGTCAAAGAGAAAGGCCGCTACCTCAACAATAAACGCGACGGACTCTGGACTGCATATTACCCCGGAGGCAAACTCTTTGCAACCGGAAACTATGTAAATGAGTTGTACGAAGGCGAATGGAAAAGCTATTACGAAAACGGAAACCTCAAACAAAAAGGTAACTACAGTAAAGGCGAAGCCGTCGGCGAATGGACGTTTTACTACGAAACAGGTGAAATTCAGAACAAAGGCAACTATGTAGCCAACAAACGTTCGGGAAAATGGCTTACCTATTATAAAAACGGAAAATTAATGACCGAAATCACCTTTGTGGATGGCAAACGTCACGGAGCTGCGAAAGCCTGGGACGAAAAGGGAAAACCTGAAAAAACCGTTTTCTACAAAGATGGCGAAAAGGCTGAATAAGCACAAATTGCTGTAAATCAAATTTCAAAAAAAAACTCCTCATGAAAATGTCAAACTTCAGAATATCAGTTTTGTTTTCGTGCCTGCTTTTGCTCTCGTGCGAAAGCAATGCACCCCGCCAGCATACCGATATTACCGGAGTATGGCGTTGCGAGGAAACAAACAACAGCACCATCACACAAACATCCTATCTGTTGGATGTGTATCGAAAAGCGAGCGATACAACTCAGTATGTCATTACTAATTTATTTCAAACCGGCGATAGCGAGTTTATTGTGGTAAAACTCAATAACGGAAAACTAACGCTCACTGAACAGAGTCTGACCGGAATGAATGTAAAATCGCTGAGCGGAACAGTGATTGACCTTCGCAATATTCAACTGAGCTACACCATTTACGATGGCAGGCGCGACAATGTCATCGATGCGTTTTTCAGCCGCAAATAATTATTTATCAAACAAATATCATCATTTTATTTTAAAAATATCTCCTCTGAGAAACAGTGCTGTTATACGATATTCATGCAATTGTATGTGTTTTGTAACAAACCTGTCACACAAAGGCGGTTACTTTGCAGTGTGAATCATAACAAAGGACTCAGATACATTTTAAAATAAAAACAAGATGAAACGTATTTTATTTATCGCACTGGCAATAAGCATTTTATTTGTAGCCAATACTTCCGCAAAAGAAAAAGCTTCAGCCGAAGCTACTAATGCAGTAGCCACAGTAAGCACTAAATCGCTCAGCGGAATGGTACTCGACAAACTTACCAGCGAAAGCCTTGCCGGAGCTGTAATCACTGTAAACGGTCAGAAAGTGTACAGCGACCTCGATGGAAACTTTACACTCACTAATATTTGTGATGGAAAATGCGAAATCAAAGTCAGTCTTATTTCGTACAAAGATCAGACACTCGAAGTGGACACACGCGATTTAAAATCTTTGAAAATAAACCTAAGCCAACAATAGGAAAGTGCTAAATATAAAAAAGTCAGCCGGAAAAGATTATCAATCTTTCCCGGCTGACTTTTTTTAGCTCTTAAAAACAAATCAATCTCTGTATGCGTACCAATAGAGGAAACCTACAAGCACCGAACCGCCCAGGATATTTCCGAGCGTGGCTGGTATCAGGTTATTGAATATAAATTCGCCCCATCCTACCGGAGCTCCATTGAATATGGCAGCGGGAATAAAAAACATATTGGCAATGCTGTGCTCGTAACCAATGGCCACAAAAGCCATTACAGGAAACCATATTCCCAGTATTTTCCCAGTCGTATCTTTGGCCGAATAAGCCAGCCACATAGCCAGAGCTACCAGCCAGTTAGCACCCACTCCTTTGAGCAAAACCTTGTAAAATGGTGCTGAAGTTTTCAGTTCAGCAATGCTGTAAATACTTTCGAGCCAGGGCGATTTGGCAAAAACGCCAGTCAGTGTCACCATAAAATAAGCCACAAACAAAGCACCGACGAAATTTCCAAAATAAACCAGCGTCCAGTTGCGCAGCAGCGCCTTTACGCGAAGCTTTTTATCCATTACCGGAGGAATAAAATAAGCCGTATTTCCGGTAAATAAATCGGCGCCTGCCAGCGTACAAAGCATAAGTCCGATTGGGAACGCAGCGCCCATCAGAAATTTCTGTATGCCGGGGTTTTCAGCTGCAATGCCCGGAATTCCGCCTCCGATGATCACTGCCAACAAACCTCCGATGGCAATATAAGCACCGGCCAGAAAAGCCAGCACAAGCGTTTTGGGCGTAGAAGTGGAAGCTTTCGCTGCAGCCACATTGCTCACCGTTTCCACAATTTGTTTGGGTGTGTAATAATTCATACCTTAATTGATAATCACTTCTTTAACATACAAACTAAAAATCTCTTTGGCCACACGAAGTTGCTCGGTAGTGTTTTGCTCCACACCTTCGAGTTCGTAATTCCAGCCCAACGCCTCATATTTATGCGCACCAAGTTTATGGTAGGGCTGAATTTCGAGCTTTTCGATATTCTGCATAGGTTGCAGAAATCGTCCCAGATCGTGTAAATGCTCCGACTTGTCCGAATGTCCCGGCACAAGTACATAACGCAGCCAAACGGGCTGATTTATGCCGTGCAGGTATTCTGCCATTCGCAGTGTAGCCTTGTTCGAAGCTCCGATAAGTTGTCGGTGCGCTTCTTCATTAAATTCTTTTACGTCAAGCAATACAAGGTCGGTATATTGCATTAGCTCTTTTACCGACTCATTCAGAATACTTCCGTTGGTATCAATACAGGTATTAAAACCTTCTTCTTTCAGCATTTTAAAAAAAGGAATCAGGGCTTTGGCCTGCAAAAGAGGCTCGCCGCCCGACACAGTAATGCCACCACGTTTTCCGAAAAAAGGACGCTGACTGCGGGCCAGTTTCATTAATTCTTCGTAGCTGAACAGCTTAGCTTCTCTATTCAAATCGATAGTATCGGGATTGGCACAATACTTACATTTGAAATTGCAGCCCTGTGTAAAAAGTACCATACGTACACCCGGACCATCGAAAGTACCGAGCGATTCAACCGAATGCAGTTTAATCATTTGTGATAACCAAAGAAGTAACCAACTGAAAAATACAGCCGGTTACTTCTGATAATTTTTATAGTTTTACTGGTAAATGCGTCATTACATAGCTTCGTGGAAGCTTCGTGCAATCACTTCCTGTTGCTGTGCACGTGTAAGACGAACAAAATTCACCGCATAACCCGACACGCGGATAGTAAGCTGCGGATATTCTTCAGGATGCTCCATGGCATCTTCGAGCATTTCGCGGTTCAGCACGTTCACATTCAGGTGATGGGCATTTTTCGAGAAATATCCATCCATAATGCTCACCATATTCTCACGACGCTGTTCGTCGGTTGGTCCTAAGGTTTTTGGCACAATAGAGAATGTATTCGAAATTCCGTCCATCGAGTGTTCGTAGTCGAGTTTCGACACCGAGCTCAGCGAAGCAAGCGCACCGTGCGAATCGCGTCCGTGCATTGGGTTTGCTCCCGGCGCAAACGGAACACCTTTAGCGCGTCCATCGGGTGTAGCACCTGTTTTGTTACCATAAACCACATTCGAAGTAATGGTAAGAATACTCAGCGTTGGCTCAGCATTTTTATATGTTGGAAGTTCCTTGAGCAATGAGTTGAAATAAATCGGAATTTCGCGGGCAAATACATCCACGCGGTCGTCATCATTTCCATAATATGGGAATTCACCTTCAATTTTAAAGTCTTTCGACAAACCGTTTTCGTCGCGCACTACAGTTACTTTGGCATGTTTGATGGCCGAAAGTGAGTCGGCCACAATGCTCAGACCGGCAGCACCATACGCAAGGTTGATGCGTGGATTGGTGTCGATAAGCGCCATTTGAGATTTTTCGTAATAATACTTATCGTGCATGTAGTGGATAATGTTCATCGAATCGGCATACACGCGTGATACTTCCTGCATAGCCAGTTTGAAGTTTTCCATCACCTCATCAAGGTCAAGCACATCCGATTTCAGTGCAGGAATGCCAGTGATAACCTGTTTTCCACTGATTTCGCAGCGACCCTGGTTCAGAGCCAGCAACAAGGTTTTGGCAAGGTTACAACGTGCTCCGAAGAACTGAATCTGTTTTCCGATTTCCTGATACGATACGCAACATGCAATTCCGTAGTCGTCGCTGCAACGGCTGCTCTGCATCAAATCATCGTTTTCGTACTGAATAGAAGAAGTATCGATAGACACTTTTGCACAGAATTCTTTAAACGCTTCGGGTAAACGTGGCGACCAAAGCACAGTCATGTTTGGTTCGGGCGATGGGCCGAGGTTGTAAAGTGTCTGCAGGAAGCGGAACGAGGTTTTGGTCACTTTGTGACGACCATCGGCCATTGTTCCGGCAATCGATTCGGTTACCCAGGTTGGGTCGCCTGCGAAAATTTCGTTGTAAGCTTCCATACGAAGGTGACGCACCATGCGCAGTTTCATTACAAACTGATCCACAAGTTCCTGTGCATATTCTTCGGTAATTTTGCCTTCGGCAATATCGCGTTCAATGTAAATATCGAGGAATGAAGATACGTTTCCGAGCGACATAGCTGCTCCGTCCTGCTCTTTTACAGCAGCCAGATAAGCCAGATAAACCCACTGAACAGCTTCGCGAGCCGATGCAGCCGGACGGGTCAGGTCGAAACCGTAAATTTGTCCGAGAACTTCAATTTCTTTCAGCGCTTTCAGCTGCTCGGACACTTCTTCGCGCAGACGAATGCGTTCGTCGGTCATCGGTCCGGTGAGCGACTGAAGATCAGCTTTTTTGCCTTCAATCAGGCGGGTTGTTCCGTAAAGTGCCAGACGACGATAATCGCCGATAATACGGCCACGTGCATAGTTATCGGGCAATCCGGTAAGAATACCCAGCGAACGGAAAGTTCTGATTTCGCTGTTATACACATCAAATACACCATCGTTGTGCGTTTTGGCATATTTGGTAAAAATTTCCTTTACGATAGGTGAAATTTCCACACCATTTTCTGAACATGCTTTTTCAACTACTGCAATGCCACCATAAGGTTTCATCGCACGTTTGAGCAACATGTCGGTTTGCAGACCTACAATAATTTCGTTTTCGCGGTCGATGTAACCGGGACCGTGCGAAGTTACAGTCGAAACCAACTGATTGTCGATAGCACGCACACCATTGTTTTCGCGCTCTTCTTTGATAGCATCAAGACATATTTGCCACAGTTTTTTGGTCGTGGCCGATGGACCACAAAGAAATGAACTGTCGCCATCGTAAGGACTAATGTTTTTTGAAACAAAATCACGAACATCAATGTGTTCCTGCCATCTTCCGGAATTAAATGTACCCATAAAAACTAAAACTGATTTTATATTATAAAATTTGAATACAAAAGTAGTACTTTGCTATTTTATGTTATATAACATATAATTGCTATTTCAGGCCGCAAAAGTACTGCTTTTATTCTCATTTTCAGGTATTGCGAATTACGGAAATTTTTCTATAATATATAAGTTCATGCTGGTTATAGTCATTAAAATAATTGTATTCATTACAATTTTAAATCAGATATTCAGTTTCATCCACTGACGAACTACAGATTATAAGTAAATTATTACCGAAATTAAACAGTCGTAAGTAGCGGTAATCAGAAAAATAATTAAACCCTAAAATCAGCATATGTTCAATATTTGAATAATTCACAACGAAAAAGCTCATTTTTCCTTAAAATAAAGCCGATGTAAATGTTATAATAATTTAAAAACACCTATCCAAAAAGTTAAACACAGGTATTGAGAATTAATCTGAAAACTGATAAAACATCTCAGAAAGCGGAAGTAAAGCTCAGTCAGCTTTGAAAAACAAAAATTCACAAAACATCAAAATAGTGAGCCAGGTCAGAAAATATATATTATCTTTGCAAGCGCAATGGTTCACCCGGGCATTCTGCTCCGAAGTGATGAAAAGGGAATCAGGTGAAAATCCTGAACAGACCCGCTGCTGTAAGCTCATTTTTTAGTTGACAATTGATAATGACCAATTGACAATTGAAGAAAACGTATTGAACAACACTTTTGCCACTGTTTTACCGACAGCGACAACCGGCAACCGACGATAAAATTTTTCATTGTCCACTGTCAATTGTCCACTGTCAATTCACGACGGGAAGGCGTTCAACTACGGGAGCAAGTCAGAAGACCTGCCATGCAAATTTTTGTTCCGCATTTATTCAGGAGCGAAAAGGTTTATGTTTTCAAGCTTTCGGGGATAAGCTAAAAACCAATGCAGCATCAGTTTTTTCACATTAGTGCTTTGTTGATTTTGTCTTTTTCTTGCAGGCTATTTGGTTTCATTCAAACAAATAGTATTGTATGTATTTTTCATTGTATCGTGTTTCAGTTTTCCGGATTTGCGTCGCTGCACTGGGCATCGCACTTTTTCCTTTGGCTTCGATGGCCGAAGACAAAGTGGATACCACCAAAGTGTATCAGATTCGAGAAGTAACAGTGACCGAGCAATACCGCAACACCGAAGTACGCGCTTCGGCACCACTCCAGATTCTTTCGTCGAAACAAATTGAGAAACTGAATGCGCTTCAGGTATCGGATGCCGTGAAGTATTTTTCGGGGGTAACGGTGAAGGATTACGGCGGCATTGGCGGACTGAAAACCGTTTCGGTTCGCAGTCTGGGTGCTGCTCATACGGCTGTGAGTTACGACGGCATTACGCTCACCGATTGCCAAACGGGACAAATTGATGTGGGACGCTTTTCGCTCGACAATGTGGATATGCTTTCGCTCAACAACGGACAAAGCGACAATATTTTTCAGCCTGCGCGTATGTTTGCCTCCGCTTCGTTGCTCAACATCCGAACTTTGAGTCCCAAATTCATCAACAATAAAACACTGAACGGAAAAGCCTCGTTGAAAGGCGGTTCATTCGGTTTGTTGAATCCTTCTTTCCTTTTGCAACAAAAAATCAGTCCGAAATATGCAGCTTCGCTCAGTGGCGAATGGCTTTCGGCACATGGTGAATATCCATACCTGCTGCATCACAGCTATCTGGGCGATGGAACAACTTCCAACGAAACGCGCAAAAACTCCGATGTGCAGAATTTCAGAATCGAAGGCTCATTGCATGCCAATTTCTCCGAAAACGAATCGGGTTACCTGAAAGCTTATTTCTACAATTCGGAGCGCGGATTGCCCGGCGGAACGATTTTGTACAATGAAGGTGCATTCACTTCACAGCGCATGTGGGACAATACTTTTTTTGTACAATCTCACTACGAAAATCATTTTTCAAAACTGCTTTCGCTGCAACTGAATGCCAAATATCATCACGGATATATTCATTATACTGATACTGCAGTGCTGAACAATGTGGGTTACGAAGAAAGTTATTTCACACAAAACGAATATTACGCTTCGGCTTCGCTGCTTTACAAAGCTTTCAGGAATATTTCTTTCTCATTCTCGACCGATGGTTCGGTCAATAATATGTTTGCGCTTTTTGAAAATAAAGCGCTGACCGAAAGTTTTGCACAGCCGGTTCGCTATAGTTTATTGACCGTACTCGCAGCCAAATATGTAAGCGAAAATGTGCTGGCTACCGCAAGCTTGCTTTCCACTTTGGTAACCGAAACGGTTGAAAATGGCACAGCTGCCGACAATCGGAAACGACTGTCGCCTTATGCCAGTATAACTTACAAGCCTTTCGATAAGACCGATTTGCGCTTCAGGGCATTTTACAAAAATATTTTCCGCCTGCCCACCTTCAACGATTTGTATTACGCACGCATCGGAAATGCCGACTTGCGTCCCGAAATTACCGATCAGTTCAACCTGGGAATCACCTACGCAGTGTCGCCTGCCAAATGGCTTCCGCTATTCTCAATCACTGCCGATGTGTACCGCAACAATGTGAAGGACAAAATTGTGGCCATGCCTACCAAAAACCTTTTTAAATGGAGCATGCTCAATCTTGGGAAAGTAGAAATCACCGGCATCGACCTGACTGCCGAAACATCGGTAAAAGCAACCCAAAAACTGGGTTTTGTGCTGGGCGGCACTTATACTTACCAGCGGGCTTTGGATGTCACAAGTCCGGGTGGAAGCACTTACGGACATCAAATTCCATACACACCACGTATTTCAGGTTCGGGGAGATTTGCTGTGGAAACGCCCTGGGTGGATGTGGCTTATTCGCTCTTGTGGTCGGGGAAACGTTATGCGCTTTTTCAGAATTTCGCCGAAAACCGTCTGCCCGGATACAGCGATCACAGCATTTCGGCTTCGCGTAGTTTTAAGCTGAAAGATAAAACACTATCGGTCAATGCCGAAGTGCTGAATTTATTGAATGAAAATTATGCCATTGTAAAATGGTTTCCCATGCCGGGACGCTCAGTGCGGGGAACTGTGAATTTGAAGTTTTAAAATACTAAGTACAGCTAAACATATAAGATAAAAAAGATACCCGAAGAAATGGAACGCGGATTTACACTAACTTAGCCGATTAAAGCTGATAATCTTAAATTAAATACTGATTTTATCTTGCAAGCAAGATCGGATTTACTTTTAAAAATCATATCGGTTTACCGATATTCAAATCTGTATTAAATCCGTTTAACCAGCGTCAATCCGCGTTCTATTCTTCAGTGGTTTTATAAAAATATGAAAATGAATTTTTTTAGTGAAAATATAAAGGTGTTATCGTTTGTAAATAAGGTGATTATTTATAATGCATTTCCCATTTTTATTGCATTATTTTGTATTTCTGTCCTTTCTTCCTGCGACGACATGGAAGACAAACTAAAACCCGCAATAAACACCGGAGCTGCGGAGCCAACGAAACTTTACATCCTTTCCGAAGGGCTGTTTAATCTGAACAACAGCACGCTGGCAAGTTACGACCTGAACAGCAAAACGCTGATAACTGACTTTTTTCTGACTGTGAACAAGCGCGGACTGGGCGACACGGCCAATGATATGGGCATTTACGGGTCGAAAATGTATGTAGTGGTAAATGTATCGAGTCAGATTGAGGTGCTGAATGTAAAAAGCGGAAAATCGCTGGCACAAATTGCCATGAAAAATGAAAAAGGCATTGCCCGCGAACCACGATATGTAGAATTTCATGCCGGAAAAGCCTATGTATGTTCGTTCGATGGCACTGTGGCCAGAATTGATACAAGCACTTTAAAGATTGAAGCTTTTGTGCAGTGCGGTAAAAATCCGGATGGCATTTGTGTAGCCAACAACAAGTTGTATGTGACCAACTCGGGCGGATTGAGTTTCCCTGATTACGACAACACGGTTTCGGTGATTGATATAAACACATTCACCGAAATACAAAAGATTACAGTGGCTACCAACCCCGGCAGAATTCATGCCGACAGCGAAGGCGATGTGTATGTGGTCTCGCGGGGAAACTACGGAGCAAATCCCTATGTTTTTCAACGTATAAATTCAAATACTGATATGCTGGAGGATACATTTGAAGATATTCAGGCATTGAATTTTAACATTCACAACGACACGGCGTATATTTATAATTATGACTTTATGAATCAGACATGCTGGGTAAAGGTTTTCGATTGCAAAACTGAAAAAATAATTTCGGAAAATTTTATTACCGATGGCACAGAGTTAAGCACTCCTTATGGTGTGGACATTAATCCGGCCAACGGCGATGTGTATCTGACCGATGCTAAAAGTTATACGGTTTGGGGCGATATACTTTGCTTCGACCGACATGGAAAACTGAAGTTCAAAATCAACGAAATAGGACTAAATCCAAACAAGGTGGTTTTTGTAAGCCCCTGATAAAACAACACAAATCAATCATAAAAACATACCGGCTTCGCAAGTAAATTCCGGAAGAATACAATTGTAGTTTGCGAAGCAGTGGAAGTCCCGTGGGTCACAGGGACAGGAATTTTGCGGCCCTTTTTCAACGTAACAATTATTTATAAACAACAGAAAATGAGAAGATTTACTTTATTACTTACTGCATGTATAATGCTGATAACGCATTTTACATTTGCTCAGAACTCCGAAAAAATTACGCGCGTTCTGGAATATAAACCTGCTCCGGGGCAACATATCAACCGACTGTTTCCCTCGCCGGCCATGAGCGACACTTATGCCAATGCGCTGCAATTTGCCTCCAACTGTTTGGTAGACAACAAATCGATGCTCGGACTGGGTGCTTATGGTGGTTATGTGGTGGTTGGTTTTGATCATCCCATTGTAAATGTGCCGGGCGAATACGATTTTAAAGCGCTTGGAAATGCTTTTACGAACAGTTCTGAACCGGGCATTGTAATGGTTTGTCAGGATTTGAATAAAAACGGGCAACCCGATGCAGACGAGCCCTGGTACGAACTGGCAGGCTCGGAGTATAACCACTCACAAACTATGCACAACTACGAAATTACATATTATCGCCCTGAGCCTGACGGACAAAAAGCCAACATTCGCTGGACCGATAATCAGGGTGGCGAAGGTGTGGTGACGCATATTTCGTTTGCTTCACAGGCTACCATGTATCCACTTTGGGTAACAGACAACAGCATGACTTTCAAAGGTACAAAATTGCGCAAAAATGCCTTACTGAACGGTTCTACATGGACTTTACCCGCGTTCGATTGGGGTTATGTGGATAATCACGCCAACACATCTACCAACGACAAAGTGGGTTTTAAAATTGATTGGGCTGTGGACGATAGCGGAAATCCGGTGCATCTGGACTATATCGACTTTGTAAAAGTATATACAGCCAATGTACAGGAAGCTGGCTGGCTCGGCGAAACTTCGGTGGAATTTGCGGGTATTGTAGATTTGCATGCACAGGAAAATATGGCTGTACATCCTCCTGTAGGTGAGAACTTTATAACACTCGATCTTCAAAACACCACTACGCTGGCCGGAAATCCACTTGCAGCAAACTCGCACTGGACCGACACTTATGCCGAAAATGTATATCTCGAATCGCAGAACATCATATTCTCGCACCGCACTGGTTGGGGTGGCACGTATTGGGATGGTTTTACTATCAGCAACCGCGCCGACAATACCGATTATGGTACAGGAAGTTCCGAGGGTTGGGTGCCCAATCAGTTTGGCTCCATGGCTAAGGGCGGTGTCAGTGGCGAAGGTTCAAATTATTTGGTTGCTTATTGGGGTTCGTACAACGATGCAGGAGTCGTTGATGTAACCGAAACATCAAATTTTGTTATGTTTAACGATGGTAAAACATACAAACCCACGGGCATGTATGTAACCAATGCGCCATGGTCATATTACGGCATTAAAAACGGCGATCAGTTTGCACGGAAATTTGTACAGGGTGACTATTTTAAACTTATTGCCAAAGGTTATGCGGCCGATGGAATAACGGTAACGGGCACTTCAGAATTTTATCTGGCCGATTATCGTTCGGTAAATCCTGTGCAATGGAAACTCCACAACAGCTGGCAATGGATGGATTTATCTGCTCTGGGTCAGGTTTCGTACATTCAGTTTACAATGGAATCGACCGACTCTGGCACATGGGGCATAAATACTGCGACTATGTTCTGTATGGATAAACTCACGGTTGAAAAAGTAAACACAACCACTACGGCAGTCGAAAATACAAAAACTATCAATGCATATCGTGCAGGCAATACGCTTTACAACCTGCCCGTAGGTGGCAAATTAAGCATATATCGCGTAAACGGAAGTTTGTATCAGCAAACCGAAATCCGCCATACCGAAATGCAACTGCCAACCAGCGAAATGCTGATTATACGCATTACCACCAACGAAGGAAGCAAAGTAATTCGTTGAAAAAATTTATAGTCTCACAAGCTATAATTTGTTGATTTTTCGAAATATAAGCACTAAACAGCGACTCTGTGAAGAATCGCTGTTTTATTTTTACCCCCAACCCCACTTGGGTGTTAGAATATACTTAAGTATTCGATAATTATTATTGATATGTTTTCACCACATAGAACACAGTAGTTTTGAAAACAACAGAAAAGACTAAGAACACATAGGATTATCCCGAATATCGGGATAATTTCAGAGCAATAAAAGTATCGTCAGATACTTTACTATATGAACTAAGTCTTTTTTTATCAATAATTTCTATGTGTTCTATTGTGTTAGAAATATATCATTAAATATTTCAACGAACTTAATTCAAAATGTTTTCTGTATTTTTGGCTAAAAATAATTTTACTCATAATGAAAAAACAAATCCTCATACTTGCGGCAGTATTATTTTCGGCCTTTGCCTTTTCGCAGGCTGCCGACGATCGTGGTTATCTGGTAAAAACAGGCGACACAGCTCCCGATTTCAGCATGAAGCTGACCGATGGCAAAACCGTAAAACTCTCCTCGCTCAGAGGAAAAGTGGTAATGCTACAGTTTACAGCCAGCTGGTGTGGTGTTTGCCGCAAGGAAATGCCTTTTATCGAACGTGATATCTGGCAAAAGCACAAAGCCAATCCAAACTTTGCGCTGCTGGCCATCGACCGCGACGAGCCGCTCGAAACTGTCGTTAAGTTTGCCAAAACCACCGGCATCACCTATCCTATCGGCCTCGACCCGAAAGCTGACATTTTTGCGCTTTACGCCGACCGCAAAGCCGGCATTACCCGCAATGTGATTATCGACAAAAATGGCAAAATTGTAATGCTCACACGCCTTTACGACGAAAAGGAATTTGCCGGAATGGTGAATGTGATTGATAATTTGCTGAAATAATTCATGCCCCTATATCCCCTAAAAGTGGTCTTAAAGTTAGCATCGTTTAGTTTACTCAGTGATTTCAAAACGAATTTATCAAAGTAAAATTTAGCTGTAAATTCACTCTCTACATCCTACTCACCATCTACATCAGGCGTAATATCCGGAATGCAATTCCCGATTTTGGCGTAATATTTGGAATACAATTCCCGATTTTGGCGTAATATTTGGAATTAAAATAAAAATACCATATCTTTGTGTTGAAAATCACAACACATAGCAAAATGAGAAACAGAGTTTACACCGAAATTTTTCAGAAAAAAAGTCAATCGAAGTTCGGGCGCATTTTGGTCATTACCGGTGCCCGCCAAACCGGGAAAACGACTTTGATACGAAAAATATTTTCCGATTACACCTACATATCGGTGGAAGACCCTGTGATGCGACGGACTTTCACGGAACTGACTGCACTACAGTGGAAAACGCTTTACCCGAAAGCTGCTCTCGATGAAGTGCAAAAAGAGCCACAGTTAATTGAAAGCATCAAAGCCACATACGACCAGTGGGAAGAACCACGCTATATACTGCTTGGCTCAAGTCAGTTACTTTTACTCGAAAAAGTGCGTGAAAGTCTGGCGGGACGATGTACCATCCTGGAGCTATTCCCGCTTACATTACCCGAACTGCAAACCAACGGCTGGGACGATCCCGTGATACCTTCGTTGTTTCAACAGGAATTGGCAGAACAAAGTACTGATAATTATCTGCCATCATTTTTGCTCGACCAGAGGCATGCACTAAAACTCAAAGCCTACAATCATTATTTACGTTTTGGGGGTTATCCTGCTGTGAGTGGCGACGACACAACCGATACCGAAAAAACCGAATGGTTGCGCAATTATGTGCGCACTTATCTCGAACGTGACATACGCGATCTGGCATCGTTTCGCGATTTAGAGCCTTTTGTAAAACTTCAGCAATATCTGGCACTAAATACAGCAACACTTACCAACGCTGCATCGATAGGGAAACAACTTGGCATATCGCCCAAAACAGTTCAGCGGTATATTTATTATTTCGAAATGAGTTATCAGGCCATAAACCTGCCTGCCTGGTCGCGCAATGCCGGCAAAAGGCTTGTAAAATCTCCAAAAGTGCATTATCTCGATCAGGGGGTGACCCAGGCTGTACTAAAAAAACAGGGTGGTCTCACAGGAAACGAATACGAAAGTGCCATTATATCCGAAATTTACAAGCAAGCCAAAAACTCAGGACTTGCATTACAATTCAGTTTTTTGCGTACGCACGATGGCAGAGAGGTCGATTTACTCATCGAGTTTCATGATTACTATTATGCATTCGAAATAAAAATGGCTGAAAAAGTAAGCCAGACTGACGCCCGGCATCTTTTCAATCTTGAAGAATTTCTCGACAAACCTGTAAAAAAAGCATTTTTACTTTCGAACGATTTCCGAACACAGTATTTCGACGAAAAAACTGTGGCCCTACATGCAGCTATGTTTTTGGGATAACTCCGAAATATTTTTGTCTCAAAAATCTATTATTATTCATTCCCGTACAATAAAACAGCGCAAATAGTTCGGTTATTAAAAACTTATTCATTACATTTGCTGCCCTTTTCCCCTAAAAAAATCTGATTGTCAGAACCGGGGAAGGGCTTTTTTTGTTTTACTATCAAAATGATTTATCGAATGAAAAAACTTTTACTCCTGTTACTTGCGCTGCCTGTGCTAATGCTTGCGCAACCCAAAGCCGGATATTACGATGCGGCTATAGGGAAAACTGATGCTGCGTTGAGAACGGCATTAAACAGCATTATAAAAAGTCCCAATGTCACTTCATATGATGGACTCTGGACTGCTTATGGAACGACCGACATAAATCCTACTACAGGCAAAATTTGGGATATGTATTCAAACTGTTCATTTACGTGGAAAACAGACCAAAATAAAGGAAATACCGGCCCCGAATGTACCAATTATAATCGTGAACACTCAATTCCACAAAGTTGGTTCAACCAAGCATCTCCAATGGTCAGTGATGCATTTCACGTTTATCCTACAGACTCAAAAGTGAATGGTATTAGGGACAATTTTCCGTTTGGAGAAGTAGGTACTGCTACGAATAATAATAAAATTACTACGACAGGAAATGGTAGCAAATTAGGCGACTCAGATTTCCCTGGTTATACAAGTACTGTATTCGAACCCATCGATGAATACAAGGGTGATTTTGCACGTACATATTTTTATATGGCTACTTGCTATGCAGGTAAATGTGAATCATGGTCAGGTGGCGTTTTTGGAAATCAAAATCTGGGATTAACCGATTATGGTAAAGAAATCTTTTTGAAATGGCATCGTCAGGATCCTGTAAGTACAAAAGAAACAAACAGAAATAATGCAGTAGAAAAAATTCAGGATAACCGCAACCCATTTATCGATTATCCGATGCTGGCCGAACATATCTGGGGAAATAAAAAAGGTGTAGCGTGGTCGTTTACTTCGGGGGTTGATGCGCTGAAAATTGAGTTTAGTATTGGTCCAAATCCTGTGCAAAACAAAATCAATATCCGCACTGACGAGCACGATATGACTTGCAGTATTTTCGACCTCAACGGACGACTGCTGATGGAAAAATCGCTTCCGGGCACTGCCGAGCTGGCTGTGGATATGCTCGAAAATGGCATGTATCTGATAAAACTCACCAAAGGCGAACGCAATAGCATTCAGAAATTTATTATCAGCAAATAATCACAAAATTCTTTTTTAAATCAAGAGAGAGAGGCCAAAATAAAAATTGGTTTCTCTTTTTTGTCTCACTCACAAACTTTCTAAAGACATGATCAGATTTTTTACTCCTCTTTTTCTTTCCTTTCTCTTATTATTAAGTGTTACTGCACAGGTTCCCAATGGATATTATGCACCGGCCGAAGGAAAAACGCAGGCTGAATTAAAAACAGCATTGCATTTGATTATAAAAAATGCTAATGTACCAGCTTATGGTAGTGGTGATGGAAAAACATGGGCCGCGTTTGCTAAAATGGATGTACGACCTGATGATGGAACCGTTTGGGATATGTACAGCAATAATCGTGTGAAATTCAATGGAAACTCTGCTGCCAGTGGTATGAATATTGAACACTCTTTCGCAAAAAGTTGGTGGGGAGATGGTCGCCAGGCCGCTCAGGATGTACAACATCTTTGTCCCTCGAATAGTACAGCTAATACCGCCAAAGGAAGTTGGCCAATGGCAGTAGTCGATGGAGAAATAACGTTCAACAACGGTGCTATAAAAGTTGGAGAATCAAGCAGCAAGGCTGGCATGACAATTATTGCATGGGAACCTTCTGATGAATACAAGGGGGATTTTGCACGAATGTATATGTATATGGTAACTGCCTACGAAGATTATGCAACTTTGTGGAGAGCAAATTCAGTGAATCAACTTGACAACAATACATATCCTGTTTTTGAGCAATGGACAGTCGATCTGATTCTTAAATGGAACAGACAGGACCCGGTAAGCCAAAAAGAAAAAACCCGAACAAATGAAGCTTACAAAATACAAGGAAACCGCAATCCTTACATTGACTATCCTGAGTTGGCTGAACATATATGGGGAAACAAAGTTGGTCAGCCATGGAATGCTCAGGGAGGCGATTTTCCTTACATTTCGGCACCTGTAAATGGTCAGGAAATTGATTTCGGAAAGGTGGCTTATGGCAATAACCGCACATCTACCCTGCATGTGAAAGCAAGCAACCTGACAGGCGATCTGACGCTTTCGCTCACCGGTGCAAATGTAGCTGACTTTGGCATTTCAACGCAGACTATCGAAAAAACGCAGGCTGAAAGCGGATTTGATGTTACTGTCACTTACAATGCAGCTTCGGTCGGCGCAAAAGTCGCTGTACTGAATATCGCAGGTGGCGGAGTAACTCCGGTAAGCGTACCGCTCAAAGCGCTTTCGTCGGATGAATTTATGGTACTTCCCGCAAGCAACGTGAGTCACAGCGGATTTACCGCAAACTGGACTGTTTCGGCAACGGCTCAAAACTATTTGCTGAATGTATTTACCCTCGAAAGCGATGGTTCGACTCAGCCTGCTGTGTTGCTCGAAGAAAGTTTCGATAATGGAATGCCTGCTTTGTGGGATGCGGGTGGATTTACCGAAGTAAAAGATGGAAGTGTTCGTATGGCTTCGGGAGGTTCAAACGGTAGCATTAGCACGCCGCCTGTGGATCTGAGTACTTCAGGCATTGTACTTACAGTAAAGGCTAAACGCTACGGAACAGATTCGAATGCCGACATTACAGTAAGCATTGACAATGGCGAAGTAGCCAAATGGACTACCGAAGGAGACAGCAAAGAATTCAGTATTACACTGGATGAATTCAGCGATGCATCGGTGATTACATTTTCGGCATTCAAAGATCGCCGCGTGTATATTGAAAGTGTAAAACTTGAGATTCCGGCTGAGGTATATCGTCCCGTTTCGGTGGCAGGATTCCCTGTGGAAACAGGAAATATCCTCACCTACCCTGTGAACGGACTGTTGGAAAATACGCTTTATTATTACAGCGTAACAGCTTTAGGCAACGACAACAAAGAATCGGAAAGAATTGCAGTGGAAACCCAAAGCGCCAACGCAGTGGATAAAACAGAGAAAAACAACACTTTGTGGATGCGCACACAGAGCGGAGTACAACTCAAAAACATGAGCGACAACTATCAGGTATCCGTGACCGATCTGTTGGGTAAAAAAGTATTCACACAATCATCGTCGGCGCCTGAACTTCATATTCCGCTGCCTCAGAAAGGGCTTTATCTGCTCAGAATTCAGCACAATCAGCAATCGGAAACGATAAAAATTTTGTATTAAAGAGGCTGCATTAAAAGCCAGGTAAATATAAATTAAACTTACAAATCGATACTTTCAACAGCCCCCAACCCCCTAAAGGGGGCTGTGACATTGTGCAAATAAAGAAATTACGTTCCACGAACTAAGTCCCCTTTAGGGGAACCAACGGTCACGACCAAAGGGAGTAATTAGGGGTGGAATTTTTTGTTTAAAACCAATCAATTACCTGATTACCTTTATTCGTTCATTTTGTCCGTTGTGCTCAATGCTGATAATGTACATTCCTTTCGCGGGTAAATGGAATTGCGCATGCTCCTGCTGCATAACTTTCTGAGCTACACAAACACCGGTAACAGCATAAATACTGATTGTTTCAGCACCACTCGTAGTCCCAGAGTTTATCGCTAAAAACCTCGCACCATTAGCCACCCCTCGTAACGTGTAGGATTGTCCATCGCCTAATTGCATTACTTCCCAATTATTAACCTCATCAAATGTATTGAAATCATCTCTAAACTTATCGTTATATGTTGAGATTAACGTATTGCCGTTAGGGGAAAGATTGCCCGTTTTTATCATATTTAACTGCGCAGGATCCCCGAGTGATACTTTCAAATTAGCTAAGTCGTCAAGTTGTAACCTCTCAATATCTCCATCAGCTAAGGTGGGTGGTGT
>SAAO01000039.1 GCA_009929375.1 Bacteroidia bacterium
TTTGTTCAAAAAATAATTCTCAATTAAACAGCAAAAAACAGGATGCGGATTTAGCTGATTAAACAGATCTACGCTGATAAATAAGAAAGGGATTTTAATCCGGATATTTCGATTAATCGAAACGGATTTTCCTACTTATTGAAAACATCTGCCGTTTTCGAAGAAAACATAATCAGAAATTTATCCGCTAACATCCTCTAAATCAGCTAAATCAGCGTTTCTATTCTTTCCCGAACACAGAAACGGCTGCTTCAGTAAATTGAAGCAGCCGTTTGCGTTATAAATTTATTTCTGCGGTTTATTTCTTAGCAGCAAAGCGTTCGTTCAGAAGTTTGGTTATTTCCTCTGTAATGTCATAGCCCGGAGTGGCATACAACACATTGTCGCTTGAAGTATTGCTCAGAATCAACTGATATTTTCCATCTTTGTTGTACTCTTTAAGGAACGAGTTAATGGTATCGCGCAGTTCTTCGCTCATTTTCTGCTGAGTTTGCATAAGCTGCTGACTCAACTGTCCGTCGAGTTCCTGAAGTTCCTGCTGACGTTTCATCAAACGGTTTTGTTCCTGTTCTGCACGATCGCGGCTAAGGAATGCATTGTTTTCGAGTTTACGCTGAAACTCGGCCATTTCGTTTTGCAACTGACGGGCTTTGGTATTAATGTTCAAACGTGAATCTTCCTGCTTTTTGATAAGTGATTCGTTAGCATCCTTTGCAAACTGATAGTTGAGCAACAACGAATCGACATTGATATAGGCTATTGGCAAATCCGACATTGAAGTTGAATCGTTTGAAGCCACTTTACGAACACCACCATTAGATGAATCTCCACTGTACACTTTCACAAAAAGAACAATGACTGCAATTGCCAAAACGGCATTTAAAATGAGCGAAAGATTTTTCATTTAAAATAAATGTTTTTTAGATTATAGCATCCAGTCTGCAAACCAAAACCCTGCTTATATTATTCACAAAGCAGTTTTAAAACCGGCAGCTGCATACAATATTTTTAGTTTAAAACTTTTTGGATATTTCCTCCATCATGTCGGCATTGGTATATCTCTTCACATTTTTCTTCTGAGCTTCTCTGTCCTGCGTGGTGGCACAATGCACACCTTTCGATTTCAGCGCCTGACTACCACCAATATGTATATTGGGGAACTCACCATTAGGTATAAAGAAAATTCTGAATCCAAGAATTAAAACACCAATAACCAATAAAATAGCTGATATAATAAATGCTGCAAGCATAATAGTCTGAATTAAATTTCATGCAAAGATAATTTTTTTGCCACAGTTCAGTACTTGTTGCTTTCTTTTTTTAGGAATTTGTACTTTTTGTTTACGATTTTAACGATATTTTAGATTAATGTCCGTTCAAATACATTTTTAAGATGCATTTATTAAAAATATCAATAAAACGACAGCCAGGACTGCCAGATCATACCCGCTGCCTTTGTTATTCAATTCCCGAAAAGCACCAAAGACTGGCGACGGTCACCATAAGCCACAATAGTTTGTCATCCCGACTAGGGGGAGATATACAAACAACTCTTCATGTACAAAAATGAGGATTGCAATCAGGTTTTATTTAAAATCCACTATGATTTTAATATTATACTGCCTTTTGGTAAGATAGTTGGGCACTGCATATTGCTGATTGTAAATATCGGAAACCCAGTAATAAGAGTTCACGTTTGCAAAATCGAACAAATTCAGCACTTCGGCATTGATCCAGATATTTTTGAAATGACGGAAGAAAGGACGCTCCATGATTTTATCGTCGCCCGAAGCCAGTACGCGCGAAGCTCCGATATCGAAACGACGATATGCAGGCGCACGGAAGGCGGATTTAAACTGCGGATTGCGTGGCGTACTTTGCGGCAGTCCGTCCGACCACACACCTCTCAGCTGCACCTTATATTTCGGATTGTTGGGCCAGTAATCCTGAAACATTACCGAAAACACATAACGTTGCTCATTAGGCCGCGAAATCCAGCCGGGATACACCGTTTCAGTTCCAGTGGCATTGTTATTTTCGTCGAAAATTGTTTTCTGATACGAATCACCCAGAATATCCTCTCGCGAATCCATAAGCGACAGATTTATCCACGAATCGGTGCCTGGCACAAGTTCACCAAAAAGCTTAAAGTCTACACCTGCAGTGTAAGCCACCGCATCGTTTTCGCCCGAATAACGGATACGCACATTGTCGACCGTATAACTTATCACCCGATCGACAAGTTTCAGATAAGTTTCGGTCGTAAATTTAAACGGCCTGCCCCACGCTCTGAAATAATGGTCGCCACCCAATACAAAATGAGCCGAACGCTGCGCTTTTATATTTTTGTTGAGCGCCACAGTGACATTGCCATTGGCATCGCTTACTGTATCGCGCAATTCTTTGTAAAATGGCGACTGATAATACAAACCCGTAGCAAAGCGGAAGCTGAAATCTTTTTCCCAATGTGGCAAATAAGCCACTGACACGCGCGGACTGGCAAAAAACTCATTATTATAGCTCCAGTGACTCGCACGCACACCGGCGGTTACCGTAAGCATACCTTTTTCAAAATTATTGCGCCATGTATCCTGCACAAAAGCCGACGAACGAAGCGATGGAAGCGTTGTGGTGGATCGCATGTTGTAATACAGCTCCACAGCCTGATCGTTGAAAGGAAGCGAATAGCCGGCCGAATCGCGCCACTCCCATTCACTGATCACATCCGTAATTTTCTCAAACTGCAACTGAGCGCCCCAGCGTAGCTGATGATTTCCGGTTTTGGTTTCGCCATTATGCCCTATATTTGCCACTGTTGCATTCAGTTTATTTCGGGCATGTTGATGATATTTTCCAATGCCCAGAGTAGCACCTTTTTTATCCTCGGCATTCAAATCGGTTTTTACTTCGCCAAGCGTATATTCGCCCAAAATATCATAGGTTTCACTTTCGTTGGTCTGAAATGCCGAAGCTGTAAGCGTGAGTTTTGTATTTTTACGGGGCTGATAGTTCAGCGACAAAGCTCCGAAAGAAGTACGAAACAGGTCTTTTTCCGAGCCTTCAAAAGACACAGTCAGATTGCGGGCTGTTTGATAAGTCCCGAATGAAGTACTTTGTGTATCAGGAAAAAATTCGTATTTATTTTGCGAAAAATTCCCAAGAAAAGTAATATCCCATTTCGTACTTAGCTGATAAGTAATATATGTCTGATAATCGACAAATGACGGACGATATTCACCTTTGGTGTCGAGCGTTCCAAGCAGATACGAAGCCGTTTTATAACGAATCCCGTGCATCTGTGTAAGTTTCTTATTAGCGGCACCCAAATAAGCCGAAGCTCCGAGCAAACTAATCGAAGCCGATGCCTCAAAAGCTTCCGGCTTTTTATACTGAATATCAAGTACCGACGAAAGCTTATCGCCAAAACGCGCTTCGAAACCTCCTGCCGAAAAGCCCAGACTTTTCACCATATCAGGATTCACAAAACTCAAACCTTCCTGCTGTCCGGCACGAATCAGCAAAGGGCGATAAATCTCTGTACCATTTACATATACAATATTTTCGTCGAAATTACCACCGCGCACATTATACTGAGAACTCAGCTCATTGTTTTGGCTTACTCCCGCAAAAGTAATCAGCAGCGATTCGATATTACCCGAAGTATTGGGCATAAGGCGATAACGTGAGGGATCGACATAATCGATGGTGGACGATTGCCGGCGCTGTGCAATTACATCGAAATCCTTTATTTCTTTCGCAATAACAGGCAATTCAACCGTTATGGCCAGAGTTTTCTGAGTGGGGTAAATGGTGTGGCGAAGCGTTTCGTAGCCCAGCATCGAAAACACGATAGTGGCTGAATCGGCTATATCCGTATTGAGTTCATAATATCCGTTCTGGTTGGTAGAAGTACCTGTGGAAGTATTATCGATGTAGACATTAGCCAGTTCAATACCGCGGTTGTTTGTATCGATGACATAGCCATAGACCCTGACTTTGTTTTGCGAAAAACCAATCAGCGACAACAGCAAAAGCACAAACAACAAACGGTATTTTATATGCATAAATTTCAAAACTCAATAACCATTATATAAGTTACATAAACACATAGTTGCACAATAGTTTCTCACTGGTTTTATATTTAAAGAAAGAGCACATAGTTGTGAAATAACAAGTTATTTCACGTAGCCTGATCGAACTTAACGGTTTGTTGAGTTTGAAAGTAAATGTTTTTAAACATTTACAGCTATGTGTTCTTCTTCTCAATAGTTCTAAAAATAAATTCTATTGTGTCACTATGTGGTTAAATATCTAACTTGTATAAATTCTAATAATTTGCAGCGGCAAAAGTAATACTCTGCCGTCATTCAAACTATTTTTAAACGCTAAAATACCGGGATTATTTTTTTGATTTGCAAAAAATGCTGCAAAACCCCAGGTCGTGCAGCATTTTTCGGATAAAATAATGTTCAGAAACATCTAACACATGAAACAGAACACATTCGAACAGACCAAATATCAATATTCAAATCTGCCGAATTCGCTTTCAATCACGAGCTCTTTCTTGTCGGATGCTTCGCAATAACCCACAATCTGAGCATCAATGCCAAACGATTGAGATATTTCAATTACTTTTTCGGCATGTTCCTTTGGAAGATATACTTCCAGACGGTGTCCCATATTAAACACTTTGTACATTTCCTTCCATGATGTTCCCGATTCTTCATGAATCAGGCGGAACAGTGGCGGTACCGGGAACATATTGTTTTTCACCACTTTCAGATTTTCAACAAAATGCAGAATTTTGGTTTGCGCACCCCCTGAGCAATGCACCATTCCGTGAATGTGCGGACGCAGTTCAGCTAGTAATTTCTTCACCACCGGTGCATAAGTACGCGTCGCCGACAACACCAGCTTACCTGCATTCAGTTCGGTTCCTTCCACCGCATCGGTTAGTTTACGCGAACCCGAGTAAGCCAGATCGGATGGAATTCCCGCATCGAAGCTTTCCGGATATTTTGCAGCCAGATAATTGGCAAACACATCATGACGGGCCGAAGTAAGTCCGTTACTGCCCATTCCGCCGTTATACTCTTTTTCGTAAGTTGCTTGTCCGCTCGACGAAAGTCCGACAATCACATCACCCGGACGGATATTGGCGTTATCGATCACATCTGAGCGTTTCATGCGACAGGTCACAGTGCTGTCGACAATAATGGTGCGAACAAGATCGCCCACATCGGCAGTTTCACCTCCTGTAGGATAGATATTTACGCCCATTGTAGCCAACTCGGCTACCAGTTCATTTGTTCCGTTGATAATGGCAGAAATTACTTCACCCGGAATCAGGTTTTTATTACGTCCGATGGTCGACGAAAGTAAGATATTATCAGTAGCACCCACACACAACAAGTCGTCAATATTCATGATCAGCGCATCCTGAGCAATTCCCTTCCACACCGACAAATCGCCTGTTTCTTTCCAGTAAATATAGGCCAGCGCCGATTTTGTTCCTGCACCATCGGCATGCATAATATTGCAATACTCAGAATCGTTACCCAGATAATCCGGAATTATTTTACAAAAAGCTTTGGGATAAAGTCCTTTGTCGGTATTTTTAATAGCATTGTGTACATCTTCTTTCGAAGCCGACACACCACGCAAATTATAACGTTCATTGTTACCCCCAGCTCCTGAAGCCGGATTATTTTTGGCATTGTTCTCAATAATATCCATAATATTCTGTATTTGTAGATTGCAATTGTAAAACCTGACTACTGTGGCAGATCGTAAATTCAAAAATCTCTTAACCTTCCCGTTTCTTCTATCATTTCACGTATCTTTTTGTTGAATTTATCTTCTTTCAACAATTTTTCGAGCGGAATATGCATGCGGTAACACCAGAAGTTACGCGGATTGCTCGGCACGTTGATACGTTCGGCAAACGGATGCTGCAACCATAGTTTCGATTCCACAGCTATCCAGTCCTGCCACGGAAGTATCACCCACATAGCGCCGGATTGCAAATGCTGATCGACAATTTTCTCAGCAATCCACTGCTCACATTTTTCAGGTGCAGGCCCGGGCATTCCCAGCGCACGATTGTAAAAACGTTGTGTCAGCGCCGGATCTTCTTCCCACCATGCTCTGATCGGATTCATATCGTGCGTGGAAGTGGTACAGACCGAACGGTAAGGCGCATCGGCCGGCATAGCAAATTCAGCATTCGGCTTTTTGGGCATTCGCTGTATTTCGAGACTCAGAATTTCGAGGGCATTCATCACATCCGGAACCGAATCGGGCACCATACCCAAATCCTCGCCGCAAACCAGCATTTTGGTAGCCGATATCAGCGCAGGCAATTTTTTCATCGCCTGTTGTTTCCAGAATTCATTATGACGGTGATAGAAATAATCCACATAAATCTTGTCGAGCAGGCAACGTGTTTCATCATTCAAATCGCGGAAAGAGGCTGAACTATGCATCGAAATGCGCGGATGAAATCTCTCGGGATCTCGCTGATCACGCAGAAAAAGCACTTCACAGTGAAGCATATAAAGTCCATCGCGAATCAGCACTTCCTTGTTTCCGAAATTATAACCCAGACTTGCAAAATGTGCTTCAACTTTCTTTTGCGTATCAAATTCGGGTTTGAACTTATAATTCTGCCAGCCATCGGGCAACAGATATTCGCGAATCACATCATCGGTATATTTTCCAAACTGGGCATAGAGTACATGTTCCTTCAGATAAGGCTTCAGATAACGCTCTTCGTCCCACCAAAGTCCGTGTTCCTCCAGTTCCTTACGGGTAAAAGGCAATGCCGGATGAAAACTTCCTGTAAGTCCCCACACATCGTTTACGGGTATTTCCCAGATTCGGAAAAAGCCCAGAATATGATCAATACGATACGCATCGAAATACTCAGCAAGTTTTTGGAAACGTTTTTTCCACCACTGATATCCATCTTTTTCCATCAGTTCCCAGTTATAAGTCGGGAAACCCCAGTTCTGGCCGGTGGCAGAAAAATCATCGGGCGGTGCTCCGGCCTGTACCTGCGTATTGAAAAGTTCAGGATCGACCCACGCGTCCACACTTCGCGGACTTACTCCAATCGGTATATCGCCTTTGATCACCACGCCACGTTCGCGTGCATACTCGTGCACTTCGCTGAGTTGCTTATGCAAATGAAACTGCAGGAAGTAATAAATTCCGATTTCGTCGAAGTAAGGACGTTTCGGAGAAGTAAGTTCTTCAATGGCAGCTTTGTTGTAGACACCAAATTCGGGCCATTTGCCAAATTCCGGTGTTCTGAATTTATCGCGCAAATACGAAAATGCAGCGTAGGGCACTAACCATTCACGGTTTTTCTCAAAAAAAGCATTGTATTCGGGCGAGGCAAAAATCTTTTTACTTTCGGCAGGATATATCTCTTTGAAATACTCCCACTTCACATTCATCACATTCTGATAATCGGAAAAAGTACGTTCGTTGAGTTCGGCTTTTTTGGCCAGATAATATTCTTTGCGCTCTTTCGATTTTATTTTTCCTGTTTTCTCAGGACTTAAATATATGGGGTGCAGCGCATAAACCGATACTGCATTGTAAGGATACGAATCGTAATTAGTATGATAAAGAATTGTATCGTTGATAGGAAGCGTTTGGATAAGTTTCTGACCCGTTTTTACAGCCCAGTCCACCATTAATTTCAAATCCTCGAATTCCCCTGTACCAAAACTGTTTTTGCTTCGAAGCGAGAACACAGGAATGGCCACACCAGCTCCTTTCCACGAAGAAATCGTGCGCTGAAAATGTTCATCGGAAACAATGGTGTGGTGTTCATTATCTGCAAATGTAAGTTTTCGGTTCGGTCCTCCGCCCCAGGCCAAAACCTCATCGGTAGCAGTATCCACAATCAGGTACTTATACTCGAGTGGGAAAGTCATTTTGCGGGTATCGAGACATATTTCCCAAACCGGATAAGCACTTTCGTCCATTCGGACCTTTTTGCTCACATCCCAGTTTCCGAGAGCGTCCTGATTTCCGACTACAGCAAAATGCCTGCCGGGCTCCATTTGTATACAATTGAGCCTGAGCACAAGATTACCTTTGCAGATCGGGTTGCTATCGATAACTGTTCGCTTGAAAAAAATGTCGGAGAAAACCGTGGTCGCAAAAGGGCTATCGCCATAAGGTCCCCGCCAGTTATCGAGCACATGAACAACTTCTTTATCTTTGGGGAAATTTATTTTGCGGGGTTCACCGTATTCGTAAAACAGTATTTCGCGTGTATTCTTAACTGCATAACGGTAAAAAAGAGGAGTATTTCCGGAGTTTTCAATCGTAACCGACCACTCCATTTTTTCGTTGCATTGCATGTCGATACAGCGACCGGCAAAGCGCTGATCATTGCCGGGAGATAATAAAACCAGACCAAGGGTTTGCCCCCATTCTGTTTTATAATGAACATTAAATTGTATTGTCATAAACATCTTTAGAAAAAATGCATTTACAACAGCCCCGGAAACTGAATATTCACTACATATTCATTTTGAGAAGCAAGCGGATAAATGCCTTAGGTTTAGCGCAAATTTACAATAAAGTTCCGTTAGTGAACGCTGAAATCACATACATCAAAAAAAATGATTGCAAACGATTGAAACGATTGAAACAGTAAAACCTTCTGAGCAACCGGGAGGTTAGCTTAGAAGGTTTTTTGTGAGGTTCGTGGCGGATTCGAACCGCCGTATACGGTTTTGCAGACCGGTGCCTAGCCACTCGGCCAACGAACCCTGGTTTTTCGGTCTGCAAAGATAATAATATTTTACTTTTCTGCAAAGGCTGTGCTCAAAAAATATGTTTTTTAGCAGCTTTGCAATGATTTACCGCGGTCCCTGACGGCGTCCTTTACCCTGCCAGTCGCGTATCAATTCCTTTCTGAATGAGCGTTCTGTCTCCAGATAGTTGAATATCTGTTCGGCGGTAAGATGCTTTTTAAGTTTGTTGTAATAATTTTTCATCAACTGTGCTTTTTGCATCTCTGTATTCACAAAACGGTCATTTATCTGCGCATAATCAGGCTTTGCATTCGAACGTTTGTCCTGATTAAATTTACGGTATGCATCTTTGTTTTGTTCCATCAGTTTCCAAACAGCTGATTCATATTCCATAAACAGCGGTTGTATTTTTTCGACTTCATGCGCATTAAACTGCATTTTCTCGGCTATAAACTCCCATTTACGGGCGTGCATTTCTTCCACGCTCGGGCGTTGTTGTGCCTCCACATTGATAAATGCCATTATCATAGCCAATATTACAAATGTTTTTTTCATTTTTTCTATGAATTATAAAATAGCTTTTTACTTCGTTTCTTCTGTCAGATAGTAATCAATAATCTCAGTTTCATCAACCTGCGACATAATGTACAAGTCGTAGTTTTCGGCCATCAGATTATCATTTTTTTCCTGATAAATATTGTAGCCAACACGGCTCAGGAACAACACGCCTAAAAACATAGCTGCCACATACAGCCAGGGACGTAACAGTTTAAATACCGGAACAGGTTTTGCCATTATCTGCCCGTCCATTTGCATAGCAAAGTCCTCGAAATAATTTTCAGGAACGGTAAAGGGCAGTTTCTTACCGGCATCTTCAAATAATATGTGTTTTCTTTTTTCCATTTTCTTTTGTTTTCAGACTCCTGTTTTATGCAAAGGTTTAATCTGCAATTAAATTTTGTCAGTTTTTTCTCAAAAATGCATCCTTATATAATTCGTTTTACAATAAGCAAACACTAAAAAATCCTCCGTGGGATAGCAAAATGTCATTATTCAACTTCATCAAAGTACTTTTCAATTTTCTTCACCGCATGATGATACGAAGCTTTGAGTGCTCCGGTAGTGGTTCCGAGAATTTCCTCCATTTCGTCGTAAGTAAGATCGTCGAAATATTTCATATTAAACACCAGTCTTTGTTTTTCGGGCAAAGTCAGAATAGCTTTCTGAAGCTTCAGCTGAGCTTCATTGCCATCGAAATACGAGTCGGACTGCAACGAATGCAGCAAATATGTATCTTCATCATCCATTGAAGTCAGATTCCGCATGCGCTTATTGCTTAGAAAAGTGAGTGTTTCGTTGGTAGCAATCCGGTAAAGCCAGGTCGAAATTTTCGATTCGCCTCTGAATCCATCCAGGCCATTCCATGCTTTCAGAAAAGTATTTTGCAATACATCATTGGCATCTTCGTGCGAAAGCACCATTTTGCGGATATGCCAGTAAAGGCGTTCCTGATAAAGGCGCACCACAGCCGAAAAGGCCTGACCGCGCTTTGAAGGCTGCCCAAGCTGTATCACAATCTCCGATTCGGACTGGCTCATATTTTACTGTTAAATATCACTTTTAAAATTATTTCCTAACAGCCATCTGACAGCAATTACGGCAAATGGTTTAATTGTGAATGCGATTTTTTTCATCGCTCAGCTTTTATCATCCTGTGATTACCTGAGATATCGCGGCGCAGTTCCACTTGATCAAAACCCGTTTCGCGCAACATATTCACACACTGAGAACCAAAGTCGCGATGAATTTCGAAAAACAACAATCCATTTTGTTTCAAAGCTGAAAAGGCATATTCAGCAATCCGGCGGTAAAAAATCAAAGGATCGTTATCAGGGACAAATAATGCCTGATGTGGTTCAAAATCGACCACAGCACTATCCATTTCTTCTTTTTCGGCCAACGGAATATAAGGCGGATTACTCACAATTACATCCCAACACGATTTTTCTTCAGGCATTTGAAGTGCATTACCCTGCAAAAAATGAATTTTCAGATTTAAAGCACGTGCATTTTCATCTGCAATTTTCAGCGCTTCGTCCGAAATATCCATTGCGCTCACATTCGAACTATCGAAAACCGACTTCAGCGCAAGTGCAATACAACCACTTCCGGTACCAATATCGAGCATATCGTAATTGCCGTTTCTGTCCAGCGATTGCATGATCCACTCTATCAGTTCTTCTGTTTCGGGACGCGGTATAAGTACACCGGGTTTTGTGATTATTTTCAGCCCGAAAAACTCAGTTTTGCCCGTCACATACTGCAAAGGCTCATTATTTTTGAGTTTTTCCACAAAACTATGAATCAACTTCACCTGTTCATCAGAAAATATTGTATTTTTGTTTACAATTATTTGTGCAGGACTAAATCCTGTGATTTCTGAAATCAGAATCTGAGTAACGATACGCAATTCGTTTTCAGAAAACTGCGACTGAAACGACGTTCTGATATATTCAATGGATTTTTGCATGGCACAAAGATAAGAAAAACAAAAACAGTTTCGAAAAAGGATCGTAAATAATGGCTGCCACACTCTCTGACATATCGCACAACCACATATCAACACAGGAATTTTACATGCGCAGATGCCTTCAACTGGCCGGAATTGCTTCGGGCTATACAGCCCCGAACCCGATGGTTGGAGCGTTGCTTATGTGCGAAGAAAAAATCATTGGCGAGGGTTATCACCGCCGTTACGGACAACCACATGCCGAGCCTAACGCCATCAATAGTGTAAAAGATAAAAGTCTTTTGTCACGTTCCACACTTTATGTAAATCTGGAACCCTGTTCGCATTTCGGAAAAACGCCACCCTGCGCCAATCTGATTGTAAACTCAGGCATTCCGCGTGTGGTTATCGGCACTTTCGACCCGAATCCCAAAGTGGCAGGACGTGGTGTGAAAATTCTGGAAGATGCCGGTATCGAAGTAGTGGTGGGCGTTCTCGAAGCTGAATGTCGCGCATTGAACCGCCGGTTTTTTATTTATCAGGAAGAAAAAAGACCATTTGTACTTTTAAAATGGGCACAAACATCCGACGGTTACCTCGACAGGGTGCGTACAGACAATGAAAAACCGCCACTGAGCATTTCGAACGAAATTACCCGACAGCTGACACATAAAATGCGCTCCGAAAATCAATCGATTATGGTAAGTACTAACACAGTGTTGCTCGACAATCCTTCACTCACTGTGCGCAACTGGAGTGGCAAAAACCCGGTACGCATCGCACTCGACCGTCAGGGACGTATACCCAAAAACTATAATTTGCTGAACGGAAGAAACCAGACCTTTATTTTCACCGGAAATCCCGACGAAAACGGTCACAATCTTGAATTTATCCCTCATAGTTTCGACGAAAATTCACTTCAAACAATACTCAACAGCATTTACAAAAAAGGTATTCATTCAGTATTGGTCGAGGGAGGTGCTAAGTTACTTCAAAGCTTTATTGAAGCTGGTTTGTGGGACGAAGCACATATCGAAATTTCGCAACAAAAGCTCTGCAATGGCGTTAAAGCTCCGGTTTTGAATGCTCTTCCGGTAATTTCCGAGCAAATTCAGGGCCATGCATGGTTACATTTCAAAAATTCGAAACCTAATTTCAGTCAATAAGAAATATGAACAGTATCTTAACCATTATCTTTATTGTTCTCTACGTTTACACACTGACAACCACTATTTCGGTGTTGCTGCTCGAAAACCGCAACCCGGTAAAATCGCTCTCGTGGGTGCTTGTACTGCTTTTCCTGCCGGGTCTCGGGCTTTTTTTATATCTGATTTTTGGTCAGAATTTCAGAAAACGAAAAACTATTTCGAAGAAAAGTCTTCGTTTTGCAACTAACCGACCACATGTTAGTTTCGACATCGATCGCCTGAATTCCAATTTAATGGATAACAATCAGGTAAACCTCATTCGCCTGCTTTATACCAACAGCGATGCCAAAGCTTATCCTGATAATAAAATTGATATTCTTTCGGATGGCAAAACGACCTTCGATGCTATGTTTAATGCCATTCAAAATGCAAAAAGTCATATTCATATTGAGTTTTTCATTTTTGGTAATGACAAAATATCCAATCAGTTACGTGAACTTCTGATCGAAAAAGCAAGTTCTGGCGTGCGGGTTCGAATGATTTATGATTACTGGGGTAGTTTCTTTCTGTCGCGCTGGTACCTGCAAACTTTGCGGGAAGCTGGTGTATATTTGCGTCCGTTTCTGCCTTTACGACTCAGGTTTGGACGAAGCAAAATAAACTACCGCAACCACCGCAAAATACTGATTGTAGATGGCGAAGTTGGTTTTACAGGCGGTCTGAATGTGGCCGACCGATATATTTTCGGAAATGCGCTGGGTATGTGGCGCGATACTTTTGTACGCTTCGAAGGTTCTGTGGTTCACGGATTGCAGCAACTTTTCCTCATGGACTGGTATTTTGTGGAACGTAAGCTTATTACCGACCCCAAATACTATCCGATACCGAAAAAATTTGACAGTAATCTGGCTCAGATTGTGATCAGTGGTCCTGATACACAGTGGGAATCTATCATGCAGGGAATTGCTTCAGCCATTATGTCGGCTACCCGATATGTATACATTCACACGCCTTATTTTATCCCTAACGATGTGGTCGAAAACTGTATTCAAATGTCGGCTATGAGTGGTGTGGATGTGCGCATCATGATTCCGGCCCGCTCCGATTCCCGATTGTCCGACGCCTGTACTTTTAGTTATATGGGACGACTGCTCGAAGCCGGAGTAAAAGTTTATCGCTACACAGAGGGATTTCTGCACAGCAAAGCCATTGTAATCGACGACTTTATTTCCATTGTAGGTTCAGCTAATCTCGACGAACGCAGTTTCAATCAGAACTTTGAGGCAAACGCCTTTATTTATGAAGAAAAAACGGCCAATCGCCTGAAGGAACTCTTTTTCCGCGATATGCAAAATTGTGAGGAGCTAACCATCGAAGCATGGACAAACCGTCGTCGCCGCCAAAAGCTTAAAGAATCGTTTGCCCGGCTTTTCAGCCCGCTTATGTAAATACAAACAGCGCCTTCGGAAATCGTCCAAAGGCGCTGTTTATTTAATCAAAAATCTAATTGTCTATTTTGTATCCACATGTTTTTCGGCATGATACGAAGAACGTACAAACGGTCCGCTTTCCACATGCTTAAAGCCTTTATCCAAAGCTATTTCGCGATATTCCTTAAATTTATCAGGATGAATGTATTCGCTCACCGTAATGTGTTTACGCGAAGGTTGCATGTACTGTCCGATTGTCAGCACACGGCAGTCGTGAGCCAACGCATCGTCCATTAATTCAAGCACTTCCTGTTCTGTTTCACCAAGTCCGAGCATAATTCCGGTTTTGGCCACAATACCACGCGAAGCAATATACTGAAGCACTTTCAGGCTCACATCATATTTAGCACGCGTACGGATTTCGGGAGTAAGACGGCGTACT
This sequence comes from Bacteroidia bacterium, assembly GCA_009929375.1. Classification (GTDB taxonomy): domain Bacteria; phylum Bacteroidota; class Bacteroidia; order Bacteroidales; family Paludibacteraceae; genus Paludibacter. The sequence goes on from SAAO01000039.1 coordinate 14,307, forward strand.
GTTTCCAGATTGTGCGAAATAATATCAGGTCGTTCGGCCACAACAAGTTCAATAAGCTCCTCTTTTCCCTGAAAGTCGGGAATCAGCACTTCGAGCGTGGTTTCCGGATTTACTTCCTTCACTTTTCTGATGGTTTCGGCCCAGTGATTCGCACCCTGATCTTTTAAATCGTCACGATCGACCGAAGTTATCACCGCATGTTTCAGTTTCATAAGCCGTATCGATTCAGCCACGTTCGCAGGCTCCTGCGGATTGAGCGGCAGTGGTCGGCCGGTAATTGTATTACAGAACTTACACGAACGCGTACAAATATCACCACCAATCATCAGGGTGGCAGTACCACGACTCCAGCATTCACTCTGATTCGGACAACGTCCACTTGTACAAATAGTATGAAGTCCGTGGGTTTTAATTACCTGGCTTACATTCGAATACTCCGATTCACTGTAAAATTTATTTCGTAACCACTCGGGTTTTCTGAGATATGTCATTATTATCAATAATTTTAGTTTGCAAATATAATTATTAAAAGCAGAATCATGATTCGGAATACTTTTAATTTATCCAAAATCATATCCGATTTATGCATGTAAAACACTAAACAAATCTTTTGCAAAAATGTAAGTTAAATAATTTCAACGGAAACCATTAAAATTATTTTTCAGGGAGAAAAATGCAATTCTATTTTCTCAATTATTGGTTTAGCAATGCAGCAATCCTACAAAACTCACCTGCGTTTACAGCTGTAATTCTGATTAATCGTTCGGGATAATCTTCTCTCAAAAATATTTTCAATTTACATTAAACTTTTACTTTAAAACTTTAATAGCACTTTATAATTACAGATTATTATTTTAAACAGATTTTTCGAAAAGGCAGATTTAAAACAGGCTTTTTTCATAACAAACCGATTTTAAGTATGCTGATTTTGAGAAAAATAAATTACGGAAAAAATTCTTTAATTCAAAAATCAGTGTTATATTTGCACTGAATTTAATTACGGAAATTTTTCTTTAATTATACTCGCAATTCAATGAAAGGTCACCGGATTTAACGGCAAAAAGCCGGTGAGGTAAAAAACAACAAAACTCACTATTATTTTAAACAAAACAATGAAAGAAATTAAATTCAGTCTCGTCTATCGCGACATGTGGCAATCGTCAGGAAAGTACGTACCACGCAAAGACCAATTGGAAAAAATCGCTCCTGTGATTATCGAAATGGGCTGTTTTGCAAGAGTTGAAACCAACGGAGGTGCTTCGGAGCAGGTCAATCTGCTATTTGGTGAAAACCCAAACGATGCCGTTCGTACATTTACCAAACCTTTCAACAAAGCCGGAATTCAAACACACATGCTCGACCGCGGACTGAACGGTTTGCGCATGAATCCGGTTCCTGCCGACGTACGCGAGCTTATGTACAAAGTAAAAAAAGCTCAGGGTGTGGACATTACCCGTATTTTCTGTGGGCTTAACGATGTTCGTAACATTATTCCATCTATCAGATATGCCAAAGCTGCCGGAATGATTGCTCAGGCAACAATGTGTATCACTTATTCCGAAGTTCATAATGTTGAATATTATGTAAACATGTCGGAACAACTGATTGCAGCCGGAGCCGAAGAAATCTGTCTGAAAGACATGGCTGGTGTGGGTCGCCCCGAAATGCTCGGAAAAATTGTTCGCTCAATAAAAACCAGCCATCCGGATATTATTGTTCAGTATCACGGACACTCTGGTCCCGGTTTCTCAATGGCTTCGATGCTCGAAGTGGCAAAAGCCGGTGCCGATTATCTCGACGTAGCCATGGAACCACTTTCGTGGGGAATGGTGCACCCTGACGTGATTTCGGTTCAGGCCATGCTTAAAGATGCCGGATTTAAAGTTCCGGAAATCAATATGAGTGCATACATGGAAGCACGCAGACTATCGCAAAGCTTTATCGACGACTTTTTGGGATTCTTTATCGACGACCGCAACAAACTCATGACTTCGTTGCTGGTGGGTTGCGGACTTCCGGGCGGTATGATGGGCTCACTTATGGCCGACCTTAAAGGCATTCACGCAGGTATCAACTCATATCTGAAAAACAATAACAAAAAAGAACTCAGCACCGACGAATTGCTAGTAATGCTTTTCGACGAAGTAAAATATATATGGCCAAAACTCGGAAATCCTCCTTTGGTAACGCCGTTCAGCCAGTATGTAAAAAACATTGCGCTTATGAACGTAATGTTTATGGTGAAAGGTGAACCACGCTGGTCGATGATTGATAAAAATTCGTGGGATATGATTCTGGGCAAAGCCGGTAAACTTCCGGGCAAACTCGATAACGAAATTATTGAACTTGCTAAAAAGAATAATTTTGAATTCTACGAAGGCAATCCACAGGACAATTATCCGAACGAACTCGACCGCTTTATCAAAGAAATGGCCGAAAATGGATGGGATCGCGGTCAGGACGACGAAGAACTGTTCGAATTTGCAATGCACGAAAAACAATACCGCGATTACAAATCGGGCGAAGCAAAAAAACGTTTCAACGCTGAACTCGAAGCTGCTATCAAAGAAAAATACAGCAAAACACAGACACAGATTCCTGATATTCGTCAGTTGAAATATCCGAATGCAGAACCTGTGGTAGCCCCTGTATCGGGTCGTGTGATCTGGGAACTCGACTACAACGAACGTTCTATCGAACCTGTACATGGCAAACTTTTCAAAGAATCAGAAACCCTTTGTACCTTGCAAACCCGCTACGGACTCGAACATATCGGCAGTTTCTGCACCGGTCGTGTGGTAGCTGTTGAAAAACGTCAGGGCGAAATTGTACAGAAAGGTGAAGTAATTGCTTATCTCGAAAAGAAATAATCAGCTCTATTTTGCAATAAATCAATATCAAAACCAATTTCAGGGCCTGAAAACAAATTGTTTTCAGGCCTTTTGATTTGCAGGATTGAAACTTTTAAGTATCTTTGCACCCGCAATGCGCACCATGCGGCTGTGGCGTAATTGGTAGCCGCGCCAGACTTAGGATCTGGTGCCGAGAGGCGTGGGGGTTCGAGTCCCTTCAGCCGCACGAAAAACTCTGCAATCGCTTGATTGCAGAGTTTTTTCATTTTAAAAACACAAGTAATTATTTCCTGAAATATGGCACTGATTAAAGAAGTAAGAGGTTTCAAGCCTCAGATTGGCGAAGATTGCTATCTGGCCGAAAATGCAACTATTGTTGGCGATGTGGTATTAGGCAAAGGCTGCAGCGTCTGGTTCAACGCTGTGCTACGCGGCGACGTAAATGCTATCCGTATCGGAAATCATGTGAATATTCAGGACGGTTCGGTGCTTCATACACTTTACGAAAAATCGACAGTAGAAATTGGCGATTACGTTTCCATTGGTCACAATGTAACTGTGCACGGTGCCAAAATCGACAATTACGCACTGATAGGCATGGGTGCTACATTGCTTGATTATGCCGAAATAGGCGAAGGCGCAATTGTGGCTGCCGGTGCTTTGGTATTGAGCAATACCAAAATTCCTCCTTACACACTTTGGGCCGGCGTACCTGCAAAGTTTGTAAAAGAAGTGGAGCCTGAAAAAACCAACGAAATGAATCGTAAAATTGCACACAATTACGCCATGTATTCCGGTTGGTTTAAAGACGAAGACAATAAGGAGAAATAAATCTTCCGCTTATTTCAGATTCGATTTATTAAAAACTCCGGAAGGAATCGTTCCGTCAAACTGAATGCTAAGCACAGTCATTTTGGTGCCTTTTCCTTCTTTGAGCATATCCTTGTAAATCATTTCCATTGGGAACCAGCGTTCCTGAATTTTCTGTACATTGCTCAGCGTTGTTCTTTTCAACAATTTTCCGCTTTTGGCAAAAAGATCCATTTTAAGTGGCACAAATCTTTCCTGATCGACCCAGATTTTCTGACTGTGATAATTTACATTTTCTTTTATCGCAGTGAGCGTCACAACCCAGCATTTACGATCAGCAATTATTTCCTCTGCAGTCACTTCGGCTTTGTAACGTTCCAAAAGCGGACTATCGCTCATCATATCTTCGTACGACATATCGCTACCCATTACCGACTGACGAAGCATATGACCGGAAATCTGCATAACCCTATCGGTTGAAGGCGAGAATATCCAGAGTTGATTTTCGAGTTTCAGCATTTTCGTACCTTTTTCACGCGCTGGGGAAAGATATTCGGTATAAGCCTTCTCCTCTCCTTCTATCCATGATTTAGATTCGAACGTTCGCACAGAGCGTCCTCCCTGAATTTCCATTTTCGAAGTTATCACCCTGGTTTTCGAAGACATATTACGGTCTACTTTATCCAAAATTGATTTTCCTGAAGGATAATTCTGAGCAGATAATGAAAATGAGAAAATTAATAGAAAAAGAACCCCCTGACCCCTAAAGGGGAGTGAAATTAGATTTTTGATTGAGTTCATAAATCGTAAATTGTAAATGAATAAATTGTAAATATCTTAGTTTTCCAACTCTTTAAACAAGCTGGCTGTCTGGCGTTTATAAATTCCTATTCCTGCAAGCATAGCGCCAATCACAGTAGACAATACTCCGGGAATAAAACCGATCCAATATGTGGTAGCACTAATCTGCGAACGAAAAACAGTGGGAAGCATCATTTGAGTATTTTGCATCATACCACTTATATCAATTCCGTATTTCTGCATAAGCCAGCTAAAGAAAAGCCCGACGACCGTTCCAAGAAGTGAACCCACTATTCCTGTAAAAAGAGCTTCAACAATCAGTGAACGGTATATTTCATGTTTACTTTCGCCGATTGCCAAACGCAACCCAAATTCGCCATAACGCCTTAAACCGCCCACCAATCCGGTATTCCATAGCACTACCGACATGGCAATTATAAAAATAAATATCACCAGAAACTGAGCATTTTCAGAATAAGCAATCATAAAATCCATCCCTCCTACTCCGCTCATGGGCGCCATAGTAAGCGAAAATTTTTCTTGAGTATCTGTGTTTTTGCTATTGAAATTTGCAGCCAGTGCTTCAGCACGACTATTATCGTAATGCGAATCGCTGAAAAAGCCGAGAATTTCGCCTGCTGCATTTTCCATATTCAATGCAAAACGGACATCATTAATATCAGCCACAATCATTCCTCTGTCGAGCGCTTCGGTGCCAAAATGCAGCAATCCGCTGATACGAAAATTGTACATGGCCATTTCTCCATACATCGAAGCCGACATCAGGGTTACCTGATCGCCAACCACGAGTTTCATTTTTCGCGCCAGTTCTTTGGTAATGAGCGCTTCGCCCTGCTTTTGCGGAAAGTCACCTTCTATTAGTTTGGTTTGCAGATCCATGCGCTGAATTTCATCGGAACTATTCAGCAAATGTATCCCCATCCCCAGCACATTTCCCTGCGAGCGGGTATTTCCGAGCGAATCAGGCGCATCCAACAAACCTCCGAACTGAATGCGGTCGGTCCATATCATATCAGGAAAATCTGTACGCAACATTTCGAGTGTGTTATCCACTTCGAGCATGGCATAGTCATTGGGCATTTGCGACAAATTTTCACGATAGGCCGTGGTCATCACTTTCACATGACCCGAACTGAAACGTGCAGTAGACTCAATACTGTCGCTAAAAATTCCACTCATGTAAGCTTCGAGAAACACAGTCATCATAACGCCCACTGTAACCACAATAATAGGCAATAAACTCCGGCTTTTATCCCGGATAAGTCCTTTAAAAAGGAAACTACCCCCAACCCCTAAAGGGGATTTGAAGTTAGATTCGTTTTTAATATTTTTACCCCCAACCCCTAAAGGGGGGGTAGAGTTAGTTTCGTCACTATTGTTCATAATCATAATTTAAAATTTTAACGATCATTGCATTTATCATTCCCCTTTAGGGATTAGGGGTTTATATAGCTTTTCCTCTGATAGCTTCGGTTGGATTCATCTTTGCAATTTTCCGCGCTGGTAAATAACTCACCCCAGCAGTTATTACAATGATAAACAACATTGTAGCGAACACCAAGCCGGGAGTCACCGAAGCATACATAGTGTCACCCATTGCCACTCCGATTTCGCTGGCATCTATATTAAAAGTAATACCTTTGTTCACCATATACCACAAAAGCGGCGTTCCCCAAATAGCACCCACCACAAACGAAAGCAGGGAATTGAAAGTACCTTCAAGCGTAAAATGCCACATTACCTGCCGTGGAGTCATTCCCATTGCCACAAGTGTTCCTATTTCGCGCTGACGACGAAATATCGACAAAGTCTGTGTATCAAAAATAGCCAGCATGGCCAGCAAAAGAAAAATGACATACAAAAGGCTTGTACCCATCGACTTAGTTTCAACCAGTAACATGGTTGACGCGGTCAGGTCTTCAACCGATTTAAAATTCCAGCCCGCTACTTGCTTCGCCTCAATTTCAGGAGATTTTATCAGTAAATGTGCTGCATTTTCGCGCAAAGTCATCGATTGCAGTTTGTCGAGTGGTATCCAGAGCGAACCATTATCGACCGAAGGTACAGAAGTTTTAAAAATTCCGACCACGCGAATATCAGCAGCTTCGAAAGTTCCATTCTTGTCACGCCAGCGTAAAGTGGTTATATCATTCAGCTTAAGGCCTGCCTGACGGGCCATATATGCTCCCAGAATCACCGGAATTTCAGTTTCACCTTCATTTGCTTTAAGTAATTCTGCAGGTATTTTAAGCAATTTCTGATCGGGACGAATGCCACGCAGCAAAACGCCCATCATACGTCCACCGGGATAAATGCTTGCCTGACTGACAAGTACAGGTTCAATATTATGTAAATTTAGGTCTTCCTGTAATTCAGCAGGAATAGCCACAGCACTCGAATCGAGACTAAAAGGATCATAAGGATCGTAACCTTCCTGCCAGTACTGACCATCAGCAATTTCCCAACGCACGGTATCTTCCACAGCCTGTTCGCTCCAACCCTTCAGAAGACCCTGAAGCAAAACGATCAGCACAAACGAAACCGAAAGCACCGACACATTCAGCCACGTTTTCAGACCATTACCAATCAGGCTTTTAAAGGCTGTTTTAAATAAGAATAAGCTACCTTTTCTCCCAAGCCCTGAAGAATTGTACTGAGTTTTATCAATATTATTACCCCCGGCCCCTAAAGGAGAGTAAGAGTTAGTTTCGTCGATACTATTCATAATCATAATTTAAAATATAAAACAATCGAAACATTGATTATTCGCCTTTAGGGGTTAGGGGTAATTCTTGTATCTTCCACTACTTTTCCATCCTGCAAACGAATGATACGTTTCAGATAACCAATCACTTTTTCGTCGTGTGTGGCAAAAAGGAATGATGTTTTGAGTTCCCCGTTCAATCGAAGCATGGTTTGCAGAATATTGTGTGAGTTTGCCGAATCGAGATTGGCGGTAGGCTCGTCGGCCAAAACCAGTAATGGTCGTTTTACCATTGCACGCGCAATAGCTACCCGCTGACATTCGCCACCGGACAATTGCGCGGGACGTGAATTTACTTTATCCGAAAGCCCAACCCATTCAAGAGTTTCGAGGACACGCTTTTTTCGCTCACCCGCTGACATTCCAAGTAGTAAAAGCGGAAATTCCACATTTTCGAAAACAGTATAGACCGGAAGTAAATTGTAATTCTGAAAAATGAATCCCAGTTCTTCCTTTCTTAAAGTTGCAGCTTGTCGGGGCTTGAGGTTTTCGACATTGCGCGACAAAACCACCACTTCGCCGGTAGTAGGCATATCGAGCGAACCGATGATATTGAGTAAAGTCGTTTTTCCCGATCCGCTCGGTCCAACAAGACCGGCAAATTCGCCTTCACCGAAACTCAGATTTATTCCGTTAAGTGCTGTAAAGAACCCCGATCCAACAGGAAATTTCTTCACCAGATTTTTCACTTCTACAATTGTATTCATAATCAATATGATTTTTAATTTCGTTTCTATTCAGTCAGACTCAATTGTTTTCAAAAATTATAACTGCACATTACCTGAAAGCCCTTACCTGCAAAAAGATTGCGATTTCCTGATTGAAAACCAATCATTTGAGCATTTTCAGGATTTACAAAAACAATGGCATAAATACTCCAGTTGTCGTAATTCCGGCTCCAACTTGCATAATTGAAGAGCTGATTAGCAATGGGTTCGTAAAACAGCATCAACGACAAATTATCAACTACCGACAATGGATATGTAAACATGCTTCCTGCTAGTTGCAAGGCTGTTCCGCCGGTCAGAAAATTTTCACCGGCATGATAGCGGAGATATTCAATCGTCATTCCCAAACCATTCCCAACAGGAAATGTATAATCCATTCCCAGATTCCACATGTCCTGAAAACGGGGAACCATAATATTATTTTTCTGCGTAATAGTGGTTGAATTTTCGAACCAGATACCCGGTCCCACATCCCATTTTCCATCCAAGCCAAAGCGTGATTCGTTGAGCAATTGAAAATTATTGAGTTGTGAAGACAACAGATTTATCGCTTTTACCTTTCGGTGATGAGTACTTAGCGCAATTTCACCATTCAGCAAAGGTAACTCCACTCTCCCACCCAATTCAGGTTTCCATTTTTCAGAGCCAAACAATTCCCAGCCTTTCCGGTTTTCATTAGCGAGCAAGCCCCAGGCCCAGATATTAGCATTATTTTCAAAAAAATATTTTGCCAGCAACCCATAAACACCATCGGTTAGTTGAAGAGGATCGCGCACATCCATGCCATCGAACCACATCAGGGGTCGAAACATTCGTGCCTGGCCAAAATTAATTTTCTGCAAACCTGCCCGCAATTCAAAATTCTGATTACTATAGCGCAGCCAAACACGATAAGGTTTTATTTGCCCGTTCAGCGTATCTGTTTTGAAATTCCGGAAATCAGCATTTCCATAAATATTCAACGAAGCCTCTGCATCAAAGGTTGTATTTGAAGTTATACTCTGCTTCCAGGTGAGTGAAGGGACAAATCGTGCACCAGGCTGCCAGAAAACCGGATTATCCATTTGCACATTTGCCCAACCCACTATCTGCCCGTTAAAGCGAAGTGATTTTTGCACATCGCTCTGCGAAAAACAAAGCACGTAAAACGCACTCAGAATCAGCCAGCCATATATTCGTTTTGTTATCATCGCTGCTCAGGTTTCATAACGCCAAAAATCATCAATTCGGAAATTTGCCGAACCATGCTTTCCGAATCGGGAAACATGGCCAAAGCTTCGGGTGTTGAGCATATTTCGAGTTGTTTCTGCATATTCCAAAGCAGAAAATCGATATTCAGACCAGGATTCATTTCTCCGTTTTTTTGAGCATTCGTAAAAAACTCACGAGTAAGCATCAACGACTTTCCAACCACAGTATTCAGATATTCGAGCAATTCAGCAGAATCAGGATGTAAAAAGTCATTGATAAAATCCATCGAAAATTCTTTGTTCATCTCAAATTTCAACGAAAGCAACATATTCATTTTTTCTGAAAACGATTTTCCCGTATCAGCCACAAGCGTCGCAAATACATCAAGCATTTCGTTGGTAAGCGATTCTAGAATCGATAGTACCAAAGCCTGTTTATTTGGGTAATAGGTATAGAAAGTCTTGCGACTGACTGAGGCCTTTTTGCAAATCTCGTCGATACTCACTTTTTTGAACCCATGTTTCCAGAATAATTCTTTGGCTGTAGCTTCCGTTTTTTCCTTTTTAGTCATAACAACAGTAACATTTACGCCACAAAGTTACACTTTTTATATACAAAACAATATTTTGTTACCTAATATTTTTGTAAATATCCGGAGACGACACTAAAATCACTTTTCTGAGAAATAATTTCCTCTTAAATAATAACATAAAAAAGTTGGTTTAATGCACTAATAGTTCTAAATTTGTAAGCATAAATATTCAGTTTCACAAAAAAGAAAGAATATAATGAAAAAAGAATACAGTTTCGACGAACTACTGCACAAAGCAGCATCATATTGCTCTATTTCAGAACATTGCACTTCAGAAGTACAGGATAAACTGATTGCGTGGGGTGTTGATGAAGAAAACAGAAGCAAAATTATCGACAAACTGACAGAAGATGATTTTATCAATGAGAAACGTTACTGTATAGCTTTTGCAAAGGATAAATTCCATTTCAATAAATGGGGTAAGATAAAAATTTCTTATGGTCTGAAACAAAAAGGAATTGAAGCCAAACTGATTGAAATGGCTTTGAAAACTATAGACGAAGGAGAATACGAAGAAATGCTGGCTGTTTTGCTCAAAAACAAGCTCAAAACCATTAAGTGGGAATACGAATACGAAAAAATGGGCAAACTGTTTAATTTTGCCCAGAGTCGTGGCTTCGAAAGTAATGTGATTGACAGAGTAATTCGTACACTGAAAGATTAGCTAATCGAATGACAGATAAGGAGTCAGTTTCACCAAGGTCTGCTCATCAAGCTGTTCAATCTGTTTCAGATCGTGTACACTTTTCAGTTTACCCACCTTACGACGCAATTCATAAATAGCTTTTGCCTGATAAAAATTCAGATACGGATGGTTTTTGAGCTTATCAACAGAAGCCGTATTGACCTGAATTTTCTGAACCAGACCCTGATTAACTCTGAATGAATCTTTGATTTTCAGATAATTTTCTTCGCGCATACCATACACATCGCGCAATTGTTCCACCGACACAAAACCGCCCGATTGCGTGCGGAATCGCACTATGCCCCGTGCCAGAAATCTTCCGACTCCCCTCACCTGCATAAGCAAAGTAGTATCAGCCGAATTAAGTTCAACCACAATATTCTCCTGCTTTTGAACTGATATCTGTTTTGCAGAATCAGAGCGCAACGCTGTTTCAGAAGACTTTATCGAAATATAAGGTTCGAGTTCGCTGAACTTTTCAGCACTGATGCCGTATACTTTTGAAAAACTTTCGGCTGTGCGAAACTGCGCACCTTTCGCTCTGTATTTCAAAATATTGGATGCCACATAAGGTTTCAAACCAAGTTTCACAAAGGTAGCCGAATCGGCTGTATTGGGGTCGAAAGGGAAAAGTGAATACGCAGTTGGCTTCTCACCGAAATCGCGGAAAGCATAATTTGAACGAAACCGCGACTCGTATTCCTGCTGACGGGTAATCGCCCGCAGGCTATCAAGCGAGCGTAAGTTCGACCTGAAAGCCAGCATTTCAGCCTGCACATCGGCTGTTGGTTCAGGATTGGGAGATATTATCCGGGGCAAAAACACATTGAGCACCACCACAAACAAAATCAACAAAATCAGCACTACAATGCCTGTTCGTTGCCCTTTGGAAAAATAAAAGAAATCTTTCCACATGGCTTTTTCAAAATTAAAGATTTAAGGAGATTCAGGAGATTTTTCAGACTTCGTAATCGACGCAGGCCCGATCGGTTTTCACCTTGCCGATATAGGCTGCAACACGTTTGTGTTCGGGGTGAACCTGATAAACATCGAGATCGGCTATTGAAGCAAATTCAGAATAAAGCGAAATATCGAAATTACCTGCAGGTGCTACGGGATGATTGATTCCGACTTCAATGGTGATAATCTCCGGAATAAGATTTTTCAAAGCCTCAAGTTCAGCTTTGATATAGGCCGCATTTTCGGCTTTTGACTTACCTTCGGCATTTTCGGCCAGATTAAAAAACACAATATGTTTGATCATAATGATTTAATTTATTATTGACAAATAATTTTATAGGTTTTTTCTTTGTTTTTAAGGAAATAAACACCACGAGTAAGGCCAATAAACAAGCCTGAATTTACATTCTGACGCTGTAGTATCAATTTACCCGTGATATTGAATAGTCTGAATTCTTCATTTTCAGGTAAATATTTCAGCAAAATTCCACCATCGGTATTTCTGTAAGGCAACTGAGTTACATTGATTTTATCGACAGCGTTGGGTACTTTATAATCGCTGATACGGATATTATCCACATTAATTCCTGCACTACCATTTTCGGCCTTCATTATTCTGACACGCACATTTCCGGGCACATTCAGCACAAACTGATATTCCTTCCATCCTTTGGCAATAGCCGTCTGTGCAATGGCATTTCCCCAGCTTTGTCCCTGATTAGTCGACACATATACTGCAAGCGAACCACCATTATCAGTATCATAGTAACCACTCCAAAAGCGGATTATACCCGCACCATCAGGTTTATCGAATTCCATTTGCATATATCCGGGATTTCCGGTAGATGCTTCTGATAAACGAAGACGAGCGGCTGCTTTTCCCCATTTGCTGTCATTGGAGCTATCGCCCCATGTAGCACCATAAAGTTTCCAGCTTCCGGTTTCGCCTGCGTAAGTGCCACCAGCAAAAATCGAACTTGCCGAAGCAGCCTGATAAGAGCCGTCCATATCTTCATAGAAGTTCCATGCTTTTGTTTCATCACTGAGTGGCATCGAGCCAGACACAGTGAGTGAAGTCAGAGTTTTAAGCCCCGGCATGGCAAAATAATCACGCAAGAGTCCACACACAAGCACTTCTTTTCGCCAGTATTGCGGATTTTCTTCAAGATTATAATTATCGATATAAGCAGTGCCTAATTGCACCGGAAAACATTTGGAAAGATTTATCTCATCCGGATTGTCGGCCAGAAGATAAGCTCCCGTACCACTAAAGGGAGGAGCAAGTTCGTAAAAGTATTTATTGTTACTAAAATCGCGCATTTCGCCAACAATATAACCTTTTACCCAATAAGTTTTTGATGAGTTATCGTATTTTGCAATAGCCTGAGCAACTGTAAAAGGATCAGTTTCAGTTCCACTACCGGCAAAAACCACAAAAAAAATGAGAGAAAAAAAACATAAGGTCAAAAAACGTTTCATAGGCAATAGCAAAGGAAAAGAAGTTTATTTGCGAATTAATTTATAGCTTTTATTATTAATACGTAAGAAATAAATTCCCTGTCGCGTTGGAATCAGGAAACGCCCCTGTACCAGATTTCCCTGCCAAACCACCTCGCCTGTCAGCGAAAAAAGCTTCACTTTGCCCGCAGGTTCTTTCAGACTCAGAAAGATACCTTCGTCGGCACTGTAATAAGTAATTCCTTCGGCTAGCGTAATTACATTGGCGTTGGGTGGAACAGGTGTATCGTTATCGGGTTTTACCCAGTTACCTTCAGTTTTGGTCACAGGCGTGCGCGGGTCGCCAGGGTTCCGGTTGTCGGCTCTGAGCGGCAGCAATGTCAGCATACACAAAATTAAAAGTAATAAACGATTCATATCTGAAAAAGTGTATTTAGCTCTTTACGAAATCAAAGATAATGTATTATACTGAAATTCAATACACAGAGAATAAAAAATTTACAATTTCAGTGTTCGCTTCTCATTCGCTTCGGATAGTCGATTGTATAATGCAACCCACGACTCTCTTTGCGGCGAAGAGCATGTTTAATAATCAGATAAGCCACACTTATCACATTTCGCAGTTCACAAATTTCCCGCGACACTACCGAACGTTCAAACAAATCCTCTGTTTCGCGATAAAGTATCTCCAAACGGCTCATGGCCCGTTTCAAACGAAGATTTGAACGAACAATGCCCACATAGGTACTCATTATCTGCTCAACCTCGCGAAAACTCTGAGTAATAAGCACCAACTCTTCGGGCAGCGATGTTCCTTCGTCGTTCCAGGCCGGAATAAATTCGTTAAACTCAATTTCCTTCAGGCGCGGAATCGCATCTTTCACAGCAGCATCGGCATATACAATAGCTTCGAGCAGCGAGTTCGATGCCAGGCGATTGGCTCCGTGCAATCCTGTACACGAACATTCGCCCGCAGCATACAGCTGACCTATCGATGTTTTTCCATTCAAATCAACAACTATGCCACCACATAAATAATGCTGCGTAGGCGACACAGGAATCATATCTTTTGTGATATCAATGCCCAATTCGAGACATTTTTTATAAATATTGGGAAAATGCAGCTTCGTTTCTTCCGGATCTTTGTGCGTCACATCGAGGTACACAAATTCGTGGCCGCGTATTTTCATCTCGTTATCAATAGCCCGGGCCACAATATCGCGCGGAGCCAGCGAGCCACGTTCGTCGTATTTCTGCATAAACTCACGTCCATCCTTGCAACGAAGCACAGCCCCATAACCTCGAATAGCCTCGGTAATAAGATAAGTGGGACGCTCACCCGGATGATAAAGCGCAGTGGGATGAAATTGTACAAATTCCATATCCTGAATGACACCACGCGCACGATGCACCATAGCTATTCCATCGCCGGTAGAAATGGCAGGATTAGTAGTGGTTGAATACACACTTCCGATACCTCCGGTAGCCAAAAGTGTAATTTTCGACAGAAAAGTATGAATATGATTGCTTTGCTCGTCGAGCACATAGGCTCCGTAACATTCCACGCCGGGCGTATGCTGCGTAACCACATCGCCCAAATGATGCTGGGTAAGAATTTCGATGGCGAAAGAATGTTCGAAAATCTCAATATTTTTGTGGTTACGCACTTCACGCACAAGACTTTGCTGAATTTCGAAACCCGTATTATCTTTGTGATGTAAAATACGATGTTCCGAATGCCCGCCCTCGCGGTGAAGATCGAAAAGTCCGTCCTCACGTTTATCGAAATCCACTCCCCAACGGAGCAATTCCTCAATCTGAGCCGGAGCCTCACGAATCACTTTTTCAACAGCTTCAAGATTGCAATGCCCATCGCCTGCAATAAGTGTATCCTGAATATGTTTTTCGAAATTATCGGGCTCATACATTACCGAAGCAATGCCACCCTGCGCATATGAAGTGTTCGATTCGACGAGCGTTGTTTTGCACAGTAAAGCCACTTTGCCATAAGGAGCAGCTTTCAGCGCATAACTGATACCCGCTATTCCACTACCAATGACCAAAAAATCAAACTTACGTGTCATTTTATTATTTTTTTGGAGCAAAGACAAAAGATCAAAGACAAAGGACATTTGACCTGAGACTTTTGACTTTAAACATCTTTGCTAAATCTCTTTAATATATACCCGTCGTTTTTTATGATTTACATATTCGAAACTACCCCACTGCGACGACATTCGCGTATTGGTTTCGAGTTCCGGATTCGACTCGGCAAATTTATAGCCGTTTTTGGCACTGTTCACCATCAATTCAGCAAACACAAGCGAGTTTACGCCTTTGTTTTGATAATCGGGATGCACAGCCATAAGATATAAATCGAGTAAATCGTTTTTACGCAGCGCATTAAGCATATAAAACCAACCCAAAGGGAACAAACGACCTTTTGCTTTTTGAAGCGCTTTTGTAAAACTGGGCATTGCTATTCCCAATGCCACCACATCATCCTTTTCGTCCACCACAATAGAAATTGTATCGAGTCGAAAAAAGCTGAAATACAATTTTATATAGAAATGAATCTGCGCATCATTCAGCCTTGTAAAACCATACAAATCTTTATAACAAACATTCAGCAGTTCAAAAATTTTAAGTGCATAATTGTCCACCACTTCTTTTCGTGACTTGAACTTTTTATTCTGTAAATTAAATTTCTGACGTACAATATCAGCAATTCTGAAATACTTTTCAGGAAAAACCTCCGGAATAGTAATCAGATATTCTTTCCAGTCCACATCTTTCGCAAACCCGTATTTTTCAATATGCTCAGGATAATACGGATAATTATAAATGGTAGCCAGCGTCCCCCGACGATCGAAGCCTTCAATTAGCAAACCTTCGTGATCGAAATCGGTAAAACCCAAAGGTCCGTGAATGGCAGTCATACCTTTGCTTTTCGCCCATTGAATGGCTGCATCGAACAAAGCATGCGACACTTCCTCATCGTCGATAAAATCCAACCAACCAAAACGCGCATTCTTCTGATTCCAGGTTTCGTTGGCTTTCGGGTTAATAATAGCAGCGATACGCCCCACAATTTTCGATTCGCGATAAGCAAGAAACAAAGCTGTTTCGCAAAATTCGAGCGCAGGATTACTCCCTTTCGACAAATTCAACAAATCATCCATCACCAAAGGAGGAGCAGCGTACTCACAATCCTTATACAGGTTAACACCAAACCAAATAAACTTCTTTAAGTCCTGTTTTGAACTAACCTCCCGAATTTCAACACCCATAAATATACTATTAACGTTATATCTGATTCTCTGATTTTGGCTTGTAAAATAACATAAAAAAAGTGCTACAGCCAACTAATCAAAGTTTTTTTTGCTCACTAAAGTCCTAAACCACTAATTTTCAAGCATCACTTCCACTCACAATCGCTTTCCTTTTATACAAAAACAATAGTAATAAAGTCACCGAAACTGCGATGGCAATGTACAATGCTATATTTAATTTCAAACCAAAACCTTCTGGCGCAGTAAGTATGTAACTTACACTCACAACCGTCATAAACAATGCTGGCAACAACGATATACCGTAGAATTTCCCTTTGCGACTCAGGTAAACTGTTACAGCCCACAGCGTGAACACAGCCAGTGTTTGATTACACCATGCAAAATATCGCCACAGTACATCGAAATTCATTTGCAGAATAATAAAGGTAAGTATGAAAAGTGGAATGGAAATAATCAAACGATTCTTAATTGATTTCTGATCAAATTTCAAGAAATCGGCCGCAATCAGTCGCGCCGATCGCAAAGCAGTATCGCCCGAAGTAAGCGGTGCAGCAATTACGCCCAACATGGCCAGAAATCCTCCGAAAACGCCCAGCCATGAATGCGCTATCTGATCTACTATCACCGCAGGCTTATTCACTGTGGCCGGCAACGAAGCTACAAAATGTTGTAATTCCTCCACCGAACCATAAAATGACGATGCTGCGGCTGCCCAAATCAATGCCACAATACCTTCGGCCACCATGCTTCCGTAAAAAATGCGGCGACCCAGATCTTCGTTCTGAATACAACGGGCCATAAGAGGCGATTGCGTGGCATGAAAACCAGAAATGGCTCCACAGGCAATCGAAACAAACATAATCGGGAAAATGGGTAAACCGGCAGGATGCTGATTTGCAAAACCTTCAGTAAATTCAGGAATTGGCGCACGGTTTACAAACATTGCAACCATAATGCCCACGGCCATAAACAGCAATGCAAATCCAAAAACCGGATAAATTTTTCCTATCAACTTATCGATAGGCAACAGCGTAGCCAGTATGTAATATGCAAATACAATTACTATCCACCAGGTCTGACTCATAAAACCTTTGGTCATTCCGGCCAGAAGACCGGCAGGCCCCGACACAAAAACCGCACCCACCAAAACCATTAGCACAAGCGAAAATACACGCATAAATTGCTTCACAGGCTTTCCCAGTTCGTTTCCCACCAACTCGGGCTGACTTGCACCATTCATTCGAACAGACATCATTCCTGAAAAGTAATCGTGTACCGCACCGGCAAAAATTGTCCCGAACACAATCCACAAAAAAGCAGCCTGTCCGAACATAACGCCCATAATAGCTCCGAAAATCGGACCTAAACCAGCAATATTTAAAAACTGAATAAGGAACACGCGCCACCAGGGAAGGGGCACATAATCGACACCATCGGGATTGACGAGCGCCGGCGTAGGTCGTGCTGCATTCATTCCGAAAACTTTTTCAGAAATTCGGCCATACACAAAATAGCCGGCAATAAGCAATGCTACTGAGAGAATAAAACTATACATAACCTCAGATTTTAAGGTTGATGAATGCCCGGAAACAAAAAACACTCCCGTTTATCAGGAGTGTTTTTTTGAGTGGGCCCAGCTGGGCTTGAACCAGCGACCCCCTGATTATGAGTCAGGTGCTACTAACCAACTGAGCTATAGGCCCGGCATTTGCATTAATTTTTGTATCTTTGCAAAGCGATTGCAAAAGTAATAAATTTTGCCAATCTACAAAAACTAAAACAGAAAATTTTCGCTGATGGAGCAATTTAAAAATATCAAAACACTTATTTTCGACTTCGGCGGTGTGCTTATCAATCTCGATCTGGCAGCCTGTATACGCAAAATCAATGAGTTAGGCATTAGCAACGTAGAACAATATCTGAGCAACTACGGACAGGCAGGTTTCTTCCTGAAATTTGAAAAAGGTGAAATTGATATACCCCAATTCCGCAACGAAATACGGAAACTAAGCACAAAACCCATTACCGACAGCCAAATTGATGAGGCATGGTGCGAATTTCTGCAGGACATTCCGCAGGAAAAACTCGATGTAGTTGAAAAACTACGACAAAAATACCGCATCGTCATGCTTAGCAACACCAACCCGCTACACATTGAAGTGAGCGCTGCCGGTGAATTTGCAAAACGCGGAAAAACCATTCACGATTACTTTGACAAATGCTACCTGTCGTACGAAATGAAAATGGCCAAACCCGACGCGGAAATTTTCAAAACGCTCCTGCAAAACGAAGGCGATGCTCCTGAAAGCTTTCTTTTTCTGGACGATGGTCCCAAAAACATTGCCGCCGCCGAATCTCTCGGCATTCGCAGCATTCTGATTGACCCCAGGGAAAAACTTGATTTTCTGCTGAATATCTCTGAGTAAACATTTGCTTCATTCTTTTTCGTACCACCTACGATTTTCAAACTATGTTTTTCGTACAATTTGTTTATTAAACAGAAAACTATCATTAACTTTGGCGCAATTCACAATTCGCCCGGAGACACTGTTTGTGAGCGGATTAAACACTTAACAAATATGACAGAATTTTGGGAGTCGAGTTTTAAAGACAAGCAGGAAATGTGGGGCTGGGAACCGGCCGATTCAACGATTGACACTTTAGAGCTATTTAAAAATAAGGGAATCAACAAGATACTAATTCCGGGTTTTGGCTATGGCAGAAATGCCCGAGTTTTCAGCGATAATGGCTTTCAGGTTACCGGCATTGAAATATCCGAAACAGCAATTGAAATTGCCCGTAAGTATTTTGAAGAAACAATAAACATACATCATGGCCCGGTCAGCTCCATGCCTTTCGACAATGAATTGTATGATGGAATTTTCTGTTATGCTTTGATACATTTGCTGAATGCTGAAGATCGCAAAAAACTGATTTCCGATTGCTATAATCAGCTAAAACCGAATGGATATATGGTTTTTGTGGCTATTTCGAAAGATGATTTCAGATACGGACAAGGACACGAAATAAGCAAAAACACATTTGAAACCTGGCCGGGACTTACACTGTTCTTTTACGATTCAGAATCAATTAAAGCGAGTTTCGGAGACTATGGCCTTATTAGTGCCGAAATAATGAACGAGCCAAAATTACAATCAGAAAACAAACCTGTGCAACGATTCAGGTATATCATATGTAAAAAATAATAGCCCGATTTACTTAGATATCATAGTAAAATAAATTACGTTTTCAAACCTGAATAACATTACATCATTATGAAACAAATCATTATTACATTCATTATCACATTGTTTGTTCTTTCCTGTGGCTCGAAATCCTCAGTTAATATGTATGACTCAGCTTCTGTCGCCCTGGAGGCTGAAGATATGACGAAATCTGCAGAAAACATAAGCGATGATATAAAGAAGACCGAGGTCGTAAAGAAAAAAATAATCAAGGATGGCCGTTTGGGAATCGAAGTAAAAAATCTGAAGGCTGCAAAAACCAATATCGACACATTGATACGAAGTCTGGGTGGTTATTACGACAACGAAAGTCTGATCAACAACGATTATTCGACCGAATATAACCTGCGTATCAGAATTCCTTCGAACAATATGGAACTTCTGATTAGAAAAATTGAAAAAGGCGAAGGCGAGGTTTCGTATAAAGAAATCACTGCTCGTGACGTTACCGAAGAATTTATCGACCTTGAAACGCGACTTACAAACAAGCAAAAATATCTGGCTCAATATCAGGAACTCCTTAAAAATGCAAAAAGCATCAAGGAAATTCTCGACATTCAGGAAAAAATCCGTGTGCTCGAAGAGGAAATTGAAAGCTCTACAGGCAGATTAAAATACCTGAATGATCAGGTAAATTACAGTACACTCGAACTCAATATCTCGCAACCAAAACCATATAAATACACTCCGCAATACAGAGGAAGTTTTTTTGAAAAAGTCAAACAATCTGTCATAAGAGGCTGGTACGGTTTTGTCGATTTCTTCCTGTTTCTGCTTTCCAACTGGGCAGTCCTGATTTTATTCGCGGTGATCATTTACTTTTGGGTAAAATACCGCAGAAAGTTGAAACTCAAACGCAATGAGCAAGCAAAAAAGTAAAACGAATATGAACAACACCAAAATCTTCAAAACAGCATTTTCAGCTGTCTATCCTTTGTACATTCAAAAGGCAGAGAGGAAAGGCAGAACCAAAGCTGAGGTGGACAGCATTATTTGCTGGCTGACGGGTTATGATACTGAAAGTTTGCAACAACAGTTGGAAAAAGCTGTGGATTTCGAAACTTTCTTTGCGGAGGCTCCAATGCTTCATCCGAATGTATCTAGTCGAGCCTTAAAAAGCCCATTTTCGTATTATATTATTGTTGATTTGGTAAAACATAGCTTTTATCAAGTCAACAATTTGTATTTTAAATTCGAGCC
>SAAO01000099.1 GCA_009929375.1 Bacteroidia bacterium
GCAGCTAATGTATTCAACCTCAAATCATTTGTTTATGTGTATCTTTATTTTAAAATCTTACAATCCGAAAAAGGAAATCCGAAATCCTCATTTCTTTATCCTGAACAAAGGAAATAACAGCGGAAAACCGCTTTTATCTCCTTGTCCGAACTGTTTCTCAATTCAATTCAACTGCAACCAAGACAAAGAGCAGGTTTTCTGGCTGCTTTTCTGCCTTTGGCAGGCAAACGCCTTTTATCCATTTTTGCGTGGCTCAGTTATTCCGTTTGTTGTTTTGCGTGATATGAAATCATTTATTAATGAAAATTGGCAGAGAGCAGCCAATCAGCCCAAGCAGTTTCAAAATATGATCGAATTCTTTCAGGCTATCAACAAAGTCGAAAACCAGCTTAAGGAAAGCCTTAAAGCAATTGATAAAGCAAAAAGAATGATGCTTTATCAGATTGTTAGGTAGGGTGGAAAAGTTATGGACAAGCCTACCATAAGTCATACGTAAACCTACCATAAGCCCACCCAATAGAAAAAATCTATCGAAATTTACGGGCATAAAAAAAGCCCCGCTTTGCAGCGGAGCTTCAATACTAAATTCGTGCATTTAATCAAAATACATTTTTGATTTTCATGCTATTTCCTACAGAGAATACAAAATATTCAGTACCTACTTTTTGATAGAACTCAATTCCGACACAACTCAACAAACTTACGTTTTCGGTCATGGTGGGAGCTCCATTTAATGCACTAATTACCGAAACTTCGGGAGTTGTACCAGGAGCGATTTCAATGTAATCTGAATACACAACCTTTGAAAGTTGATTTAATGCCGGTTCGATAGGTTCGTAAACCTTAGTCAAAGCATTATAAGCATAATCAGAGATTACAGAAATAGAGTTCACGAAACGGAAGTGTGTTGCCCCGGAAGGTGCATTTAGCTTTTTGAGCGTTTCAAATGCTTCTACAGTCAGCGTTACACTATTGCGGTCAGCAGTAGCTACGGTTTCAAGATCTCCGGTAAAGGAGCCTTCTACAGTGTTGTTGCGGTTGAAGTTCAATCCAACTAAATGCTGAGGAACAGCAGTAATCAAAATTCCACGTACACCACGAGCTTCTGATTGATCTTCCAGATTGATTTTTTTAATGATACCAGTCAAACGCCCGGTGAACTGAGGGTCGCTCATGGTTTTCATTAATTGTGCCTGTCCTGCGCGAATTGCTTTGCCTACTGTTGCACAGCCTGCAAATTCATTCATATTTTCACGAGTTCTCACGAACGATGCACCGTTCTTGATTTGTTCTGCAGTAGCTCCACCGTTCAATCCGGCAAAGTGTCCGCTCATTCCTTTGATTTTAAAGTGACGAATGTCCCCAATCGTCCCTTTGTACTTTACGTGTCCAAGTTGTCTGGCC
>SAAO01000100.1 GCA_009929375.1 Bacteroidia bacterium
GCAGCTAATGTATTCAACCTCAAATCATTTGTTTATGTGTATCTTTATTTTAAAATCTTACAATCCGAAAAAGGAAATCCGAAATCCTCATTTCTTTATTCTGAACAAAGGAAATAACAGCGGAAAACCGCTTATTTCGCCCTGACCGAATTGTTTCTCAATTCAATTCAACTGCAACCAAGACAAGGAACAGGTTTTCTGGCTGCTTTTCTGTCTTTGGCAGTCAAACGCCTTATATCCGTTTTTGCGTGGTTCTGTAATTCCGTTTATCGTTCTTCGGGATATAAAATCATGTATTAATGAAAATTTGAACAGAGCAGCCAGCAAGCCTGCACAGTTTCAAGAAATGATTGAACCCTTTCAGGCTATAAACAAAGTCGAAAACCAACTTAAGCAAAACCTGAAAGTAATTGATAAGGCAAAAAGAATGTTACTTTATCAGTTTGTTAGGTAGGCTGGAAAAGTCATGGATAAGCCTACCATAAGTCATACATAAGCCTACCATAAGTCAACCCAATAGAGAAAATCTATAATCTTTTATGTACACAAAAAAAGCCCCACTTCACAGTGGAGCTTCATTTGAATTTTGAGGTGTTTATCAAAATACGTTTTTGATTTTCATGCTGTTTCCAACAGAAAACACAAAATAATCGTTTCCTACTTTTTGATAAAACTCGATACCAACACAGCTCAATAAGCTAACGTTATCGGTCATGGTTGGAGTTCCATTCAAAGCACTAACAACTGAAATCTCAGGAGTAGTCCCCTGGGTAATTTCGATGTAATCAGAATAAACAACCTTTGAAAGTTGATTCAATGCCGGTTCGATAGGTTCGTAAACCTTTGTCAACGAATTGTAAGCATAATCGGAAATCACAGAAATTGAGTTCACAAAACGGAAATGAGTAGCTCCGGCAGGGATATTCAGTTGTTTCAACGTTTCAAAGGCTCCTACAGTCAGGGTAACACTGTTGCGGTCAGCATTGGAAACAGTTTCCAAATCGCCACTGAAAGAACCTTCCACTGTGTTGTTACGATTGAAATTCAATCCTATCAAATGCTGAGGTACAGCAGTAATCAAAATCGCACGTACACCACGAGCTTCTGATTGATCTTCCAGATTGATCCTTTTAATGATACCAGTCAAACGCCCGGTGAACTGAGGGTCGCTCATGGTTTTCAATAATTGTGATTGACCTGCCCGAATTGCTTTGCCAACTATTGCACAGCCTGCAAATTCGTTCATGTTTTCACGAGTTCTCACGAACGATGCTCCGTTCTTGATCTGTTCTGCTGTAGCTCCGCCGTTCAATCCGGCAAAGTGTCCGCTCATTCCTTTGATTTTAAAGTGACGAATGTCCCCAATCGTCCCTTTGTACTTTACGTGTCCAAGTTGTCTGGCC
>SAAO01000040.1 GCA_009929375.1 Bacteroidia bacterium
TATTTACAGCCTGTTTATATTTGTTATGAATTTGTATTGGTTTCATATAAATTTAATAAATATATGATTCTCAATGTGGAAATTTTCAAGTTCTGACTCAGCTGAAATGCTTATGTCCTGATTACGGAAAAATTTCAGTAATTATTTGTTATATTGAAAGTATTTAGTAATTTTGTGAGACTTTTGAAAAAACTGAATACTTTGCTTAAAAACCTGTTTTTCAATAAAATAAAAAGAATTAATACAACAAAAATACTAACTAAAACAAAATTCTATGTGGTTAATTGATTCCTCTATCGGGCGTAAGCTCATTATGAGTATCACGGGGGTTTTTCTCGTGCTATTTCTACTTTTTCACGGCGTAATGAACTTTGTCGTTTTATTCTCGACCGAAGCTTATAACGCCATTGCTGCATTTCTGGGGGCTAACTGGTATGCGCTGATTGGTACCAAGGTGCTTGCACTGGGTTTTGTAGTGCATATTTTGTATGCTCTTTACCTGACATTCCAGAATATGAAAGCACGTGGAAACGTTCGCTATGCTGTGAGTAAAAAACAGGCCGGTGTAAGTCTTGCTTCGAAAAACATGCTGGTACTTGGTGCTATTGTGTTAGGCTTTATGGCTTTACACCTGTATCAGTTCTGGGCAAAAATGCAGTTGGTGGAAGTTACTCACAAACTGGGCGGACATGTAGAACAGGAACTGCTTGCAAACGCTACAAATGGAGCTTACTGGATTCAGTATTATTTCAGCCAGCCGATTTATTCAGTATTGTATATTGTATGGCTTTGCGCTTTGTGGATGCACCTGACTCATGGTGTATGGAGTGCGCTGCACACACTGGGTTTGAATAACAATACCTGGTTACCACGTGTGAAAGTGATTTCCAATGTTGTGGCTACAATTATCGTCCTGATGTTTATTTCTATCCCCGTTTACTTTTTGCTTGGAGGCGGAAGCAACTGGATTGTTTAACCCGTTTTGAAAAACAGATATTATATTATGGCAAAGAAACAAGATGCTACTTCGGTAGAAGAAATCAAAATAGATGCTAAGATTCCTGCGGGACCATTGGCAGAGAAATGGAGCAATTACAAAGCTCACCAGAAACTTGTAAACCCTGCTAACAAGCGTAAACTTGATATTATTGTGGTTGGTACCGGACTTGCCGGTGCATCGGCAGCAGCCTCGCTGGCCGAAATGGGTTTCAATGTACTTAACTTTTGTATTCAGGATTCTCCACGCCGTGCGCACTCAATTGCCGCACAGGGAGGTATCAATGCAGCTAAAAACTATCAGAACGACGGTGACTCGGTATATCGTTTGTTCTACGACACTATCAAAGGTGGTGACTATCGTGCACGCGAAGCCAATGTGTATCGTCTGGCCGAAGTGTCGAACAGCATTATCGACCAGTGTGTGGCTCAGGGAGTTCCTTTTGCACGCGAATATGGTGGTTTGCTCGACAACCGTTCGTTTGGTGGTGCGCAGGTATCGCGTACATTTTATGCCCGTGGACAAACCGGACAGCAGTTGTTGCTCGGAGCTTATTCAGCACTCAGCCGTCAGATAGGTAAAGGTTCAGTGAAATTGTATGCCCGTCACGAAATGCTCGATGTGGTAGTGATTGATGGTCGTGCCCGTGGTATCATTGCCCGTAACCTCGTAACCGGAAAAATCGAACGCTTCTTTGCACATGCAGTAGTGGTAGGTACCGGTGGTTATGGAAATACTTTCTTCCTTTCGACCAATGCAATGGGCTCAAACGGCTCGGCAGCAGTTCAGATGTATAAAAAAGGTGCATATTTTGCAAACCCTGCATATGCTCAGATTCACCCTACCTGTATTCCCGTGCATGGTGAATATCAGTCGAAACTGACTTTGATGTCGGAATCACTTCGTAATGATGGTCGTATCTGGGTTCCTAAAAAGAAAGAAGATGCCGAAGCTATCCGCGCCGGTAAACTCAAACCAACCGACCTGAAAGAAGAAGACCGCGATTACTATCTGGAACGTCGTTACCCAGCTTTCGGTAACCTTGTTCCCCGCGACGTAGCTTCACGTGCAGCCAAAGAACGTTGCGATGCTGGTTTTGGTGTGGGTAATACAGGTTTGGCAGTATATCTCGACTTCTCGTCGGCTATCGAACGTCTTGGCGAAAATGTGATTCGTGCCCGTTACGGAAACCTTTTCCAGATGTACGAAAAAATTGTGGATGACAATCCTTATAAAACTCCAATGATGATTTACCCTGCAATTCACTACACAATGGGTGGTGTTTGGGTAGATTATGAACTACAGACTTCGGTAAAAGGGTTGTTCTGTATAGGTGAAGCCAACTTCTCCGATCACGGTGCAAACCGCCTGGGTGCTTCGGCACTTATGCAGGGTCTGGCCGACGGATATTTCGTGCTTCCTTACACTATTCAGAACTATCTGGCCGATCAGATTCAGGTGCCACGTATGAGTACCGACCTTCCTGAATTTAAAGAAGCAGAAAAAGGAATCAACGACCGTATCGAAAAAATCATGAAAATTCAGGGCGACCGCTCAGTGGATTCAATCCACCGCGAACTCGGATTGGTAATGTGGGATTTTGTGGGTATGGGTCGTAACAAAGCCGGTCTGGAACATGCACTCGAAAGAATTCAGGAAATCCGCAAGACTTTCTGGACCAAAGTATATGTGCCCGGACAGAGTGCCGACATGAATATTGAGCTTGAAAAAGCGTTGCGCGTAGCTGATTTTATCGAAATTGGCGAACTAATGGCACGTGATGCCCTGATGCGTGAAGAATCGTGTGGTGGACATTTCCGTGAAGAATATCAGACACCCGAAGGCGAAGCACTCCGTAACGACGAAGAGTTCTCGTTTGCCTCGTGCTGGAAATTCAACGGTGAAGGTGAAGAACCCACATTATTGAAAGAACCACTGGAATACGAATTTATCAAACGTCAACAGCGTAACTACAAAGCGTAACCCGTAATTAGCAAGAAATCATGGAAAAAAGTATAAATGTAACTCTCAAAATATGGCGTCAGGCCGGTCCGAAAGCAAAGGGAGCTTTTGAGACATACAAAATGGATAATGTATCCACCGACAGTTCGTTCCTCGAAATGCTTGATGTATTGAACGAACGTTTGGTAAAAGAACGTAAAGAACCGATTGCATTCGATCATGATTGCCGCGAAGGTATCTGTGGTATGTGCAGTCTTTATATCAACGGTCACCCGCATGGTATGGACCCCGAAACCACAACCTGTCAGCTTCACATGCGTCGTTTCAAAGATGGCGAAACAATTACTGTTGAGCCTTGGCGCTCGGCTGGTTTCCCTGTCATCAAAGACCTTGTGGTAGATCGTAGCGCATACGATAAGATCATTCAGGCCGGTGGTTATGTATCTGTAAACACAGGTGGTGTACCCGATGGTAATGCAATTCCAATTCCCAAATATGCTGCCGACGAAGCTATGGATGCTGCTGCATGTATTGGTTGCGGAGCTTGTGCTGCTGCATGTAAAAATGGTTCGGCCATGCTTTTCGTAGCTGCAAAAGTAAGTCAGCTTGCATTGTTGCCTCAGGGAAAAGTGGAACGTGCTGCCCGTGCGAAAGCAATGGTTGGCAAAATGGACGAACTTGGCTTTGGTAACTGTACCAATACAGGAGCCTGCGAAGCTGAATGTCCGAAAGCCATTTCTATTTCGCATATTGCTCGTCTGAACCGCGAATATCTTTCTGCTAAATTCAAAGATTAATTTATAGTCAGAATATTTTTTAAAAAGGTTGTTCCATAAAACGGAACAACCTTTTTTGCGTTAAAGGTAGAAGTTTTACAGAATTAAAAATAAATATTTGCAAAATAGTATATATTTTTGTCAACGAAAAACCAACAATTCTAAGAGATGTACCGGGATTATTAATGTAATTATGATTTCCTGTACTGCTCTTTAACCTTTAAAATTATAATTACCATGAAAAAAACAGTATTAATTCTGTGTACTTTATTCTTCAGCATGCTCATCGCTGCTCAAAAAGTGAAAGTAGAAGATAGTTTCGAACAGCTCTTTTTCCATGCAGAGAAAAAGTTTAAACCTCTTATGGGACCCGAAATCAGCCGGACTACTGAAAAGGAGGAGACTAATGTGCAGACTAAAAGTAAACTTGAACTTCAGCCTTCGGTGTCGAACACTATTTCGATGACTTATAAAGGTAAGGATACTACTCTTTATTTTAACTCCATATTGTCCACACACAAATCGATGGGCGAAGCTGATGGAGCAATAAATGCAATTGTTGATAAAATAAACAAGTCAGGGAAAGCATACAAGGTAAAGGAATATGAACGTTTTATGTCCGATTATCCGGCTTACACAGTGGTACGTGAAACACCTGGTAAAATAAAAGGTTACAATGTAAGCATTTATATGTCGAAGGACAAAAGTGCCGGTTTGTTTAATGTATATCTCAATATGGCGGCCAAAGAGCCCGGAATTGAATATGTTTTGATTGATGTAGTGCCAAATGATGCTCAGATATGTAAGGATGTTCGCAGTGTGGTGGAAGATGGTAAAAATGATTTTGTAAAATACAAAGGAGAATTGATTAAAAGTGATGACGATGATATGTTTGCATTTCTCGATACCAAATATGTATCAAAAATCAAACTTGAAGGAAGTGAAAAATGTTATATTAAATCAAGTATGATTGGAACTGATTTTGTAGCAGAACTTGGAAATGAACTCAGTGCCGAAGATGCAAAGTCCTATATGGAAAGAGCTTTCAGTGTGCTTGGAAATTCCCTTGGGAAAGGATATGCATACAAAGTGAATGCCGATAATACACGAATCGATTTTGTGAATGTCAACGATTTCGATTATTCAGGTTCATTTGTGAATGTGGCTTATATTGAAGCCAAAACTACATCGAAGGGGTATAACGTAGCTCTTAAAATTAAAGAATTGAATAAGTTGTTTAATTAAAGGATAAATTTTTTAGCGAATTTCTAATCATTGATAGAGGCTGTTACAAACACCGGATATTTGTGACAGCCTCTTTTTCTATTTTGTCTAATTTTCATTGCCTCTTAAAAATCAATAAACGCATAAACAATGCCTTTCGGCGGTTGTTACAGAGGGAGTTTTAAAAAGTACTTATATTTTACTAACTTTGCATCGTTTTTTCGGAAGGTATAAAGAATGATAGATCAGAATATATTTCATAATAAAAAAGTAGCTTTTCATACATTAGGTTGTAAACTCAACTTTGCCGAGACATCGGCTATCGGTAAAAAAATGTCAGATGAAGGTTTTGTAAAGGTGCGATCGGGCGAAGAAGCCGATGTGTGCGTAATCAACACCTGCTCGGTAACCGATACAGCCGACCGTAAATGTCGTCAGGCCATCAGTAAACTACATCGTCAGCACCCGAATGCCATCATGGTGGTTACAGGTTGTTATGCCCAGTTGAAACCCGAGGAAATATCGAAAATTGAAGGTGTGGACTTGGTGTTGGGAGCTAATGAAAAGTTCAGTATTCTGGAGCATTTGCGAAATCTCGACGGGCAACATGCCGAAGGTGAGATTCATACCACAAAAATCAATAAAGTAAAGGAATTTCGTCCTTCGTGTTCGCGCGACGACCGCACCCGTTATTTCCTTAAAGTTCAGGATGGTTGCGATTATTACTGTACCTATTGTACTATTCCTTTTGCGCGCGGCCGTAGTCGTAGTGCTTCTGTAGCTGAAACTGTGGAAAAAGCTATGGAAGCCATTGAAGCAGGAGCTAAGGAAATTGTACTTACGGGTGTGAATATAGGCGATTTTGGAGCACATGGCAATGAAACCTTCTTCGACCTAATAAAAGCATTCGACCAAATTGAAGCAGATGTGCGTTTCCGCATTTCCTCAATTGAGCCCAACCTGCTGACCGACGAAATTATCGAATTTGTAGTGAACAGCCGCCATATTATGCCACACTTCCATATTCCGCTTCAGTCGGGAACCAATGAAGTGCTGGCCATTATGAAACGTAAATATAACCGTGAGCTTTTTGCGCACAAAGTGCAGAAGATTAAAACGCTTATGCCACATGCCTTTATTGGAGTGGACGTAATTGTGGGTGTCCGTGGCGAGACTCCCGAACTGTTCGAAGAATCATGTCATTTTATCGATTCGCTGGATATTTCGCAGTTACATGTGTTTACATATTCGGAGCGTGCAGGCACCAAAATGCTCGATATAGAGCAGAATACACCTGTGGCTGAACGTAAAAAACGCAGTGATATTCTGCATTTACTATCGGATAAAAAGACACAAGCTTTTTACGAAAGTCAAATGGGTAAAACATATCCGGTGCTTTGGGAAAGCCGCCACAATGGCGAAAATATGGTGGGCTTCACCAATAACTATGTGCGTGTGGAGCGACCTTACGATAAATCGCTAGTAAATACAGTGGAAATGGTTACACTCGGAGACTGGAATGAGGATAAGTCGGCGCTGAAGATTGGATGATAGTTGACAGTTGATAGTTGAGAATGGATGATTTTTATTTACCATTTTATCATTTACAATTTAATACTACCGATTATGTAAACAAAAAACAATTGAATGATTGACTAATTAACCAATCAACCAATTACCAGATCAACCCAAAACCCAAAACACGAAACACCAAACGCGAAACCCCAAATAAATAATAAAAACGTGCTTGCAAAACGAATTATTCCCTGCCTGGATATAAAAGATGGCAAAACGGTAAAAGGAATTAATTTTCTGAACATTACAGATGTGGGTGACCCTGTGGAGCTGGGTTCGTTGTATGCCCAAATGGGTGCCGACGAACTGGTTTTTCTCGACATTACAGCTACCAACGAAAAGCGCAAGACCCTCTCAGAACTTGTAACGCGCATTGCGCAGCATATCAACATTCCCTTTACTGTGGGTGGAGGTATTTCGAGTGTGGAAGATGTGTCGGTTTTGCTGGCCTGTGGTGCCGATAAAATTTCGGTGAATACTGCTGCTGTGCGCAATCCCCAACTTATCAGCGACCTGGCCGCACAGTTTGGTAGTCAGTGCGTGGTGTTGGCTATCGATACGAAATGTATTGATGGCGAATGGTTTGTGTTTCTGAATGGCGGACGTGTGCCTACTGACATTAAAACAGTGGATTGGGCCATAGAAGCTGTGCGACTGGGTGCAGGTGAAATTCTGCTTACTTCGATGAATAACGATGGCACCAAGGATGGTTTTGCACTCGATATCACAAAGGCTGTTTCCGAAGCGGTAAATGTACCTGTGGTGGCAAGTGGAGGTGCCGGTACAATGGCTCATTTTGTGGATGTATTCAACGAAGGAAAAGCCGATGCAGCCCTTGCAGCGAGTATTTTTCATTATAAAGAAATCGGCATTCCCGAACTGAAGCAATATCTGAAAAACGAGGGCGTTGAGGTGAGAATTTAATCTGCAGATTTTATTTCACAATCAGATAAAAAAATGTACTTTTGCGTTTATTCCAACCAAAACAGGGGAGGGGATAAACGCAAATTTTTTTATATGAAGCATTTCAGTTGTTTGTTGTTTTTGCTTTTGTTGCTTTTTCAGGCCTGTAATCAGCCTGAACCTTCTCCCTATCCCGAAATTACATTTCAGAAAATGGCTGCTCACCCCGAAGGTGGCCGATCTACTGCTGTCTCCTTTGTAATAAACGATACTGCTTATATGGCGCTGGGACGCTTGCGACTGTTTGATCTGGCTGTAAACGACTGCTGGGCTTATTATCCCGAATCGAACAGTTGGGCAAGAAAAGCTGATTTTCCTGGGCTGCCCCGTGTTAATGCTGTGGCTGAAGTTGTAAATGGAAAGGCTTTTGCCGGGTTGGGATATCAGCCACTTGATAATGTGTATATTAATGAAGCCTATCTGCGCGACTGGTGGATGTACGATGCCGAAAAAAATACCTGGGAACGTAAGGCGGATTATCCCGGTGAACAGACTATCACTCCCTTCACAAGTGGTGCCGTGAGTTTTGTGTATGGAAACGATATTTATGTGGGAGCCGGATTTAATAGTTATAGTTTCTCAAATCGATTCTGGAAATACAATACACTGACCGACGCATGGACTCAGATAAATGATTTTACGTCCACTTCGAGAGCCATTGCCACAGCCCTGAATGCCGATGGACGGATTTTCTTTGGTACAGGCTATCATACTTATAATCTGAACGACTGGTGGGAATATCTGCCTTCGGATGACAGTTGGAAAAAACGTCGGGAAATGCCTGATGGTGGCCGGGTAAATGCATTGAGTTTTGCTGTGGGTAAACGTGTGTTTGTGGCTACAGGACGTCATTTTGGTGGTACTGAAACCAATGGAAAGTTATTTCCCGATATCATGGAGTACGATGCGGACAAAGATGTGTGGTATTACAGAGGTCAGCTTGAAACCGGTCGTGAAAATGCTATTGCATTTGTGCTGAAAGGTCGTGTGTATATTGGAATGGGCGAAAATGACAGTACAGTGATCAACGATTTATGGAGTTTCGAACCTTAAAAAATGCCTGACCATGAAACGTAATAATTTGTTGATATTCTTTGTATTGTTTTTGTTGGTATTGCCCACCTCATTTGTAAATGCGCAAAACGATAGTGTGAAATATAACTTTGGTACATCGGTTTTGCTTTCCACAGGTCGTTATTCTCCCTTCTGGCTTCACAGCAACCGTTTCGGATCAGTTACCGAGCGTGGAGCAGGCTTTCATACCGAAGCTGGATTTGAAAAACCAATGGCCAATCTCAGTGCTGATTTCGACTATGGTTTCGGAGCTCAGGCAATTTTTCTGAACGATAATCAGAAAACGCTGCTAATTCCACAGGAGTATTATATCAAAGCCCGTTGGCATAAGATTGGTATGCGTATAGGGGCAATGAAAGAACATTACGGC
This sequence comes from Bacteroidia bacterium, assembly GCA_009929375.1. Lineage (GTDB taxonomy): Bacteria > Bacteroidota > Bacteroidia > Bacteroidales > Paludibacteraceae > Paludibacter. The sequence goes on from SAAO01000040.1 coordinate 8,942, forward strand.
AATCAGGATTCTGTATTGTCGGCCGGTGGTTTTATGTTTTCAAAAAACAGCCGCCCCATGCCAAAGATTTGGGTCGGTATCGACAAATTTTCAGCCGTTCCGTTTACAGCAGGATATGTTGAGGTACGTGGCGGACTTTCGCATGGCTGGTTCAACGACGAGGTGTACACAGTTGATCCCTTTCTACATCATAAATATGTATATTTTCGGTTTGGCGGACATTTGCCGTTGCGGTTTCAGTACGGACTCGATCATGTGGCGCAATGGGGCGGACGTTCGCCAAATTATGGTCCACAGCCTTCTAAAATAAGCGATTTAGTGAGAGTTTTTGTGGCAGCTTCCGGTGGTGCCGATGCGGCCACACCCGATCAGATTAATGTGTTGGGAAATCATATTATTTCGCAAAGTATGAAACTCGATGTAGTCGTGCAGGACTTCAGAATTTCTGCTTACTGGCAGAATTTTACCGAGGATACGCCTTTCCGCCTTATGTGGCAAACCATGAATGTATCTGATGGTATTTGGGGTTTGTCGGTTCGTAACGAATCTTTTCCTGTTGTCAAAGGTTTTCTGTATGAATATATCAATACCACCGATCAGTCGGGGCCTTATCACGATAAGGATGGTATTGTGTATGGTGGTAGCGATTCGTATATGACTAATGGTGTTTATTCCGGTGGCTGGAATTATTTTGGAGCCAATATCGGGACTCCGTTGATTTCTTCGCCTTATTATAATACCGATGGTTATACGCAAACATGGAACAACCGTGTGAAGGCGCACCATTTTGGCATTGAAGGTGAAAGTCATGGCATTTCGTTCAGAGTGTTGGCTACATTCACGTCGAATTTTGGTGTGTACGGCTATCCAAATGCAGTGAGTAAGTTTCAAAATAGTTTTATGACTGAGTTTTCCGGCAAAATCACATCCGATACACAATGGTTGCTGAGCCTTGGTGTTGACAGAGGCGAATTGCGCGGCAACAGCAGTGGTTTTCTTGTGGGACTCCGAAAATCCGGAATGTTGATAAAGTATTGAAAATTAGTGTTTATGATTTTCTGTATTTTCTATAACACATTTGTCCACCCCTAAAAAGCATTTTTAATATAGCAAATCTTGGTTTTCGAATGGCCACGTTGAAACAAATAAAATAGTGAAAGTACAATAAGTCGAACAATAAATCAATTATGTTTGCGGGATTTTCTCAGGAGATTTCTTGTGACAAGCCCGCATTTTTATTTTCAATATTTTCGAAAACTACCTGTTTCTTTTGATAGATTTGAGATAACATGGGTGTAAATATTTTGTGTGAGCAGGCAAGATTTTGATAAACAGTATCTGTCGAAGCGATTGTTTGAACACCATTTACAGGTCATTTTATATCAAATTTGGTGTAAGTGTACAGTTTTGATTAACTGTGACATTCGTCGATGAAAAAATAACGCTAAGTTTGTAATTAATAATAAGCTTATATAGAATAAACAAAGCTCTTTATAGATATAAGAAACAACCTTTTTTGAATACAAACTAATCATAATACGAATGAAGAACAAGGACACATTTTCGTTACTTTCCACACTTTTTGTGTGCTTGCTGGCTATTGGTTTCTCTGCTTCCGGCACTGTACAGTCACAAAATAACCGGCTAAACAAAACTCAAGAATCAGCTACTCAAACTGAGCATATCAAAGGTCTTGTTGTGCTTATCGACTTTGCCGACCGCACAGCTTATTTTACACCTGCCGAAGTTGACAGCTTTTTTAATCAGACAGGATACACCCGTTTTGGAAATAATGGTTCGGTGCGCGATTACTGGTATGCTGTGTCGCAGGGACGTGTGGATGTGCAAACGATAGTGACACCGGCTTACTACAAAGCTCCGAAGCCATTTTCGTATTACGATACCGACGGTGGTGGCGGACATACACACGAATTGCTCGATTCTGCGCTCAACTGGCTCGAAAAACGTGGATTTGATTTTTCACAACTTACTGTAGATGCCAACAAAAATATCAAAGCATTGAGTTTTCAGTTTGTCGGTAATTCGGGTGCAAAAGGTTTGTGGGGACATTCGAGCCATCATGACCGCACTTTCGATGGGGTAAACACTGCCTCGTATCAGATTTCGGAGCTTGGAACCTCGGAAATGCGCTTGGGTGGAATTTGTCACGAGCAGGGCCACATGCTTTTTGGCTGGCCCGATACTTACGACATTGACGGCACAAATGGTGGTTCGAGCGGTTGTGGAAAATTCGACTTGATGGCTGCCGGAAACTCAAATAGCAGAGGAGAGCCAAGCCAGAATCCCATGCCACCCAATCCGTTTTTTCGTTATCTGAAAGGCTGGAATGATATGATTTCGCTCAACGAAATGCCACAAAACAGTACGCTCGAAATTATTGCCAACAGCTGGAATACTTATGTGTATCGCAATCCCGACCGACCCGGCGAAATGTACATTATTGAAGCACGCAGAAAGCCTTATCGTAATGTGGATATGCCGGGCGAAGGTGTATTGGTCTGGCACATCGACAGTGCTATTTCCAACAATGCTAATCAGCACCGTACCGAGCAAAAACACTATAAAGTGTCGGTAGTACAGGCTGATAATGCTTTTCATCTTGAACGAGGATCGAATGCCGGTGATGCTAATGATTATTTTAAAGCAGGTATTTTCCCAAATCTCACAACCAATTATACCAAATGGTGGAATTCAGCCTTTTCGGGTCTTCAATTGCGAAACGTTAGTACTGTTGCCGACATTATGACGGCAAAATTTGGTAGTTATTTCGAAACGGATGTGCCTCTTACATCCGGTAAAACACTGGGCGGAAGTGTGAGTCCTTTCGGATTGAAGTATTACAGCCTGACCAACAATGCCACTTACAGGGCTGTAGCCGATAAAGGTTTCGAGGTGCTCGATTGTGTAGTGGATGGTGTGTCGCAGGGAAATGTGTCTGAATATGTTTTCTCAAATATAGACAAAGCTCATAATATCAATTTCAGTTTTATGCACAAAGCCGTTCCGCTGACGAATGTGCTGAAGTTGGTAAATTATAAATATTACGAAGGCTCGTGGAAATCCATGCCCGATTTTAGTAAACTGACTCCTGTGAAATCAGGAAATCTGACAACGGTTACACTCGCTATATCAGGCAGAACCAGCGATAATTTCGGAATTGTGTACACAGGCTATATTCAGGCTCCAACCACCGGAGAATATACTTTTTATCTTACAGCCGATGATGGTGCACGTTTTCTGATCGATGGTGTGGAAATAGTAGCTAATCAGTGCGAACCTGAAAAGAAAGGTAAAATATATCTTGAAGCCGGTTATCATGCCTTTACACTTGAGTTCTTCGAAATTCAGGTTACCGAATCGATGTATTTACGCTGGAGTGGCCCGGGACTTACAAAAAGAAATCTTTCGGGTTTTGTGATTGGTAATGTGGACTATACTGCACTCAACGATTTGTGTAACGAAAGAAATGCCCGCCTCCGTACCGACAGACAAAATATTTATATCTCAGCCGAGAATACAGAAGTTGCCGAAATAGAAGTGTTTAATATGGCGGGAATGTTGCAGTATAAAGGAAAAATCGATTTGTCGCAGGGCGTAGCTGCAATTTCAAATTCTCAATTCAGCGCAGGAGTTTATGTGGTGCGTGTGATGACCGGCAATAAAATGCTGATCAGGGATAAAATATGCATAGTAAGGTAAGTATTTAAATTCAGACAATGATATTTCGTTTTTCGTTCCTTTTGTTTTCTTTAGTGATAAGTGTTTGGGGTTGTGTGGCCTCACCGTCGGGAGTTCTTGCAAAAGTCAATCTTTTTGCAGGAACTTCAGGCGATAACGGACAGGTTGATCCGGGTGCTGCAGTGCCTTTCGGAATGGTGCGCGTTTGTCCCGACAGTGAACCACGTAGTCATGCCGGATACGATTTTGCAGTGACACGCACAAGCGGTATTTCTATAAACAGACTTTCGGGAGTGGGTTGTAGTGGTGCCGGGGGAAACCTCAGTATTAAACCGACAGGTCACAATGAAGAATTGCATATCGTAAAAAGTACTGAAAAAGCATGGCCGGGATACTACGAAACGACTTTTGATAATGGTGTAAAAGCGAGACTGACGGCCACTGTGAATACAGCTGTGGAGCAGTTTCAGTTCCCTGATAACTCTAAAAAGCAACTTACGATTAACTTTGGAGCTTCGTACGAACGAATTTCTAAAGAATGGCATCGGGTAATCAACGATCGTGAGATAGAAGGTTTTATTTCAGCATCCAATGTTTGTGGACGCGGGCAGTACAGGCTTTATTTTTATCTCAGCACTAGTGAGCCATTTCAAATACTATCAGACAAAGACAAAATTGCAGAACTTCTGTTTAAAGGGAAAAAGAATAAGCCTGTGGAAGTGCGTATCACCGTTTCGTCGGTCGATTTGGTAACTGCCCGCAATGAACAAAAACTTTTGGCAGATAAATCGTTTTCCAAGCTTACAAAAATAGCTGGTAATGAATGGAAAAAGGTGCTTTCGACTATTGAAGTGGAAGGTAATGAAGCAGAACAAACCTTATTTTACACTTTGCTTTATCGCGTTTATCTGAGTCCGGCCGTTGTAAGTTCGGCTGCTGGCAAATATTTTGGCACCGATGGACAAATTCATAAAACTCACGGAACGCCTTACTATAGTTCGTGGTCGCTTTGGGACACTTACCGCACCAAATTTCCATTGCTATGCCTGTTGAGTCCCGATAAAATGAGTTATATCTCGCAGTCGCTGGTGCGTTTGTACCAAACCGGCAAGGAAAACTGGAGCACAAAGTACGAAGCCACACCTACTGTGCGCACCGAACATGCCGGTATTTTGCTGCTCGACGCTTATCGAAAAGGAATCAAAAACATTCGCTTTGCGGATTGTTACGAAGCCCTTTGTCGCGAAGCAGCTGTGCTGCCCATGAATTCTCCCGACCAAAAACTCGAAGCCACAGCCGATTTATGGGCTTTGGCACAAATTGCTGAAATACTAGGTAAAAAGGCCGATGCAGAGAAATATGCATCGCAATCAGCCGCATTATTCAAAAATACCTGGCAAAAGGAATTTATGAAAATTGACCACAGCTATAGCAAAATGGGCGGAAACGGTTTGTATCAGGGGACGCGCTGGCAATATCGTTGGGCCGTTCCGCAATATCTGAAAGAGATGGAAGATTGGTCGGGCGGAAAAGACACATTATTAGCTCAACTGACGCGCTTTTTCGATCAGAGTTTGTACAATCAGGGCAATGAACCCGATATTCATGTGCCTTTCCTGTTTAACCGTTTGGGAGCACCACAGAAGACCTCTGAAACTGTTCATTCGCTTCTCACAGGCGAAATTCTTCACAAATATGGTGGAAATTCTGAATTTAAAACTCCCTATTTTGGCCGTGCTTTTAAAAATGCACCCGAAGGTTTTATGCCTGAAATGGATGAAGACGATGGGACTATGGGTGCATGGTTTGTATTTGGAGCTTCAGGTTTGTATCCGTTGATAGTGGGCGAAAAATTGTACGAAATCAGTTCACCCATTTTCAATAAAGTGAAAATCAAGCCTGAAAATGGAAAAACATTCACCATACGCACTTCAAACAGGAAAAAGCTTTCCGATCCGATAAAAAGCATTTATCTGAATGGCCGTAAATATGATAGTTGGCAGATTTCGCATACAGAGATAAAAGCCGGAGGAGTGTTTGAGTTAAGATATTGAAAAAAAACGACTTGTGCATGAAAAATAAAAGATACCTGATATTATTTTTATTTAGTATTTATATTTGGCTGCTTCACGCCATTCCTTATCATGTGCAACGAATCGACAGTCGTGCCGGCCTTTCGAACAGTGCTGTTTTGTCGATGTATCAGGACGAAAACGGTTTTATGTGGGTTGGCACCTACAACGGACTGAATCGCTATGATGGTAAGTTTATTGAATCATTCGGGCTCGACGAAAGTATCAATAATGTACAGTCGAGTAATATCATTCATAATATTCAGGATGCCGGTGACAATTGTCTCTGGTTGTCGACCTATATTGGTTTCAATAAATTTTCGGTGGAGAAAAACAGGGTAGTGGAACATTACCCCAAATACGGATATCCGTTTCATTTGGCTTCTAATGGAAAAGATTTGACCTGCCTTGTAGCCAAAAAAGGGTTTATATCGGTTTATGATAAAGCTGAACATAAGTTTATTGATGTGTCTTTCAGAGATGTTGATCCCGTTATGGTGATAAATGCTTTTTTTGATCGTACTGATTATTTATGGATAATATCAAAAAATGGTCAGATCAGGCGTCTGAAAGTCACTATTAAACAATCTGGAAAAAGTCTTTTACCTTTGATTGAACCTTCTGCAATTACCCTGAATACCGGTAATCTGAATGTGGCTTTCGAGGATAACGGTCTTATTCATTTGGTTAGCGCAGCGGGCGATCTTTATTCGTATGATATTGAGCGTAAAAAGAATAATTATATTCACAATATTGCCCACCTCATGCAGCGTTACGGAGGCATTTCATCCATTGTGAGTTTTCACGACGATTTGTGGGTTTCGTTTAAAGGAAGTGGTGTTTTAAAACTGGTTACAGCACAAAAGTACACCGAAGAAATACTTGATATGAGTACCGGTGTATTTTGTTTAGCAAAGGACAGATATCAGGATATTATGTGGGTTGGCTCTGATGGACAGGGAGTGCAGATTTACGGTGTAAAAACCTCTATTTTCAATACAATTTCGTCGTCGGCATTACCTGTTCAGGTAAAAAAACCAATCCGTTCAATTTATACCGATGCATCGAATACGCTTTGGATTGGCACTAAAGGTGATGGACTTATCAGAATTAAAAATTACGAGCATTTTGCCGATCAACCTGTGCCTGCTAATGCTGTAGTCAGATATAAAGTAGGTGATGGCTTGTCGAGTGATCAGATTTTCTATATCGGCAACAGTAATTATCATAATATCATATGGTTGGGAACTGAAGGGCCAGGGTTATCGTATTTTTCTAATTCCGATCAGCGAATTTATAATGTAATCAATAAAACAGGTACACAGATTCGTGCCGTTCACGCGTTGGTTGAGCAAAACGATAGTGTGTTGTGGCTGGCCACTTCTACTTATGGTTTGCAAAGGGTTAGTTATTTTAAAAAAGGAAATTCGTTGATAGTGAGTGCTATAAAAGTGTTTGAGTTTGAGAGGAACAAAAAAACTGTCAACGATTTCTTTTCCATTCGTAAAGATAATAATGGGATTTTATGGATTGGAAGCAGAGGAGACGGGGTAATTCGTTTCAATATCAATTCTTACGAATATAGTTTTATAACTTCGGGGAAACAGTTTAATTCACCTGTCGACGATATTCTGACGAGTTGTTTTGCACACGATTCGATATTTTATTTTGGATCATGTGCCGGGTTGCTGAAGCTGTCGGAATCAGGTGAAAAGCTCACTGAAGTGCCGAATAAAGCCTGAAGCGGAATGCGTGAAATGATTCACGGCATGCAGGAAGATAAAACCGGTTGTTTGTGGATGAGCACCAACCGTGGACTTGAAAAATATAATCCGACCAACAATGTTTTTCACAAATATATAAAGTACACCGGTCTGAATGTGATTGAATTCAGCGATAATGCCGATTATAAATGTTCCTACACTGATCGAATATTTTTTGGTGGCATTGACGGTGTGGTATGGATTGAACAAAACATTCCCGATCATAAAAGTTTTTCGCCCGAAGTGCAATTTAATTGCCTTATTACGAATGGCGTAAAAGAGAATATTGCTCCGTATATGCGAAAAAACAGAAACGGAGAATATCTGGAGCTTAGTTACGATCGCAATACTTTTTCGGTATCGTTTGTGGCCATTGATTTTGTGCGCGGGGCAAATATCGAATACCTCTATCAGCTCGAAAACTACAGTGACGAGTGGTACAATGCAGATGATCAGAACACTGCAAAATTTAATTCGTTACCTCCTGGAGAGTATAAATTAAATGTGAAATACAAATACGATGTTTTTGATGAAGAATCGGAGTATTTTAGTTTGATAATTGTGATACGGCCACCATGGTATCTGACAGGGTTAGCCAAAGTTTTATACTTTGTAGTATTCCTGCTGTTCGTTTTTGCTTTTTTACGGTGGAATTCACGTCGTAATATGCTCAAACGTCAGGCATTTAAACAGCAGGTTATAGAAAAGAATAAAGAAGATCTTTATGAGACAAAGATGAAGTTCTTCACAAACATTACTCATGAGTTTCTTACACCATTAACCCTTATTCAGGGGCCTTGCGAACGTATTATTGAATACAGAAATTCGGATGATTATATCCGAAAATACGCAGGATTGCTTAAGGCCAATGTGGATCGTTTACAACTATTGATCCATGAAATTATAAACTTCAGTAAAAGGGAAGAATTTGGAGACCAAATTTGCAACGTATCACGTGTAAATCTGGATGAAACCCTGAAAACCATTCAACTGGCTTTTGCTGACTCTGCCGAACGAAGCAAGATTGATTTTAAATTTTCCTATCCTTCTGATTTGTATTGGAATACGGATGTTTCCTGTTTCAATAAAATTATGATGAATTTATTGTCGAATGCATTTAAGTACACTCCTGATCATGGAACTATTGATGTGAAAGTGACAATAGCAAACAATGAACTTCTTATTTCAGTGTATAATACCGGTAAGGGTATTCCTGAGGCCGAAATTCAACAGGTTTTCGAACGATTCCGGATTCTGGACAATATGGAACAGAACAGTTATATGGATTTTTCTTCTAGAAACGGGCTCGGACTAGCCATTTGTTACAGTATGATAAGAATGCTGAAAGGACGTGTGGATGTAAAGAGCGAAGTGGATAAATATGCTGAGTTTGTGGTTTATCTGCCTGTAGTTGAAGTGAATACTAAACCGGAACCCGAAATGGAAAATAAACCTGAAGTTCCAGCCAAAATACAGAAGTCTGTACCACGTATTTCAGTGCGCAAAAAGATTCTGATTGTAGACGACAATAAGGATATTGTGTGGATGGTATCGGAGTTAATTCAGGATAAATATGATATTATCGAAGCATATAGTGCTCAGGAAGCTCTTGAACTGCTTGATAATGAACTACCCGAATTGATTGTGGCAGACCTTATGATGCCCGGTGAACTGGATGGAAGTGATTTAGTGAAGCGCCTGAAATCCAATAATTTTACGGCGCATATTCCTGTGATTATTATTTCGGCTAAAAACTCGATGGAAGATCAGATAGCCGGTTTGGAATATGGTGCCGACTTTTATCTGACCAAACCTTTCAATTTGTCGTATTTGCGAACCACTATCGAAAAGTTAATCGAAAAGAAAAGCGCTTTGAAAGATTTTTACAACTCACCTCTGAGTGCAATAGAGCTTAAAGGTGGACAGATGATGCATCATGAAGATCAGCAATTTCTAACTTTGGTAAGGCAGATTATTGATAAAAATATGTCGGTCGGCGAATTGCGACCCGAATATATTTCAGAACAGCTGCGAATGAATCCACAGGCATTTTATCGTAAACTAAAAGCTGTGACAACGCTATCGCCGAGTGAATTTATCAAACGATATCGTTTTTCTGTGGCAGCCCGTTTACTGCTCTCTTCGAACATGTCGGTGAAGGAAATTATATACAAGGTAGGCATTAATAACCGCTCATATTTTTACCGCGAGTTTTCAAAATTATACAACAGTACTCCTAAAGAATACCGCCTGATACATAATCCGGATGATGATCTCTGATTTTTTCCCCGTTAAGCATTTGTAGTCATGTTTTTATTTTGTTATGCAGGTTTGTGTTGCATAATATATTTATGATTATTAGGTGTTTATATTTGTTTTTGATTTCTTCTTTTTTTGATTGCCCGATACATTTTTGATTAATTGTGACACACTATTCACTATTTATGTTGAGTATGTTTGTGTCAGTTTTTAAGATTTAAAGCATGCATTATGAATTGTTATGTGCTTTAGATCAGACAAAGCTGTGAGTAGCCTTAGTCTTTTTAAATGTATTTATTCAATCATTAAAATCAATCAAAAATGGAAAAAATCACTACTTCTTCCACGACAGTCTTCAAAAGCCGAAAGACTTTTCTGTTGGTTATTCTTTCATTTTTCTTTTCTCTTGGTGTTTTTGCTCAGGTTGATATTTCAACCGAACAACAATTGCGTGATATTGTAAATAACAAAGCTGGCTCGTACCGACTGACAGCTGATATTACGCTTACTTCAGCCTGGACGCCTGTCGCAGGTTTTACCGGAACTTTTAATGGAAACGGTTTTGTGATTAAAGGTTTAAATGTAAATACTCCTACCACAAATTCAGTGGGACTTTTCGCAACCACCACAGGGGCTACTATCACAAAACTTGGTATTGAAAACGCAAATCTCGTTGGAAATGCCGATGTGGGTGGTATCGTGGGTATCGCTACCGGAACAACCATCAGCGAATGTTATGTGGCCAATAGTTATATTGAAGGACGTGATCACGTAGGTTCAATAGCCGGAGCACTCAAAACCGGAACTACGGTGACTGATAGTTACGGAAATGCCGAAGTTGTTTCGCGTCAGTTTCAGGTAGCAGGTATTGCCGGAATTATTGTGGATATTTGTATGGCTCCGACAATCTCACCGATTGGCAGCTGATTGATGAGAAAACTGCGCAGGTTTTTAGTACGCGCAAGGAAAAAAAAACAATCTCATTGAATCAGGAAAAATCATTCAGAAATTATAAACTTGAAATACTAAAACTCAGAAATACTTCCGCCAAGAAACTTTATTTGGCTGAGTTGGAATTTCGCGGAAGCGCTGTGGATACTGAAACAGCTGTATATTCACCCGCTTCACCAAAATTCAGTATGGAGGAACTATGGAAAATGGCAGATGAAAATCCCGGAAATAATCTCAAAATCAGATCAGTGGATGGACGACTGCTTTTCGATGAACAAACAAATGCTGCTGCATGGAAAAATATGCTGTATGGAAACATACTTACAAAAGGGATTTACATTTATACGTTTAAACCAACGGCTGAGTCAATGCCTATTTCTGCAAAAATGATTGTACAATAATGAATTAAATAAATATTGAATGAAGAAATTTTTTATTCTGGCAATAACCACTTTCGTACTTAGTGGTTTAAATTGCGTAAGTTCACAAACCGATATTACGAATCTGAGTGCCGGAGTTATCACTTCTCAGTACAGCGACTCGCCTGCGAATGAAGGAGTTAATAAGTTGATTGATAACTCGTCAACTACCAAATTTCTGACTTTTCATGCCTCAGCATGGGTGATGTTCAGGTCGCCGGAACCTTATGTATTGTCGAAATACAGTCTTACGTCGGGGAATGATGCACCCGAGCGCGATCCGCTCAACTGGAAACTCGAAGGTTCGAACAACGGTGTAACTTTTTATACACTCGATACCAAAAGCAATCAGGATTTTAGCTCGCGTGGTCAGAAACGTGAATTTACGATTCAGAACAACACTACTGCTTATTTATATTACAGGCTTTCGATGGCCAACAACGGTGGCGATATTCTTCAGTTGGCCGAGTTGGAACTCTTTGGGAATCCGGGTTCAATGCCTACCGAACCATTTGCCGATTTTTCTATCGATTCGTATCTGGTGACCGGAATGCCGGTTTCATTTACCGACGCTTCGCTGAATACAAGTTCACGGAAATGGACTTTTGAGGGCGGAAACCCTGCCACAAGTACCGATCTAAATCCCAAAATAACCTATGCTTTACCCGGAAATTATCAGGTGAAACTTGAAGTTACAAAAGCGAATGTCACCGTAAATAAAACCGTTCAGATACATGTGAAAGATATAAATGATTGGTCGTCATTTATTTATCCAACAGTGAATATCACTACTGTAAATGCATTGAATCCGGGTTACACAAAGTATAACAATCTTGCAAAAATGAAAGGCTTCAACAGTATTGAGGATTTTGTAAAAAATTGCTGTCTGGTTATTGCCAAAGAATTGTATTATACGGTAGATGAAGCTAATGAGCATAATCTCAGAACAATTAATTACAAATTAAACGAAGGTGGAGCCTTATCATACAAAGCAGGAGGTATTCCTGCCATCGAAATTGGATTCGATATGAATTATCTGAACTCATTCAGTCAGTCACATTCCGATGAGGTTTCGGCTGACGAAATCTACGGAGTGCTTTGTCACGAAATTTGCCACGGCTATCAGCGTTCACCAATGAATGCTGGCGGATATGCAGCGGGAACTGAATATTTCGGTTTTCTCGAAGGTACAGCCGATCTTGCGCGTTTGCTTACAGGTGGATTTAATCCAAAGCGTTATCCGCGCGTGGGTGGTCAATGGACTGATGGTTACAATGTAACTGCATTTTTTTATCAATGGATCACAAATACCAAAAGTGCTACTTTCCTGAAAGATATCAACCGTACCGCATTTACTATCAACCCCTGGTCGTTCAATGCTACCGCAATGGCTTTGTTTGGTAAAAGTGGGATGGAACTCTGGAACGAATATCAGGCTGCAATCCCCACGCTCAGTATCGAAAATCTGAACGAAAGCCGCATTACAATTGCCCTGAATGCTGATAAATCGAAACTTACAATTCAGAATCTGAATGTGAACGATTCGGTCAGTATTTATGATTTGAAGGGTAAGAAAATACACAGCTCGGTAAGCAAATCGACACAGCATTCGGTTGATATTGCGCGTTTCCCTAAAGGTGTTTTTGTGGTTTTTGCCGGAAATAATGTAAAAGAAAAAGGTATCAAGTTTTTAAAATAGTGTTTGTTGGATGTGTAACTAACATCCGAATTTTCAGGTAATAATGAATATAATTTTGAGTCAAATTTGTAAAGTAAAATCAGAAATGATGGAGAAAATGTGGCGGTTGATTGTAGTGTTGAGTTTTTTTCTGACGGTACCAAATGTGGGTGCTAAAGTTGTGTCTGATTTTACAAGCTCTGCGGGTGAAGATCTTTTACAATATGTCAATCCTTTTGTGGGGACTTCGGGTTTCGGAAATACTTATCCGGGTTCTCAAATTCCATTTGGTGGCATACAAATGAGTCCCGATACCGATTTCGATTATTATGATGCAGCGGCGGGTTATAAATACAATCATCTGACCATGCTTGGCTTTAGTCTCACACATTTGAGTGGAACGGGAATTCCCGATTTGGGCGATTTCCTGTTTCGTCCCGGAGTTGGAAAGTTGTTTTTTAAACCCGGCACGCATCAGGATCATGCACAGGGATATAGGTTTCGTTATTCGCACGACAAGGAATGGGCTTCGCCGAATTATTATGCCGTAGATATTGTGGACGAAAATGTAAAAGTGGAAATGACTTCTGGCGTGCGCAGCGGTATTTTCAGATTTACTTATCCGCAATCGGACAGCGCATACATACTTATTGACATGAATCACACGCTTCTGCACAGTTGCGAGTGGAGCAATGTGCGTTTCGAAAACGATTCTACCATTACCGGTTACAAGCTTGTAAAAGGCTGGGGGCCTGAGCGTCATGTGTATTTTGCGGCGGTTTTTTCGCGTAAATTTTCCGATTATGGCATTATGCAGGGTGAGACGCCGGTGATTTACAATACCAAACGTTTCCGCAGTCACAAGGAAGCCTGGGGCAAAGATCTTCGTATCTGGTTCAAATTCAAATCGAACACTAACGAGCAGGTCACTGTGAAAACTTCCATTTCGGCAGTAAGTACCGATGGTGCTTTGGCTAACCTGAAAGAACTTGATAAGGAAAATTTTGAATCGCTTAAAAAGAAGGGCGAGGAGAAATGGAACAAAGAGCTTTCGCGTTTCACAATTAAGGGCGATAAAGAACAAAAATCCACATTTTATACATCGGTTTACCACGCTTTTTTACACCCCTTTATTTTTCAGGATGCCGATGGCAAATTTCGTGGGCTGGATAAGAATATTGATCAAGCCAAAGGATTTACAAATTACACGGTTTTCTCACTATGGGATACTTACAGGGCATTGCATCCGCTTTTCAATCTGGTTCAGCAGAATGTAAATGCCGATATTATTAACTCTATGTTGGTGCATTATGACAAAAGTGTGGAGCAAATGTTGCCCATTTGGTCGTTCTATGGCAACGAAACCTGGTGTATGATTGGTTATCATGCTGTGTCAGTTATTGCTGATGCCATTATGAAAGATATCAATGGTTTCGATTACGAGTGTGCTTATCAGGCCATGAAAAAAACAGCAATGAATCCGCACTACGATTGTTTGCCGGAGTACACTTCGCTGGGTTGGGTGCCTTTTGATAAGGAACGTGAGTCGGTTTCGAAGTCGCTCGAATATGCTTACGACGATTATTGCATTGCTCAGGCAGCCAAAAAACTGAATAAAATGGACGATTACCGTTATTTTCTGAATCGTTCGCTTTCGTATCAGAATCTGATTGATCCGGTAACAAAATACATGCGCGGACGCAATATGGCCGGCGAATGGCGCACGCCGTTTTCGCCCGTTGCATACACAGGACCCGGTTCGGTGCATGGTTGGGGCGATATTACCGAAGGTTTTACCCTGCAATATACCTGGTATGTGCCACACGATGTGCAGGGAATGATAAACGAAACGGGCAGACAAGCCTTTGAAGCGCGTTTGGATTCAATGTTTACAATGGAATTGCCCGATGATATTCCCGGTGCTCACGATATTCAGGGACGAATTGGCGCTTACTGGCACGGCAACGAACCCTGTCACCAGATTATTTATTTGTACAATTACCTGAAAACGCCATGGAAAGCGCAGCAACGTTTGCGTCAGGTGGTGGATGCATTTTATGGCAATACGCCCGACGCTCTGAGTGGCAACGATGACTGCGGACAAATGTCGGCCTGGTACATTTTCAACTGCATGGGTTTTTATCCCACAGCGCCCTCAAGCAACATTTATAATGTTGGTTCACCGGCATTACCCGAAGTGACTATGACCATGAGTAACGGGCAAAAGGTGAAGGTTACGACCAAAAATTGGTCAAAAAAGAATGTTTATTTGCATAAAATGTTTTTGAACGGCAAGGAATACAATAAATCCTTTATTACCTTTGAAGATATCAGAAATGGCGCTGAGCTACACTTTGTAATGAGCGATAAACCCAACTATAAACGTGCGGTAAACGATGCGGCTGTTCCGCCTTCGCTCAGCTCGAAACAAGCCACTTTGAAATATGTAAAACCATAAATTGATAGATTTTCGGATACTATGCGGAAATATTTTTTAATGAAAATGAATGATTACAAAATGACAAATTATAAAGTTTTATCAAACTCAACTTTTTTGAGTACAGTAAAAAAAGTATTGATTTTTACTGTGGTGTTGCTTCCTTTGATCTTTTCAGGTTGTGCCAAAGAAGATCCGGATCCCATTCAGGAAACCGATACTGAGAAAACATCCAATTTTGCAAAAATATTCGATGGCAATTCCAATACGATTACGGGTGGCGTTATTTCGGTGGAGCATACCGACTCGCCAAAGGGTTCGGGTATCAACAAAATTGTGGATGGTGTGGACAGCACGTTTTTTTCAACTCCCAGAAACAGTTTTTATATTCTTTGGAATGCGAATCGTGCCATGCTTGTGAATTATTACTCCATTACTTCGGGAAACGACAGATTGCAGGATCCGAAATCGTGGACACTTTCAGGCTCAAACGATAATGCTGCATGGACTTTGCTCGACACCAGAACCAATGAGGCTTTTCAGGCTAACATGGAGAAAAAGGAGTATTATTTTGTAAACTCAACTGCTTACAAATACTATAAAATCGAGATTGCCGAAAACAATGGTGCAGCTTCCACTTCGATGGCTGAGTTGAGTTTTCTTTCAAAAGCAAATCCTGATCTTCCATTTTCGTCGGAAGTTGGTGAGCAGAATCTCAATATGCCCACAGCAGGTATTATTTCTTCGCAATTCTCTGATGCTCCCTTTGGGTCAAATGTGCTTTCGCTGATCGATTCGAAGAGCACCACAAGTTTTATGACTTTCCACAGTAGTTTTTATGTTCTTTGGAATGGAAATGAAGCGGCTCTTATCAATTATTATGCGCTTACTTCTGCACCCGACAAACCTGAATTCGATCCGAAATCATGGAAACTCTCGGCTTCGAACGATAGTGTAAACTGGACTGTGCTCGATACGCGTACCAATGTAACTTTTGCAAACAGGGAAGAACGAAAAGAATATAATCTTCAAAACACTGTTTCCTATAAATTTTACAGACTCGATGTCCTTGAAAACAATGGTGGCGAAGCTACTCAGATAGCTGAATGGGCTATTCGTAATCTGGATGCGAATATGGACGATTTGATGCCATATTCGAATGGTCGTACTTTGTCGACGCTTACTCCGATGGGAAAACGCTTCGAAAACAGACACGTCACCACACAGGCCGACAAAACGTGGCTGGCAAATGCAGCTAACGAACCTTCATTGTTAAGTTCGGCGCCTTCGCTCACTCAGTTGAAAGAGTTTCCCGTTACGCTGTATCCTTACGGTACACCAAAACCTGCCGATGTGAATCAGCACGCCATCGGCGATTGTTCGGCTGTGGCTGTTTTTGCTTCATTCGCGTATTTATATCCTGATTTTATTAAAGATATTATCACCGACAATGGAGATAAAACCTATACTGTGGCCATGTTCGATCCTCAGGGAAATCCGGTGAATGTGACTGTTTCTTCAAAATTTCTGGCCGATGGCAATGGAAAAATCGGCGCTGTAACCGGAAAATCGGATCGTGCCACATGGGCAACTGTACTCGAAAAAGCTTTAATGAAATGGCAGAAAATATACAAAGTAAATGAGGATATTGGCGGAATTGGAACCGAGCATGTAGCTCCCATTTTCACCGGCGATGGTGATAGCTTTGCTTTTTCGGCCAACAGGCTGAATTCTGCCGACCTCCGTCGCGCTGTGGAAGTGTCGCTCAATCAGGGAAAAATTACGATTGGTGGATTTACCAAAAGCGATTTGCCTGTAAGTGGAAATCATAAAACTGTGTCGGCACATGCTTTCACGCTTATGTATTCGCTGGATAACGCTGCACTTTTCTCAATGCGTAACCCCTGGGGTGGCGAAGGCGATGGTGTTCTGAATATTCCGAATAACTCGGTTATTCCACCACTTATCGATTTGCGAATTGTAAATCCGGGTAAGGCCGCAAAATATGCCAAAGGTTTACCCGGTCCGTACACTCCTCCGTATTTGTCGCCTTCGCAGCAAAGCATCAGAGTATCGCAGGAATTGTTGAATTCAGGTAGATAGCGCATTGTTTTTTTAGAATTAAACTGTAAATTTTTTCAATACATAAATATGAAACTTTCGTTTTTAAAATCACAATTTCTTGTTGTCGCATTGTTTTTTACCAGTGTTACCTTTGCCCAGAAGGCCGGAAATCCGGTATTTCCGGGTTGGTATGCCGATCCTGAAGGTATGATTTTCGATAATCGTTACTGGATTTATCCTACCTATTCGGCACCATACAATAAGCAGGTTTTTATGGATGCTTTTTCGTCGCCCGACATGGTGAACTGGACAAAGCACAAAAGCATTATTGATACAGCTGCTGTGAAATGGGCGAAAATTGCCATGTGGGCGCCTTCCATTATCAAAAAGGATAATCAGTACTTTTTGTTTTTTGCTGCCAACGATATTCAGAACGAAAGTGCAGTGGGCGGCATCGGCATTGGAGTTTCGGATAAACCTGAAGGTCCTTTTCGCGATTATCTGGGAAAACCGCTGATTAATAGAATTGTAAATGGTGCTCAGCCTATTGACCAGTATGTGTTTCAGGATGTGGATGGAAAGTATTACATGATTTACGGAGGTTGGCGTCATTGCAACATCGTCCGATTGAGCGATGATTTTAAAACGATTTTGCCTCACGATGACGGAACGATTTACAAAGAAATAACCCCCATGGATTATGTGGAAGGTCCCATTATGTTTCGTCGTAAAGGAAAGGTCTATTTTATGTGGTCGGAAGGTGGCTGGACTGGCCCCGATTATCGTGTGGCTTATGCCATTGGCGATTCTCCCTTCGGGCCGTTTAACCGCATAGGACTTATTCTGCAACAAAATGCGTCTATTGCAACCGGTGCGGGTCATCACTCGGTGATCAACATTCCCGGAACCGACGATTGGTATATCGTGTATCACCGTCGTCCGCTTGGCGAAACCGATGGAAACGCGCGCGTAACCTGCATAGATAAAATGATTTTTGATGAAAATGGCTATATTCAGCCTGTTGTAATGACTTTTGACGGTGTGAGTCGTCGGTTTCTCGAAGGGCCTGTAACTGCTTTTGCCGATTGTAATTATAGTGGAGATTCCTTGTTGTTGGGTGCAGGCAAATATACTCAGGCCAATTTGCAGGCAATGAACTTCTCGGCCACAAATTTGTCGGCCCTGCGTATTCAAAAAGGCTATGAAGTGCAATTGTTCGATACAGATAATTTCAGCGGAAACTCAGTAGTGATAAATGCCAGCACCGCATGTCTCGATAACGGTGCGTTTGCCAATAAAACACGTTCGTTAATTGTGCGTCGTAAAGGTGATAAAACGCTCTCGGGGACATATTATATCAGAAATAAAAAACACGGACTTTTTCTTGGAATAAACGGAAATAGTCGCAATGTAAATGCTGATGTGGTGCTGAATGAAGGAAGCTTTCTTCAGAAATTCAGGTTGCAACCGCTTGAAGATAATCAGTATAATATAGTATCGGAAAACACACAAACAGTGCTTCAAATGGATCAGTCGGGTGTGTCGGAAGGTGCAAAACCCGAACAGGCTGTGGCTGATCAATCTGCTTTGTCGCAACGCTTTATTTTTCAGCAGGATGCTAACGGAGATTATCAGATTGTAAATTATAACAGTGATATGATATGGGGAGTGTCGGAACAAAACGCAACTTTACAGATATCGCAGTTTGCAACCGATGCAGGCGATGATAAAATATGGGAACTTATAAGTCCCGAAAATACAACTTTTTCATCGAACGAGGATTGTGCCGGAGTAATTGCCGGTGGTGCATTTTACGACGATTGTCAAAACTGTGTGGGAGGCAGTACTGCTGTCGATCCATGCAGAAATCCGGTGGCTGTATTGTACAGTGGCTGTAATTATTCCTCTGTTGGAGTGGGTTTGTCGGTTGGTGAGTACACAGAAAATGATTTAAAAAAAAAGTACAATGATGATTTGTTAATATCCTCGGTGAAATTAAATTCCGGATATGAAATGTCATTGTTCGATCAGGATCTTTTCAATGGAAACAAACAGTTACTTACAGGAAATACTGACTGCCTGACCGGAGAACAAAATCCTGCCGAAACGAAGTCTTTAATTATCAAACGCAGCGGTGTTGATAATCTGACAGGTACTTATTACATTAAAAACAAGCAAAGCGGATATTTTCTGAGAGCACAACTCGATGCCACTACCGATGGAACCAATATTGTACAATCGTCTAATCTGAATCGGAAAAGTCAGCAAATAAGGCTTCAACCTGCCGGAAACGGTTTCTATAACCTCATTGTGGAAGGCAGTAACAAAGCTATTTCGCTGGCGAAAACACTTACAACTCCGGGAACGGTTTTCCAGCAATGGGAATATGGTTATGCCGATCTGACAGGTTCAGGTTGCCGTGTGACCACGCTTTGCGATAACTCTCCGGCCAATGAGGGACCCGAAAAACTGATTGACAACAGTACTTCAACCAAATTTCTCACAGGCTGTGCACCCTCCTGGATTCAATTCGAACTGTTGGGGAAAGCAAATGTGAAAGCATATACAATTACTTCGGCAAACGATGCACCGGAGCGCGATCCGCTCAACTGGGTTTTGAAAGCTTCGAACGATGAACAAAACTGGTCCACGATTGATACCCGTAACGGAATTGACTTTGTGTCGCGATTTCAGAAACAGACTTTTAATTTCACAAATACAGATAATTATAAGTTTTATCGTTTCGAAATGCAAAACAATTCAGGTTCAAATCTTCAAATAGCCGAAATGGAATTGTGGGGTACGCCTGAAGGAAATGCCGGATTTGATCATCAAAAGTTTGTTTTGCAGCCGGTTGAAGGTGGCGCTTATTACAAAATTTTCAATAAATTCAGCGATTTGGTAATGGATGTGGTAGCGCCCAACAGCGGTTACGCCATTCGTCAATGGACTGATAACGGACAGCAAACAGCCTTGTGGGAACTTATCAATGTAGCACCTTCAGCAGTAAAAAAAACAAATAAAAATTCGGCGCTGAAGATTTATCCCAATCCTGCAAACGAATTTCTCAATATTGACGGACTTACTGCCGATAATGAAGTGTTCGTGTTTAATACACTCGGTGAGTCGGTGAAAAGTTCGAAGGGAAGTAAACTCTATGTGGCCGATTTGCAAAAAGGTTTTTATATGCTTCGCTGCAAACAGGGAAATGATTTTTATAATACTGTTTTTGTGAAAAATTAATTCAGGAGAACAATTCCTTTTTTGAAAATACAAATAGAATTATTGCTCTTCGAAAATAATTTTTGATGTATTTTCACCACATAGTACACAGTAGTTTTGAAAACAACAGAAAATACTAAGAACACATAGGATTATCCCGAATATCGGGATAATTTCAGAGCGATAAAAGTATCGTCAGATACTTTTACTATGTGAGCTAAGTCTTTATCTTCAATTATGGCTATGTGAGCTATTGTGTTTGTAAATATATCATTAAATACTTTTTGCTGCTTACAATGAAATATTCCTTAAAATTCAGAATTTCAATAAATAAACTAATTGATTAAAATAAGAAAAGTTGTTTTTAGTGTACTGATATTGTTGTTTTCAGGGATGCTTATGGCGCAATCCCCGGAACTTACACCAAAAGGTATGTACGACATTGCGCCGGGTTCGCTTTCATCTACAGATGTGAAAAAACTGTGGGATAATTCTCCCAAAACATGGTTGCAAACATCTGCCAATAAAATGAATGTTTGGGTTGAATATGCGACTCCGGTTACAGCCACGTATTATACGTTGACTTCGTCGGGTATCGACAAAGCCAACGATCCGCAGTTGTGGACGCTGAAAGGCTCGAACGATGGAAAGAAATGGGTAAATCTGGATAAACGTTCGGGTTTCAAATTTTATTCCCGCTTTCACGAAGCTGCTTTCGAAATTTCAAAACCGGCAGCTTACCGCTATTTTAAACTGGAATTGCAGTCGGCTCCCAAAACAAAACTGACTTTGGGTGAAGTTTCTTTCTTTGGAGGAAAAACTCCGAAAGCCAACTGGGCTGGTTTTATTTATCCGAAAGTAAACTACACAGACAAAGACAGCAAAGTAACCGGTTCGAAAATTTACCACCGATTGATTCACAATCCGGCAGCTTTTATTGCCGATCATGCTCAAAAAGTAGTTTCGATACTTTACTGGACCGATAAAGATCACAAAAAAGACATTCGTACCATCAACTACGAATTACGCCCCGACAATGGCATTTCTGCCAAAGGTGGTGATGCTCCGCTTATCGAAATTTTCTACAGCGCCGATTGGGTGGAAAAAACAGCTACCAACAAAGGCGACTTTGATGTGCTTTACGAAACCCGAGGAGTACTTTATCATGAGTTAACGCATGGTTATCAGCTCGAACCGAAAGGTTGCGGCAGCTATCGTCGTGGTGATGAGTTTTTTGCATTTATCGAAGGTGTGGCCGATGCGGTTCGTTACGAAGCAGGATTTTTCCCTGTTACCAATCGCCGCCCCGGTGGAAACTGGATGGACGGTTATCAGACTACAGGTTTCTTCCTGCAATGGTTGACAAATAAAGATGTGGATTTTATTCGGAAGTTCAACAAAAGTGCTGGTGAACTGAATCCATGGAGCTTCGATGCAGCCATGAAACATATTTTGGGTGAAGGAAATACCACTCAAAAACTTTGGGACGAATATCAGGAGTTTGTGAAAAAAGATGTAGCCGAGCGCACAAAACGTAATGGTCTGGCCGATTTGGTAAATCCGTTGATGGGAACCGATTCTAAAATTTCATTGTCGAACGGAAATACTTATCCCGCCATTGCATTGCCATGGGGAATGAATTTCTGGATGCCGCAAACCGGAAAAATGGGGAATGGATGGGCTTATACTTATTCATCCGACAAAATTCGTGGTTTCAAACAAACGCATCAACCCAGTCCGTGGATCAACGATTACGGTCAGTTTTCCATTATGCCTGTTACCCGCGAACTGAAAATTGACGAAGATAGTCGCGCTTCGTGGTTCTCGCACAAAGCGGAGAAAGCGCATCCGTATTATTACAGCGTATATTTGTCGGAGCACGATGTGGTTACCGAAATAGCACCAACCGAGCGTTGTGCTTATTTCCGTTTTACTTTCCCGCAAACCGATAAATCTTACGTGGTGATTGATGCTTTCGACCGTGGATCGTATATCAAAATTATTCCTTCCGAAAATAAAATTATTGGCTACACAACCCGCAACAGTGGTGGCGTGCCTAAAAACTTCAAAAACTATTTTGTAATTGTATTCGATAAACCATTTACCTACAACAATGCGTGGAGTGGGAAAGAGGTAAAAGAGGGCGTGCTCGAACTTACCGATAATCACGTGGGTGCAGCCATTGGTTTTGCTACCAAACGTGGCGAAAAGGTGACGGCTAAAGTATCTTCGTCATTTATCAGCTTCGAACAGGCTGAGCTGAACATGAAAGAAATTGGCTCGCATACTTTTGATGAAGTGAAACAAATTGGTAAAGACCGTTGGAATGAAGTGTTGGGAAGTATTCTGGTGGAAGATGACAATATTGACAAGATGCGAACATTTTATTCCACATTGTACCGTTCGGTACTTTTCCCACGTATGTTTTTTGAATACGACAAACAGGGAAAACCTTATCACTACAGCCCGTATAATGGCGAAGTATTGCCGGGTTACATGTTTACCGATACAGGATTTTGGGATACTTTCCGCTGTCTGTTCCCGTTTGTGAATCTTGTATATCCTTCAATGGCCGAAAAAATGCAGGAAGGTTTGCTCAATACCTATCTCGAAAGCGGATTTTTCCCCGAATGGGCAAGTCCGGGTCACCGTGGTTGTATGGTGGGTAATAATTCTGCTTCGGTAGTGGCCGATGCTTTTCTGAAAGGAATTACCAAAAGCGACGCTACAAAAATGTACGAAGGGCTGCTTGTAGGTGCAAACAGTGTACATCCGAGAGTTTCTTCTACCGGTCGTCTCGGATTCCAGCATTACAACGAAAAAGGTTATGTGCCTTACGATGTAAAAATCAACGAATCGGCTGCCCGCACACTCGAATATGCTTACGACGATTGGTGTATTTACCAAATGGGTAAAAAACTCAACCGTCCGCAGGCTGAACTCGATTTGTATAAATCGCGCAGTTTGAACTATAAAAATCTTTTCGATCCGGAAACAAAACTGATGCGCGGTAAAAATGCCGATGGCACATTCCAGTCGCCATTCAATCCGTTTAAATGGGGCGATGCCTTCACCGAAGGAAACAGCTGGCATTATACCTGGTCGGTTTTCCATGATGTGCAGGGACTTATTAACCTGATGGGTGGCGAAAAAACATTTGTAAGCATGCTCGACTCGGTATTTAACCTGCCTCCTGTTTACGACGAAAGCTATTATGGCGGTGTGATTCACGAAATCCGCGAAATGGAAATTATGAACATGGGTAATTATGCACATGGAAATCAGCCTATTCAGCACATGATTTATTTGTACAACTATGCCGGAGCGCCTTACAAAGCACAGTACTGGTTGCGCGAAGTGATGGATCGTCTTTATTTTGCAACGCCCGATGGATATTGTGGTGATGAGGATAACGGACAAACTTCGGCCTGGTATGTATTCTCGGCTATGGGCTTCTATCCGGTTTGTCCGGGTGCCGACGAATATGTGTTGGGTGCGCCCTTGTTCAAGAAAGTTACTTTATCGCTTGAAAATGGCAAAAAAGTAGAAATCAATGCGCCCGAAAACAGCGACAGAAACCGTTACATCCGCGAAATGAAATTAAACGGCGAGCAATACAACAAAAATTATCTGAAGTATAACTCATTGCTCGAAGGTGCAAAAATAGATTTCAATATGTCGCCCACACCAAATACCAAACGTGGTACCGACAAGGATGCAGCACCATATTCATTATCGAACGAAAAATAATTTTTAGTTTTATCAGAAAATATTTGAATGAAAAAAACAATCATAACTGCCATGTGTATAGCGTCTGCCATTAGCGGATATGCGCAGAAAAGCCCGATAGATTATGTAAATCCCATTATTGGTACAAAATCGATGGGACACACTTTTCCGGGTGCCTGTGCGCCTTTTGGACTGGTTCAGCTTAGTCCCGATACCGAACTGATTCCGCACAGTATAAACGGTGTTTATCAAAAAGATACTTATAAGTATTGTGCAGGATATCAGTACGATGATAAAACAATTGTAGGATTTAGTCATACGCATTTCAACGGAACAGGACATTCCGATTTGGGTGATATTCTGATCATGCCCACTGTTGGAAAACTCCAACTCGACCCGGGAACTGCCGAAAAACCTGAAACGGGTTATCGTTCGCGCTTTTCGCACGAGCGCGAACAGGCTAAAGCGGGTTATTACTCGGTAATGATTATCCGTTATTTCGCCTAATTTGATTATTTTTGTAAAAACAAATCAGAAAAGGCATGAATTTACTAAATTTTGTAGAACAATATCCAGACGA
>SAAO01000064.1 GCA_009929375.1 Bacteroidia bacterium
GCATCAAATATACTAAAACTTGCAGATGTACACAATACTTTTAAGATTTATTTTACTGATAATCTTATGTTTATGGACTTTTTAAGGGTCGACTATTTATGTCCGGTAAATTTAGGCTTTTATTTCGAAATGAATCAAGGTTTTGCTGAACGTAACAAAAAAAAGAACCACCGGCAGGGTGATTCTTTTCTCATTTCGAAAATTGTCCTGAAAAATCAGGCATATATTATGATAGAGCTTCCTGATATCTTTTGCTTACCACATCCCAGTCGATCAGACTAAAGAATGCTTCAACATAATCCGGACGTTTGTTCTGATATTTCAGATAGTAAGCGTGTTCCCATACATCCATACCCAAAATCGGAGTTCCCTGTTTTTCAGCCACATCCATGTAAGGATTATCCTGATTTGGAGTTGAGCTCACAAAAAGTTTTCCGTCAGCATCCACGCTTAACCATGCCCAACCGCTACCAAAACGGGTTTTACCTGCATCGCTGAACTGAGTTTTGAAAACTTCGAACGAACCAAATGTTTTGTCGATAGCATCAGCCAAAGCTCCAGAAGGTGTACCACCACCGTTGGCTTTCATATTTTCCCAATAAATTACGTGGTTGATATAACCGCCACCATTATTGCGAACAGCCACAGGATATTTACTGATATTTTTGAACAACGAAATAAAATCAAGATTTTCCATTTCGGTTCCTTTCACTGCATTCTGCACATTGTCAAAATATGCTTTGTGGTGACGGCTGTAGTGGATTTCTACTGTAAGTGCATCGATATAGGGTTCGAGTGCATTGTATGCGTAAGGCAAAGCCTGAAATTCGGTGTTTTTGATTGTAGCCATAATCTTATATATTTTATAGTTTGTATTAATTTTTAATGACATTGCAAAGGTAAATACCCTTGTTTTTAAAAACAACTGATACAATCTATAACCCTATAGAAACGACCGATTAAAAATAAAAACAGCCGGCTGCACAAAATCACAACCAGCTGTTTATCTACATTTTAAAGACTTTTTCTTACTTAGCGTAGCTTACAGCACGCGTTTCGCGAATCACTGTAATTTTCACCTGACCCGGATAAGTCATTTCGTCCTGAATCTTCTTGGCAATATCGAACGACAGCAATTCTGTTTCCTTATCGTCAATCTTATCTGCTCCCACGATTACGCGCAACTCGCGACCTGCCTGAATAGCATAGGTTTTGAGAACGCCGGGATACGAAAGTGCAAGATTTTCGAGATCGTTGAGACGTTTGATATATGCTTCCACAATTTCGCGACGGGCACCCGGACGCGCACCTGAAATAGCATCACAAACCTGCACAATGGGCGCAATAAGCGTTTCCATTTCCACTTCGTCGTGGTGAGCTCCAATGGCATTACAAATGTCCGGTTTTTCCTTGTACTTCTCAGCCAAACGCATACCCAAAATAGCATGTGGCAATTCCGGTTCGTCATCGGGTACTTTACCAATATCGTGCAACAGTCCGGCACGTTTGGCTTTTTTAGGATTCAAACCAAGTTCCGAAGCCATCGTTGCACAGAGATTTGCCACCTCACGCGAGTGCTGTAACAGATTCTGACCATACGACGAACGGTATTTCATTTTACCCACCAAACGAATAAGTTCAGGATGCAATCCGTGAATTCCAAGATCGATAGTGGTGCGTTTACCAATTTCAATAATTTCTTCTTCCACCTGTTTGCGGACTTTGTTTACCACCTCCTCAATACGGGCAGGGTGAATACGTCCGTCGGTTACCAGCTGGTGAAGCGACAAACGGGCTATTTCGCGACGAACAGGGTCGAAAGCCGAAAGCACAATGGCTTCAGGGGTGTCGTCCACAATAATTTCAACACCTGTAGCTGCTTCGAGCGCACGAATGTTACGACCTTCACGACCAATGATACGGCCTTTGATTTCGTCGGATTCGATATGAAACACAGTCACTGAGTTTTCAATCGCAGTTTCGGTAGCCACACGCTGAATACTCTGAACCACAATCTTTTTAGCCTCCTTATTAGCGGTCATTTTAGCCTCTTCCATAATATCGTTGATGTACGACATTGCTTCTGTTTTGGCTTCTTCTTTCAATGCTTCAATCAGTCGTTCCTTGGCTTGTTCGGCCGAAAGACCTGAAATAGTTTCGAGTTGTTCGTGCGCCTGACGACTCAGGTGATCGAGTTCCCTGCGTTTTGCTTCGCAAATAGTCAGCTGTTGTTCGTGTGTTTCACGAAGCGCATCCACTTCGTTCATTTTGCGTTGCAATTCTCCCTGACGCTGGTTCAACTGCATTTCGCGCTGCTGAAGTTTTACTTCGCGTTCCTGCACTTTTGCATTACGTTGCTGTACCTGTTGTTCATGTTCGGCTTTCAGAGCGATAAATTTCTCTTTGGCCTCTATCATTTTGTTTTTCTTGAGCAGTTCGGCTTCCGCTTCGGCTTCCATGAGGGCCTTCTTGTTCAGCACCCTGAACACAAAGAATGTTCCACCCACACCCAGCACAAACGCCACAACTCCTATGATGATACTTACCATATTATGAATTGATTAATTAAGTGAATGATTAGAATTTAAATTATATACGTGTTTTAGTTTTTCAAATAAAAAAAATCGCATTACGAAGACAGAAGCGAAGGCACCATCCCGAAGGACACAGCACAACACATTCTTAGTCAACGAAATGCGGCAAATAAAATCGATCTTTTACAGAACTTTCCCTACACTGCAAGCAGGCTTTTCAGTTCTTCATCCAGACTTTTAATCTTTTCGGCCAGAGGCACCAGATCACGGTCCATCTCCTGCCTCGACAGGGCTACAGCCAATCTGAAAGCCACCAGAATCAGCAGCTCTTCCGAAGCCCGTTGATTGTAAACTCTCTGATATTCATCCAAATATTTCACAACCAGTCTCTCGGCTTTGCGATATACTTCCTCGTCCTTACGGTTTATATTCATCGGAATACGAAAACCGCTTATTTGTACGTGGATTTTTAATTTATCGTGTTCACTCATATGCTCTATTCATCCAAAAGAGCCAGACATTTATCGATTTCCCGCACCATTTTTTCAATACGCTTTTTCGACTCGGCTTTTTCCTCGTCGGTGGCAGCTAATGTACGCGCCATGCGCAAATGGTCGTAATTTTGGCGAAGCTCAAGAATTTCCCGGTGTGCCAGCATCAAATCGTTCTGCCGGCGTTCCAGTTCCGACACCAAAATGGCGTTTTTTTCCTGTAATGACCTGTAACCTGAAATAAGAGTTCTCAGTCTTAATTCAAAGCCTTTAATTAATTCTTCGTAATTGTGAGTCATTTTTTCGCTAAATTGCATACAAAAATACACTTTTGCTTTGAATTGATAAAACGAAATGAAGCTTTTTCGATGAAAAATATAATTTTTATGACTAAATATGATGTAAATCAATCACAAACACAAATAAAATCTTTTTATTTTATGACAGATAGCAGCCATTTCAAATTAAAATTCAACAAAATGTAAGTTCACAAATCAGAATTTAAAACTCACATTCATTTTAACAACAAAAACGCCCTCCACTCCAACAAGGAGTAAAGGGCGTTGATATTTTACAATCCTACACGAAGTGGTTTTTCTGAATTACACTACATAAGTGGTTGAAGCAGTGTCGCCACCACGACCGGTCCAATTAGTATGGAAGAATTCGCCACGTGGTTTATCAATGCGTTCGTAAGTATGTGCTCCGAAGTAGTCGCGCTGCGCCTGAAGCAGGTTGGCAGGTAGACGTTCGCTGCGGAAACCGTCGAAATAGCAAAGTGCCGATGTAAGTGCCGGTACAGGAATTCCATTGGTAAGTGCAGCTGCACAAACCCTGCGCCAGCCGGCCTGAGCTTTTTCCACAATTTCTTTGAAATACGGATCGAGCAGCAGGTTTTCGAGTCCCGGATTTACATCGAATGCTTTTTTGATATCGCCTAAGAAAGTGGAGCGGATAATACAACCGCCTCGCCACATAAGGGCAATGCCGCCATAATTCAGATTCCAGCCATATTCTTTGGCAGCTTCCATCATCAGATTATAACCCTGAGCATACGAAATAATCTTAGCTCCGAAAAGTGCATCTTTCAGGTCATCGATCATTTGTTTTTTGTCACCTGTAAAGTTTACAACAGGTCCGCTGATTACTTTCGAAGCTTTTACACGAATATCCTTCTGAGCCGACAGACAGCGTGAGAATACCGATTCGCCAATCAGCGTCAAAGGCACACCAAGATCGAGCGCAGAAACGCCGGTCCATTTTCCGGTTCCTTTTTGTCCGGCTGTATCCAGAATTTTATCAACCAGTGGCTGACCATCTTCGTCTTTCACAGCCAAAATATCGCGGGTAATTTCAATCAGGTACGAGTCGAGATCGCCTTTATTCCATTCCTTGAAAACTTCGTGCATTTCGTCGGCACTCATACCCATCATATCTTTCATTACCTGATAGGCTTCGTTGATAATCTGCATATCGCCGTATTCGATACCATTGTGCACCATTTTCACAAAATGTCCGGCACCACCTTCGCCTACCCAATCGCAACATGGTGAACCATCTTCCACCTTGGCCGCTACAGCCTGGAAAATATCTTTCACATAAGGCCATGCTTCGGGCGAACCACCGGGCATCATCGAAGGACCGAGTAAGGCACCTTCCTCGCCACCCGACACACCTGTTCCCACGTAAAGCAACCCTTTGCTTTCCACGTATTTGGCACGGCGAACAGTATCGGGGAAGTGTGTATTTCCACCATCGATAATAATATCGCCCGGTTCGAGATGCGGAATAAGTTGTTCGATAAAATCATCTACAGCCTGTCCGGCTTTTACCAGCATCATCACTTTGCGCGGACGCTCCAGCGAGTCGCAAAGTTCTTTTACCGAATGCGCTCCGATAAAGTTTTTGTTGGCACCACGTCCGGCAATAAACTTGTCCACTTTTTCTACTGAACGGTTGAAAACAGCCACAGTAAATCCTTTGCTTTCCATGTTCAGCACAAGGTTTTCGCCCATAACGGCCAAACCTATTAACCCAATATCAGCTTTTTGTTTCATTTTTAATGTTTTTTGAACCACATAGGCACATAGAACACATAGTGTTTCTATTGTCTGTGATTAATTATTTATTCTGTTGTTATTATTTTTTTGAACCTATTTAGAACCACATAGACACATAGAACACATAATATTTCTATTGTCTGTGAGTCATTATTTTTTTTGTTGTTATTTTTTTTGAACCACATAGGTACATAGGACACAGTAGTATTTTTCTCACATAATCTATGTGAACTATGTGCCTATGTGGTTAATTAGTTTTATACCGGCAAATCCCGATAAAGCTCTGTCACAAAAGTTCGTTGTCCTTCTTTAAAGATATTTGTGCAATTAAAATTAATCAAAATCCCTTTTGGCTTTTTCAACAATTTCAGATATGTGAGCAATTGAGCCTCATGAATTGGAATAAGCTCCTCAACAGTTTTAAGCTCGACAACAATCGTATCATCAACCAACAAATCATATCTCAATTCACAATCCAACTCCAAACCTCTGAAATTTAATGGAACCGATTGTTGTCTTGTTACTTTATATCCGTTTTGAATAAGCAAATGGGCCAGACATTTTTCGTAGATACTTTCTAACAACCCGGGTCCCAACTCTTTGTGAACCTCAATTGCGTATCCAATAATATCAAAACTAAGGCGGTTAACTTCCTTTTGTGTCATAGTATTTGTTTTTTTAGGTTTAATATTCTTTTAACCACATAGGCACATAGAACACATAGTATTTCTATTTTCTGTGATTAATTATTTATTTTGTTATATTTCTTGTTATTCGAACTTATGTTGAACCACATAGGCACATAGAACACAGTAGTATTTTATGGCATGTGTTTAATTATTTTGTTTATATTATTTCTATTTTTCGAACTTATGTTGAACCACATAGGCACATAGAACACAGTAGTGTTTTTCTCATATTATCCTATGTGAACTATGTGCCTATGTGGTTCAACATCTATGTGCCTATGTGGTTCAAGTAAACCCTAACAACTTCAGCTTAGCAACCGTTACTGCATCAACATTTTTTGTTTTAACCGTAAATGCCGGAAACTCTCTGCGGGTAGGATAATCGCCACGCAGTTGCTCAAAAAGTTTGGTGTTTTTACGAAAGTCCGCATCATCGTTGCGAATGTCGTAGGTGTGCAAAATGGCTCTGGCAATGATTTGTTGTTCCGACAATCCGGCTCCATCAATTTCAATCACAGGATTCGACGGTAATTCAACCCCTGAAGGGCTCCAATTGTTCAGCCCCAAACCGAAAAAGTCGCTTATTGCGTGCACACTCATCAGCGTACCTGTAGCTTTTCCATCTTTAGAATAACCTGCAATATGCGGAGTGGCAATGCATGTTTTAGCAAGCAATTCTAAATCTAAATCCGGTTCATCTTCCCAGCAATCGCATACAAAGTCAGAGATAAGACCTTTGTCGAGAGCCCGTTTCACTGCCTGCGTTTCGGTCACTTCACCGCGACAGGAATTAATCAGTACCGGTTTTTGAACCAAAGCATTCAGAAATGTATCATTCGCCAAATGAAAAGTTGCATCTTCGCCCTTCATATTCAGAGGCACATGCAATGTAATTATATCCGCTTCGCGCTGAATAGTTTCCAGACTCACAAAGCCTTCACTTCCTTCAGCCCGTTCGCGCGGAGGGTCATTGAGCAACACACGCATTCCGAGAATTTCGCACACCCGGGCAACCTTACTTCCCACATTTCCGACACCCACCACACCAATGGTCTTTTCACTCAGATTCCAGCCTTTTGTTTCAGCCAGCACCATAAGCGTCGAGGCAATGTATTGTTCCACCGACTTTGAATTACAACCAGGAGCATTGGTCCAGCGTATGCCGGCAGCATCACAGTAATCCGTGTCGATATGGTCATAACCAATAGTAGCAGTCGCAATAAATTTCACGGTACTGTCTTTCAGCAAATGTTCGTTGCAGATAGTGCGCGTGCGGGTCACAATGGCGTCGGCATCCTTTACCACATCGGGTGTGGTTTTGGCTCCGGACAAATAAACCACCTCGGCCACCTGCTCAAAGGCTCCACGTATATACGGAATTTTATCGTCGATAATTATTTTCATGAAATATAAACTTATAGCTCTCGCAAAGTCGCTAAGACGCTAATTCTAAAAAATTACATTTATTAAGTTGAAAATTCAATTAGTAAATGCAACTTTGCAGACAAAATAGGAAAGTTTGTTTTTTTCAGAGCCAGGAGGACTAACTCCCCCTTGCCCTGATGGAAAA
>SAAO01000065.1 GCA_009929375.1 Bacteroidia bacterium
TGGGAAGGAAACGAAGTCCCCTTGCGCATCGACTATATCTTCTCAGACCAGCCGCAAGCGGTCGAAACGTACGAAGTCAAATTCGACGGGAAGAAATTGCCTTGCGTGTCTGATCATTATGGGGTTGCGGTGACATACGCCTGAGATTGATACATTTGAAAGAAAGAAGATCTACCTCGCGCGAGGTAGATCTTCTTTTTACATTTAGTTTTGTTGGACCCAGTGGCGGGGGTGCCGCGAAATGCGGAATTAGCCCGCCAAAAGCGTTTTGACGGGCTAATTCACTTCGTCACCTACATTCTTATATCGTTTTTCCACTTACTTCCCGCAGCATTTCTTGTATTTCTTGCCGCTCCCGCAAGGACAAGGGTCATTGCGGCCGATTTTTGGTTCATTGACGATTGGCGTCACCTTCGGTTGGTGCACGAAATTCAGATTGTGGTTGGTCAGCTGCTCAAAATAGTTCTCTTCGGCAGAATCTTCTTCATTTTCAAAATACGCCCAGTTCCTCATTTCACCGATCGTATCATCGATTTTTTGTAAGTTTCTATCTCTCTCGGCTCTGTACAGTACCATCGACTGGCCTTCCACCATGGCCTGATCTACGGATCCCATACCAATCAGGAAAGAATCCACCTTATCATTCTTATAGGCTTCCTTTATTTCATCATACACCTCGCCCGGGTAGATATCCGTACAGAGATTTATCAGCAACGTGAGAATGGTTGGATTATCGATCGTGGGAAGCAGTTCTTTGTAATAAGCCATAAGCTCCTGCCGTTCGAGCTCCCCGTTCAATGTCAAAATAGCCAAGGCGGTTAGCGCTTCAACTTTGATATACTTATCGACTTCCTCGTCCTCAACCAGTTGCTTTATGGATGCCACATCATTTCCGCAAATGGATGCCATTATCCTCCCGGCATAATCTGTCATCGCGTCTCCAAACAACTTGTCCGTCAGCCCATTCGGCAGACTGAACAGTTCCAGCACAATAGGATAAGCTTCCTTGACTCTGAACTGAGCCAACAGAAGAACCGCATAAATATGCCCTAAATAATCAAAGTTGTTGCTGAATTGTTCCGCATTATCCCTCACCTCTTCAAGGAAAGCCATCAATAAAGGAATCGCTTCTTCTTTTCTGGCAATAATTTCCGCCAACTCTTCCTCAGGGAAAACCCTGTCGGGATCACATTTGATGCGATCAATTAGTTCAGCCATCGTCTTTTCGGAATGGCCAAAAGTGCCTATCGTGCATTTTGGATCATTGTCGTTTAATTGATTATCCACTGCTTCCAACACGGTTTCTTTCAATTCTCTGCTCACCATCACTAACACCTCACCAATGATATAGGTTTTTGTCACTGCTTTTTTATGTACCTCTAGTTTACCATACACAAACTTTACAGGGCACACCTGAGTGGAGGCGATTACCAAAAATGTTGAACAACACAAGCCAAAAAGGCGTAGTTGTCTGTAAACGAGACAGCCCCACCTTTTTGTGTTTTCGCATGTGCGGTTGCAGAATTCACACAATTTTAAACGACTACTTCTATTTTTAACTTTCCGCCTGCAGATTCCACAATGTCACTCAATGTTTGTACATTAATATTCTGCGTGCCTTTTTCTACTCGAGCAATGTAAGATTGTTTTTTCCCAGTTAGGTTAGCTAACTCAGATTGACTTAACTGTTTTTCTGCTCTAATTTTTAAAAGAATATTTGCAGCTTGATAGCTGGCTTCGGTTTCTTTCCATGCTTCAGCAAACTCCGGTGTTTCCATTTGGGTATCGAAGTATTTCTGTAATTTATTTTCCATCTTTTTCTCCATTCCTTTCCAGATAGCCTTTACGATACTCTGTACCACCAACACACCCTTGCAGAGCAATACGAATACCCGGGTAATCATCTTCTTCACGGATATCTTGCATTTGCAAAACATCATAAGTGATGCCGTCATCAGTTTCTATTTGCCCGATTTCAGTGAGAACTTGCTTAATTTTTGATAGGCTTAGGGTGAATCCTTTAACCGTTGCATCCAGATCCATAGTAGTTCACTTTTCACTTCCAATAAAATTACCGACCAAATATCCACCCTTCAGAATAAAGTTTTCTTTATAAGCCGATTGACTTAAACGAAAAAGAAATCGTTCCATAATGAAGTTACGCTGCAGTAATTGTGCAGGGATACCCGTTTTGGTTTGTATGTTTTTGATTTTTTGTTTCATTTGAGTTGGGGTTATCACAACAATACCTCCACGTAAGTTTTTATTTTGTCCAAAACGTTATATTTTTCAGCCAGGTTAAGTAATTTTGGGATATTTTTATCGGGTCTTCGCATATATTTTATGATTGCTTGTAAAAGTGTATCTTTATCCGCTTCATACCGTGTACTAAACATATCGCACA
This sequence comes from Bacteroidia bacterium, assembly GCA_009929375.1. Taxonomy (GTDB): domain Bacteria; phylum Bacteroidota; class Bacteroidia; order Bacteroidales; family Paludibacteraceae; genus Paludibacter. Next base: position 2,405 of record SAAO01000065.1, read on the forward strand.
AGGTCCGTTCCATTGAATAGATCACAATATCGTTCCCATTGCTGCTTTTCACTGTCATTTGGTCCTCCTGCCAAACTGACCGTTCCTTCCATACCAACGAAACGGGTTGCTCTTTAATTTTTTTCGAATGATAACCGCGCGGGAAGGTCATCGTGTAGATAAAAGGCGTTGTGTCGGACAATCCATGCAAGTAAAGAGCCGTTTCATGGGAATATACGCCTTTCGCAAACCGTTTTTGATAAATATACATCTCATCCTCGTAATAAAGTGGTGACAAATAGATTCCCCCGCTGATTTTTTCGAATCCCTCTTTTTTCAGATAATTTAACGATGCTTGATTCGGATAGCCTTCCTCTTTCAACGTGGCCAAGAACACAACGCCGTGATTTTTTTCTACCTCGCGCGCTACGAGTTCCATTAATTTATTTTGATTTTCCGACACGGTAATCACCACTTATTTTGATTTATATACAACAAACTATATATCAATGTAGTACGAAAGTCAAAAAGCAGGGACTGCCCAATATCAGCGGCTTTTTCTTTCGCATTGGGTGGCTCTGTTTATCGTACTCGCCGGCTGGGAAAGAAACGATGTGCCGTCCCGCAGCGACTACATCTTCTCGGACCAACCGCAAGTGGTTGAAACGTCCGAAGTCAAGTTCGACGGGAAGAAATTCCCTTGCATTTCTGATCATTATGGGGTTGCGGTTACATATTTGTGATTATGAATCTTGATGAATAAAAAGAAAAAGCTGTCTCAGGTGATAATGAGGCAGCTTTTTTGGTTGGGATCGATTTTGTGGGGGTTGTTGTCCGATAACTCCACAGTATCGGACAGCCAAGCCAGATATCCGAAAACAGGAGCCGCCCCACACGGGAACGGCTCCTGTTTTTACTGATGCATACTATTCAACAATGCCATAGTAAACTTTTGACGTTACTTGATAAATGAGCCAATAAATCACACTAAATCCGGTTATTACGCCGATAAAGCACCAGAAGACTAATGCTGTATTGACCACACTGAACAAGAGCAATAGTTTTTGAATAATCGGAAAGGCAAAGGCTACATGAATCACAGCAATGATGAGCGGCAAGAGGAACATCCAGACAATTTGTAACCGGGTAGTCTTACGAATCATTTGCTTATCCAAGCCAACTTTTTGCATGATTTGAAATTTGTCTCGGTCATCATAGCCTTCTGAAACTTGTTTGAAATATGTAATCAGCGCTGCTCCAAAAGTAAACAATAACCCAAGAAAAATCCCCAAGAACAAGAAGCCGCCATTCATACTGTACCATTCTTCACGTAGAAGTTCCCTTGACTGAAAATATGAGTTTCCACTGTCACTAACGACAGCAGCCGTTTTTTCAGAATAGTCCTTCTTCTGCGTTTGCGTTCCATTCGTGTTCCAAGAAATAACTGCATCTGCAACAATCGGAAGGTCAATCTCCCTTAATCTAAAATCAGTTTCCATAATGGATTCTAAGGTCTCTCTAGAATCCACTATCATAATCATATTAGGACTCTGTGATTTATCCATTTTCAAGGGGTTATCGATTTTTGATTTGACTTGATACGTTGTATTTCCGATTATCACTGTGGAAAAACCAAATGTATTTTTTGAATCAAACAGTAATACTTCATCAGAACTTAACGGGACGGTTTCGCCAACTATCCGTTCATAATCTTCTCTGATAAGCAGCTGAATAGTATCCGGTATCTCTTTAGCAAAATCAGCCGCACCAATCATAATTTTGTTATCTTCAATGATACTGAACAGATTATAGTACACATACATTTCTGTCCCTGTAACGTTTAATCCGTTCGTTTCTGTTTCCTTTTCGATGGCTTCAAGTTGTTCTTCCAAATCGACGGTTTCATAGTAGGTTCGTTGATTCTCATAAGGTAAACGAACCGTCAAAGTATCTTCGGTCCCAATAAAAATAGCTGCTGTCGTTGATACCGCAACAATGACCATGGTTGCTAAAATAGTGATATTGGCTAACCCTACTGCATTTTGTTTCATCCGATAAAGCATCCCGGAGATTGAAATAAATGGACTCGGGCGATAGTAGAACGGCTTATTTTTCTTCAGTTTTTTCAGGATGAAAATAGAGCCGGAAATGAATAAGAAATACGTACCCGCAATAACCAACAGTACTGCAAGGAAAAAATAAATCATGGCATCAAGCGGGTTATCAATGGTCAGCGACATCCAGTATCCTGATCCAATCAATAACAATGAAAGAATAAACAGTATAAGCGAACTTTTCGGCTCCCGTTCTCCTGTCTGCTTGCCTTTAATCAGTTGGATAGGATTAGAAAACGTAACTTGAGTGATATTGTAACCCAACGTTGTTAAAAAGATGAGGGCAAACAGTCCGATCGTAACCAGCATTGCCTGTATCGTAAAAGGAAAAGACATTTCTATCCCGAACTTTAAAGCATAGTTCAAAACAAGAAAAGCAAGTTCCCCCAATAGATGCCCCACTACCACACCTACAACAATACTAAAACAGCTTGTTACCATTGATTCAATCGTCAATATTTTGGAAACGTGGCTCTTCTTCATTCCCAATATGGCATATAGGCCAATTTCTTTTTTTCGACGTTTAATCAGGAAACTGTTGGTATACAAAATAAAGATAAAGGAAAACACCCCAACGACTATAGCCCCTAAAGCGAAAAGCAAAGACAACGTATCCGATCTGGTTTGAATAAATTTATTTCCCCTTAACGCGACCATCATGTAAAACATCGCTACCGTTGCAATTGAAGCAAAAATATAAGGAAAATAAATTTGCTTATTGGATTTAAGGTTACGCAGGGCCAGCTTTGAAAAAAAAAATTTATTCATGTTGCTCACCTCTGTTTGCCAAGACAACCAACGCTTGCGAGATTTTGTCCATAAACTGATCCGGTGTCTGTTCGCCACGGTAAATTTCATGATACACTTCGCCATCTTGAATAAACAATACACGGTTAGAGTAAGCTGCAGCCCTTGTACTGTGGGTAACCATGATAATCGTCTGCCCCACATCATTTATTGATTCGAAAGTCTCCAATAGACTTTGGCTGGATTTCGAATCCAATGCTCCAGTGGGCTCATCTGCAAGCAATAATTTTGGATTTGTGATCAAAGCTCGGGCTACCGCTGCGCGCTGTTTTTGTCCCCCAGAAACCTCATACGGATAATGATTGATCAGCCCATCAATTTTCAATTTTTGAATGATGGGCATCAAACGATTCTCCATTTCAGTTATTGGCGTATTGGATAAGACAAGCGGCAATAAAATATTATCTTTTATCGAAAAATTATCCAATAAGTTGAAATCTTGGAAAACAAACCCTAGGTAATCTCTACGGAAGTTAGAAATCTCACTATCTTTGATCTGTGTCAGGTCTTTTCCTTCCAGCATTACTTCACCCGCAGTAGCTGTATCAAGTGTTGCCAAAATATTCAACAAGCTTGTTTTTCCTGAACCCGATTCTCCCATAATCGAGACAAATTCTCCTTTTTCAACTGAAAAATTTATGTCTTTTAAGGCTTGGACTGCCTGTGTTGAAAATATTCCCGTATAGGTCTTTTTTAAATGCGTCACTTCTAATAATGTCATGTTTGTTGTCTCCTGTTCATTTCTTTGTCCCTATCACTAGTTTAATGAAAATGAACATCGGCTGCCTTTATCTTTTCTTACAAAGGGTTGCTTAACCTTACAGTTTTGTAAGATTACCCATCAATGGTCCCTCCGTAACGGTTCTCTGGCTAAATCAATCGTGACTTTGGTGCCTTTCCCTAAAGTTGATTCGATTATGAGGTTATGGCCCAGACGTTTTGTAATTTCCTGACTAAGAAATAATCCTAGCCCGGTTGATTTTTCATGTATCCTCCCATTAAATCCTGAATAACCACGTTCAAATATGCGCGGTAAGTCTTCAGAACGGATACCAATACCTGTATCTTCAATAATGAGCTGCTGCTCTTGTGTGGGGCTCATGTAAATCCTGATGATGCCGCCTTCTGGAGTATACTTCAAACTATTGGAAAGAATTTGTTCAACTAAAACCCGCAGCCACTTCTCATCTGACAAAATAATTGCCGCTGTCTCCCGATAGTCCAATTGGATATGATTGTAAATAAACAAAATAGAAAATTTTTTAACAGTCTCTTTGATTACGCGATTGAGCGAAACATTCACAAAATCCAAATCAGAACCGCTTTTTTCAATTTTCAAATAATTTAATGCCATATGTGTATAATTTTCAATCCGTAACAGTTCTTGTTCCATTTGGTGCCGATAATTCATTTGACTGTCCCGTTGCATCAATAAGCTGATGGCTGAAATGGGTGTTTTGATCTGATGCAGCCACAAGGTAAAATAATCCATCTGAGAATTGCTTCTCTGCACATTATTTCTTTCGATTTGTTGGATCTCTTTGATTAAGTCTACGATTTTAAGACGAAGAAAAGCTTCACTTGGGTCTTGGCTAGCAGCTAATTGTTTCAGCGCATGGATTGGATCTTTATCCAGGAGTTCCAGTAATCGAAACCGCTTGTAACCTGCATTCCCGAAACACCTAACTATGATTTAACAAAAAAAAGCTGAAACCATTGATATTAATAGGTTTTAAACACTCTCGCCATTACATAAACCTAGTTATGTGTTATACTATACATAACTAGGAGGCGGCAGAATGGCTATTATAAACCAGTTTGATAAACGAAGTGGCATTACCTATGTTTACGAATCCATATCCTATTGGGATAAGGAAAAGAAACAACCCCGG
>SAAO01000101.1 GCA_009929375.1 Bacteroidia bacterium
AAGTGTTATCAATACATGTAGTCAATAAAATGAATTTTGCCCGAACAGAAAAATACCTAATTGAAATAGCAAATAGATTTAAGTTGGAATAATTGTATGTTTGAATTTTGCTAAATATATTTAAGCAAGGTTTTTTACCTGGCTGTCAATTCAATTACCCCCGGCTGGCGCAGATCTTTGACCCGTGCAAAGACAAAACGGATAAGACGCTTACAATCAGCACAGGTCACAGACCTGCGCTAGCGGGGAATATTTTCTGATTGAATATTTTAAAAACGGATATAAAAACAGATTTAATCCCCGATAAATCGGGGAAGATTTAAGAGTGTAGTGTTAATCATTCACTTCGTTGATCTTCAATTAGCGACCAAAGGGAGATAATCGAAATCCGTCTTAAAATCCGCGTTTTATTATCTTCATAGTATTCAAACTTATATAAGCTCTATTAAAACCCAATAATTTATGTCGCAGAAAAATATATTTATCTTTTTAATGCTTATCAGCCTTTTTGCCTGCAACAAAAAGGACGACCGACAGGCCGAAGCCGAACAAATTGTAACCGAATGGGTTGGTAAAACCATTCAGTTTCCTAACAATATGACTTTCTCGGTATATGAGAAAGATACCTTATTGTCCGGGTTTTATTCGTCGCCTTACAAAATATTACTTTATGTTGACTCTACCGGCTGTACAAGTTGTAAGCTAAAACTCTATGAGTGGCAAAGGCTTATTGCCGAAGCCGATACAGCGCTTGCCGGTAAGTTGTCGTTTGTTTTTTGTTTTCAGCCTAAAAATAAGGACGAATTGCTCTTTTTGTTTAAGCGCGACCGGTTTAATTATCCCATAGTTGTAGATGAAACAAACCTGATAAACCAGCTCAATGGCTTTCCCCAAAAAGCCGAATTTCAGTGTTTTCTGCTCGATATCGACAATAAGGTGATTTCGGTAGGTAATCCCACATTAAATCCGAAAGTTTGGGATTTGTATAAACAAATAATATCGGGTAAGATAAATGCCGATAACAATGGAATAACTCATGTGGAGGTGATAAATAAAGAAATACAGTTGGATAATATCAAAGCAGGAAAAAAACAAGCCATGACATTTAAACTAAAAAATACCGGAAATACAGCTTTGGTGATATCCGATGTGAAAACATCCTGCGGTTGCACAAATGCCGATTGGGAACGCGAACCAATTGAAAAGGGAAAAAGTACTGCAATTTCGGCCGACATAACTTTAGATGAAACGGGCTATTTCTCGAAAACCCTGAGTGTATATTGCAATGTGGAAAACAGCCCCATAATACTTACAGTAAAAGGAAATGTAAACTAAAAATACAGAAGTAAAGAGGCG
>SAAO01000066.1 GCA_009929375.1 Bacteroidia bacterium
TTATCAGGTAATTCGCACGAACCACCACCGCAACAACACGAGGTACCTAAAAAAGCTTGTATCAAGAATAGTGCCGAAAATGTAAGCAACCAATACTCTTCATCAACCAAAGCCCAAATACCAAGTGAAAGAGCCAAAATAACGCGAATAATACGCGCAGCATCCCAATTCTTAAATAAATTAATTTTCATCCGTTTTCTTTGTTTTGAACATGCTTAACAATAAAGCCCCTAATACCGCGCCATAAATAGTAGAAATATAAGGCGACGAAGTGATAGGGCAAGTACCACTCTGACAGCCGACAAAATACCAATAAGCGAATCCGCCAACAGCACCTAATAAAGCACCTACTATATATAACCAATTTCGTTTAAGCATAACTGTTATTATTTGTTGGTACAAAAGTACTGTCAATATAGTATTTATACAACAGATATTTTCTATCTTTGCATTGATAAAATCTATAAGCATTATGACTTTACAGCAAATCGAATACATTGTAGCCTTAAACCGCCATCGCCACTTTGTAAAAGCAGCCGAAGAATGTGGCGTAACACAACCCACATTGAGTGCCATGGTTCAAAAACTAGAAGAGGAATTGGACGTCAAAATATTTGACCGTTCCAAACATCCGATAGAACCAACCGCCATTGGTGAAAAAATTATTCGTCAAGCCGAAACGACACTCAATGAAATGCGACGCATTCAGGAAGTAGTGGACAACGAAACAAATTCGCTCATAGGGACACTGAAAATTGGAATCATACCGACGATTGCACCTTATTTGGTACCCGATTTCATTTCAAGTTTTCGCAATGATTATGGACTCATCACGCTGAGTATTTCGGAAATGCGAACAACCAATATTTTAGAGCAATTAAAAACAGGTTATCTAGACTTAGCCATTGTCTCTACTCCACTCGATCAACCTGACATGTTGGAAATACCACTTTATTACGAAAAGTTTGTGGCCTACTTCTCGCCCACTCAACGTTTCACAGAAATTCCGTTGAATCCCAAAGATATGCCACTCGACGACTTATGGGTCTTACAAGAAGGTCACTGTGCGCGTCGTCAGATTTTTAACTTCTGCCATGCTGAAAGCAGCAATCATATGTACGAAGCAGGTAGCATCGACACACTGGTAAAAATCGTTGATAAAAGCGGTGGTTATACGGTAATTCCAGAATTACATCTGCAATTTTTAACCGAAACGCAACTTAAAAATGTGCGCGAAATAACCTCGCCACCTGCTGTACGCGAAGTCTCGATTTTAATTCGTAAAGATTTTGTGAAAGAGCGCATGATTAATGCTGTGGCCGACACCGTAAAAAAAATAATACCGCCGCAAATGCTCGACGAACGTCTTAAGAAATTTTCTATTCGCCTTAAATAACCTAACAAAGCCACCCCAAAAGGTGGCTTTGTTCCAACATAGACAATAAAACTACTTTCCTAATTTACTTTCCACATCGTTTTTAGAAAGTTTCTTGGTACAGAAGAACCAGTCGTAACAAGTGAGTTCGCCCGACGCGTCATCCATACGTTCTTTAGCTACGCCACACGAACCGGCGGTTGGCACAATAACATCGTCGCCAGGACGCCAATCGGCGGGTAAAGCTACGCTGAAATTATCAGCAGTTTGCAATCCAATGATCACACGCTTCAATTCGTCGAAATTACGGCCCAAAGCCAATGGATAATAAATGAGTGCGCGAATCACGCCTTTAGGGTCGATAAAGAACACCGCTCTAACAGCTTTTGTTGAGCTTTCGCCCGGCTGTAACATGCCATACATATTGGCCACATTCATGGTGATATCTTCAATCAACGGGAACGTCACTTCCACATTCTTCATGCCTTTGTATTCAATCTTTTCTTTGATAGTGCGCAACCACGCAATGTGACTATAAAGTCCATCGACAGATAAACCAACCAATTGTGTATTTAATGCTTCAAACTCTTTTTGCATCGAAGCAAAGGTCATAAACTCAGACGTACACACCGGTGTAAAGTCAGCAGGATGGCTAAATAGAATAACCCATTTACCTTTGTAATCAGCAGGGAAATTGATGGTACCTTGCGTTGTTTCAGCTTGAAAAGCAGGAGCTAAATCGCCAATACGTGGCATTGCATTTACTTGATTTTCCATAGTTGTTATGTTTTAATTGATTAATAAATTAAATTTAATGATACAAAAGTATTCATTAAAAATCATAGAAGCAACAGATAAATTCAATATGATTATTTATAAAATCTATAAAATTGATATAATGATTAAATAAACAAGATAAATTTATAAGCCTTTCCATGCCTCGTGTTCGAGTTTCAGAAAATTTTGCTTTTCGGGCTCTGTCATTAAACGTGTGGAATATGCGAACGAAAGATTGAAGTTTTCAAGCGTTACAGACACCAACTGAATAATTCGATCGGCTATCGGAATTTTTCCGATGGGAAACGGGAATGCAAAAACAGCGCTAACATTTTTGTCCTCAAATTGAATATCAGTCAGAATGCCAAGTTTAATAAGTGAAAAGTTAATTGCAGGATGTTCGATATCACCCAAAAGTTCAAGAATTTCAGCTTTCTCCATACATTTTGTTGTTTTTTGAATTCCCTTATTAATTTTCAAGCTGCACGATTAGACTTTCGGCAGCCATTACGATTACATTACCCGCAGGAAAAAATGACTGATATGGCTGAGATGAATAACTCAGTTCAACCAAATCGTGAGCCGTTGCACCTTTTTGTATTGCAAAAGTAATTAAATCAACCAAAGAAGTTACAGGTTCGCCACTAAAAACTTGACCACCAATAATTTTTTGTGTTTTCTTATCTGCAACAAGTTTTACTCGAAGATCTTTTTTCCCGGGCATAATAGGAAACTGAGTAGTAGCCTGACTGTAAGCTTTTACTACCTCAAAACCTAATTTCTGCGCTGCTGAAACAGTAAGCCCTGTTCCACCCACGAAGTTATCGTACAATTTGGTTGCTGCTCCATTGATAAAGCCCTTGTATGTTGCAGGTTTACCCAATAAATTATTAGCAAGAACTGCAGCCATTGGAGCAGCATTAGTCGCTAATTTTCCAGGGCTTGGCTGACCTGTTATAAAATGCTTAAATTGAACACAATCGCCTACGGCATACACATCTGGCAGATTTGTCTCCATGCGTTCGTTCACTACTATTCCCTGACGTTCGATTTGGAGTTCGGTACCCTGCACAAACGACAATTCGGGAACAACCCCTGTAGCAAATACGACCAGCCCTTTAATAGTGTAATTATCATTCACAGTGCAAGGTCTGTAGTCATCTAAATCAATAATTTCACCTGTATCTAAATGTACTTCTTCAACGAAATCTTTTCCTTGAAGTTTTTCAACTTTTGCATTCAGAATTAAGTGAATTCCGTTTTTCACAATCTGCTCAGAAGCCAATTGCGAAAACTCAGGACCAACTAAATTTGGTAAAACATATGAAGCCATATCCACCAGAATAACTTCAAGTCCTTTGTGTTTGAGAGCCTGCGCAAGTTCAATTCCAATGGCACCGGCGCCTACAATAATGGCTTTTTTCAATCCATTTTCAACATATGAGGTCACGAGTTCAAGGTCGTCCTGAGTTTTGAAACCCATAACGCCTTTGAGGTCGTAACCTTCAATTTTCGGGATAAAAGGGTTAGCGCCACTTGCAATTACAAGCTTATCGTATGCTAAGGAATTGCCCGATTGCAGAAGAAGCGTTTTCGATTTAAAATCTACACTTTTCACCAAATCTCTGATAAGCTCAGCACCCGCTTCGGTTATCAGCTCATCTTTTTTAAAACATTTGCGTTTATCAATTAAATCTTCTATCACATAAGGCATTGCACAATAAACCAAGCTAAAATCCTCAGGGCGAATCACTGCAATTTTCATTGTTTTAGCTAAGCGCTTTGTAAGGGTGATGCCCGCAGGTCCACCACCGATAATAATTAAATCATACTTTTTTGTCATATTGTTTGTTTTATTTGTTTTCTTAAAAATGATTTCAAATGTAATTCTGAAAAAAAGAACTTTTATCGTCTGAAATTACGTAAATAAAAGTTTTTCGAATTATAATTCAGTTTCAGAATATAATTATTAAACACCAATGTATCGAGCAATGTATTGTCGGCATTGTCCTTGCGTAAAATTTCCTGCATAGTATCCTCGCGTATGGGGTGTACCGAACACATATTAATAATATCCTCAGCCGCATTGCCTGTAAATCCTGTATCGGTTCCTTCGAAACCTAAAATAAGCTCTGTTTTCAAACCATTTTCTGTAAAAAGCTGATAGGCATAGTTTATAATCTCATTGTCGGCAGCAAGTACAGTTTTCACTGCTGGTGGACGCGTAGGTATTGAAATATAAGCCACTGAAGGCATTACCATATTCACCAACTTAACAGTATTCTCCAAATCTTCAACTTTATCGTTTACATCTTTTACAAGCATGGTTTCGGTAACCAATTTTCCGGTAAATTCAGTTGAAAATTGCTTTAAACCTGATAAATAATTTTGAAAAGTGATCTGTTTGAAAGGACGATTAATTTTTTTCCAGTGTAATTCATCACCGGCATCAATTTTCACCGAAACCCAGTCGGCTAAACAAAGGCTTTCGCGTACCTGAACATCCGAGAGCATCGAAGCATTTGTAATAACTGCCACCGGTATTTGAAATTCTTTGAGACGACTGATAGATTCGCCCAAACGAATATCGAGTGTAGGCTCGCCATTGGCTACAAAAGTCAGATAATCGGGTTGTTCGTCGGATGTTAACTTCGAAAGATGTGCCTGCACTTCTTTGTAAATTACATCGGGCGAATAAAATTCCTGACGCTCAGCACTAAACTTATGAGTCAAACCCACCTGACAATACACACATGAATATGAACATATTTTGTTGGCTGTAATATTGTTCACTCCTAAACTTTTTCCTAACCTGCGTGAGGGAACGGGTCCGAAGCTTATCATAATAAAAAAATTTATAAGTTATGAAATTGCACCTACAGGACAAGCTCGAACACATTTCTGACAATTCCGACACATATCCTCAATGATAAATGCTTTATCATCATTCATTACTATGGCATTTACAGGGCATATTTCCACACACACCCCACAACCAATACACAAATCGACATCTACTTTCGGATATTCAATAACCAATTCTTGTGCCGATTGAACCGCAACGTTTTGAGGATTATTGACTTCACGACTGTTAAGATCTGATGGTGAAGCGTCATGACGCATTAACCACGATTTGCATACAGGACACGATTTTGAACTACAAGGTACTCCCTGTTCGTGTATTGCTGTATAACCACATTTAGGGCAAACGCATAGAGCGGACTGATTACTAAAATTCCGTTTGTGGTGTCCTGCGTTGTTAAACCCTCTGTTCGAAAACATAAACAATTTATTTAATTGGTTTAATTTCAAAAATATTATTCGAAGCATCCATTAGAAAAAGCGTGCCCGAATGTTCTAAAAGTACAGTTCGATAATTGTATTTCAAGGCTTTACTTTCAATATCGGCTATACGGTCGGACTCAAAACAAATGTGATTAAAGGATTTACAGGTATTCGATTTTGTCACAAACAATTCTAATTGCAATTCGCGACAAAAACCGACTTTCACATCAGCACCACCTGCTATCTGAAATATTTTTTCCGAATTTTCGGCTGTAAGTTCAAAGTTTTGTATCTGCTCAAAACCAAGCACCGAGCAATAAAAATTTTCAAAATCGTGCGCACAAATTTGAAGTCCAATATGTAAAATATGGCTATTCATTTCATTAAAATAACAGAAGCTGTCTATACAATAGCTTCAATTTTTTGATATGCTTCTCTGAGTAAACCCGCAATTTCCGATTCGGGCGCATACTCAATCACACTTTTGCAATTGACCATGGCATCAACCACCACCCTGTCGAAAGGAAGCTTTGCAATCACCTTCACTTTCTGAGAGTTGCAATACTCCTCAATATTGTCAGCCATCTCTGTATTCAAATCGAATTTATTAATAATGACCGTTTTTGTAAGCTTAAACTTCGAAACCACTTCGATGGTACGTTTCAAATCGTGTAAGCCTGAAAGTGTAGGTTCAGTCACAATTACCACTTTATCCACACCGGTAACGGTAGAAATCACCGGACAACCAATTCCTGGAGGTCCGTCAATTATGATTGTTTCGAAGTGATTTGCTTTGGCCACTTTTTTGGCTTCTTCACGAACCATATCCACTAATCGTCCCGAGTTTTCTTCGCCGGGCGAAAGTCGTCCGTACACCATTTTTCCATTGCGGAATGTGCCCGAATACATACGACTATTATTCTCGGGAATCATCGAAATGGCTTCCGAAGGACAAATGCGCGAACAAAGTTTACAGCCATCACAAGCAGTTTCATCAATCAGCACTTCACCCTCTACATCATGAATGGCATCAAACCTGCAATAATCGATACATAAACCGCAATTAGTACAAATATCCTTGTCGATTACTGCTTTGTAAACTGATACAAAGACCTCTTCCTTTTCATGTGTAGGGTTAAATAAAATATAAAGGTTGGCAGCATCCACATCGCAATCGGCCAATACTATATTCGGTTGCATGGTAGCAAAAGCAGCACTCACGCTACTTTTTCCTGTTCCGCCCTTTCCACTAATAACTGCTATTTCCATTTTCCTGAAGTATAATATTAAACAACTGCGAAAATTTATTTTGCCATTCGACACTTTCGTTGCTAATGAGCTTTCCGGTTGAATAGGTCATGGCAATAGATTTGTCGAAAGGCACCGACATTAGCAAAGAAATATTTTCTTTTTTCAGATATTCGAATACATCCTCGTTGCCAAGGCCGGCACGGTTTACAATCACACCGCAATTTTTACCCATACTGCGTAGCGTGTCCACCGATTGGCGTAAATCACTCAGCCCAAATGGGGTAGGTTCAGTAACGAGTACCACATAATCGACAGTTGCCACCGTTTGAATAAACGGACACGAAGTACCCGGAGGCGAATCGAGCAAAATAACATCGGCTTCAGAAGCCGACTTTACAGCTTCCTTTATCACAGGCACGGCGGAATGAACTCCCACTTTCATACGTGCT
>SAAO01000102.1 GCA_009929375.1 Bacteroidia bacterium
CTTCTGTCGGTATTGCCTTCGAAGAGGCAACAAAACGTCTTGTATATAATACGAGTGATATCAGCTGCCCTACAAAAGGCATTGTTGAGGTGTCTCCCCGTTTGCTGCATGTCGCAAATTGGAAGAATGCAAAGCTGATTCCCGGAACGGTGATTGCCATGCGTACGTATTTTCGTCCTACCCCTGGTATTTTCTTTTCTCATAACGTGAATTCTGTTTTAGAGAATGTTACCGTGCATTATGCTGAAGGAATGGGATTATTGGCTCAGCTTTGTGAAAATATAACCCTCGATCGGTTCAATGTTTGCCTTAAAGGGCCTAATGATCCACGATATTTTACTACACAGGCTGATGCAACCCACTTCTCAGGTTGTAAAGGTGCCATCGTATCGAAGAATGGTTTATACGAGGGCATGATGGATGACGCGATTAATGTGCATGGTACTTATTTAAAAGTAATCAGCCGGGTAGATGATAAAACGGTAATCGCTCGTTATATGCATGATCAGGCTTGGGGTTTTGAGTGGGGTAGAGCAACCGATGAGGTGCAGTTTGTACGTTCCGAGACTATGGAGCTGATTGACGGTACTAACCGTGTCGCTGAGATTCGTCCATATGATAAAAATCAGATTCATGGGGCTCGCGAATTTTATATCAGATTTGATGAGCCAATCCATCCGGATATAAATGAGAAAAGTGGTTTTGGAATTGAAAACCTAACATGGACTCCGGAGGTGCATTTCTCAGGGAATACGGTTCGCAACAACCGCGCTCGCGGGGCTTTATTTAGTACACCCAGAAAAACAGTGGTGGAGGATAACTTGTTTGACCATACTTCGGGTACAGCCATTCTTCTTTGTGGAGATTGTAACGGATGGTATGAGACTGGTGCATGTAAAGATATTGTTATCAGAAGGAATAAGTTTGTGAATGCGCTGACTAATATGTTTCAGTTTACCAATGGAGTGATTTCAATTTATCCGGAGATTCCGAACTTGAAAGGGCAGCAAAAGTATTTCCATAGTGGGATAGTAATTGAAGACAATGAATTTGATATATTCGATGCTCCGATACTTTATGCCAAATCGGTGGATGGTTTGATTTTCCGAAATAATACGATTAAAAAGAATACGGGTTACAAACCTTTTCATTGGAACAAAAACCGCTTCTTGCTTGAACGTGTAACCAATGCTAAGATTGAAGAATAAGCGTATTCCGGACCGAAATAGTGTCCCTATTTGTTAAATATTGGGGTTTTTGAAAATAAAATGCTTTTTTATGAAAAATAAATGGCAAAACATAGTTGATTATCAAAAATAATTTCGGTTTTTTGCA